>DIKT01000039.1:51110-112635 GCA_002424635.1 Desulfobulbaceae bacterium UBA5611
GGCGACGGCATCAACGACGCGCCCGCCCTGGCCCAGGCCCAGGTTGGCATTGCCATGGGCACCGGTACCGATGTGGCCATGGAATCAGCCGGCGTCACTCTGGTCAAGGGCGATCTCACCGGCATTGTCCGGGCTCGTAAACTCTCCCGCGCCACCATGGCCAACATCAAGCAGAACCTCTTCTTCGCCTTTATCTACAACACGTTGGGTGTACCGGTGGCTGCCGGAGTGCTCTATCCATTTTTCGGCCTCCTGCTGTCGCCAATCATCGCCGCAGCGGCCATGAGTCTTTCCTCGGTCTCGGTGGTCGCCAACGCTCTCAGATTAAGACGGTTAAAAATCAGGTGAGATAAGACCAATGTGGAAAAGGGGCGCCATGCCCATTCAGCAATAACACTTAAAGGAGGGTACGAAGATGAAAAGATTGATTTTAGCCGCATCATTACTGGCACTGCTATCCATCACCACGCCTGTTTTGGCTGTGGAAGCGCATCACCCCGAAAACCAGAGCACACAGGTTGAGGCACAGACGGACACCAGCAAGATGGATGTATCCGTGCAACAAATGCAGGAAATGCGTAAAAAGATTGAATCTGAAAAAAATACGCCGGCCCGGAAAGAACTCATGCACCAACACATGGGGATGATGAAGGATGGCATGAACATGATGACCATGATGGAAGGTCAGGCCGGCATGATGGAACAAAAGGAAGCGAGTTCCATGCCCATGGCTGATCGCATGGCCATGATGGAAAAGAAAATGGAGATGATGTCGAAGATGATGGGCCAGGGCGGCAGCATGATGGGCGGCATGATGGGCGGCAGTCCCCCGAATGACCGTCTGGGCATGATGGAGAAAAAAATGATAATGATGCAGGAGATGCTGAACGGCATGATGATGCAGCAGGAAATGATGATGAAATAATCTCCGGCAACAATAGCTATTTCGCCCTGGTCGGAACGGGTAAAAAGCTTCCAGCCCGGAGCGCCCCTTTCTTATCGCCTCGATAATGGCCGGTCTCGGCGGCATGGCGTATTATACGGCACAGTCAGATCCCGTCTCATGAGACTCACTTTCCGAGGGAGGTAAGACCGTGACAAATAAAAATTTCATATTGTATATACTAAGGATTCTCTCGGGACCGCGGTTGGCTTTTCTGGCATTTGTCGCCGCGGGAGGCTATTTCCTCTGGACGGAGCATCAGGCCCATCTTCTGGCCGCCTTGCCGTATCTGATCCTGCTGCTGTGCCCGTTGATGCACGTTTTTATGCATGGCGGGCACGGCAGTCACGGTAACCACCGGAAGGATGACGAGAGGCATAATCATGAAATTCACTAAGAATGAAGCTTTTCCCGAAGAAGGAGGGATAAAATATGAACGAGGCCCCGGCATACGGTTTATGGTCACTGGTCATTATCAATTCGGCCTTTTTTATCTTTTTCGCCTTCAGCTTCATCAAACCGAAAACCAGGCTCGACTGGAGGTCGCTGGGCGCTTTTTCCGCCTTCATCGTCGCCCTCTTCGTCGAGATGTACGGTTTTCCGCTGACCATTTATTTCCTGTCAGGCTGGCTGCAATCCAACTTTCCGCAGACCGATCTCTTTGCCCACGGCAGCGGTCATCTCTGGCATACCTTGTTCGGCTTCGAGGGTGATCCGCATACCAATCCCATCCATCTGCTCAGCAATATCCTGATCTTCGGTGGTTTTTATCTCATCTATCGGGCCTGGTTGGTACTGCACGCCGCCCAACAGAACGGACAGCTCGCCACCACCGGCCCGTACGGCCTGGTGCGGCATCCTCAATATGACGGCTTCATCCTGGTCATGCTCGGTTTCCTGCTCATGTGGCCGACCCTCCTGACCATGGTGATGTTTCCGATCCTGGTAGTCATCTACATCAGACTGGCCAGGCAGGAAGAAAAATTGGTGAGCCAGGAATTCGGCAGTGTTTATGACACCTATGCGAAAAAGGTGCCGGCCTTTCTGCCGAGTTGGAAAAAAATGAGAATACAGCAACAAGGAGGTTCGACATGAACGACAAACTCAATGTTTTTGCTTTTGGAGCAGCAGCGGCAATAGTAGCCGCCATCGGGATGTTGATCCTTGGTCTACTAGGCAATCTGGGTATTTACTCCGGCGCGGTCTCGATGATGAGTCAGTGGCACATGTTTTTCTCATTGACCCCATTGGGCATACTTACCGGAATGGTTGAAGCGGCGGTTATCACCTTTGTTCTTATTTATATATTCGGATTAATTTACAATAAACTCAAATAGTTGATTATTGATATCGAGGTGAGCGATGATGCATTGGCCTGGAAACTACGGTTTTGGTATGGGGTTTGGCTGGATTTTCATGATTCTTTTCTGGCTGGTAGTCATCCTCATAGTTGTCGCCTTGGTGAAAAAAGTCGGCTCAGGAGAGAAAGAAACAGCCGAGGATATCTTGAAGAAGCGTTACGCGCGTGGTGAAATTTCGAAAGATGAATTCGAGCGCCTGAAAAAGGACATCAGGGAATAAAATTATTCAGAATTGCCCCTCATCTTGCTCCTGGTAATCGGCATCATCATCCTGCATTAGCGGACTGATCAGTTGCAATTCAAAAAAAGACAGCAATCGGGCTTGGTCTTCCAATCGTGAAGAAAGTCAGTAAAGTCCTGAAGGCTGGATCTCAATTATCGATAACAGTGAAATAGAGACTATATAACAAATCAAGGGTGCCTTGAAAAATGGTCTTTTCGCCCACACTCAGCGTTATGCTCAAAATTTTATCCTCGGGATATCAACTATATGCCACCAGTAAAATTTTTCACATGCCTTGATTTTGCAGAGAGGCATTGTTCGGGAAAATTGATAAGATGGGAAAATAAGCTTGAATTTTCGCGAAAAAAAAGGATATAAAGATTGGTAAACATGGGAAATAGCCCAATTTTTAACACGCCTTGACAACAAACTCTTACAACCATCGGCGATCATCTTGTCCCATGTCAACCACCAACAGACCTATAAAAGATAAACCGATTCGTAAGCGGGGTCGCCTGATTGAGTCCATTTACAGGACAGTCGGCGAGCCGGGCGCCTGGCACGGTCTGCTCCGGGAACTGGTGGCGGTTACTAACTCGCGCTCCGCCAGACTGCTGGTGATGAACCGAGAAGCAAACCGCGTTACTTTCAGCGTCAAACTGAACATTGATGATAACTATCACCGCCAATACGTAGAGCATTACGTAAACGCCTGTCCCTGGCGTCCTGAGCTTGGCTTGATGCGTCCCGGCCGCCTCTATTCGACCTATCTGCATTTCACTTGCCCCCAGCCGGATTTCTACCGCACCGAGTTCTTCAATGACTGGGCTCGCCCCCAGAACATTCACCACGGGGTCTGCGGCACGGTGTATCGCGACGCCGCTACCTCGGTGCAGATGCTGATCCAGCGCACCCGCGGCCAGGGATATTACACCGAGGCCGAAACAGCCTTTATCAACGAGCTTGTGCCGCATATCCAGCAGTCCTTTCTGATCGCCGGGCAGCTGGCAAATACCCGGGCACAGGGCGAAGCGATAGCCCTTGCCGCCGGCGGCGAGCCCTTGCCTTTTCTGCTGCTGGACCGCTCGTTGCGGATCACCTATTTTAGCCCCGGCGTGGAGAAGCTTATTGTCGACGGTCCCTGGCTGGAAGTGCGGAACAGCCGGTTACTGATCACCGATGAGTTGCAAAATCGCCGCCTGCGAAGACTACTCCGCGAATGCCTGACCGCAGCCGATACCCGCACTTTTCTTACTTCCGGCGGTACTCTGGCGGTGCCGCGTCCCGGCGCTCCCGACCTGCAGTTACTGGTGAGGCCGGTGCATCCGGATGTGCCGGTGCTGATCGGCCCGCCGTCAGGCTATGTCGCGGTGTATTTTTACGATTCCGAAGCCCGGGTCGAGATTGACCATGAGCGGCTATGCCAATTCTACTCGCTGTCGGAGGCCGAAATACGGGTGGCAATGGCAATGGTTGACACTCCCGATTCCGCCGAAGTGGCGAAACGCTGCGCCATCAGCCTGCACACGGTACGGTCGCATATCAAGGCCATCTTCTGCAAAACCGGAACCCACAGCCAAGCCGACCTGATGAAACGATTGCTGACCGGTCCGGCCCGACGGCGCTAGGAGGCTGTCCGAGAATTGGTATTTTTTCTCAGATCAGGTAAGCGAAGACTCCGAGGCATTTTCAGAAAATCAAGCACAGCCATATAGTTGATATCGGAGTCTTCGCTTACCTGCGAGCATTGATTTTCTGAAAATAACGCAGATATGGGGAAAAAGAGCATTCTCGGAACCCATTTAACCGAAATCGAGGTGTAAATTGATGAACAGACAAACCGATTGTTCCCTGTCTTCCTGTACCTTGCGCTCCCATGACGGCATGCCGATGGCCTGCGACTGTTGCGGCCAAGGCG
Organism: Desulfobulbaceae bacterium UBA5611; assembly: GCA_002424635.1. Lineage (GTDB taxonomy): Bacteria > Desulfobacterota > Desulfobulbia > Desulfobulbales > Desulfocapsaceae > UBA2270. The sequence goes on from DIKT01000039.1 coordinate 55,556, forward strand.
GGCCACTGCTGCTGTTCATTCACGGCTGGACCTGCCGCCGGAACTATTGGCAGCCACAGCTTACCTTTTTCGGAGAGCAACATAGGGTCGCGGCACCTGATTTGCCCGGACATGGCAACTCGAACGCCGGCGACCGGCAATGCTGGAGCGTGACAACCTTCGGCCAGGATATCGCCGCGGCCGGCAAGGCACTGGCAGAGGAACGGTTGATCCTGATCGGTCACTCCATGGGCGGCGCCGTGGCGCTGGAGGCGGCGCGCCTCCTGGGAGAAATGGTTGCCGCCGTGGTGCTGGTGGATACCTTCGTGATCGACTACGGCGGCCTCTCCGGCGAAACCATGCAAGCCATTGCCGCGCCCTTCGAGGCTGATTTTACCTCTGGCATGGCCGCTCTGGTAGAGCAAACCGCCACCGCCGCGACCCCGGCGGTCCTCAAGGAACGGCTGGTCCGTGAAATGTCCGCCGCTGATCCGGCCTGGGCCCTGCCGGTGTGGCGCGACCTGCTCGCCTGGGACCCGAGGCCCGCTTTTGAAGAGCTGCGAGTGCCGATCCATGCCGTCAACGGCGCCCTGATCCCTGATTCGGCCCGCGAGCGGTGCGCCCCCTTTGTGCGGGAAACCGTGATTCCCGGCGCCGGTCATTTTTTGCAGATGGAAGACCCGCCTGGTTTCAACCGGGTGCTGGCCGGGGTGTTGGCCCAGTTCCGGTAATTCCCTACTTTCACCCCAGGCCCGCTTTCGAAGAGCTGCGAGTGCCGATCCATGCCGTCAACGGCGCCTGATCCCTGATTCGGCCCGCGAAGGCGAGCCCCCTTTGGGTGGGAAGCCATAATTCCCGATGGCGGTCACTTCTCGCAGATGGAAGACCCGGCCGGTTTCAACCGGGTGCCGGCCTGGTTCTGATAGTCCCCTGCACCCTTGCATCCGCTTCCTGCCTCTATTTTTCTCGTCCCCATTTTCCCCGGTCGCCGCAAATTCACCCATTTGGGTGATTGCATCTCCTTTTTTACCTGCTATTAATTGAACCATTCAAGTTTGGGGATAACCAAAACCTGGTTAATTCATAATTCTGAATCCGGGAGATTACATATCCGCGTCCGATAACCCGGAAGATGCAACACTTAGCCACCAGAGTGAAAAATGTACGCTATCATCCAAAAACTATCCAGTTTGCCGACTCTTAAAATACCGGTTTTCCTAGCCTTCCTTGTTTATCTGGCTGCACCCTCAATAAGCCAGGCCGTTGCGTTCGATGTTCACCAGATCACCGATTCAGCCGCCCATAATGCCAATATCGATGTGGCGGTGGATGCGAATGATATCTCCCATGCCGTGTATGAACGGAGCGGCAATATCTACTATGTGAAGGGCATCGGGGATGAGGAACTGGTGGCGGCGGGCACCAGACCGGCCATAGCGGTCGGACCCAATGGTGTGCCGCAGGTGGTGTATGCCAGCGCCAGCGGTCAGTTTTATATTACTAAGGTGGGAGGGGTGTGGCAGACACCGATTAGCATCTCAACTTTTAACGGTCAAATTGATATAGATGTAGATACCGGCAACTGGGCACATATTGCCTTTGTCGCGCATATCAACCAATCGTATCCTAGTGATGGGTATGTTGATATCGGATATGTCCATAATGTCGATGGGGAATTCTCTACGCCGACAGTGATATACAGAGGATATAATGAAAACTATGGTGGCTCTAATTATATAAGGGAATACTTTGACCAACCAAGAATAAAAGTCGATAGTGACGGAAAGTACCATATAGTAGCGACGAGCTTTTATGCTACTATATTTGGTTATACGGATAGGTTATACACTGTTAGATACACGAACAATACAGGTGATGGTTTTAGTTCTGCCAGTCCAGGCAGCACGACTAATGGTCATAACGCTTCATTGACACTAAATGCTTTAACTCTGGCTCCAGACGGCAGTGCGCGGGTAATTTATACACAAAGTAGCACCACCCGTTACGCCAGTGTCGGTCCCAGTTCTGCCTGGTCCGAGGTCTCTCTGTCAGGTGTCACCCAACCCGCCCTCGCCTCCAATGGCACTTCAGTAGGGCTGGCATACGTTAACACCGGCATTGTTTATTTGATGACGGATGAAGGGGAAGGCTTCGGTTCTCCGACGGAGATCGATACCGGCTCTGCGCCGGCGCTGGGCCTGGGCAGCACTTTTGTGTATTACCTGAACTCCGATGGCGTCAATAACGAGGTCTTCCTCCAAACCGATGTAACCTTCGAGGCTGCGCCGGAGGTTACACTGGACCCGGCAAGCCGGACCGTGTCGTATGGTGAGGATGCCGTATTCACCGCCGCAGCGGAAGGGTTGCCCGCGCCGATGGTTCAATGGCAGAGCAGCGTTGACGGCGGCTCCTCCTTCGGCAATATAGAAGGCGCCACCGCCACCACTCTAACGATTCCCGCTGTGGTGCCCGATGACGACGGACTCATGATTCAGGCGGTATTTACCAACGATTTAGGAACTGATACCTCAGCTGCCGCCACCCTCACGGTGGAGCCGAAAACACTGACCCCAGCCGTTACGGTTGCCGCCAAGCCTTATGACGGCTCGACAACGGCCTCCATCCTGTCACTGGATCTCACCGGGGTTATCAATGATGACGATGTCAGCCTGGCCGGCGGCGTCGCCACTTTTATCGACAAAAATGTCGGCGTGGATAAGACGGTGACGGTGACGGAGCTCAGCTTGAGCGGAACAGATGCCGGTAAGTATCAATTACCGGTTGGGGATGTCATCACGACAGCCGATATTACCGCGGTCGACCTGACCCCGAGCGTTAGTGCGGGGGACAAGACCTATGACGGGACAAGCGGCGCAACCATCACCGACCGGAGCATTGACGGAGTAATCGACTCCGAGGATGTCAGCCTGATCGGCGGTGTCGCCGTATTCAACAACAGGCACACGGGCATCAATAAAACGGTTACGATCACAGGTTTAAGCCTTGACGGCGCTGACGCCGGAAACTATGCGCTCACCTCAACGGCTGCCGCAACCCAGGCGGCTGTCCATGCCCGGCCCATCACGGTAACCGCGGCAAGCGATGCAAAACCCTATGACGGTGTCGCAACGTCAGTAGGAACACCGACTATAACCACGGGTTCCTTAGCCGGGGAAGATACCGCGGCCTGGAGCCAGTCGTTTGATAACAGGAATGCCGGTCCGGGTAAAATACTTACCCCTGCCGGGGTGGTGAGTGATGGCAACAACGGCAGCAACTACGCTGTAACTTTCATGCCTGTTACAGCAGGAACGATCACAACTAAAAATATCACAGTAACGGCTGTGGCGGATACCAAAACCTATGACGGCTCAACGGCTTCAAGCGGAACGCCTTTGATCTCACCGGATCCGGTCAGCGGCGACACCGCCGGTTTTCTGCAGACCTTTGCTACTCCGGGGGCGGGAACCGGGAAAACACTCACCCCGTCAGGCGCGGTCAATGACGGCAATGGCGGGAATAATTACAATGTCTCTTTCGAAACTGCGGGCAACGGAATTATTGAAAAGGCGACAGCGACGGTGACGCTCACCGATTTAAACCATACCTATGACGGCACAGCCAAGTCCGCCATGGCAACCACCGAACCTGAAGGCCTTGCCGTTATCCTCACCTACGACGGCGAAGCGGCTGCGCCGAGCACTGCCGGCAGTTATACCGTTGCCGCCGTCATTAACAACGGCAACTATCAAGGCAGCATCAGTGATACCCTCATTATCGCCAAGGCAACACCAGTCATCACCTGGGCCGCCCCGGCTGACATTGTGTATGGAACAGCGCTGGGAGCAGGCCAACTCAATGCCGCCGCCGGTGTCGCGGGCGCCTTTGTCTATACCCCTGCCCTCGGCACCGTCCTGACCGCCGGCGCTAATCAACCGCTGAGCGTCGGCTTCACGCCGGATGACGGCATAAACTATATCGGCACAACTGCTGAAGTATCCATCAACGTGATCAAGGCTACGGCGACGGTGACGCTCACCGATTTAAGCCATACCTATGACGGCACAGCCAAGTCCGCCGCGGCAACCACCGATCCTGAAGGCCTTGCCGTTATCCTCACCTACGACGGCGAAGCGGCTGCGCCGAGCACTGCCGGCAGTTATACCGTTGCCGCCGTCATTAACAACGGCAACTATCAGGGCAGCACCAGCGATACCCTCATCATTGCCAAGGCAACACCAGTCATCACCTGGGCCGCCCCGGCTGACATTGTGTATGGAACAGCGCTGGGAGCAGGCCAACTCAATGCCGCTGCTGATGTCGCGGGCGCCTTTGCCTATACCCCTGCCCTTGGCACCGTCCTGACCGCCGGCGCTAATCGACCGCTGAGCGTCAGCTTCACGCCGGATGACGGCATAAACTATAACGGCACAACCGCTGAAGTATTCATAACGGTCATGAAGGCAGATCAGGCCATCACCTTCGCCGAACTGCCGGACATGGAATATGGAGATGGTGACATACTGCTGACAGCGACGACTTCTTCCGGATTAGCAGTTACTTTCGCCGTCACCGCCGGCCCAGCCCTTCTGATGGAGGCAGGCAATACGGTAAGCATCACCGGCCGGGGTGACGTCACCATTACGGCCAGCCAGGCAGGAGACGACAATTATTACGCCGCTTCGGATGTGCCCCGTTCCTTCACCGTCAATGAGGGCCATGCCCAGATCATGGTTGACGGACTGATCGAGGGGGTTGTGACCAGAAAATATGACGGCACCCAAAAAAATCTTGATGTTACAACCGACCCGACAGGACTTATGGTGGTTATAACCTATGATGGCTTATACGATGCGCCGACAGAGATCGGGGAATATGCTTTCGAAACATGGGTTGATGATCCCAACTACAGCAGTGAGGATAAAGTTGCCGGCACACTGGTAATCATTAAAAGCGATTCTTTCCCCTGGCCCATGTTCATGCCGGCAATTATTAACAACGGGAAATAAAAAATCCAGAATTAGAATCGGGACAGGCCACATCTCAGACAAATGGATAAGCGTGGTCTGTCCCATGGTCTGCTTCAAAATCACCGAAACTTAAAATGAGAGAGACCCCGCATCGTAGCAGATATCGTGCTGCAAACGCTTAAACTAGTGCCATTCTGGTCTGTCCTTTGGTCTGTTTGGTTGTCCCATTATCTTCCGATTATCTTCCATATTGAAATTTTTATAACCATCAACGGGTACTGAAGAAACTCGTCTCTCTTCCATGACTTTGAACGTCAACTTTACAAATTGCCAGAAAGTAGTATGACTCATTTGATGGCCACCCATTGACGACCTACCTCAAAATATTTCTGGAAGCAAACAGATATTTAATGATAAAATGCGCTCAACATAGAACAAATCAAGATAAAATAAGAACAGTTGAGTATTTCCCCTTTAGGCATTTCATGACATGAGACATATCTGGCAAACTGGTCAGGTTCGGTGTTACGATAACAAAGGCATGGAGGTGCTCTGTGCCGGGAGTAATCAGGACGGCGAATACCGGGTGGGTCAACCCTGGCCTGACATCCGCTTTGAAGTGCAGGGAGCGGTGGTTCGGGACAATCTGACCGGCCTGCAATGGACGAGGGATGCCAACATCGGTGGTTATCCCGTAAGCTGGCAGGAGGCACTGGCCCAGATCAACCTGTTGAACAGGGACGGCTACGGTGGTTTCGGGGACTGGCGGCTCCCTGATCGCCGTGAACTGCGCAGCCTGATGAGTTATCAGGCACGCAAGCCATCCCTGCCCGTTGCTCATCCTTTTCAAAATGTCTTTCTGGGCTGGTACTGGACTTCAACCAGCGCCGCCATTCATCCGGCCTATGCCTGGTATGTGCATCTGGAGGGGGCGCGTATGTTTTATGGCGGTAAGGACCAGTATTCTCTATTCTGGCCGGTCCGTGGAACAGGCAACGGGCTGCTGGCGGTCACCGGGGCGGCGAGGTGTTATGATGAGTCCGGCAGGGAAATTCCCTGTCCGGGCAGCGGTCAGGACGCGGAGCTGCAGACCGGCTTTCCCTGGCCGCAACCCAGATTTGTGGCCAATGCTGCCTTGGTTACCGACAAACTGACGGATCTGGTCTGGGCCAGGAGGGCGGATGCGACCAAACAGACCGTCAGCTGGGACCAGGCACTGCAGACAATCCGCGAGCTGAACCAGGGTGGATTTGCCGGAATGAGCAACTGGCGGCTGCCAAATATCAATGAACTGGAATCACTGGTGGACTGCCGCTTCCATTCGCCGGCCCTGCCGGCAGACCATCCCTTTGAGGAACTGCAGGAGGGCTACTGGTCATCAACAACCAGTTTTTTTGAAACCGATTGGGCCTGGGTTCTTTATCTGCACAAAGGGGCCTGCGGCGTCGGCCACAAACCGGGACCAACCTTTCACGTGTGGCCGGTGACCTCCCTGCCGGGGCCGTGAATAACTCTCTTGTATATTATGGAACCCGTATTACTCCTTTCTCTCAGCCTCTTCAGCATCATGTCCTGGCTGACCGCAACCATTATCCTGGGCAGCCGCAGGCTCGGCAGCCTAAGCGATATTGCCCCGACCACGGCAACGGATGCCCCTCTGGTCTCCATCATTGTTCCGGCCTGCAACGAGGCGGAAACCATTGGTCCGGCCCTGGCCACCCTGCTGACCCAGGAATATGCCCGGCTGGAGATTATCGTGGTCAATGACCGCTCCACCGACGCTACCGGGGAGATCCTGCGGGAGATGCAGCAGCGTCATCCCGGACTCATCATCCTCGACATCCATGAGCTGCCGGCGGGCTGGCTCGGCAAGCACCATGCCCTGCACTGCGGGGCCGCGCTGGCCAATGGCGACATCCTTCTCTTCACCGATGCCGACATTCATATGGCTGCCGATACCGTGGCCAGGGCCGTCCATCGCTTTGAGCAGGCCGGGCTGGATCACCTCTGTCTGCTGTTCAAAAATAAGGCGAAGGGCTGGCTGCTCAATAGTTTTATTCTTGACGCCGGCGGCGGGCTCTTTCTGCTCTTCAAACCGTGGCTAGCCAGCAATCCCAGGAGTAAGAGGTTCATGGGAGTGGGGGCCTTCAATATGGTCCGCCGCCAGGCCTATGAACAGGCGGGCGGCCATGCTGCCATCAAAATGCATCCCATCGACGACCTGATGCTAGGCAAGATCATCAAGGAGGCGGGCCTGCGCCAGGAATGTCTCAGCGGCTACGATTTTGTCACGGTGGAGTGGTACCATTCCACCGGGGCCATGATCGACGGCCTGATGAAGAATATTTTTGCCATGGTCAACTTCAACACGACTCTGGCCCTGGCTGGGGTCTTGGGTGTCAGCCTGTTCACCATCCTGCCGCCATGGGGCGTCCTGCTTAGCCATGGCCCGGCCCGGCTTGTCTTCGCCCTCACCGTGGTCCTGCGTCTCGCCTTTTTCAGCCTGGCGGCCCGTCATGGCGGTCTCTCCGCCTGGCTGGCGCCGGCGGCCCTGGTTACTCCCTATATCACGGTCTACACTATCCTCAAGGCCACCTTCACCACCCTGAAGAACAACAGCGTCTCGTGGCGAGGCAGTCGTTATTCTCTTGATGAGCTACGCCGGCAGAACCGCTCTCTTTTGTAAACAGCTATGGTGCGCAGGCGGCGCAGGAGGCTGGATTAAAAACGGATGATGATTCAGCTGTTTCGAAACGCGGTCAGGTGGGCATTGTAAGTTTCCTAACCGGTCTTCAGATGGTGCCCTTGGGAAAAAGGGGACAGATTTATTTATTTTTTAAATAACAGCGAGGATCGTCAATGATCCGACAAGCTATGGGTCAATTTAAACAGGCCAATAAAACATCAAACCAGCTGGCTAACAAGAGTCGAATCGCAGCTATGGAAGATTCCTGAAAGTGTTCCCAAGCAAGATTACACATTTCTTTTGACAGCTCGCCTGCCGATTCCCTATAATTAAATATCAGCCGGCCTGACGCTGGGTACCCCATCAATGGAGTTGGAGCGACAATCATGACCTCCTAATCAACCATTCTTTTTTGTGACATTTACGATTTGTGAGGAAAGGGGCTTCTGAAGTGCATCTCGTCACTAATTAGCGTTCGTTTTGACAGTCTTTATGAGGGCCATGCAGCGTGGTGGCTGAGGCAGTGCTGGCGGAGGAGGAGAAAGTGAAACGAGAGGTGAAACAACGTTCTTGAATATTTATTTGGATGAGCTCGGCATTTTTATGAGTCCCTGTAAAAACTGCAAACCTTTAAACGGAGAGAAAAACGATGAAGATGAAATTCACAGTATTTTTAACCGTTATATTCGTATACACTATCGGCCTTGGGTTTGTTTATGCCGCAACCATCGTACCCAACGAGATCCAGCAGCCCGGCACCCAGCCGAATGAGGTGGGTAAACTGGAGACGCCGAACAAGTGCGACAACTGCCATGGCGGCTACAACAAAGCAGTGGAGCCGGCATTCAACTGGCGCGGCAGTTTGATGGCGAACGCAGGCCGCGATCCGATCTTTTGGGCAACTCTGGCTGTTGCCGAGCAAGATTTTGACGGAGCGGGAGATCTTTGCATCCGCTGCCACAGCACCGGAGGGTGGCATGGCGGGCGCTCCACGCCGACTGACGGTTCCGGACTGGCTGCAGGAGACGCTGACGGTGTCGACTGCGACACTTGCCACAAGATGACCAATACCGATAACTCCGAGCATCTCGGAGTTATGTTCCCGCCGTTCATCGCCAACAACGAACTTATCCCTACGACCGGCTTCTATGGCTCAGGGATGCTGTCACTCTGGGGCGCGAGCGATAAACTCGGCCCCTATAGCGATGCCAAGGCGCGGCATCAATCCATGCCGTCCAAATTCCACCGGTCAGTCGATTTCTGCGGTTCCTGTCACGATGTGTCGAATCCGGCGGTCGGCGATCTAGCGCATAATAACGGCAAACAGCCGACCGCTGGCACCGTGATCGCGAGTGGTACGCCCGGCTCGCCTGTAGACGTGAAAGCGGCCTTTAACAACTTCCCGTTCCAGTACGGCATTGTGGAGCGGACCTTTAGCGAATACAAGTCAGGCTTGCTCTCAAAGACATTGGTGAAGGATTACGCCGCCCTGCCAACGGACCTTAAGGCGGGCGCCATCAAAGCAGCCTTTGACAGCGCCGGTGGAGACTATGAAGACGGCGATCCCCGCTACTTTAGCTGCCAGACCTGCCATCTCCGCGCGGTCACCGGACAGGGCTGCAACAAGAACCCGGCGATACGGTCCGACCTGCCGCTGCATGATATGACCGGCGGCAACTCCTGGATACCCGATGCCATCCTGTATCAAAATGCCCAGGGAACGTTGAGACTCGGCGGTGCTATGACCGCCTTACAGATCGAGGCCACACAGGCAGGCAAGTCAAGAGCGCAGCAGCAACTCAAATTGGCGGCGTCGCTCGCGGTGAGCAGCGATACCGTAAAAGTGACGAACCTCACGGGTCACAAACTCATATCCGGCTATCCCGAGGGTCGGCGCATGTGGCTGAATATCAAGTGGTATGACGGCTATAATATTCTCCTACGGGAGGATGGCGAATACGGCTTGCTTAATGTCGCAACCCCCGGGGTGCCGCCTCAGGTTAAGACCATCCTGGATCCGGCTGATCCCAACACCAAAATCTATGAAGCGCACTATGCCATGACCCAGGAATGGGCGAACCAGTTGCTCAGCCTCGGATATCCTTCAACGTTTACGTTGGGCTATGACCGTGAGACCGGTGACGTTAACTACACGCTTGGGCAATTGGCCGCTCAGGCCCCCGGATCATATCACGAGACCTTTCACTTTGTGCTGAATAACCACGTTGCCAAGGACAACCGCATCCCGCCATATGGCATGACTTATGATGAAGCAGCGATACGCAATGCACTGCCGGTTCCTGTTGCCCAGTATGGAAGCCCAACCTCCGGTGGAATCTACAACTATTGGGACACGATCACGCTCTCCCCACCGACGGGAGCCGTTTATGCGACTATCGACCTGCTCTATCAATCGACCAGTTGGGAGTACATCCAGTTCCTGTACCTGGCGAATAACCGCCAAAATGCCTTCCTCGCCGATGAGGGTGTGAACCTGCTCAATGCTTGGCTGAACACCGGCATGTCGGAGCCATTCGTGATGGCTTCAACAACATGGGGTATGCCACCCGTTCCAGTGTGTGTGATGCCAGACGCGCCGCAGGACCTGACTGCAACTGCGGGCAGACGCAGTGTGACCCTGAACTGGGCAGCAGCAGACAGTCCGGCACCGACCAGCGGCTACAGGATCTACTATGACCAGGCAGGGAAACTGCTGTACAGGGCGGGCGTTCCTGCGGGGACCCTTACCTATACTGACAGCGGACTGAGCCGAAATATCCAGTACTGTTACCGGGTGACTGCATGGAATGACTGTAACGATAACGGGCTCGTTGATGTGGGAGAGGAAAGCACGGTGAGCAATCAGGCTTGTGCAACGGCAAAGTAATATAGACATCAAATCATATTGAAAGAGGCGGCGCTATTATGTGCCGTCCCTTTTTTTGCTGGTTCATGGCTATTCCAGTCAAGCCGGCCACCCTGTCGGAGCGTAGCGACGCAGTTATTTTTTTCGGCCAATAAATAACACATCATCAAACCAATTGGCGAACAAGAGTCGCATCGCACCTATGGAAGATTCCTGAAAGTCGTTCCCAAGCAAGATTACACATTTCTTTTGACAGCTCGCCTGCCGATTCCCTATAATTAAATATCAGCCGGTCTGGCGCCGGGTACCTCATCAATAGAGCTGGAGCGATAATCATGACCTCCTATTCAACCATTCTTTTCGATTTCGGCGGGGTGATCGCCGCCGAAGGCTTTCACGCCGGGCTGGAGGCAATTGGCCGCGCACATGGAGTCAATCCCAGCGAGACCTTCCACCTGGGCCATGAAATTGTTTACGGCAGCGGCTATGTAGTGGGGAAGGCCGACGAGGCCACCTTCTGGAATGAATTTCGCCGCCGGTCTGGAATTATCGCCAGCGACCGAGAATTACGGGGCCGCATTCTCGACCGCTTTGTCCCTTATCCCGAGATGCTGGCCGCGCTGAGCCGTCTCCGCCGGCTCGGATTTACTCTGGCCATTGTCAGCGATCAGACCAACTGGCTGGACGAACTCGATGAGCGTTATCACTTCTTTGTTTTTTTTCACCGGATTTTCAGCAGCTATCATCATGGCCGCAGTAAAAAGGATGCCCGCTTCTTTGTCAACGTGTTGGCCGAACTGAACTGCCAGCCGGAAGAGGTCCTTTTTCTTGATGATAACCAGGCTAATGTAGAGTGCGCCCAAGCTCTTGGCATCAGAGGCATCCTGGTCACCGGGCCCGGCCAGGCACTCAGAGAGCTCGAACACCTTCTGGGCATCGAACTTTTGCTGACCGAGGAGGAGCTATGAACCGGAGTCGGGTTATTGAACTGACGGAACTGCATGATCGGCTGGGAGTTTTTGCCGACCGGGCCGAGGCCGGAGAGGTGCTGGCCGGGATGCTCAGCGCCCTGGCCTCCCAGCAGCCGCTGGTGCTCGGCATTCCTGCGGGCGGGGTGCCAGTGGCCGCACCGGTGGCCGCCCGCCTTGATTGTCCACTCGATGTAGCGGTGATCAGCAAGATCACCCTGCCCTGGAACAGCGAATCGGGCTACGGAGCGGTGGCCTTTGACGGTACCATCCGGCTGAACAAGGAACTGACGGCGCGGCTGCCCCTGAGTCCGCAGCAAATCGAGGCGGGAATCAGAGCCACCCGGGCAAAAGTTCAGCGCCGGGTGGAGCTTTTTCGCGGTGAGCGGCCCCTGCCGGTGGTCACTGGCCGGGCGGTAATTCTGGTCGATGACGGTCTGGCCTCGGGCTACACCCTGCTAACGGCGATTGCGGCTCTGCGCAATATGGGGGCAGACAATCTGGTGGTGGCGGTACCCACCGGCCACGATCATGCCATTGCCCTGGTGGCGCCGATGGTTGAAGCCCTCTATTGCGCCAATATACGTGGCGGTCAGAGCTTTGCCGTGGCCGAAGCCTACCGGCAGTGGTCGGATGTCGATGAAGAGGAAGTCCGACGGCTGCTGTAGCCGGAAATTAAAGAGACATTCTGAACAAGTGCCACAGCGCCAACCGATTAGGGCCCAGTTGAGCAATCAAAGATCAGAGAGTAGTATCGCAAAATCCCAACCCATCTCAATTGCCAGCCACTGCGGCAGCAGCATGTTGGACTGAGAGAAATGAATTCCTGAGTTTTCAATTTGCTTCCTTATTAGTTTTGTAAATGGGCTTACCGCCTCGACAACAGACTTAAGTACTACGGGCGGATCTTCAGTGGATTCCGGATCGTTGACGGCGCAGCAGTAGCTGGGATGTGAAGAAACGTAATGGGCGCGGCACACTACCGGCCTGACCGGATAGACGCTGCATCTGTCATTGACCAGCAACGGGCAGCAATGGACATAGCCGGAGAGATCGGTCTCATCTGAAATAACAGCCGACGGTCGGCCTGGCCTGGAATTGTCCCATTCGTGCCATTGATGGGTTCGCATCTGCATCTTGACGATCTGCTCTTCTGAAAATTCCTGTCTGATATAGTGCGCCATGGCTTGAGCCTCGGCAATATTCATCACGATATGATAGCGACAGCAGTGATCACAACCCGCTTTGCAACTGGGGGTGATCCCCTCCTCATGGCTCAGCCGAGTCAGTTCGCCAGCCACCGCCGCATCCACTAATGAATAAATATCGGTGATGAAGTTATCATGCACGGCAATTTGCATATAAGATCCTGGGTTTATAGGGGTCGTACCGAAATTGCTCTTGTCAATCAAACGTTTCCTTCTCCTTTATCCATATTTAGAATCCACCAATCGGGAAAGGCACCATACTTCAACAAGCAGAGAGGCACCATAGTTAAAATTGTTCTTGAGGCAACCAGCCCCATAATTCCTTGAGAAATGGGGCTGGAAGTATACAGAGAAAAAGGCTCTGAGCGTTAACTGCTGCTAACGGACAATATTGCCATTCCAGGGAGGGCTTGTCTGTGGCTTTTCGCGGTGAAAGGCCACTTTGACAAGGGAACCGAGTGGTATTTTTTCTGACAAGTCGGCCGTAAAATAAACGCCGCCTTTGCGTTTTGTCCTGTACGTTAGCAAGGACGGGACATGGGAGGCAGTGGTGGCAGCGAGTAAATCGCCATTGGGAGCATAAGCGGCAATATCAATATAACCTTTCGGCAGGCCATATGGTCGTCTTGCTGTTAAGCGGCCATGGATACGAACACCTTCGTCATGTTGAGAGGCCATTAACCGTTGGAATTGCCATGGTTGGGCGGGCTGTTTTGTTGCTGCAATCTTATATGATGGGCCGGAACAGGCGGGAACAGTAATAAGTATAGCGGCAATAATTACGTTAATTAGTTTCATAGAATCACCTCATCATTAAGGCTAAAAAGTAAGTCGTTAAACAAAACGAGTAGGTACTTTCTATAGGGTTAACGATTTAAAGGCGAAGATCGAGGTAAGCCCGAGGTATTGATGGTAATAATAATTTTCTTTTAAATAATGTCTTCAACTAAAGAATATCATGTTTGATGAACCGTTGTCCAAAAAAGTTTATCAGGTATCCCACGACCGGGAACAGCGACCAGCACTTTCTTAACGCCATAACATATGGTTTTTACTCAATAATTTATGTTCAAATTTCCGAGGGTACTTCTAAGCGGCCAGGCCCCTCAAGATGAGGCCTGGTCGGAAGAAATTTGATATTCTGCTGTTTGCCGACTATTGGCATATCCGCCAATTTACCCTTGGAAACCAGGGGTAAATTGGCGGCAGAACAAAAAGGGTAAGAATCTCACAATTAGAAAACGAAAACAGATTACTAACGGGCAATATTGCCGCTATGAGAAGGGCTTAATCTGCCTGGTGATTGCTCACGGTGAAAGGCCACTTTGACGATGGAATCGGGTGGTAATTTCCCGGCCAGGTCGGCTGTAAAGTAAAGGCCGCCTTTACGTCTGGCTGTATAAGTCAGCAAGGATGGTATATAGGAGGTGGTAGTGGCGGCCAGTAAGTTACCATCGGAGGAATAAGCGGCAATATCAATATGCCCTTTCAGGCTATATGGGCGATTGGCCGTTAACCGACCATGGATACGAACATCCTGGTCGGTTTGCGAGGCCATTAACTGTTGAAAATGCCAACCAGAGGCGGGCTGCTTTGTCGCTTCAATGGTATAGGAAGGGCTGGCCCAAGCGGGCGCAGCAGTCAATATTCCGACCAGTAGTACGGTAAAAAGTTTCATGGACTCATCCTCGTCATCAAGATTAATCGTCAGCCAAACGGGTGGTTTGGCTATTAGTTGCAGGCTGCTTGGCGACAACGACTAAACGATGGGAGGGCGAAAATCAGGAAAGAGAAAGATGGAAGTGGCAGAGAAACGATATTCAGGCAAGGCCTGCTTGAATTGACCAACGAGCAGTTGATCCTGATGACAGGTCCGCATAACCGCGAAGATACTGTGATTATGGCAACAAAAAATTTCGCCATGATGGTCGCAAGAGGAAGCTCCTCCCTGCTGACTGTGTTGTGAGGTGGCAACCTCATGACATAAAGGCTGACAATGCTCAGATGCATGATGTTGGCCGCTCTGATGATAAGCCGCCGGCATAACTGCCGGAAACAGGGCAATCATCAGGGCGATAAAAAGGTAGGGCAACCATCTCAGCATATAAATTGATCCCATCAATTTATGGAGCGCGCCTCCTGGTCATAGGTCCAAGGAAGCTGTTTTATTTATTTTGCAAACTTAGCGCATTACAAGTTTGTTAGCCCAACAAGAAGAGCCGGTAACACTTAACAGAAGATATCATGGTTACTGGGCCGTGTCCAGATTTTGTGTGTGGCACTTACTCAAGAGGCTGAGCAACTTGTCCCGATGACTGCCCGGCCAATAGATTTGCCGGCAGTGCCGGCACTGCTGAAAAAAATTGTAATATTTTTTGGTAAGTGGTTCCAGCCGGTCACTGATCTGCTCCTTGGCAACCACCTGCAAAAGGCCATTGCAGCGCATGCATCGGCTGAATGGCTGCATCAGTTCTTTGAGCCCGAACAGATGTACAACTTCGGTCAGCTGTTTTTCCGGATAGATTTCGCGCACCAGATAACCAAAGACCAGCTCTTTGCGTTTTAAAAGACCCTTATCACGGCTCAGTACGATACGCTGTTCCCGCCCCGCCACCTCAATTAAGGCCGGATCGGCAATATAATTCTGGTAAAAGGTGTCAAAGCCTGCCAAGCGCAGCAGGCTGGCCAGTTTGCCGACATTGACATCGACGGCAAAGGTGATGCCGGCCAGAGACTCCGGCCGCAGGAGGGTCGGAGTCAGGACATCTACCGGGGGGCAGAAAGGGTACACATCCAAGCTGTCTGCACCGGCACCGGGCCAGGAAAAAGAGATATCGCGGCCATTGCTGGTTAAACGCCCGACCTCGGTATGGGGAATGCCGAAGGACTCGACGATATCCTTGACTGAGGCCTGGCGGCTCAGTTCATACTCAACCCTATGCAGACCTCGGAAAGGATACCGTAACAGTGCTGGCAGGTTGCCCCAAAAGTTAATGATCATGGTGAGAGAAAGACCTCAGGAAAACCAGCAATGCTTCATTTTTTAGCGCAGTCAGGTGGAATAAGAAGTATAGACTATTCACTTTCTTGAGGGCATGTCAATGATGTCTGGTTTGCGGTTGATGGCACTAGCTATAAACATCGCTATAATCAACATGATCATGAAAAAAAACATGGTATACCCGAGCCCTTCAATTCCGATTCCTTTGAGAAAGGTACCAAATGCTACTATACCGGGAAATCCAGACACAAAACCGATAAATATGGCGGCTCTCGACCGCATAAAAATGTCCTTAGATCTCACTTCTGCATCCGTTATTGCAATAAATATAATAAGCATGGCAACAGAACTAAGCACCGAAACGGAAAGCCACAATGCATGCCTTGCTTTACTCGTTTTCTCAATTGTGCTGTCCTCTAAGGATACATGAGAGATGCCGACAACTCTTGCTTTATAAACAAAGATCGGAGGCGCTCCAGAGGTAATTGCGGTTATTGTAATTGTATCCTTTGAATTCAGCAATGTTGGTTTTAAAGATATTAGTTGCCGTTCACTCAAGATTGTGGCTTCGATGTCTTGTGGGATTGTACCTGTGACTCGTGAGCGTACAAATGTAGTTTTCGACTCTAGGCGAATGTCGAGCGGTGATTCAAAATCAGTGGCTAAAATAGGTTTGCTACCGTCGTTTGTTACTTCAAAAACAACTAAATGTGGATTCTCTAGACGTGATCCATCAACTGATATCTCTATCTCCGGGAGGGATTCTTGTTCTTTAGGTTGGAGTGATACACGAGTAATCAGCTTGATAGATAGGGATTTTGAACTTTCTGCTTGCCATATCCAGATTGAAACGGCAATGCCTACCACGGTAATAAAGAAAGTAAGAAAATATTTCCAGTCGCTAAAGAGTTTCATAGTGGTCCTGATAGCTAAAAATTATTTTACAGATCTGATTATCATGTCAAAAACCATGAACAGCTCCATTTCAAGTAATTAAATTTTTGCATTTCACCAAAGAGAGAAAGAACTCTGCGGCAAGTGATTGTAAGGAATCGTTAAATTATGATCTTGTTAGTCAGATGTAAGCCGTAGCACGGGAAGCATTAATGCATTGATTCCTTATAGCGTAACAAGTTGTTTTAAAATATAGTTTTTGAAAACTACATTCAGTGATCGCCCCGCTCCAGAAATGAAATTACCGTACTTAAAATATCCTCGCAATACAAAGATATAAAGAAAACAAGGAAAGGCTTTTCCTAACTTCTGGTTCTGTTGAGCATGATCTGACAGGCCAGAAATCATTCTGGCCTGTCAGATGGCCAGGGCATTTAGTTATAGCCGTTCAGTGGCAAGAAGATGAGATACGGTCTGATTGATGACCAGCCCTTCATTATCCATTGATTTTACGTTGTCAATATTTTCCACTATGGCCGTTACGCCGAACCTCTGTTCCAGCCAGCCGAAGAGTACCGGGATGACGACCAGGGTCAGGATGGTGCAGGTGATCAGTCCGCCCATGACCACCACCGCCAGGGGTTTTTGAATATCGGCGCCGGAACCGGTGGCATAGAGCATGGGCAGATGACCGATGAAGCTGGTGAGTGCCGTCATCAGCAGCGGCCGGAAACGGAGCCGACACCCCTCGCGGATGGTCTCGTCGATGGTATGACCGCTGGCGCGCAGTTGCCGGAAGAAGGTGATCAGCACGACCCCGTTCTGCACAGCGATCCCCAGCAGACAGATGAAGGCTACAGCCGCCGACACCGACAGCGGCATGCCCCAGGCCCGGATGGCGAGGATGCCCCCCACGAGGGCAAAGGGCAGGTTCAGGATCACCAGCAGGGAGTCGCGTAGCGTGCCAAGGGCCATGTACAGCAGGCAGAAGATAAGGAAGAGCGCGGCCGGCACCACGATGGTGAGACGCTGCATGGCCCGTTGCTGGTTCTCGAACTGGCCGCCGTATTCAAGAAAATAACCGGCAGGCAGTTCTTGCTCGATGGCGCGCAGCTTTTCTTGGGTCTCGGCCACGAAACCGCCCAGATCCCGGCCCCGGATGTTGACCTCGGCCGCCACCCGGCGCATGCCCTTCTCCCGGCCGATCTGGGCCGGCCCTTCGACAAGGGCGATCTTCGCCACCTGGCCAAGGCGAATGGGTTCACCGGAGGCCCCGCGGATGAGCAGTTTCTCCAGGGCGTCAAGGTCTCCCCGCTCCTTCTCGACAAGCCGCACTACGGTGGCGGTGCGCAGGGGGCCTTCCACTACCCTGGTCGCCTCGCGTCCGGCCAGGGCGATTTCAATCACCTCATTGATCTCGCCTGCGTTCACGCCATAGCGGGCGAGCGCCTGGCGGTCATAGGTAATCTCGATCTGTTCCATGCCCGAGACCTGCTCTACCTTGACGTCCCGCGCCCCCTCCAGGCCACCGAGGATGGCGGCGATGCGGTCGGCGTAGCCCTTCAGTTTCTCCAGATCTTCACCATAAACCTTGACCGCCAGGTCGCTCTTAACGCCTGAAATCAGTTCATTAACCCGCAAGGCGATGGGTTGGGAGAAGGAGAGGCGGATACCGGGAATGGTGGAGATCTCCCTATTCATGGCCTCGATCAGCTCCGCCTTGGTACGGCCGGGAGTCCAGTCTTTTTTGGGCTTCAGCATGATAAAGAAATCGGTCTGTTCCGGTCCCATGGGGTCTTCCGAGATTTCGGCCCGGCCCGTTTTACTGACCACGGTCAGAACCTCGGGGAAGGAGGCCAGCAGCCGTTTCTCGATAAAGCTGCTCACCGCAACCGCACCCTCCAGCGAGGCGTTGGGCAGGCGCACGGCATTGACGGCAATGGCCCCTTCATCAAGGTGGGGCATGAACTCGGTGCCGATACCGGTGGCGGCCCAGCCGGCAGCGGCCAGGGCCATGACGGCAAGAACCATGGTCACAGCCCCGTGCCGCCGGGTACGGGCAAGAAGCGCCAGATAGCCCCGGTTGAGGGAGCGCACGAACCAGAATTCCTTCTCCGGCTTCTGACTCAGGACCAGGGCGGAGAGGACCGGCACCGCCGTCAGTGCCACCACCAGCGAGACGAGGATGGCGATGATCATCGTAGCGGCCAGCGGCACGAACATCTTGCCCTCAATACCCTGAAGAGAAAAGAGCGGCACCAGGACGATGGCAATGATCATCACGGAGAAGGCCACCGGCCTTGCCACCTCGGCCACGGCCAGGGCGGCTACCCGGCTTTTCATAGACTTATCGGGATTCTCCGCCAAGTGGCGGCGCATGTTCTCGACAATGACGATGGCCGCGTCCACCACCATGCCCACCGAGAAGGCCAGACCGCCCAGGCTCATCAGGTTTGAGCTGATGCCGACCTGTCCCATGATCAGAAAGGTGATCAGGAAGGTGAGCGGCAGAGACAGCACCACAATCAAGGCAGTCCGCAGCTCGGCCAGGAAGAGGAAGAGCACCAGGATGACAAAGAAACCGCCCTCGGTGAGGGCATCGACCACCGTCTTGATGCAGGCCTCGATCAGTTCGGTGCGGTCATAGAAGACATTCAGGCGGGCACCTTCCGGCAGACTTTCCTGGATGCGGGGGATGGCGTTTTTGACCCTGGTGACCACGTCCTTGGCATTTTCGCCCCGCAACATGATGACCATGCCGGCTACCGCCTCGCCTTTGCCGTCGCGGGTGACAGCGCCCTGTCTGGGCTGGGGGCCGATGGTGACTTCCGCCACGTCATGGACATGTACCGGGGTGCCGTCGTGGGATTTCAGTACCACCTCACCTATCTCCTCAGTGCTGGTGAGCTGCCCCAGGCCCCGGATATAAGTCTGTTCCCAGCCCTGGACGATGAAGCCGCCGGCGGCATTGGCATTGTTCTTTTCCAGTGCCTCCACGACCTCCCGCAGACTGATCCCATATTTGAGCAACGACTCCTGGTTGACCAGGACCTGGTACTGGCGGACAAAGCCGCCGAAGCTGTTCACTTCATTGACGCCGGCGATTGGCCGGAGCTGGGGGGAGACAATGGCGTCCTGGAGACGGCGGAGCTCCATGGCGTCCATGCCGTCACCTTCCAGGGTGTACTGGAAGATCTCGCCCAAGCCCGTGCTGATGGGACCAAGCTCCGGTTCAGCAAAGGCGGGCAGGTTGTCGCGGGCGTTGGCCAGCCGCTCAAAGATCTGCTGTCTGGCAAAGTAGATGTCGGTATTGTCTGCAAAAACGACGATGACCTGCGACAGTCCGGCCTTGGACAGGGAGCGCACCTGGGTGACCTTGGGCACCCCGCCCATCTGTTGTTCGATGGGATAGGTGATCTGCTGCTCGACGTCCACGGAGGAAAGTCCGGGCGCCTCGGTCAGGATCATGACCTGGACATTGGTGACGTCCGGGAAGGCATCGATGGGCAGCCGGTTCCAGGCCACCCAGCCGGCAACGGCCAGCAGCGCCGTCAGGGTGAGCACCACCCAGCGGCGGGCCAGAAGAATATTAGTAAATCGTTCCATAGTGGTGTTCTCCCTCAATCCGCACAACCGGCGCCCATCTTGCCGCGCAGCACGTCGCTTTTTAATAGAAAGGAGCCGTCAGTGATGATCCGCTGCTCAGCTGTGATGCCGGAGGTGATTTCCACCAGGCCATCGAAACGCGCCCCGAGGGTCACGGGACGCCGCACCCAGTAGTCTCCCTCCTTGTGCGTGAAGACAAAGGTCCGGCCCTCATCGGCCAGTACTGCCACCTTAGGCACCACGAGGCTCTCGCCGGCGGCAGGCAGCAGCAGACGTACCGAGACGAACATGCCGGGCTTGAGCAGACCATCGGCATTATCCACGCTGAAACGGGCTCTGGCGGTACGGGTTTTTTCGCTCATCCGGCCGGCGATCGTGTCCAGTCGGCCGCTGAAGCTGCGGCCCAAAGCATCGATTGTGGCCGCCGCACCGGTAGCGCCGGCGACGGTGGCAAGATCGGCATCCTTCAAGTCAGCCATGACCCACACCGAGTCCAGGCTGGCAATGGTGAGCAGTTCTTTACCGGTTTCAGCGTGCTCACCTGGTGCGGCGTGGCCCTCAATGACGGTTCCTGCCCTGGAAGCGCGGACCACCACGAGTCCGCTTAAGGCGGCAGCCCCATTTTTGGTCGACATGTCTTTGATTTCTGTGTTGGTGAGCCCCAGGCGCAGAAGGCGGCCACGGGCGGCGGCGACATCGGTTTCGGCCTGGGTCCGTTTGGCCTCAGCCTCCTGGACCTCGACCTCGGCCGCAACCTTTCGCGAAAAGAGCAGCGTCTCACGTTCAGCAGCCTTGATCGCAAGGTTAAGTCCGGCCACGGCCTTGAGGTAGCTGCCTTTGGCTTCCGCCACTTCGGGGCTGTCGACTTCAAAGAGCGGCGCCCCGGCCTCTACTTGGTCCCCCGTTGTCGTGAACCCCTGGGTGATCAGGCCGGTCAAGGGGCTGGCCACATGCACAGTGCGAGTCTCGTCAAGTTGCACCTCACCGGGCAGGTTTCGTTCCTCGTGGCGTCCTTGCCGTTTTTCGGGAAAGCCGGTATGCAGGAGGCCATCGTCACCCATCAGTGTTGCATCGATCTTGACCATGCCGATCTCATAGCGGCATTCGTCGCACTGGTATTGCGGAATGTCGTGTTCGCAGCTGGCGGCCCACATCTCATCCACTGGTCGATCCAGATCGGACAACTCACCCCCGTGCTCATGGCTGTCGGCCTGATCGCCGCCCTCGCCTCCCTCTTGCTGCTTTTCATGATGCCCCGATTCTTCATGCTGGGCCTCAGGCTGGCCGGCTGTTGCAAGATGGTCAGCGTCACTGTCAACTGTCGTTGGCTGAGTAGTTGGCGCAGGTATTGGGGCCTGGTGCAGGCGGCTGGCAACGAGGAAACCGCCTGCGCCGGCCAGGGCGACAAGCACTACTGTGATAATGATATGGTAAATCGATCTTTTATGGCTCATGGGGTGCTCCTGTGGTGAGAGAGTGACGACTGATGGGAAATCTCCGGGATTGAAGGCCTGCCGAGGAGGCGGTCGAGCGAGATGGCGGCGCGGTTAAGGTCAAGAATGGCCTCAAGATGGCGGACCTTCGCCTGCTCCCGGGACTGCGAGGCCTCCAGGACATCACTGTAGCGGAACTTGCCGGCCCTGAATCCTTCCCGGACGGCCTCCGCGGCTTCAGTGACCCGGCTAATGACCTCGTTGCGCAAGGTGCGCGCTTCCTGGTCGGCCGCGCTCAGCATGGTGTGAGCCTTTATCAGTTCCGTCTGCAGACGGCGGGCCGTATTCTCCTTATTGGTGATAGCCTTTTGCGCGGTGGCAGAAGCATCGGCCAGGGCCGCCTGATTCCGTTGAAAGAGCGGTAAGGGGACGGAGAAACCGACGGAGACCGCGCGCGCGTCCTGATCGGGAATCTCGCGCAGGGCAACGAAAAAGGACGGGTCTGACCAGGCGTTGGCCTGCTCGAGTGAAAGACCGGATGCGGCAAGCTGTGCTTCGCTCTGGCGTAAGGCAAGCAGGGGTGAGTTCTGCATCTCAGCCAGCAGCGTTTGCTGGTCTGGAATGGCGACCTCCTGGGAAAGGTGTCCGCTTACAGTCACAGTGGCTTTGTCAGTCTCCATAAGTGTCATGGCGAGATTGAATTCCGACTCGGCTAACAAGGTTTTAAATTTCCGGGTCTCCACCATGGTCTCGACTTTTCTCGCCTCGGCCCTGGTCTCTTCGGTCGCGGCGAGCTCACCGGCAGCCACCCGCTCATGGGTAATGGCGGCGAGTTCCGAGGCGATTTGTTCCGCCTCATGTTGCAAGGCCAGCCGTTCATGGGCACCAAGTACCTCCAGAAAGGCCATTTTGACCTCGGCGGCAATGTCGAGCCAGGTCGTAGACTGCTCGTGCTGTAGGCGCATAATTTCGGCTTGGCCCCTGTTCTTCCGGGCTGATGGCTTACCGCCGATCTCGAAGGGTTGGCTCAGGGAAACCGTGGTCTCCTTGACATCGTCAGCGGGCAGATCCCCGCCCAGATTGTCCCACTCGACCTGGAGCTCGGGGTTAGGGGGGAGGCCTGCATGTTTCAGTTTGACTGCGGCGGCATCAAGATCAGCTCGAAAACCTTTGAGCTCCTGCCGGTTTTGAGAGGCAAGGACAAGGGCCTCTTCCAGGGTCAGGCCGCCAGGAGCAGAGACAGTGATAGTGTCGGCAGCCTGGACCGGGGGTATGGGCGCCCACCAGAGGCCGACGGAGAAAATAATAATACACAAGGCGAATCGTTTGATACGCATAGATAATCCTTCAGAAAGGGGGAAAATGACGAATAACATGATCTTGCTGCTTAATAAGTGCGGACCACGGCTATCTATGGATTTTTTTTTGGGTGAGTGCCGCTGGTGGTTAGAGGGTCGTAACCGTTGACGGCGCTCAGGCAGCAGGAATTAAATCAGAAGTATGACGCTTTGCAAGGAGACGAGTTGGGGAGGAATAACGGCAGGGGTGGTATAAAAAAGCTTTTTATCAGTCAGGGTTAAGATGATTGGTTGGACCAGAGGAACCAAGGCGAGGGACGGGGGTGAGACGATATTCCGTTGGTGATGATTGAAGGCGTCTCCTCTCAGGGTAACGTCCCGACAATGATTCCGGTTCTCCACCAGATCATTATTGAGGGCAAACCGGCCTGCAGGGGCAAGGCATTCTCCAGTAAGATGGCACGAGGAATGGCTCGGCTCCACGTGTACGTCACCGTCAGGCGTGAAACAGAGGATTGCCTCTCCCTTAATTCCCAATGAAAAGGCGACGAGCGTCAGGAGGATGATGCAATGCCTGAGATGTCGGAATTTATGGAGCATAATTTAACGATTTATAAATTGAAAAGTGATGAATCAAGAAAAATTAAGTGTAACCATCAGGCAATGACATGGCAATAGATTTTGAGTTGCAGTTCACTTAAATAAACGGCACAAAGATGACAAATTGCATGCTGAGCACTATGAGCGACAAAGAGAAACTGCCTGCTGACCCAAAACATCCAAACACTGCGAATTCGGCTTGGTGATATAAAAATACCTGCCTTTCCCTTAATTCATATTATGTCACCACATATCGTCCGTCGGCAGACGCTTCGGCATTATGTGCTCTATTTTGCAAAACATGGAAATTCTGTTTGGTCCTTTATCCTTGATCAGCACTCCAATCATTTCAATGGTCCTGAGATGTTGAAAGACAAAGGCATTGGGCCGGTGTAGTAAACTCAAGTTCATAAATGCTCCATTAATCATGACCGGCTGAACAAAATCATTCTCCGCAAAGCACAACAACCTGAGATATAAGCCAAAAAGAGAAAAAAAGCCACATTCATAGTTGCTCGCTTCCAGCAAAAAGAACCCTTATCCGGCACAAATGATTAAACAAGAAAGAGCAGTATCTCCTTCCTCACTTTTTCTTCTTGCCGGCAAAGATCTCGGCTTTAAGCATCAGCATCTGGTCAAAGGCAAAGGGCAGGCTGAAATAAAGGCTAGTCACCATGGAGATCACCAGACTGGCGAAAATGCCGATCATGATCATGATCTGGTATTTGATCGCTACCAGCGGAAAAGAACCGCCCAGGATCTGGCCGGTCATCATGCCGGGCAGGGAGACGATGCCGATGGTCATCATGGTGGCGATGGTGGGGGCAAGCGAGGTGCGAATCGCTTCGCGCATGAAGGGATGGATCGCCTCATTGAGATTGGCGCCCATCAATAGATAGGAGAGAAAGGTGGTTTCATTCTTGCGCAGCCCGGAATAAAAGCGCTCAAGCGCCAGGATATTGCCGTTCATGCAGTTGCCTAGTAGCATGCCGGCCAGAGGAATCAGGTAACGGGCATCGTAGAGAGGGGTCGGTTGGACCACGAGCAAGAGAAAGACGGCAAGCACGCTGAGGGTGCCGCAGGCCACCCCGGCCAGGGAAGGCCAGAAAAGCTTATTTACGGCCAGACCGGCTTTTTTCAGGATGTTGAGGTTAGCGACCACCATGATCACCATGATCCACAGCAGATTGAGCAGGATACTGTTGATGGCAAAGATATGCTTGAGATAGATGCCCACCAGAAACAGCTGCACGCTCATTCGTACCACGCTGATCAGCACCTCACGATTCAGCCCGAGCTTCAGCCTCCGGAGGAGATACAAAGGCAGCAGCAGCAAGAGATAAAGCAGGGCAAACCTGGCCAGCGGGATATCAAGGGCATCCATTATCTATCCTCCTGCAGGCTGCCGTTGTCGATGGTAAGAATCCGGTCGCAACGCCTGAGCCACTCCGGATCATGAGAAATTGACAGCACGGTGTGCTCCGATTCCAGCAAGAAGGCAAATACCGCCTGTTTGCTCTCGGCATCAAGGGCCGAGGTGATTTCGTCGGCCAGAAAGATCTGTTTATTGAGCAGAATGGCTCGAGCGATAACCAGACGCTGCTTTTCACCGCCGGACAGGGTGGCGCTTTTCTGCCTGAGAATGGCGGGATCAAGCAGCAGGCGGGCCAGCACCGCTTCGATCTGGGCTGTTGTTGGTTCATGGCCCAGGTGGGCCTTAAAAGAAAATGGCAACAGCAGATCACCCGCCGCCGTCTCCTGGCTCATGCCCGGTTCCTGGGCAATATAGGCCAGATCCTGGCGGATCTGCTGGATATTCTCAGGCACGACGGCCAGGCCATTAATACGGATGATGCCTTGGGTAATTGGAATCCCGCCGACGATGGCTTTCAGTAAGGTACTCTTGCCGCTGCCTGATTTGCCGCGCAACACCACTTTTTCGCCGGCTAGAATGGCAAAAGAGGCATCATGCACCAGTACCCTGCCCTGCATGCCTATGGTTACAGCCTCAAAGGAAATCATGTTCTTTCTCAAGTTCCCCATCTCCAATCAAAAAGTCGAAGCCGGAAATTCTCTCTCATCCATTGTCACTGCCGGATGACGCAGGGGGCTACTAACACCTTTGCCATTACCGACGAGACATTGGGATTATTCACCAAGCCCTAGGGCCTTACGTTTTTGCCGGATCCGCTTATCAATGAGTTCGGCCGCCTTGAAAGGGTCCGGTTCAATGCCGAAACAGGCCCCGAGGAGCTGGTCAAGCCCTTCCAGGGCCAGGTTGGTCACTAATTCAGAGCCGGTAATATTGGGAGGATGGCCGAGATGGGTGTAAATGCCGGAGGCGACACAGTAGGTGCCGATGGCGGCGGCCTTCTCCGAATACCATTCAGGCGATGAGCCGGCCAGCGGCAGATCGGAGATATCCACCCCCAGTTCATTGGCCAGCAGGGCTGCCAGCTGCAGGATCCGCGCATTGTCAACACAACTCCCCATGTGCAGGACCGGCGGGATGCCTAAAGAACCACAGATCTCCTTGAGGCCCGGCCCTGCCATCTCAATGGCCTCCGGCACCAGCAGCCCGGCCTTGCCGGTGGCGGTGGTCACGCAACCGGTCACCAGCACCAGGATATCTTTTTTGATGAGTTCCTTGGCCAGGTTGACATTACAGTGATCCTGCTGGTACTTGGGATTGTTACAGCCGACAATGGCAACCGCACCCCTGATCTTCCCGGCCTTGATCGCCTCGATGAGGGGCGTCAGGGTGCCGCCCATGGCGGCCAGGAGGGATTCGTTGGAAAAACCGGTAATCAGGTCAATGGCCCCCTGCGGGATTTCAACCCGGGCCTTATTGCGTAGCGGGAAACGCTCAATGGCCATGCGCACGACCTTGCGCGCCTGCGCCGCACCGTTATGGTTCTCGAATTTCACATGCTCGGCCCCGGTGAATTTCGCCTTGTCGGCGGTGGTGACCATTTTGGTGTGGTAACAATTACCGACAGTGACCAGGCTGGGCATGATGCACTGATAATCAACGACGATGAGCTCGACCGCGCCGGTCACGATGGCCAGCTCAGTCATCAGGTGGTTGCCGGCCATGGGAATGCCCTGGCGCATCATCAGCTCATTGCCGGTACAGCAAAGTCCGGCCAGATTGATACCGGCGGCGCCTTTGGTCCTGGCCAGAGCGATCAGTTCCGGATCGTTGACCGCCTCGACAATCTTCTCGGAGACAATGGGATTATGGCCATGCACCAGGATATTGACCTGATCCTCCTTGATAACCCCGAGGTTGACCTTGGACTTTCTGGGGCTGGGCGTGCCGAAGAGAATATCGGAGATCTCGGTAGCGATCATCGAGCCGGCCCAGCCATCGGCCAGACAGGTGCGGGCACTGTGCAGCATGATGTTGGCGGCGTCGTTGTCACAACCCATATGGGTGCGGTGCATCATCTCGGCAATTTCCCGGTCAACGCCGCGGGGGGTGATGCCGAGATTCTGCCAGATCTGCTTTCGTTTTTCCGGAACCCGGCAGGAGAAAGAAAGTTCCTGGCGCAGACTGGAGTAATTGCTATAAAACTCAGCACTCAAATCCTTGGCAACATCGAGGAGCGGCCGCCCTTCAATGGCAATCCCCAGCTCAGCGGCAATGCGGAGCAGCTTGGCCTCATCCTTGATGGTATAATCCTGGGTCAGCCCATGCGCCACGTCATGCAGGGCTTCAATACAATCTCGGCCATGGTCGGAGTGACCGGCTGAGCCCCCGGCCACAAAGCGGCCGAAGTTCCGGGCTACAATCACATCGGCATCAGCGCCGCAGACCCCCTGCGGGGCCTTCTTGCTGATGCGGCAAGGCCCCATGGTGCAATTGCGGCAGGAGAGGCCGCTTTCGCAGAAGGTACAGTGCGGGGTCTGGTGCTCCAGGCGGTCCCAGGCAGTCTCGACTCCGTCCCGTTCCGCCTTGCGCAGCATCTGCCGGGCATCATCCCAGATCGTTTTCTCTTCAATGTTTTTTTTTGCTGTTGCCATTGCATCCTCCTTGTGTGTTGAGTAATTCTAAATAGTTAAAAAGAGAACATATTACCCCTGAGGCTCGTTGCACGGCAGCTAGGCACCTCACATATGATATTTTCCTGTCTTTATTTATTGACGAGACAGAAATAGGAAGGCCGATATGCAGCTCAAAGAAAAGATATCATGGGTAATGGGAAGATTACAACGCAGTTTATTCTCCTGTGTGGAATAGTATTGTGCCGCAAGATGCGGTTCCATCCCGCCTCATCCTCCTCTTTTTAGGATCAGCTGTCGTAAAATATTTATTTGTTAACCGTCAGGCCTTTTCCCGAGTTCATATGATGGATGTATGTGGACTCAAAGGAGACTTGGCTTTAAGTCAAGGCTTTCGGCGGGTATTACTTAAAATCGCTCAAGCGCGCTGCGCAGAAAATAAAAAAAAGGCCATCCCGCATGTGCAGGATGGCCTTTTTTGTAGAGATTATGAAATATTAATTACAGTGATTGTAATAATTGGTATCCACAAACTCGTTGATACAGGCGTTGTTCTGCGTACCGTCAGGATTACAGGGCTCACAAAGTCCCCTTTCAAAACGCTTGATGTCATGACAGAAGGTACAACCGATACCGGAACCTTTCGTGGTATGGGCATGCATCTGGTCTGAGGTAGACTTGAAGGCCTTTTCGCCATGGCACTGGCTGCAGATAATGGCCTTGTCCGCCGCATCGACCACGCCGTTCTTGTCAGCATCCTTCAAGGCATAGCCGAGTTTATCGAGCTTGGTCTTGGTAGTAATCAGGAAGTCTTTACTGGCATGGTGACAGCTGGTACAGGCAGCCACGCTGGCAGCCGGGCTGACTCCATGGTTAATGGCCATTTCAGCTTCCAGCCACTTCCACTCATGACTTCCGGTGTAGCCGGCAAAGGTCTTGCCTCTTTCAGCCGCCTCATTGGAGAGACCGGTCATGAACTGATAGACCACATCATAGGGAATGATCTTGCCGCTATTGGTGCCGGAAGTCATGACCGCCATATTGGATTTATGACGCTTGATCGGCACGAGCTTGCTGATTCCCAGGATGCCATTAATACTACCGTTGGCATCAGCCTGCATGAGAGAACCACTGATAGGATCAACGGTGGTACGAAGGACTTGACCCATTTTGTAGACATAACTGGTACCATCAAAGAAGACATGATCGGGAGCCACATTGGCTACCTTGATCTCCTCGCCGGCCCAGGCACCCTGGCCGCCGCATAAGGCCTGGTTCCAGTGAGGACTGGTCCAGTTACGCGTCATTTCCGTGGCGCCGCCTTTACCAAAGGCCGGAATATGACAGGATTGACAGGCGACCCGAGCCATATGACGATTGGTTGTTGCAGTAGAATGACCACCGGTCTGCTTATTGGTATGGCAATCAGCACAGGCCTTCACCGAACCGCCTTCTGTTGGCCGCAGATCAATACCACGACCGGGGATCTGGTGATTGGTGGGAGTATGACAGCTGGTACAGCTCAGGCCGGCACCGCCATTAGCGACCGAGGCCAGATGGACATCCTGGTCTTTGGTCGGATTGGCGCTGTTCAGACCGATATCGCCGCGTTTGGTCCAGTCACCGCCGCCGGCCTTGGCATGACAGCTCAGGCAGGTAGTGGTGGTTGGCCGGTGCACGCCTTTGATCAGATCAAGGGCGGTAAGACCGGCGGGCATGGCGGCCCAGTTAAAGTTGACAAAAAATTCGCCGTTGGCATCCTTGTCAGATGGCTTATAGGTCTTGGTGGTTCCCTGCCAGTCAACAACAGTAACCCAGTTGGCAGGATCAGGATCAGACGGCCAGGAGCGCTTGTAGACGTCATTATGACAGGCCAGACAATCGAGATCAGCCGATGTCATATTTTGAAACTTGCCCAAAGTGGGATGGCAGGTCAGACAGGCGGCCCCGGCCAGAGCTGGATTGGGATAGCTGCAGAAGGTATTGATTTCACTTAATTTCTGACTTAGTCCGGTGCTATTGGTAACATTCGGGGATAAGGTCGGCATCATGCCATGCAGCGAGTTCTTGGCCTGAAAAGCATCCCCATCGTGACAGGTCAGACATTTGGCCGTTACCTGGGCCGGAGTGGAAAAGGTGCCGGTGATGCCGTCATGGGGACCGGTGCCGCCGCCGCAACCACCAACGGGTTCGACTTCGCAGAGGCCGCAGGAATTGAGCTGCCAGACGGTTGGATCATTATCATTACAATCATTAGTGGATGCGTAGCCATCACCATCTTTGTCTGTCACCGGTTTGGCCGCGAATACACCCTGAGCACTGAAACCCATAACGGAGATCGCAAGCGCACAAAGCAATACTTTTTTCTTCATTGTTTCCTCCCTAGGAATTATTAACAACTTTCTTAATTTATAACTGCTGTGACATCGTTACTGCTTGTAAGCGGGCGCACACCTCCATATTTAAATTTAATTTTTTCTTCCCCTGCTCGGGAAGCTGACAACAAAACCATAAGGATGAAACTATTATCAAAAGAAGCCCGGCCTGGGGCGCCAAACAGGCAATTAATCGTATTTGCTGGAAGTAAAGCAATTTTGACGCCAACTTGACAAAAAAATATTTGTCTTTAATTTCAATATATTACTGAGATCTACCTGGAATCGTGTCGGTTCCAAGCCGCGCCGCCACTGTTCAATTATCAACACCACGGGCCTTGATCCAAGCTGAACCTGTTTGTTTGCGGGGTTATGGGCTGGAATAAAAGTTGTGCAAATTTCGACAGCTGCCGAACAATTTGGTCTGATCATGAGAAGAAAGGGCTGTAGTGGGAGGGAGCCGCGTCCGGCGGCTGTTCAATTTTCAACAGGGGAAGTCGGCAGGTCAAGACAGTCATTGCTGCCGTGGTTATGAATCAGCTTTTTTCAATGCCGTAATGTTTGATCTTACTATAAAGGGTACCCCGGGCAATGCCTAGTGCCTCGGCGGCCTGCGACAGGTTCCAGTGCTTTTCTTCAAGGACTTTGCGGATCACTTCGGCTTCAATTTGGGGCAGGGAGCTGGAGCTCAGCTGTAGGGAGAAGTCTTGCGTACCGACGACAGCCTGTTGCAGTTCATCGGGAAAATGGTCGAGATGCAGTTCGCTGCCGGGACAGAAGGCCACGGCGCGTTCGATGGCATTGGACAGCTCGCGTACGTTGCCCGGCCAGCGATAGGCACAGAGCCGGTTCATGGTGGCCTGATCAACCGAGCTGATCTGCTTACCGCTCTCGCGGTTGAACTTGCGCAGAAAAAAATTAACGAGTAGCGGGATGTCGGATTGTCGCTCACGTAGGGGCGGCGCGGTGAGGGTGACGACATTGAGGCGATAGAAGAGATCCTCACGGAAGGTTTTTTCGCGCATGGCGGCTGCCAGGTCTTTATTGGTGGCACAGATGATGCGGGTATCGACCTGGATGGTGTCGGTGCCGCCGACCCGGTGAAAGGTGCCCAATTCGAGCACCCGCAGCAGGGCGACCTGGGTCTGCAGGGGAATTTCGCCGATTTCGTCGAGAAAAATAGTGCCGCCTTGAGCGAGCTCAAAAAAGCCGATCTTGCGGGCTCCCGCACCGGTGAAAGCGCCTTTTTCATGGCCGAACAGGGCACTGTTGATAAGGCCCTCGGTGAGGGCGGCGCAGTTGACTGGGACAAAGATCTGCTCCCGGCGGCTACTGCGGGCGTGAATGGCGGCGGCGATCAGTTCCTTGCCGGTGCCGCTTTCACCGCGAATCAGGACGGTGATGTTGGTCGGGGCGATACGCCTGATCCCCTCGAACAGTTCGTACATGGCCGGGTCCTGGCCGATCAGCTGTTCAAAATGGGGCTCGCTTTGTCCGTCTTTGTTATTGTCGAGCAGATGGCGATGCTGGAGGATTTTTTCCAGCTGCATCTGCAGCGTGGTGATATCAAACGGCTTGAGGATATAGTCGTAGGCCCCCGCCTTCATCGCCCGGACCGCTTCATGGGCCGAATTGACACCGGTGAGAATCAAGACAAAAATTTCCGGATGACGCCGGTGAATTTCCTGCAGCAGGGCAATGCCATCCATGCCGGGCATGCTCAGATCAGTGAGGACGATGTCGGCGCGCTCGGTTTCGAGCATGCGTAGGGCAGTCGGGCCATCGGCAGCGGTTTCAATCAAAAATCGCTGATCCTCCCCCATTTCCCGACAAAAAATATTACGGTAGGCCGCTTCGTCATCCACATAGAGAAGGCGGGTTTTCTTCTCAGCCACGGTGGTCTCCATTCTCGGTCTGGATCAGATTTGCTGAGAACGGAACCGCTGCGTACGGGTCACGTGATTTTGCTCTCAGATCAAGGGGCAGGCTCAAAGTGAAGGTGGTGCCCTCGCCGAGCTTGCTGTCAGCCTTGATGATGCCCTTATGGCGAGTGACAATGTCGTAAACAATACTCAGGCCAAGACCGGTGCCGGCCCCGATCTCTTTGGTGGTAAAAAATGGTTCGAAGATGTGTTGAAGCTTGTCGGGCGGGATGCCGCAGCCGTTATCGCTGATGGCAATGTAAATGTTGTGGTCATCGGCCCAGCTCTTAATATCGATTTTCCCCTCCCCGGCAATGGCCTGGGTGGCGTTGATGAACAGATTGAGAAAGACCTGGTTCATCTGCCCGCCGCAGCAGTAATACCGGGGAATGTCGCCGTAATTGCGCACGATTTCGATCTTGGTGTGCAACTCGTGACGAAGGAGCGTCAGGGTACTGTCGAGACATTGATGCAGATCGATGAGTTCGCGTCGGGCGATCTCCTTGCACGAAAAGTTGCGCAGACCCTGTACGATCTGACTGATGCGGGTGGCGCCGTCGCGGCATTCCGCCAGCATGACCGGCATCTCGCGCAATATCTCCTCAATGCCGAAATCCTGCCGCCCTTTCATGCAGGCGGCAACCAGTTCCTTATCACCTCGGCGTTGCACTAGTTCTAACTGCAGGGTACAGAATTGGCTCTGACGCTCTAGGTAACGCTCAAAGATGCCCAGATTATGACTGACAAAACCGATCGGGTTATTGATATCGTGGGCGATGCCGGCGGCCAGCTGACCGATACAGGCCATCTTGTCCTGATGTAAAATAGTGGCATGTGTTTCCTGCAGCTCCCGATTCACCTTTTCCAATGCCACCGTGCGCTGCGCCACCCGCTCCTCGAGTGTCTGGTTGAGAAGCTGCAGATTAGATTCGGCCAGGCGCCGGTGGCCGACCTCCTTCTCCAGGCGCTGGTTGGCCAAGGTGACATTAACAACTTCATTATTGAGGCGTTGCCGGATGACCGCCAACCTCTGATCCATTCGGCCCAGCACGGTATAGGCGAAAAAAAATAGCACCAGACACAGGCCGGCACTCGCCACAATAATCGGTTCGATAAACGCCATGAAGGAGGTTGTCTGCTGCGTGATATTATGCAACACATAGAAACCGCCAATCAACTGGTCTGAAAAGTCGAGCAGTGGAAAACCCTTGAGGCGATAGACCTGCTGATCGATGACCATGTCGCTGTATCTGTCATCTGCGGCAAGGCTCTTCACGGCAGACAGCTCCAGATTACCCAGGTTATGGAAATCAGCCATGGTTTGATAGGCAATCACCTGGTCGCTGAATAAATCCCAGTTGTGCGGGCGACCGGAGTGCTCCCGGCCCAGTTCCCAAAGTTCACGATCAAGCTGCTGTTTGTCAAGGGTGACCACGAAGTCTTTCTTGACAATTGACTGCAGTTGTTTAAGGACGTAATCGACTTCGATCCCCAGTTCGATATAACCGATCAACTTATCTCCCACCCGCCACGGCAAAACGCCCCGATAGCTCAGCATGCCGAATTTGCCGAGTTCCAGCCCGAAAGTAAATGTCTGGCTGTGGGCCGCCTGTAAAAAGGTGGTGCGGGCTACTTGATCGCCGAATTCAGCGGGCCTGTGCACCCGAAGCCAGGTGGTAGCAGCCGGTACATGGAAGTAAAAGTGCGAGATGCCGTGGGCCTGCAAGAGCTTTTTGAACAACGGCAGAGAATGCTGATAAAGGGTCTCACGGTCCTTGGCCGTCATCGCCTGGCGCAGCTGGGTGTCATGCGAGATCTCAGTCATAAGATTGAGCAGCAACGTCTCCCGTTGGGCCTGTGACACATCAATGTAGGCCTGGGTGACCTCGTAATTGTGGCGCATATCGATCAGGTTCTGGTCGGCGCGGATGTGATAGGCGCTGTAGATAAAGGTGCCGAAAAGAACCGCAAAGGTCAGAGACAAAGGTATCAGTATCCGAACACGAATCGGGTTATGCTTCATATTGCAAGACAGTCTGGGTGATATTTTTAAAGTTTTGACAGGGTAAGAAGTGATGCCTAAAACTACGAGCAAGCGATAAATGGCTATTAAATGGTCATCTCATCAAACGGCTAACGACGGAATTACGTCACGAAGCGTAAGGATAACAAACGTAGCGCCCATGTGTCACTTAAAAAATATCAGCCTTTGATCACTGCCAGCGGCCGGAGGGCCACCACTACCTCCACCAGATCCAGCTGATTGTCAATAACCTCATCAATATCTTTATAGGCGCCGGTCGCCTCATCGAGATCACCGGTCGAACGGACGGCATGGATGATGCCCTGGTCATCGAGGCGTTTCTTTTCCTGGGTCAGATCAAGCTGCCGCTGGGCCTGTTTGCGGCCCATTTTGCGGCCGGCCCCATGTGAACAGGACTCGAAACTGTCCGCATTGCCTTTCCCTTTGACAATATAACTGGGACTGCCCTGTGATCCTGGAATGATGCCGATTTCTCCAGCCTGGGCCCTGGTCGCCCCTTTGCGATGAACCAGCACCTGTTTGTCAAAATGAACTTCCATGTCGGCATAATTATGGGCAATATTGATTATCGGCTCAAAGAAAACCGGCTGCACCACTGACAGCAGGGCCTCCTTGACCCTCTCTACCATGATCCGGCGGTTGGCCAAGGCAAATTCAACACAATAATGCATTTCCCGCAGGTAGGCCTGCCCGGCCGCACTGGTAATGGGTAAAAAGGCCAGTTGCCAGCTGGTCGGTATCTTGGAATTCCATTGTCGGTTCAGATCCATGGCCAGATGGTTATAATAATTGGCCACCTTGAAACCCAGGTTGCGGCTGCCGGAATGAACCATCAGCCAGACATGACCGTCATCACCCTTCTGGATTTCAATAAAATGATTGCCGCCGCCCAAGGTGCCAAGCTGGGTGAGCGCTGATTGATATTCCCGGGCCACAATCGGCAGCTCGGTAAGCGGGACTTCGGCCTTGGGCATAAGCCTGGGGTCCTGTTTCTGTTTCAGATGGTTAAAGCCCAGGGGGACCGTCCGTCTGATCTCCGCCAGCACCTTTTTCAATTGTTCGCTGGAGATGGTGGTCAGCGAAGTGCGGACGGCGCTCATCCCGCAGCCGATATCGACGCCGACCGCATTGGGGATCACCATGTCTTCCGAGGCCATGACCCCGCCGATGGGCATGCCATAGCCCTGGTGGGCATCCGGCATCACCGCCACATGCTGAAAGATAAAAGGAAGATTGGCCAGATTTCTGGCCTGCTCAAAGGCACCGGATTCGATATCATCCAGCCAGAGTTTGATCGGTTGTTTTTCGGTCGTGATTACCTGTTTCATAAGACGTCATCTCCTTGGACCTGGCCTGAACCTGCGGCCTGAAACTGCGAGATAGAGGTACGATGAAAAAGACAAGAAGAGATCAACAGTAGTTGTTGAGTGCCACAACATCGGGCACACTTTTATGTGCCACGACAGACATCATCACTGGTTGGGTAGAGCGTGCGAAACCCAACAAAATCAGGTGCAAGTCAGGTTGCTCTGCCGCTCTACACAGCTTTTTGTTGGGTTTCGTTTCACTCTACCCAACCTTGTGCGCGATGTTATGACACATTTTTTTGTAAACAATGTTGTGGCACTCAACAAATAATGCTTAGCAAACAGCAGCTGCAGATATGGAGATCCTAAAAAATGACCGGGCAGAGCGACGATCTGCCGGACTATCATTAAGCCGGCACGGGTCAGGAAAATTCGTCCAGAATCCAGCTCAGCGTCGGCTGATAATGGGCAGGCAGCCAGGCCTGTAAGGCCTTAACACTGGCCTGCAGCATTTGACCATCATGCACTGACAAGGTCAAATGGCCGACCTTGCGCCCCGGTCTAATCTCTTTATTGTACCAAAAAAGTTCAGCATTAGCCAGACTGAGCCAGCGCTCATCCTTGTCGACACCAATCAGATTGACCATCACACACTGAAAATTCACCTGCGGCGGCATCAGAGGCAGGTCGCACAAGGCCCTTAAATGCAGCTGGAACTGATCCATATGGGTACCGGCCTGAGTCCAGTGCCCTGAATTATGGACCCTGGGCGCCAGTTCATTGACCAGCAGTTTATTATCCAGGCGAAAGCACTCCATGGCCATGACCCCGACGTAATCGAGGTTAGCCATGATAGCGCTCAGCATGGCTTCAGCCTGAGGCTGCAAGGTGGATAAGCGGCTCAGCGGGGCAATCGAGGCCATCAGGATGCCATCCTGATGGCGATTCAAGGTCAAGGGATAGAAGAAACACTGCCCCTGCCGGCTGCGCACCCCGACCAGCGACACTTCTTCGGCGAAATCAATGGCCTGCTCGGCAATGGCGTGATTACGCCAGCCAGGAGGAATCCGGTCAGCCAGGGTCTGTTGCAACCAGTATTGGCCCTTGCCGTCGTAGCCGCCGATCCGCCGTTTCAGCAACACCCGCGCACCGTAGTCCTCATAGAGCTCGCGCTCATCCGTGTTGTCATCAACCAGCTCCCAGGGAGCGGTGGCGATATTTAATTCATCAAGCAGACTTTTCTGGCTGCAGCGATCGGCCAGGCGGCCAAAGACCGTGCTGTTGACAAAATTGGGATGGGAGCTGAGTTGCAGGCTGAGTGGTGATTCCGGCCACTGTTCGCGTTCTGCGGTGATGATATCAGCCGCAGCCAGGGGCAGGATCTCATCGGTCGGTACCATGATATCGACCGGACAGACTTCAATGGCCAGCGGCAGGCCGGCATAAATGAGCATGGCGCCCAGCTGACCATCGCCCAGGACCCAGACTTTTCTACTATCAGCCATTATAGGTCTCTGGGATCCGGATTGTTCAATACGGCGCTGGTCTGCTCTGTGCGAAAGGCGTCGAGTCGTCCGGCCAGCTCAAAATCGTTATTGGCCAGGATCTGACAGGCCAGCAAGCCGGCATTAAAAGCACCAGCCGTGCCGATGGCCAGGGTGCCGACCGCAATCCCTTTAGGCATCTGCACGATAGATAAGAGACTATCCATGCCGGACAAGGCCTTGCTCTGGATGGGCACTCCTAACACCGGTA
This sequence comes from Desulfobulbaceae bacterium UBA5611, assembly GCA_002424635.1. Classification (GTDB taxonomy): domain Bacteria; phylum Desulfobacterota; class Desulfobulbia; order Desulfobulbales; family Desulfocapsaceae; genus UBA2270. The sequence goes on from DIKT01000039.1 coordinate 92,473, forward strand.
ATCTGGTTTTCGCCGCCAACATGCCGGGCAGATGAGCGGCACCGCCGGCTCCACCGATAATGATCTTAAATCCGCGCTCGACAGCCGAGCCGGCAAAGGCCATCAACTTGTCCGGAGTTCTATGGGCTGAAACAACTTCAACATGGTATGGCACCTGCAGTTTATCAAGGATCTCGGCAGCCGCTTCCATGGTCGGCCAGTCACTTTTAGAACCCATTACAACAGCAACAAGGGCTTGCATGATAATCTCTCCACTTACCTGATGATTATTTGTAAACAGACGATTGTTAAGAAACTTTTTTTCGCAGGATACGGGTATCGCCGACCCGGATTGTCAGTTTGATCTTATCAAAATACTCCAACAGAGGAATAGAAAACTTGCGCGACAGCCCGGTCAGTTCCTTGAAGCGCGGGGCATCGATCTCACCTTCACGGCTGATGAAGGTAATGATCTCCTGGGCCAGGTTATTGATGGTGTCGGCATGATAATAGAGGCTCTCGCTGATCTTGATCAACTGGCCCTGCCGCAGCAAGAGGGCCAGGACCTCCTTGACCATATTCTCAGGAATATGAGCAAAATGATCCATACTTTCCCGAAATGTGGCCGTGGCCAGCCCCTTCTGCCGATACCAGTCTTCCAGATCCCACTGTAGGGCCTTTTCGTCGGCCTGCAGAGCCACGCGGTGGCTGGTCAGCCGCACCTCCGATTCCTCCTGAATAACCTGCTCTTTTTTCAGCAGCTCCCCGAGACAGAATTGAAAGACCTTCTGTTCGACCCGGCGGCCCAGACTTGAGCGTAGTTCTTCTTTAGACAGGCCGCTATGCAGGGGATTGTCCCGATGAAAGGCGGCAAGATTGGCCAGCAGCGTCTCTTCGACACCATCACTCACTGTTTTGGCCAGATAGCGCTGAGCCGCGGAATCGACCACGACGATCTTACGGGTGGAAAGCGGTGCGGTCAACACTTTCTTCAACTGCTTGCCGAAGATGCCGAGTCGAATGGCGAGATCATCAGCTGTTAAGCCGGCGGTCCGGCTCTCTTCGAGAAAAAGCAGGATCTGCTCTTCAACAGTGCCATGTTGCAGCACTGCAAAGACTGCGGCATTGGCAGCCTGATCCTCATCTGTTGCCCGTTTTCTTTTGCGTGGCGGCTGGTTCCCCAGCACCTGGCCGCCGCCAATGGTCGTGGCCGGAGAATAGCTGCGCACCACATAACGATCACCGGGCCAGACGGCCACAGGGATCTCAAACAGCAGCTGGACTATGGCCGTCTGGCCCGGCTGCTGTTCATTCTGATCCAATAACGAAATACGGCCCATGATTTCCGCTGTCCCCAGATGGATGCGGACCCTGGTGCGATGTTTGAGCGGTTTGTCATTTGCCGCCAGATAGAGAAAATCACAATCGAGCATATAGCCCGCCTGCAGACAGCCGGGAGTGGCCGCCACCATACCGCGTTCAATGATAGCGGTATCGACTCCCTGCAGATTGATGGCGGTCCGGTGCCCGGCTTCCACCTCTTCTACCGTCTCAGAATGGACCTGCAGACCACGAACCTTGGCAGTCAGCTCCGAGGGATAAAAACGCAATTCCTCACCGATCGCGACGCGGCCGGAGATTGATGTACCGGTAATCACCGCGCCAAACCCTTTCATGGCAAAGACCCGATCCACCGGCAGCCGGAAAGGTCCATGCACTTCTTTCAGTTCCTGCCGGCTGACAAAACGGTCAAGCTCTTCTTTCAGCTCGGCAATGCCCTCAAGGGTGATGGAGGAAACCCGCAGCAGAGGAGCATCTTCGAGAAAACTGCCAACGCAGAAGTCCCGCACCTCCTCTTCCACCAGATCCAGCCATTCGGGCTCCACCATATCCTTCTTGGTGATCACGATAATGCCTTCCTGCACCCCGAGCAGACGACAGATCTCGAAATGTTCTCTGGTCTGCGGCATGATCCCTTCATCAGCCGCGACGATAAAGGCCACCAGGTCCATCCCCATGACCCCGGATACCATATTTTTGACAAATTTCTCATGACCGGGGACGTCAACGATGCCCAGGCGATGACCGCAAGGCAGATCCAGGTAGGCAAAACCGAGCTCAATGGTGATGCCCCGCTGTTTTTCTTCCTTGAGCCGGTCTGTTTCAATACCGGTCAGGGCCCTGATCAGGCTGGTCTTGCCATGATCAACATGGCCGGCTGTGCCGAGAACAATTTCACGCATGATTATCAGAGGTCAGAGGGATAAAAACAAGCTCATAAACGGCCATTTGGCAAACCTGTGGCAACATTCCTGATGGCACACTCAGCAGTAAATAAGCGCGCAGCCAGAGGCGGAACTTATTCCTTGAGCTTATACACTTAACGAATATAAGGATTCGATTTTTTTTCTTCACCAATAGTCGAGCGGTTACCGCCATAGCCGTGGCCTGGCCAGACTACAGTCTCCGGGGGCAGAATCAACAGTTTTGTGATTATGGCTTTTATCAATTCTTCATGGGCGCCGCCAGGAAAATCCGTACGGCCCAGTCCACCGACAAAGAGGGAATCACCGGTGAACAGATCGGGGGCATTGTACAGGCAGATGCCGCCCGGCGTATGGCCCGGCGTATGGATCACCTGCAGTTTTTCTTGACCGATGGTAATCTCGTCGCCGTCCAGGACCTGAATATCGGCAGGTGGTGAGGACTCAAGCCCAAGCATGGAGAAATATTTTATTACTTCCGGCCGGGCAAAGTATACATCATCGGCCTCATGCATGATAATGGCGGCACCGCTCGCCTCCTTGATCCGTCTATTGCCACAGACATGATCGGGGTGGCCATGGGTGGCAATGATATATTCAATGGTCAGCTTGGCCCGCTTAACCTCTTCCAGGATCCGCTCTTCATCACCGCCCGGATCAATGACCGCACATTTGCCGGTCTTGAGGCAACCGACAATATAGCAGCAGACGCCCATCTCTCCAACAGTCAATTGTTTGACAAACATAATTAATTATCAGCAAAATTAATAAAAAAAAACAGGAAGAGACTATAGCACTGCACTCTTCCTGTTTCCACGGTCCTTGTTTAAGCAAGCAAAACTCAACAATCACACTTATCAGGATCACAACCGCCACCGCCGCAACCACAACTGCTGGCGGCAGGGGCCATATTCAACGAGGCTCTTTTGGCTGAGGCAATCGGCAGCCGGTTTTCCACCGCGGTCACCACTGCCGCAAAGGCCTCAGTGGCCGGGCTTGTTGCATCGGAGGTAAGATATGGCGTGCCATCATCACCGCCAATCACGACCTTTGGATCCATGGGGACCCGCCCCAGAAACGGCAGTTCAAATTCACGGGCCAGCTGTTCACCACCACCGGTCTTAAAGATATCGACGGTCTGATTGCAATGCGGGCAGACGAAACCGGACATATTCTCAATCACCCCGGTGATCTCCATATTTACCGTCTTACAGAAGCTGATCGATTTACGGACATCAGCCAGGGCCACCTTTTGAGGAGTGGTCACTACTATGGCAGTCACATTGGGGATAGTCTGGGCCACGGACAAAGGCTCATCACCAGTACCGGGCGGGGCATCTATGATCAGATAATCAAGTTCACCCCAATCCATGTCCGCCACAAATTGCCGGATAGCCTGGATCTTCAAAGGACCGCGCCAGATAATGGCCTCGTCTCTGTCTTTCATCATATATTCGAGCGAAACGACCTTTAAATTATCATTGTATTTTAAGGGCGGCACCAGCGCATTCGGGTCCGCCGGCGGTGCCATGTTGCCTTTTAAATTCAACATCCGGATAACATCCGGGCCATGCAGATCGACATCCATGAGCCCCACCTGATAGCCTTTTTTGGCCAGACCGAGGGCCAGATTGACGGAAACGGTCGATTTACCGACTCCTCCCTTGCCACTCATGACCAGGATCTTATGTTTGATTTTTCCCAGGGACCGGGTAATAGCATTATCCTGCTGGGCCATCTTGGCCTGTTGTGATTCCTGACTGCCACAAGACTTGCTTGAGCAGGAACTGCTTGTTCCACACGAACTCGACATCGAACTTCCTCCTGTAATATGAACTCTAAAGAGCAAAAGACAAACGTTTACTTTTAAAAGGGAATGCTTACTGCTATGGATCACAAGGAAATCAAGTAAGCAGGGTGATACATTAATCCTGATATCTGTAAATGCAAACAAAATCCTGACCGCAGCACTGCCTGTTTGCGTAAGCCGCCAAAATGCTTTTTATTGCTTTCTTTCCTTTCTAAACGTAATATATTTTTTCATACCATAAACCCCCTGTAAAAAAATACGTAATATCTTAAAGAAGACCTGGATAAAGTCTTAAAGGAAGTTCTTATGCTTGGCTGGTTCAAGAAGAAATTTGGCAAAAAAGAAGAAGAGCAGAGCGAAGGTGCAGAGCAGGAACAGACCAGCCAGAGCGAAGAAGAACAAGCCGAACTGCTACCTGCCGGCGAAGCGGAGGAAGCAATTGTAGTACCGGTAGAGCCTGCTCAGTCAGAACCACCGGCTGAGCGTCCCGTACAGCCGCCGATCGCCGATAAAAACACCACTTCTCTTTTTCAACGGCTCTCTGAGCAACTGACCAAGACCAAAGAATCTTTGGTCTATCGTATCGATACCCTTTTTCTTGGTAAAAAAGAAATCGATCAGGAGCTCCTCGATGATCTGGAGGAGATCCTGATTACCGCTGATCTGGGGGTTAATACCACCGAGGAACTGCTGGACGAGGCCCGGCGCAAGGTCAAACGCCAGGAGCTGGCTGATCCGCAGATGTTAAAAAAAGTGCTCAAAGAAAAAATCCGTTCTTTTATCATGGACTCAGATCGGCCGGCTGAGCTGGTGATGCCTGCTAAAGGACCGTTTATCATTATGGTGGTCGGCGTCAACGGAGTGGGCAAGACGACCACCATCGGCAAGATTACCCATAAATTCACCCAGGCCGGCCAGTCGGTCTTGCTGGTGGCAGCCGATACCTTTCGGGCAGCGGCGGTCGCTCAACTAAAGATCTGGGGTGAGCGCAACAAGGTCCAAGTCGTCTCTCAACATGAAGGCGCCGACCCTTCCTCTGTGGTCTTTGATGCCATGGACTTGGCCCTGGCTAACAAATACGATGTGATCATTATTGATACGGCAGGCCGGCTCCATACTCAGGTCAACTTGATGGAAGAGTTGAAAAAGATCAAACGGGTCATCGGCAAAAAGATACCCGGAGCCCCGCATGAGGTTATGCTGATCCTTGATGCCACTACCGGTCAGAATGCCATCTCCCAAGCCAAACTTTTTAACGCGACGGTTGATATCACCGGCCTGACCCTGACCAAACTGGACGGCACCGCCAAGGGTGGCATCGTCGTCAATATCTGCCGGGAGCTGAAGATACCCATTCGTTTTATCGGTATTGGTGAACAGCTGGAGGATCTGCGTGATTTTGATCCGACTGAGTTTGTCGAGGCCTTATTTCAGGGCAAAGAAAAGAGCTGAGCCATGTAATTCATCATTAGCCAGCTAATCAAATAGCAGGAGGCATAGCTGATATTTATAGTTGTTTTTTTTGAGGGCTTATTCTACCCGCAAAGTATAGCAGCTTTTGCTCTTACGTAGAATACATAAACTGCAGTTTTTCATTTTTGTAAATAATTTCACTACTTCTTCAAGATCAACAATAAAATGCCATATCAACAACATAAACAACCGGGCTGCGGCTGCTGTCTGCTGATCGTCGGGCTTATCATATTACTGACTGGCGGGGCCCCGGCCCTGCTTAATTTTGTCGGCGCCCTCATCTTTTCCGGCTTGGCAGGCGTTCTCATCTTTATTGCCTTCTTCTGGGGTTTTTCCTACTGGGTTCGGAAAAAGGTTTCCAGTTATGAAGCCTCCCAAAGCGAAAGCCATAATCGTTTTGTCTGGCTGCTGATCCAGATCCTGATCAATATTGCCAAATTCGACGGCAAGATCACCAAAGAAGAAATCACAACTATTCAACGTTTTTTTCAATATAACCTCCACTACTCCCAGGCCCAGATGTTCTGGGTCAAAGATCTGATCAAGGAGGCCGTTGCCACCACTCAGCCCCTGGATTCTTTGCTCCAGGAATTCAGAACCACCTTTGCCTATGAGCCCCGGCTGATCCTGCTGGAACTGGTCTACCAGATTCTCTACACCAAGAGTGAGGTCTCTGAGACAGAGCTCGGCATGGCCCGCAATATTGCCGCTTACCTGCAGATCTCTGCCTATGACCAGCGCACTATTGAGGCCAAATACATGTACCGCCGGCAGCAACCTGGCGCGGCCCCCCGGGATTCATCAGCCCAATATTATGCCGTGCTCGGCCTGGAGCCGGGGGCTGATATGGAGACGATCAAGAAGGCCTATCGCACCCTGAGCATGAAATATCATCCGGACAAGGTCGTACACCTGGGTGAAGAATTCCGCCGCGTGGCAGAAGAAAAAATGAAAGAAATCAATGTCGCCTACGAATATTTACAAAAACGCTAAATAGGAAGCACAAAAAGCATGTCTATTTCAACTAAGATGCGGGCCTATGCTGAGACATCTTCCTGGATTCGCAAGATGTTTGAAGAAGGGACCAGGATGAAGAGTCAGTTTGGAGCCGAAAATGTCTTTGATTTCAGCCTCGGTAATCCTGATGTCCCGCCACCACCCGAATTTACCACGGTCATGAAGGAGATCGTGGCCGACCAGTCACCCGGCGTTCATGGCTATATGCCTAACGGCGGTTACCCGTGGGTGCGCGAATTTTTGGCCGCCAGAATCTCCAGCGAGCAGAGACTGACGGTCTCTTTTGCTGATCTGCTCATGACCTGCGGGGCAGCCGGCGCCATTAATATCGTGATGAAATCATTGCTTAACCCGGGCGATGAGGTCATCCTGGTGGCCCCTTATTTTGTCGAGTATAACTTCTATGTCGACAATCATGGCGGAGTCAGCAAAATCGTCAATTCTGATCAGGCCTTTAATCTTGATCTGGCGGCCATCGACGCGGCCATCACTGCCAGGACCAAGGCCATTTTCATCAATTCACCGAATAATCCCACCGGCCAGATTTATTCCCAGGAGTCACTAAACTCTCTTGGTCAACTCCTTGATGCGGCCGGCAGCCGGTTCGGCACCACCATTTACCTCATAGCCGATGAGCCCTACCGCAAGATTGTCTTTGATAATCATCTGGTAGCCAGCGTCTTTCAGGCCACCAAAAATAGTATTGTTCTCTCGTCCTACTCTAAAGAGCTGTCCCTACCGGGGGAACGTATCGGTTATCTGGCGGTCCATCCGGAGATAGAAGATAAGCTCGCCCTGCTGGGCGCTCTCACCCTTGCCAACCGCATCCTGGGCTTTGTCAATGCGCCGGCCATGATGCAGCGGCTAGTAGCCAGACTCCAGGATGTGAGCATCGACAGTTCAATCTACACCCGCCGGCGAGAGCTGTTCTGCACCATCCTCGCAGCGGCCGGTTATGATTTTGTGCCCCCGAAAGGGGCTTTTTATATCTTCCCCAAGTCGCCCATAGCCGATGACGTGGCCTTCTGCAGCATTCTCCAGGAACAGAAGATCCTGGCGGTGCCGGGCTGTGGTTTTGGCGCTCCAGGTTATTTCCGGCTGGCCTTCTGCATTTCCGACGAGGTGATCAGGCGTTCGGCTGAGCCTTTTCAGCAGGCCATGGCTCAGGCCAAGGGGATATAAGTTGCCTGCCCAGAAGCCTTTCGGATACCTGCTGGCTAGATATCAGCGCTATGGGGATACCATCATGGACATCTTCAGGCTTGACCTGCAGGTCCATTTTTTCTGGGGTTTTTTTCTGACTATGGCCGGCATCTACTGGATGCCAATGTTCTATGCCGGCATTGTGGTGACAGTGATCAAAGAGGGACTGGACCTTTGGAGCAAAGATCACTGGAGCTGGGGAGATTTCTGGTGGGGTCTGGCCGGTTCCTTCCTGGCTCTGACCCTGGTCTGGGCACATCCAGCAAGCGGCTGATGCGGCAAAAAGATGTCAGGAGGTTCAGAACTCAATTAATTTACTTCTGAACCTCCTTCCACTCTTTGACAAAATTGCGGATATACCAATCTTCAACCTTTTTCCTGGCCCAGGGGGTCTTGCGCAGAAACACCAGACTGGACTGAATACTAGGCTCACTGACAAAACATTTTATCTTGATCTTCCGGCCCATTTTCTCCCAGCCATATTTCTCGAGCAGACGGATCAGGATCATCTCCAGAGTGATGCCATGTAAAGGATTATTCGGTTGCTGATCATTCATACAGTTATGGCATTTGCCCCTTCTTTTCTTCTTTCTTGCTCTTCTTGGCCGCTTTTTTTTCCTTCATGGTCTTGGCAGGCTCTTTCTTCGCTTCTTTTTTAGTATTTTGTTCTTTACTCACGATTGTTCCTCCATTGAAATATTGTTATTTATTCCTGACCCCTACCTCTGCAGCTGATACAAAATTTATTTCTTATCCTCTTTATCGCGATTTTTATCCCGAATAACGATCTGTACCGGTACTTTATCGAGGCCGAGGCCATCCCGAAAACGGTTGGTCAGATAACGCTGATAAGAAAAATGAACCCCTTTCGAACTGTTACTCATGATCACAAATTGCGGCGGTTTTGTCCCAATCTGGGCGGTAAAATAAAACTTGAGCCGCTTATTCTTATAAATGGGCGGACTATGCGCCACCACCGCATCTTGCAGCAGTTGATTTAAGGCTGAGGTAGGAAACTTGGCGGTAAACTGTTTATAGACCGCCCCGATGGTCGGAAAAAGTCGTTTAATCCCGTAACCAGTGAGCGCTGACACATGCAAGATAGGGGCAAAGCCGACAAAAGGCAAGGCCCGGCCGATCTCGGCCCACAGATGCTCCTGTTTCTTTTTGTCATCCTGGATCAGATCCCATTTGTTGACCAGGATGATAAGCCCTCGGCCCTGATCCTGGGTATAACCGATTACCGTGGCATCCTGTTCCGTGATGCCTTCACCGGCATCAATTAAAACCACCGCAATATCGCATTTCTCCATGGAGGACAGACCTTTGAGAATGCTGAATTTCTCCAGCTTTTCGGTGGTCTTGCCCTTACGTCTGATACCGGCGGTATCAATAAGCAGATAATTATATTGGTCATAACTGAGTAGAGTATCGACGGCATCGCGGGTGGTGCCGGACATCTCAGAGACCACCATCCGCTCCTGCCCCAATATCTGGTTCACCATCGATGACTTGCCCACATTGGGCCGACCGAAAAAGGCCACCTTGATAGTGTTTTCCGGAAGAGCTAATTCTTCATCATTTTTTTTCAGCTGCTTGCTGACGGCATCCATCAGGGTATAAAAGCCGAAACTATGTTCACCCGAAAGCGACCACAACGGCTCAATCCCTAACTCATAAAAAGGAGAAAGCAGCTTCAGTTCCTGTTCGGGGCTATCAATTTTATTAACTACATGAAAGATGGTCTTATCGGTACGGCGCAACAGATCCACTACCTCCAGATCAGCAGGCAGAATGCCCTGCCGGCCATCCATCAGAAAAATGATAATATCAGCTTCTTCAATAGCCGCCATCGCCTGTTCCCTGATGTGATCGACCATCAGATCATCAGGATTATCATCGATGCCCCCGGTATCTACCAGCATAAACATTTTGTCATCCCAGACTACCCGGGCATAATGACGATCGCGGGTAACACCGGGAGTCGCATCAACAATGGCCTGCCTGGATTTAGTGATCCGGTTGAACAAGGTTGATTTTCCGACATTGGGACGCCCAACGAGGGCAACTATAGAGTGCGTTGGCATTTCTTCCTTTTTATATACAATCCGATAATCGGAGATTTCATTGACAGCTTGGGATGCAGAAAACCTGATGGAGCATTTTTCATTATATCTACACTAAAATACCAACAATTGCACTAACTGCCTAGGGATGAAGATCTATCTCCTTGCTTTCCTTTCATAAAATAAAGTATATTCAAAAGTTTAAATTTCTAGTGCTACCGGTACTCTGCTCAGGGGAGGCATCCTCTCAGCAAACTTTTAATATGCGAAAATTCGCCATTGAGCATCGCCGTCTGCTCGCCATAGCTTATGGAAAAACTCGCCCTATCGTTTCCAAAGCTATGGAATATATTCCTTATTCATCACTGTGCTTAATGGCTTACAATTCAGCCTAAAGGGTCTCAATGGACAACAAACTGCAGCTTTTGATCACGGCCATCAAAAAACTTGAAGATGAACTCAGCCAGGAGTTCAACAAGAAAGAGGCGGAATTCTTCTATAAGATTCAAGGTAAAAAAATACGTTTTGACCAGGAGATTAAAAAACAGCATAGACTGGTCGCGACCAGAGTCTCACGATATATCAAAGAGGCGGAACTGCACAACATCCTGACCATTCCCTTTATCTGGGCCTGCCTGCTTCCAGCCATATTGATGGATGGCTTCGTCAGTCTGTTTCAGGCTGTCTGCTTTCCCATTTATAAAATCCCCAAGGTCAAGCGCAGCGATTATATCGTCATTGACCGTCACTCTCTGAGCTATCTTAATACCATAGAGAAATTAAACTGCATATACTGCGGCTACTTCAACGGCCTGATCGCCTATATCCATGAAATAGCAGGAAGAACAGAACAATACTGGTGCCCGATCAAACATGCCAGGCGCACCAGTGGTTTCCACAGCCGATACAGCCGATTCCTGGAATATGGCGACGCCGAGAGTTTTCGCAAAGAGATTAACAAGGTACGCCATGACTTTGAGGATTTAGAGATTGACAAAGCGGCTGCAGGACAAACAGTTAACAACGAAGTGGTTTAAAAAGCCATGCCAGGTTGCTAACTGGATATTCGGTGCGGTCCTAAATTACTGAACCTGCAGCTGTTTCAAGGCTTGGCCGACCATCAGCGGCAAGATCTGCAGATCACGCAGTTCCTGATCCTGTAAGCGCTCAGCAAGGGACAGCAAAGCCGGGGCGATAAATTGGGCAAAAAACAGCTTACCCTTGGTTCTGCTCAAAAAAGAGAAGGCACCAATGATCTGCAGATTCCGCTGCAAGGCCAGAAAACTGTACTGCTGACGGAACTGCCGGGCATCCAGCGGCTGCAGAGCCATGACGGCCTCAAGATAGAGCTGGATTAATTCCTCCTGAAACAAGGGGGGCAGAGCGCAATAAGGATCAATGAGCAGAGAGGCCAGATCGTAAGCCAGAGGCCCCATCCTGCCGCCTTGAAAATCAATAAAATAAGGCTGCCCCTTATTGATCATGATATTTCTGGACTGAAAATCGCGATGCAGAAAAAAAGTGGCCGGGGCCTGAGAGGCTGACACCGCAATCTGCTCGAACTCTTCTGCAATCCCTGGCATTACCTGCCGACCCAGTAATTCCTGCCAGAAGGCCCGCAGAAAATAACCCGATTCCCGCTGCAGCATCAACGAGCGGTCATACTCCTTGGTATCCCAGCACCAGTCACGATCAAACCCAGCCGCACCGTGAATCTGCATCGAGGCCAAATGCAGCACGGTTTGACTATATAAAGGCCGGATTTTTTGCAGATTAATCTGCCCTGACTGATGCCGGCTTTGCTCAACCAGATCATGGAGTTTCATATCCCCCAGATCTTCAAACAGCAGTAAGCCTTGCTCCTCGTCCCAGCCATATTGGGCCGGAACTCTCACCCCTTTTTGATGAAGATGAGTACCGATCAAGCGCGCCGCTCTGGCTTCCGCCATATCCTGCCCGGTCAGGCCGGCAGGCGCCACCGCCAGACACAAGCCTTCTCCATTCTGACGGCCAACCCGCCAGAACCGTCTACTGGAACCATCGCCAGCCAGACGGTGGAGCGTCAGGAAAAGCAGCGGCTCATCTACCTCCCGCCGGGAAATAACACCGGAGGCGAGGAGCAGGGCAACAAGCGCCCTTATATTTTCACTTTCATTTTGCTGAATCATGCCTACCATAATACTTATTCAATCAGTGGATGTGCAAGGAGAAATAAAGTCCCGGCAGTCTTTGATAGCATAACGGATACCAGGTTAGAAGATCTTTTTTTAAGTCATTAAACTTTTAGGGATGGCCTCATGCCTTTTTCTCAATCAACCGATATTTTCAGGACATCTCTCTTCCAGAGCCAGGAATTCACCATTACCTTTGAACTGGTGCCCGGTCGAGGATCCGGTGGCAAACGACTGGAAAAAATTCTCAGATTTGCCGAAGAGGCCAAAAAAGATGGCCGGATCAAAGCCCTGTCCATCACTGATAATCCAGGAGGTCATCCCGCGCTGGCGCCCACTGCTTTGGGACTTGATATTCAAGCCCTGGGCATTGAGCCGCTGATTCATTTTTCTCTGAAGGACAAGAATCGGAACATGGCCGAAAGCCAGCTCTTCGAATGTCATCGGCACGGTCTTCTCAATCTGCTGGTCCTCAGCGGCGACTATCCGCGCTATGGTTTCCACGGCCAGGCCTTGCCGGTCTTTGACCTTGATTCTCCACAACTGCTGACCCTCATTGATCGTCTGCGCCGGACCCTGCCCCTGGAGAAAGAGGCCCCGGGCGGTGTTATGCCCCTGCCAGCCATGGATTTTCTGGCCGGATGCGTGGTGTCACCTTTTAAGACCACCGAGGCCGAACAGATCTTCCAATATGCCAAGCTGCTCACCAAGGTCTGCGCCGGTGCCCATTTTGTCATCAGTCAGCTTGGCTTTGACATGACCAAATATCAGGAGCTGCTGTCCTTCTGTAGCCAGAATGCCATCAGCCTCCCTCTCCTTGCCAGCGTCTTTATCCCCAGCATCAAGGTGGCCGAGATCATGTGCCAGGGCCAGGTCCCCGGCGTGATTTTTCCACCATCTTTGTTACGGCTGATGCACCAGGAAGTGGCAAGTCCAGACAAAGGAGAAGAGGCCCGCTTGCTGCGGGGGGCCGGCATGGTGGCCGTGCTAAAGCACATGGGCTATGCTGGGGTGCATCTTGGCGGCAACAATCTGGATTTCAGCAAGATCGCCTTTCTTCTCGATCAGGCCGAATACCTCACCAAGACAGCCAACGTGCAGGAATTGCGGACAGAGGTTGATTTTCCAGCCCCAGCCACCTGGTATCTTTTTCCCGACTCAGGACAGCAAGCCAGGACTGCCCCGGCTCCATCGGCCCGTTTTCGCCTCAACCGGCAAATCCATGACTCTGTATTCACGCCTGAGGGCCTCATCTTCCCTCTGGCCCGAGCCGTCAGTCTCCAGGTTGATCTGAATAAGCAAGCCCGTCGCCTGTACACCTTTTGTGAACACCTGCTCAAGACCATGCTCTTTCGCTGCCGCATGTGCGGAGACTGCACCCTGGCCGAATCCAGCTATCTTTGCCCGCAGTCCGGTTGCCCCAAAAAGATGATCAACGGCCCCTGCGGTGGTTCCCTGCATGGGTTCTGTGAGGTCTACCCGCAGGAAAGACTCTGTTTCTGGGTCAAAGCCTACCACAGCAACCCGCTCAGCCATATAGAAGAGCTTCCCAACTGCCCGCCGCTGCCGCCTAAAAACTGGGCTCTTCAGGGAACCTCTTCCTGGCTTAATTATTTTGCCGGCCGTGATCACTACCAGCTTGATTCAGAACCGGAATAATTATGCCCCTTCCTAAAATAGGATACTGATATTGTTTGCAATATTCTTGGCTTTTTCTATAAAAACAAGAATATTTTTTGTTTGCTATGGAAATATGGTATCAACGAAAAGGAGAAGGAGCATGGACAAGATATTACAGGCAGCCTGACTGGCCTTAGGAATTAATGTTATAAACAATTTCTGAACAATTCAAGAATGTTGTATTGTTTGAATTTCATTGTACTGGAAATGTTAAAAAAAATAGGGTTATAGGAGAGATTTTGACTCCTTGTATCAGAGATTAACAGTAGACATCTCAACCTGAGGACAGTTGAATAAAATCAGATATTCGATGTGGCAATATTAACGCCCAATTAATGGGCGGCCTATCAGGCGGTCATCCGTCCTTACCCGATTGGGCCTTTTTATTAATCACCATTTATTGCATCGTTACAAGACCAACAATAATCCCCGGTACTATCTGAGCATTCCAAACAGAGTCCGCAATTGTTTCCGCATCTTTTGGGGTTGATTTTGTAACAATTTTCGCAAGCATCCAACCCTATAGCTTTGACTTCCTTGTACAATCTGTAGTTTCTTTTTTTTTGGCATTGAGAGCATTCAGAAGAATGGTCACCCTTTCCCGTACATTTAATACAGAGACCACAACTGCAACGTTTTGGCGTGATAGTTTTGCATTTACTACAAACATCTACCCCCTTGATTATAGCTTGTTTAATAGCATCATCAATTCTTCTTTCATTAGCAAGTTTTTCATCAGCTTTTCTTTTTTCCTCAGCAATTCTTTCATCTTTTTCTCTTGCTTGACTGATTTCATATTCAATCCGTTTCTTTGCCATTATTTTTTCGTACTCTTCAGCATATCTTCTCCTTCTGGCTTTTTCAGGCAATTCCATTAGCCATACAGTAATCAATATGAAAATCATGACAGGAAATACTGCGATATATATCATTGTCTACCTCTGCAAATTTGCACATTCATTATTGATTCAGGGTATTTCTGTAATTATTTTTATGCCGGTATTGTTTTTCATTTGACTCAGAACGTGGAGCTCAGCGAGGGCTGCGATGTTGCGGCTTCTGATTTGGGTGATCTTTAACGGGGCGGCTAAGCGATTGGCAAAGAAGCTCAGTGTATTTGCCAATCCGACTTCAGCCGATGGTTGGACGAAGCCGCTTAAGCGGCAGACAAACGCCAAACGTCTCCATTACTTATCTTACTGTAACCACATATTTTATATGCAAAACCAAAACCATTACGCTGAAAAAATGCTTATTTGACATTTTCTAGCATTAGCAGTATTTTTTTGGCGAATGGTTCATTAAGGATGGGTAGTAAAATATCAATTTTATAAATGAAAGATTGTGACAAAAATTTACAGCTTTTTCAATTTTTCAAGTTATTGAAATATCAGCAAATAGATATTTTCAAATAGCAATATTCATGCCATAAACCAACGCCTTCTCTTCTAGCACAATCAATACTTATTCCACCTGTTAAAATTCATCGTTCATTTGCAACCGGGCTTGTCCAACCACCGGTTCAGATTGTGGATCGCTTCGCTCTCACAATCTAACCTTATTCGTTAGGGAAGTGTTACTCTGTCAGCCTTCAATTGTCTCGCTAACTCCTTCCCATAGTGATAACCCAATGTGTAGTATGCTAGATACTGTGTTGCGCTATAAGAAATGTCAGATGTTTTGGATTGAGGGAAGTCTTCAGCAAATTCTCTTCCTTCATCGCTATACGAAATAAACTCTTTTAAATATTGAGGATAGCAGTTTACTGCTCCTTGAGGGCACTCATATTTGTCGCGAATTAATCTTAATTTTACGTAGTAAATTTTTGAGATTATTGCCCCAGATTTTTCATCAACCAGAGTTCCTCGTATTATTTCCGGGAGAGGGTCGTTGGTATAGTCGTGCGTAGGCAGTGACATTATTTTTTCGTCAAGGCCATTTAGCTTAAGTATGATTCCGTACTGTTCTAATAAATTATCTTTTAATCTTTTCATTCCCTCTTGTTTACCTTCTGGGTCCCACTCTGCATCAGATATCGCAATGATAGGGATTTTTCTTTTTATAAGGCTATATGCGCCAAGGTTCTCTGAGTGGCCACCGTCGGTCAGGTAGATTGAGTCTTGGTCTACTTCTAAATAGTTACCTAGTGGAGCTATCATTCCTCCGATACCAGCTAAAAAACCATTATAAGGATTTGCCGAGTCTGTAGCTGCTCCTGATGCTTGTACTATCTCCGATATGTTTGAGTTAAAGTATTTAGAGCTGTAATAACCATAGTAATCGTTGCCGTAATAGAATGGTGTGAATTCGACGATAGATTTGTCATATGGTGGGAGTTATGATCAAAAGTGGTGTTTAAAAGGGCCATGAAAAAATAAATGACGTATCCTGTTGGAATCAGTTCGCCAAAACTAGATCCCAACAAAAAAGGATACGTCATGAGCAAGAATAAAGTCATTGCACTTAAAAAGCCAGGAGAGATTTCTGGAGATCCGTTGACAGAGTTGCTGCGTGCTGGCGCCCAACGATTGATAGCAGATGCTGTTGAGGCTGAATTACAGGTTCTTCTTGGTCAGCATACTGCACTCAGAAACGGGCAAGGGCACCAACAGGTTGTGCGCAATGGATATATTTACCCGAACGTGAGATTCAGACGGGAATCGGGCCGGTTAAAATCAGGGTTCCAAAGATTCGCGACAAAAGCCACCAAGGGATCAAATTCAACTCGACGTTATTGCCGCCCTACCTGAGAAAAACCAAGAGCGTTGAGGGTATGTTGCCCTGGCTCTACCTCAAAGGGATATCCACAGGAGATTTTCAGGAGGCATTGCAGGCTCTTCTTGGAAGTGAAGCAAAGGGACTGTCAGCATCGACAATCAGTCGCTGCAAGAAAATATGGGAGGAAGAGCACGAAACTTGGAACAGCAGAAGCCTTGAGAATAAGCGGTATGTTTATATCTGGGCAGACGGTGTTTACTTCAATATTCGAAGTGATCATGCCAAACAGTGTATCCTCGTCATTATCGGAGTCACTGAACAGGGCCGGAAAGAGTTTATTGCTATTGAGGACGGTTATCGGGAATCTGAGCAGAGCTGGTCGGAACTGCTGCTGCGAATAAAAGCACAAGGCCTCAGGCATCCACCTGAACTGGCAGTTGGTGATGGTGCTCTGGGTTTTTGGAAAGCGTTGCGGAAAGTATTTCCGAAGACGGTACATCAACGTTGCTGGGTTCATAAGACCGCCAATGTTCTCAATAAGCTCCCGAAGGCCGTCCAGCCGAAGGTCAAACAGGCATTACATGAAATCTGGATGGCGCCGACTAAGAAAGATGCCTACAAAGCCTTTGACATTGCTCTCTCAACGTATTCAGCAAAATATCCAAAGGCCATGGAATGTCTGGAAAAAGATAAAGATGAGATGCTGGCTTTTTATGATTTTTTGAAATACTCACCTATTTCTCGTTAGATAGAGGAACTGCAAAGTCGTGAGTCTGTCACGGTCAAAGAGCTGGCCATCATGATAGGCGTACCCACAAGCAAGGTCAGAAAAGCCATTTGTGCCACTATTGGTTCATAGTCAACAAACTTAAAACCTCACTGAATGGAAGTGATCTAATGATCGATCAGGACGAAACTCAACGGTTCATGAAGGTCTACGATGCGCGCCTCGCTTAACCATTTCCGCAACCTTCGCTCGAAGAGTTGACCGATCCTCTTTGGCAGTTTCAAGGACTTCCTCCCGGTGTTCTGCCAAGTCAGTGGAGGTTGAACTTACGTAGACTCCTTCCTCGCCCTATTTCCTTGCATAACGGCTCAGCCGGTGACCCGGCGCAGGTTTATCGCGACCGGGTCCACTGGTCTCGTTGGAACATTCGCTTTATTTAATATTTGGAGCTTTGACCCTTCTCTATTCTTCCTGTCCCCCTATCACTGAATGGCAGGCTCCCTGCCATCAACAGCTTCTATCAACAATTCTACCCGCCCGTGATTATTTTTATATACACTACTCAAGAATTGAGGTTCATTGACACGCAACACCAATTCACCGTTATCGTGCGGGGTAAACACCTGCCCCTTAACCGCCAATTCGCCAATAAGGTAGTTTTTCCCATCGATTTGTCCCAACAATCCCATGTAACCCACCTTAAATGAATGCGCAATTGGGAAAACCATCATATCGACCAATGTAAGAGGGAAAGATTTACCTGAAGCTAAAATAGGCCTTCCATCTTCGATGTTAGCTAAATAAATACAATCCTTCCAACCTTCGATTCCGGAGCCATGAACGGATACTAGATATGTCATCCCTGCTCTCAAATTTACCCCTGTATGATCCTCATCTTTGTCTGCATAGAAGGTAATAATGGCTTTATCACCTATTTTTGCTAGATCTCGGACTTCAAGCCTCTCTGAGGCATAACCTGTTGCGCTCGAATTACTGTAGTTGCAGGCTTGTATCATGGCATAATCTTCATCTTTGGCACGCCAGCAAGCGGTTTTATCACAAGTATTATCAATAAAAGAAACATCATTGGATTTATAACGAGGATTTCTTACAGCTTTTACTCGGCTTTCACAGGAATCTCCACTCTTGATATAACCCGCGTTTCCATCACACTTGATGCATCCATTGAAGGGTTCTTTTTTATACCACTGTGATTCAAAGATTTTTGATGGAACGACACAAAGACGATCAAGCACAGACTGATGCACTTTTAATACCGGACTTAACGGCTTAATTGGATCTTTCTCACCATTCACGGCATCGTAGAATGACACAAAGTGATTCTTACCTTTCTTGGCGTTCTCGTCATTTTTAGCAAAGAACTCCTTATAACCTGTATGCTTTATATACATCGCCAAGTCACGATTTACCTTTTTATAGAACAACCCTGCAAGACCTGAATCCCCTTCATGGGTCGCAGCCAAATAGTTACCGTAAACAGCAGCATCTTTATGAATTAGTCCAAGTTTTGCCGCATCCATCATGTCTAACATCCAATTCAAAGACACTCCGGAAATATCAGTGTCATTGCCCCCACCGACATCCGAATGAGCGCCAGAAAACCAGACTTCGTTGAGAACTGTGGAGAACCCCTGTGGCTTATCGCAGGTGTGCTCTATAATATGTCGCTGTGACAGAAGCATCGGAGTAAATATACGCGCTCTATTGTCATCAAGTGAAAGTGCATGGGCGACATTTTGCACATTGCAAAGCTGATCGGCGTAGCGTGTATTTGCCTCTCCCGGGCTGTAGTCATGGTCTGGCCAACCAAGCGCCTCGACTGTATCCCAAAGGCCCATAAAACGAACATTCACCGGCAAAGGGTACTTTGTCAGGCTCTGGCCATTTTCATCACATTCGGAGATCTTTATTTCTTTCAACTTATAGTCATTATAAACTTTAGCTACTTCATTGCGGCGTTCGCACAGACTCTTGGTTTTATGCTTATAGGCAGCGTAAACATCGTAAACAAATGATTCTCGCTTAGACGGTTCGATATCATCCAAATCCGGTAGTCCCGACACATACAACATTGCGGCAAGGACCCTGGCCGAGAAAGCCCCGCGACTGAAACCATAGATAGAGACCTCATCGCCTTCGCGATAATTTTCTGCAAGGTATTGGTACGCATCCCGAACATCATGTCCTGTCCCCCATCCCATTCCCATGCCAATAATGCGTGATCCGGTACCAACACCACGAATATAGGTGGTACTAATATCATCACGCCCCTGCAACGACACCAGACTGTGTAACTTGGACACATTGGTATGTGAAGTTTCCTCGTTATTTGTACCATCAAAAAAGACAGCCAAGTGCCTTGGCAAATCAGACCTTACAGGAATATGGTCTACTCGAGCCACCGAGCAAGAGGTTAATAAGGTAATCAGAGAGAGCAATGCAAAGAAATGATATTTTTTCATCGAAACCCCTTAATTTTTATTTTTTGTGGGTAGGTCTGACACATAACGTTTTGGTCAGTGGCGCGCCCGGTGCTTGCCCGTCAAGGCCGCATCAAGCTGCGCGTATACCTTGAGCACGAGACCACGGCAGTCGGGCAATTTTGCGGATCGGGAAATGCCTGCTCCAGCAATGAAATGAACTTCGCCACGCGCATGCGCCAGAAGGAGACGTTCGGGAATTGCCGCTAAGCCAGAACCCAGCGGAATCACTCGACCGTCAGTGGCACTATTCCGAATTTGGCTTTCGCTTATCCTTGTCATGTTTTTCATGCAAACAAATTTCTGGAAAGAGGTATTGTTGACTTTGATAACGTGAAAATCACCAGTTTATCTGGTGCCTTTTTTTGTTGGTCAAAGTTGGATTCTTTTGGAATATCACTGCCATCTCCGTCGGCATGAGCAGAAAAGGCCACTAGCGGCTCTCACGAACGCTGGCTACTCAACAGGTATGACCAATCAATGGCTCAAGGCTCAAGGTTTACTGTCTGTTAAAGATCTGTGGGTGAAAATTCATTACCCGGCTACGGCCCGGT
>DIKT01000039.1:112666-133252 GCA_002424635.1 Desulfobulbaceae bacterium UBA5611
CTGGGGGAGAAAACCCCCGGCTACCAGATTGGGCGTCGCTGTTCCTCAACTCATCTTGGCTCGCTTTGCCCTTCAATCAACTTCCGCGACTTGATCCGCTTCGCATACATTCTATGAATGAACTCAGCACGCGCAGCTTAGGCGAGCCTTTACGCCAATTTTGTCCCGTGTCAAGGGCTGCCCCCTCACTCAGTAATTCACCAGTGAACACAGTTCATCAATCGTTAGGACCGTTTCCGCAACAGCCATTGATGCGACAAGTGTTAATTTTTTTGGCTGCGGTAAATTGTCAGCAAATACCAACCCGTTCAAAGTCACGTCACCACTTGCTCTCTTTCCGATATAGAAAACCTCTGACCAAACTCTGCGGCCAGGTTGAAGATGGCCGCAATCAATTGTCACACAAAATTGGTCGGCGTTCTTCTTAATAGTTACGTCCCCTGGATTATGACCAGAGAAGGCAGGCTTTCCTAGGAAAGGGGTCGCAAGCCGGCTAGAACGCTGCTGAGGCCGATCAGGTATCTCGGATTCATACATAACCACTATCCCGAGGTTCGTCGGCACCATCATTTCGATCCGGACATTATTGGCGGCTACTTTCCCAATATTTGTGAGGACCAAGCGGACAGGTTTAACGAGTCGTCGTGCAAATTCGAAATCAGCCAATTCGCGAAAAAAGTTCCTATTCGTTTGATATATCGGATCTTCAAATGCAAACGTGTCAATTCCAAACGGATGCCTACTTTGCGGAGGTGACAGGTCAGGAATATCCTTGCGACTCGGCATAGCGCAAAACTCAGCGTCCCATGAAATTTGTGTCCCGAATGTTTCATCACGTTCAATCTGTGCAAATTCAATCAGTAATTCAGCGGCAGGTTGCCCTGAACTACCAACACGCATTTGAGCTATCTCTTCGATCGTGGCAGGTTTGGTGGGGTCAGTTGAGCTGCCACGTCGAACATAGACCTTCTCCCTATCCAGTTTCCCATAGTCACGCTTCAAGTAGATAGGACGAGTTTGTACGTCGATGATAATTATCCCGATTTGTTTCCCTTCGAATCCAAATGCCTCATAATGGAAATGAACTGGCGCGTTAGTAAGGTTATTTACGAACTGCTGAAGTGAATGGTCCTCTAAATGACCAGCCTCAGGAATACCGACAACATCACCACGCCCTCCCCGCACATCATCAACGCCGATGAGAATATAAGCTTCCGACCGTCGCCAAGTATTAGCGAATCCGAGTATGTCCTTCAAAAGTTCGGATTTCTCCTCTTCAGTGGCCATAGCGAATCTATACTGATCCCTCTTAAAATCAAGAGAAGGATTCTCTTCTTCGTAGAGAAGTTGCTCGAATAGTTCATTGTTCATATGAAAACCCTATTAATTGACTGGCGATCTTTGGGCGGTATTGCCCACCATGGGAGCAGGGAAGAAGGGGGATGCACATGAAATTATGCGTTGCTATTGGCAGTCTCTGTGAAAAAAGATGCCAATGGCAATGTTAACCATTTGAGTAAAACCGCAGAGTGAACCTTCTTCCTGAATCGTCTCATGCTCAACAAATGATAAGACTAAAATCAGAGGAGAAACAATTCGTTACATAATAGTTAATTGAGCTGGTCCGACCCCTTGGTCCCCTTTTGATTCACCATCTCCTGCCATGTTGAATCTTCCATGATGAGATGGTTGGCGATCACGTCATATACCAGAAATCCAATCAACTCACTTGGAGATACATTGTTGTGGCGCACACGGTCAACTACTACACGCGTTTTATTAAGGAGTTCCGCATGTTTTTCCTTGTGCAACGCGACTATCCCTGGAGCAAATTTTTCGAGAAATCCCTCTTCAGTCCTGAAATGGGTTTGAATATCTCTTATCAGTTCGCTCAATGCTTCGTTGATGACTATATTCATTTGGCGGTTTGTGATTGTATCAATTATTTCATTCGCCTTAATGAAGAGTGATTGGTGTTGGTCATCAATTATCTTATGTCCGGTACTGAAACTTTGACGCCAGTAAATATGCACTAACCCCTCGTGTTTTTTGCTTTTATTTTCTTTATCTATTTCCTGTAAATTCTTAAAGCCCGACCGCATGCGCCATACTATCACACCAGCCATGATGAGCATGCCGCCACTAAAAACAGCCATCACGTTCCATAATGTCAGAATTGTCAGAATCCCCACCACGATGTATAAATAAGGAAGTAATGTATAGAGCCAATTGGGTTTGTAGCATCGAAAAAGACTGAACATGTTAAATTTCCTCGAATTATATTTTCGTATTTAATAATGGAAAGGGATAAAGCATAAAAAATCTGCTTGTGTCTTCAGTAGTAGCCATTATTAGAAGTGTTCAGCGTAAAGGTGTTGATAGTGTCATTAGTCTAGCCCGAAGAAGACCTGTCAGTAAGTCGAAATGTCAGAAAACTATAGGCCCAAATGACCTCTTGATAAAATGGGAGAAACGATGACTCAGCTCCCTGAAGAGCTGCCGTTAAGGCAAATTCGGGTACTGGTCGATCAGCCAGGATTCAGTACAAAAAGATTTTATATCATAACTACCCTACTGGATCCCTGCAACATCAAAGCAGAAATATCAGAAGGGAGCCAGTGGCAAGGTCAAGCATGTGAGCAGAACTGCAACTTTAGCTTATTCCTGAACATCTTTTACAATGTTGTTGTTTTGTGACTGCGGCGGTTTCCTTCATGGCTGTGAGGTCTACCCGCAGGAAAGGCTCTGTTTCTGGGTCAAGGTCTACTACAGCAACCCGCTCAGCCATATAGAAGAGCTCCCCAACTGCCCGCCGCTGCCCCCTAAAAACTGGGCTCTTCAGGGAACCTCTTCCTGGCTTAATTATTTTGCCGGCCGTGACCACTCTCAGCTTGATTCCGAGCCGTAATAATCATGCCACCCCTCCTCCAAAATAATATCCTGATATCGCTTGCATTTTTCTTTGCTTTTCTATAAAAACAAGAAGGATTTTGCTTGCTATGGGAATTATTTCATCAAACGGAAGGAGAAGGGACATGAACAAGAGAGTACAGGCCGCCTGGCTGGCCTTAGGAATTACGGCCATGACCGCCTGGCCTGCTCTGGCCGCAGCCGGCAACAATACTGCAGCCGAGCCCATCACTGTAACAACAGGACAGGCCAAGGCGGAGATCATGCTTGGTGTTGAATCATGGTCGGGGGACAATACCTATCAGATAGGGTATCCTGTCCACTGGTTTGACGGGGTAGTAGAAAATGGTTATTTCCCTTTCAGCCAGCTGGAATTCCCCCTGGACTTTTATATGGTGACCGCCAGAGGCAATGCCGAATTTCGCGACACCTGGCTGCTGTCCGCCGCTGTCAAAAAAGACATCTCCTCCCCTGACGACCAGATGATTGACCTGGATTGGCTGACCGCAAGCAACCCCAGCCAGCTTGACGTCTACTCCAATAGTAATATCAGTGAGTTTGAAGGTTATGAGTTTGACGTCAATGCCAAGTACAAATTTTTGCGCCGGGAAAGCTGGTCATTAAACGCCGGACTTGGCTATATCTACCAGAACTGGCAATATACCACCAATCTCATCCAACAGTATTCGCCCTCGGGCCTGACAGGGTTCTATTTCCTCGGTGAAGGCACCCCCAGTATCAATTACAAGCTTGAATACCATATTCCTTATGCCCAGCTGGGCGGCAAGATCAAGCTGGCCAAGCAATTTTCCCTGGAGAGCAATATCAGTTACTCACCGCTCGCTAACGCCAAAGATGTTGACCAGCACCTGCTCCGGGAAAAGGTCAATCAAGGTGATCTGGATGGTTATGCATGGATGTTCAACATCAAAGGCAAGTATGATTTCACTGAACACTGGTTTATGACCGCCTCCTACGATTTCAAAAAAATGAAGACGGATGGCACCATGAGCGCGGAATTTTCTAATACTTACCTGTATATTTACGGAGTGATTCCCGACCACACGGTCTATGAGGAAATCGAGTCAAGCCAGCATGCCCTGGCCCTGAATTTGGGCTATTCCTTTTAAGAGGCTGGCCATAATAACATAAACAAAGGGGTGCGGGAAACGCCCCCTTTGTTTTATTACTGAACCACCAATTGGTCCACGATCAGGCGTCCTTCAGCAATTGTGACTTCATCCCAGACCACCGACCGTTGCAGACAGGTGTTGTTGCCAATAATGGCATCACCCACGCAAACCCAGTCCTTCAACACCAGCCCGCTCCCTGTTTTGGCCTGGTCAGCCACCAGAAAAGGATTGTTGGCCGATCCTGTAAGCTCCGGCCACACCGGAATTGTGCCGGTCAGCAGGCCGGCGTGAAGGGCCAGATAATCTTCCACCGTTCCCATGTCTGTCCAGAAACAGTCATCCACCCGCAGCGCACTGATCAATTGCCCCTGGTCGACGAGCCGGCGGTAGCAATCAATGATTGAATACTCTTGTTTCTCAGGAATTGCCGATAACACAGATGGTTCCAGGATATGCAGGCCGGTAAAGGCCAACAACTCACCTCGTGTCCTGTCATCAAAACTGCAGATCCGCTCATCCTGAACTGCCACCGTATTGAAGCGAGGGCAATCATGCATGGCCATGGTCACTGCTGCGCCCTTGGTTTTATGAGCTTGATAGAGACGCTGATAATCAATGGTATGATAGATATCGCCATTGGTCACCAGAACAGGCTCATCCCTGAACTGATCAAGGGCCAGCCGCAAACCGCCTCCCGTGCCCAGCACCGAACTCTCCTCCTGGACCACAACGCCGGCCAGACCTTGGAGGGCCTGCACGATTTGTTCCCGCAGATAATGGCAGTTGACCACGATATGATCACAACCGGCCTGCTGCAGACGGTTAATGATCAGCAACAACAAGGGTTGATTCAGAATGGGAAAAAGAGGTTTAGGACGAGCAAGGGTATAAGGCAGCAGACGGGTGCCGAAGCCGGCTGCCAGGATCATGGCCTGCATCAGCTGAAAAAAAATGGAAGAAGGCGGGAAAAAGTCATTTAAAACTCCAGTGTTCCATCAGGCTTTTCAGTAATCCCGACAATCACCAGACCCTTTTTATCAGCCGTCCTGATCATGATGTCACGGTCAAAGAGCAGGGACTGACCGGCCTCCACCGCTAGCACCGCACCCTTGACACTGGTCAGGCTTTCTATGGTTTTTAAGCCGGTGGCCGGCAGGTCAAAGCGAAAGTCCTGGGATGGTTTTTTGATCTTCACCACTACCGCTTTTTCCTTGGCCAGCATACCACCGCGCAGGATGGCGGCATCAGTTCCCTCGATGGCCTCCACCGCCAGCACAGTTCTATTTCTGACAACCACACACTGGCCGATATCAAGATGTCCTATGGCCCGGGCATTACGCCAGCCAAATTCAATATCAAGCCGCTGTTCCTGACTGGGTTTCTTCTTGGTCAGCACCCCTGCTGGAAACAACAGATGACGCAGATAAAGGGTGGACTCAAGAATCTTGATTTCTTCCCGCTCCAGGGCGTTGGCCACAGCCCGGAGAATAGCATCATCCTGCCGGCTATCAATTTTATTCCAAAGAGTCAAACCCTTTAAATCAGGAAACACATCCCGGAAAATCTGGGTCTTGGTAATAGCACCTAAAAAAACCGCCTCGCCCACCCCTTCGTCATGAAAAAATCTGACTATCTTGCCGAGCTGACCAAGCTTCACCCAGCAGACCACATCGGCAGCCGCGGCCACTGCTGCGGTAGTCTCACCCTTATGGGCAATCACCACCACAATCCGGCCAGCCTCTTGGGCAGCCTTGATAAACAGAAGCGGGAACTGACCACTGCCGGCAATAATTCCTATTTTATTCGGATCAATACGCATACAACAAATTTAAACCATTAACAAAATTGAATATCAATCATCGAGATGAAAATAGCGATACTGGACCCAGAGATATAAATCCTGATCCGGCAAGGAGGAACAGATTAAACATAAAAAACAGAAATTAGCCGGCAAATATTTCGTAAAATAATTTAATCGTCAGTACGTTTGGCCACACCACGCTTGGAACTCTCGAGAAACAACACCAAGGATTCCACCTCGGCACAATCAGGAATTTCCTTCCGAACCTGCGCCAGGGCATCAGCCTGCAAGAGGTCAGGAGAACGAAACAGGATACGATACGCATGATCGAGCTTGCCAATAGTCTCTTTATTAAAGCCATGCCGCCTGAGGCCCACTTTATTAATGCCTGATACCCGCATCCGGCTCCTGGTTCCCGTTACAATCATATAAGGAGCGACATCCAGACTAATGCCGGACATCCCGCCGATATAGGCATAGGACCCGAGACGGCAGAACTGATGGACCGCCACCAGACCACCAACGGAGACATGATCCGCCACGTCGACATGACCGGCAAGGGTGGCCACATTGGCCATAATTACATGATTGGCAATGCGGCAATCATGGCCGACATGACAATAGGCCATCAACAAATTATTGTCGCCAATGCTTGTCTGCCCCCCGCCTTTGACAGTTCCCCGATTAATAGAAGTATATTCCCGAATATTATTATGATCGCCAATAATTAATTGCGTGGGCTCCCCGGCATAACTGAGATCCTGGGGCGGCGTGCCGATTGAGGTGAAAGAACCAATCACATTTTCAATACCAATGGAAGTCAAACCGGCAATCACTGCATGCGGCTCAATTCTGGTTCCTGCCCCTATACGGACTCCTTCTTCAATAACGGTATAAGCGCCCACCTGCACTGACGAATCAAGCTCCGCTTTTGCAGAAATAACTGCTGTAGGATGTATGGACATAAAACTCTCTGTTTATTTTTAAAATGAAAGCACATAAATTTAATTTTATTAGCAATTATATGAACCGAATGACAGCTCCAGCTTTTTTTACTCATTGTTTTCAAGCTACTGATAAGACAAGGGCGGTTATTCCTCTTGGAACAACTGCCCTTTACCATACCCTGTATAGCAAAACATTCTAAATGATCAGTTATTCACTCTCCCTTTCTTCCGGACTGGGCAGCCAAAGAGAAAATTAATCTCTGTTGCCAGAGCAGTACTTTGCCTGTCTCTTCAAAAAGAATTTGCTGTGGCTCATCATTATAACCTGATTGCGGCTCAAAAATACGTTCGAGATTATGGTCAAGAGATTGAAATAATGACAATGCTTCCGAATCTGCTCCTTCCCGACAGGTCTCAATATAGCGACCAACTGTTTCCAGCAGCTGCAGGAAAATATTATTAATATGCTGGGCCTGCCGTCTTTGATATAAATTGTTTATTTCCGTAAAAAAGAGCGGAAAACCAACATCATATTTCTTCACAAGAATGGAAGCAATGCTGTCATGAAGAGCGGCAAGAGATGCTTGTGCTGCGGCCATCTCAGTGTCAGCAGCTATATCTTCACTATCCAAAGGAAGCTCATCAACTTCTACATCGTCGCCAACAGGTTCAAAGACAACCTCCATATCCGTGCTTACTGAAGCAGGTTTTTCTCCAGCAACCTCTTCAAACAGAATATCAGTAACTATTGGTGCAAATTTGTAGTTACCAGCCGATGTTTCGGCCGCTAATAACTCCTGATCTTCGGCCCACTCAAATTCTGAGGTAACAGGAGACTCTTCTTCATCAGACCCCAAAATCTCAGGTGCGGGTTTCTCTTCTTCCTTTTCCTGCCGCAAGGATTCACTAATTATTACCGGGCCGGATTCCTCATCAGCAGTGGCCTGAGAAATATTATCCTGTCCTGATTCCGTAATTTCAGGGCCAAAAAAGGAATCAAGCCGATCTTCAAGATCAGACTCTCCCTCATCAGAATCAGCGGCAAATTCTGATTCGCGAAAGCCATATTCCTCATCACTAAATACCAGAGCAGGAGCCACTCCCTGGTGATCAAAGGGCAAAGCCGCCTCTTCTGAATCATCATCGGCATCCGATTCGACATCAAGGCCGGGAATGAAAGGTTCATGGTTCAAGGAGTCCGGCGGCGGCGCTTTCGCGGAAGCCTCCTCTTCGGCATAAAGACTCTGGTCACTGATATCCACCAAAGCCGGCGCCAGCTTGCCACGCTGGACAGGCAGGGCCATTTCATCGGAGTCATCGTCCTCTTCAGTCTCCACATTTACACCTGACAAGGCAAGATCAGACGCCTCAGCTCCCGGCTCAACTTCCTCATCTTCACCAAACAAGGAATCGAGCCGGGAATCTACATCAAACCCTTCTGAGACTATATTATCTGTCTGGTCAGTGACTTCGACCAATTGCTCTGCCGTCTCCGCCTCTGTTTCACCAAAAAAGCTGGCCAGGCGTTTATTAATATCACTCCTGAAAGGTTCGCCATCGTCACGAAAGCCGCGACTATCAGCCGGCATATCAGCAAATGCCGGCGTAATATCACCACTTTCTTCATTATCCTCATCATCTTCTGCAGGTTCAGAATCATCAGCCGCCACAACCACAACCTCAGCGGCAATTTTGGCTATAAGTGCCTTAAAAGCTTTAAATTTTTTGACCTCAGCAACAAGAATGGCTTTTTCCTGATCCGTGGACAAGACCTCAGCATGAATCCTTTCCAAGCCCTGATAGAAAGAATGAAGCAGTTTAACGGCATCAGGATGGGCACTACTTTTATTTAAAAGAATATAATTCGCCAGCGCGCCAAGGCCCTGTAGCAATATTAACTTGGCCTTGCTTTCACTAAAAATCTTTTCCAGCCTGCTTACTTCTTGCGATAATTGGACCAGCTCTGCTTCCCTGCTTTTCCCATCTATGGCCTCTACGATAGCTTTCAAATTTGTTAAATTTTTAAGTTTCTCTTGGGAGAAGGAAGAATCCTCTGCGGCTGATACACCAAGCGGAGGCTGAGCACCAAAACTTTTCTTCTCCCTGGCAGGATCTACCTGCGCCTTAAAGTGATCAAATTTTTTAATATCCTGCAGGAGCAGCTGTTTTTTTTGTTCTTCAGTCATGGAGCCGGAAGAAACTATTTTTTCGAGATTATAATAAAAGGCGAGCAGTAATTTAATAGCATTAGGGTGGGAATGAGCCTTTTCTGAATAAATATACCGACCGATCTTCTCCAGAGCCTGGACATAAATAAGGTTTATTTTGTTGCCGGACCAAACATCTTTCAGATCCAGCAGCTCGGCATTTAATTGATCGAGGATATCATCGGTTATTTCCCAGTCAATCGAGAGAATAATAGTTTTGAGCTTGGCAATAGGGGCATCGTCATCACCAAGGGGTTCAAACAGATCTACGAAATCGGTTGAGAAGGATTCCTTATACTCATCCGCCCCTACAGTCAGATCATCGTCATATTGTCCAGTATGCTGTGCCACCATGCATTCTCTCTAAAGTAATTTTTTTTGTATTGAGACAACAGTCGATGAGATTATTTTCTTCAACGTTGCGGCAACATTATATCCGGTAATAGCACTTGCTTCAAAATAAGGTACCTGTAACCTGCTATTAAGATCCTGCTGTAAAACAGCAATCGGCAGCACAGGTATGCCATGATCTTTCAAGTCAATTTTATTGTATTGCATAACCAAGGGAATCTTGAAAATAGACTCTTTATAGGATTGGAGATTTTCATGAAGCTGGTTGAGGGAGCGAATATTTTTTTCTCGCTGCTTTTCCATGGCATCGGCGACAAAAACTATCCCATCCACTCCTTTTAATACCAGTTTCCTGGTCGCATTATACTTTACCTGACCGGGTACCGTATAAAGTTGTATTTTAATATCATAGCCTTTGATCTGTCCCATATGAAAGGGCAGAAAATCAAAGAATAAGGTCCGATCGCCATGAGTTTTTAAACTCACCATTTCCGACTGGATCTGTTCCTTGAATTTACGATTGATATATTCCAGGTTTGTTGTTTTTCCACAACGACCAGGACCATAATAAACAATCTTAACCTGGACCACTTTGTCTCTTAAGTTGATAAAACTCAACCCGCTACCCCCTGACTTTTATTCAATCTTAATATATATGGCAAATGAACATCCTCATCGCAATAACCAGTTTTAGTCCTCTTTCGCCCACACTTTCTGGATCTGGTCTATAGCCTCAACTACATTGAGTCTGAGAAAACCTAAAGAAATATCTCTGCCAAACATGGTTATCAACAAAAGCTCATCATCAATTTTACTGAAGTGAATATTGCAATCCTGGCCTTTATGAAAAAGGAGTGAAAATTCAGTTTCACCAACTAATTTGGCCATGGCATCGACTGTCGCAAAATTACCTGCAGCCAGTGCGGCAAAAGAATAAATATCATACTTACTCTTTCCGGTATCTTTAACAGTAATTATATTTCCGGCCATATCAATGATAATGGCACAATCAACTCCCAGCTTTATTAACTTCTGGAATAAGATCTCTTCAATTTGCTCAAGTTGTTCCTGATTTACGATACCATAATTCATGCTTTACCTCTTGTTCTTGATTGATGCCCGATGGAACCGGAACAACTTCTTCATATGCAGATTAAAATTATATTCATTGATCAGAAGGATTGATAACACCACAATTCAATATAATTTTATAATACTTATCTATTTGAGGAACAACATCTAAACGACTGAATAATCAACCACTATCGAAACATATCCCATACTAAAAAGAGAAAAGCAACTTTTCTCTTTTTATTTTCAACATTGCAGCAAAAAATGGAATCTGATATTAAAGATCGAAAGGAAATTTATGAAAATAAGCCCCCCCCCGCTCCCATTGCTCACTCAGGATACCTTTCTCATTGACAGTCATTGTCATCTGGACATGGATGCCTATGAAGACGATTTGGATATCATTCTTGAGCAGGCATATTGTAACCATATTCGCTATATTATCAGTATAGGTATTGACGAAGAAAGTTCACGCCAGGCCATCTCTCTGGCCAAAGAATACGACATGATCAAGGCAACCGTGGGCATCCACCCTCATGATGCAGCCCGGATCACACCCCATACCCTGGACAATCTGGCAGAGCTGGTCGAAAATAATCGTGACCATGTTGTCGGCTACGGCGAGATTGGCTTGGATTATGTGAAAAATTATGCACCGCCAGAGCTGCAAAGACGACATTTTCGTGCCCAACTGGCCCAGGCAAAAGATTTGAAGCTACCTGTAATTATCCATGATCGTGACGCCCATGCCGACACCATTCGTCTCCTGCAGGAAGCAGCTCCTTTTGAATATGGCGGCATCATGCATTGTTTTTCCGGAGACATGACCTTGGCCGCACAGGTACTGGATTTAGGCTTCCATATTTCTATACCCGGGGTCGTCACCTTTAAGAATGCCCCTGACCTCAAGGAAGTAGCCAGGCTGGCCCCGTTAAGTGCGCTGCTTGTGGAAACAGATGGCCCTTTTCTCGCGCCGGTCCCTTGGCGCGGCAAACGCAACGAGCCGGCCTTTTTACTTCATACCGCCCAGGCAATTGCTGACTTGCGAGACATTCCATTAAATGAGGTGGCCCGGCAGACCAGCGCTAATGCCATGAGCCTTTTCCGGCTTCCAGCCCCGGTGATGAGCTGAAATGATCAGCAGCAATCTAAAAGATATTCGACAAAAGATCGTAGCAACCGCTACTCAATGCGGTCGTGACCCGGCAGCGATCAGGCTGGTCGCCGTATCGAAAAAATTTCCAACCGCCCATATCAGGGAGGCCATCAACGCCGGCCAGCTCCTGTTTGGTGAAAATTATATCCAGGAAGCAGCCCAGAAAAAACAAGAACTCGGCGATCTGGCCTCCTTTCATTTCATCGGACACCTGCAAAGCAATAAGGCCAAAACAGCAGTTCAGATCTTTCAGATGATCGAAACCGTCGATCGCTTTAAACTGGCAGCCGCCTTAGATAAAGAGCTCAAATATCAAGACAGGACCATGGACGTCCTCGTCCAGGTCAATATCGGCCGGGAATCCCAGAAATCAGGAGTTCTTCCTCAAAATACCGAACAACTGCTGCAGCAGCTGAGGCCATTATCGAATCTGAAGGTACGCGGTCTCATGACCATCCCTCCTTATTCCGACAATCCGGAACATACACGACCACACTTCAAAGCACTAGCCTTGCTGGCGGCAGAGATGAAAAAGAAAAATTATTTTTTTGATAACGCCCATATTGAATTATCTATGGGCATGTCAAGTGACTATCTTATTGCCATTGAGGAGGGTGCTACTCTCGTTCGGATAGGTACCGCCCTCTTTGGTCAGCGGCCGGTACAATAACAAGAAACCTGAGGCGCGCTATTTTGCCATATCAAAGAAATTAAGTTGAGCTTTATGTTAATCATGAGCAAAGGAACATCATGAAAATTTTTGTCAGTAATTTATCTTTTCAAGTCACCGCCGACGAATTGCGTGGAGCCTTTATCACCTTCAAAAATGTTGGCTCAGTTTTCATCGTTAAAGATCGTGCCACCGGCAAATCTAAGGGCTTTGGTTATGTTGAGATAACCCCGGATGCAGAAGCCAAGGCGGCCATAGACTTATTAAACGGCAAACTGCTGAAGGGACGAGCCATGTTGCTCAAAGTGGCTCTGCCGCCCCTGGCAAAAAAAGTTGAGGCTTCAGGAGCCCTGCACAACAATGGCAACCAGGCTCAATATACAAAAGGCTACAAACAAGGAACTGCCAGTGGTCATACACCCAATGATAGAGGCAACCAAGGTAAAGGTCCCGCGAGGAAACAGCGTACAGAAAACAATAATAACCGCAGCCCCGGTCGCCGGTCACAAAATAAAAAAGGCGGAACCGGTGGCCAGGGCAGTGGCCGGCGCCATCAATGAGTAAACAGGGACAACCCCATTGCCTTTTTCTGTTTCCTCTCGTTCCTTGCTTGACAGATTTTATTTTTTCTAGTATTTTTTCACTTTTTTAAGTAAAATAATTTGTTTATTAATTTTATTAAACCATTGATACGCCTTGGTCTCTGCCAGGCGATTCATTTTTTTGTCTTTACAAGTACTTATTGTAAGTTGGCATTTATATTTTTTGTAAATAAAATAAGTATTTATGTTTGAGAATCTGACAGATAGACTGGAAGGAGTCTTTAAAAAGCTCCGCGGTCACGGCAAGCTGACTGAAGAGAATATCCAGGAATCCATGCGGGAAGTGCGCATGGCCCTTCTGGAAGCCGATGTTAATCTCAATGTAGTAAAACATTTCATAGCCACGGTTACCGAAAAGGCCATTGGCCTTGATGTCAGTCAGGCCTTGTCTCCAGGTCAGCAGATCATCAAGATCGTCCATGATGAGCTGGTAACCCTTCTCGGCGGTAACACAGAGCAAATTCGTCTTGATGGCCGCCAGCCTGTTATTATCATGATGGCAGGCCTGCAAGGTTCCGGCAAGACGACCACAGCGGGTAAGCTTGCCCGCATGCTCAAAGAAAAAGGCAGAAGACCTTATCTTGTGCCAGCCGATGTCTATCGTCCCGCAGCCATTGAACAGCTCCAGATCCTGGGTGGCAAAGTTGATGTGCCGGTACATCCATCGACGTCGGGCACCAAACCAGTGGATATCTGCCGACAGGCGGTGGCTGCTGCCAGAGCAAAAAATTACGACACCCTGATCATCGACACCGCCGGCCGCCTGCATGTCGATGAACTTCTTATGGGGGAGTTAAAAGAGATCCAGGCTGCTGTCCAACCATCTGAAATTCTGTTCGTGGCTGATGCCATGACAGGACAGGATGCAGTTACTGTGGCCAGTAAGTTCAATCAAGATCTTGAAATAACAGGTATTGTCCTTACCAAAATGGAAGGTGATGCCCGTGGCGGTGCCGCCCTTTCCATTAAGAATATCACCGGCAAGCCTATAAAATTTGCCGGTGTCGGTGAAGGCCTGGATGCGCTGGAGATCTTTCATCCAGATCGGACGGCCTCACGCATCCTGGGCATGGGCGACGTCCTCACCCTGATTGAAAGGGCTGAAGCCGTAGTTGACAAGAAAAAAGCAGACAAGCTGGTCCATAAGCTCAGACAGAACACCTTTACTCTGGAAGATTTTCTTGACCAGATCCAGCAGATAAAAAAGATGGGCTCGCTGGAACAGATCTTGAGCATGATTCCCGGCATCAACAAGCTCAAACAGCTGAAAGACGCGCCTCAACCTAATGAGAAAGAGCTGGCCAAAACCGAGGCAATTATTCGCTCCATGACCAGGAAGGAACGGCAGAATTACGCTATTATCAACACCAGTCGCCGACAACGGATAGCCACCGGTTCAGGCACGGATGTGGCTGATGTCAACCGGGTGATCAAAAGTTATTCAACTATGTTGAAAATGATGCAGAAAATGCGCGGCAAGCCGGGATTGATTACCGGTCAGAAAAGACGGAAGCTGCCTAAGGGTGTGCGTAAAATGTAACTATCTCTTTTCGGCTGGTCCAGTCGGAAACAACTCAGGTTTTATTAAAAGTATTTTTCATACATCAAAGGGAGTTATCAGTAATGGCAGTTCGAATTCGTTTAACCAGATTTGGCAGAAAGAAAAAACCCTTCTATCGTATTGTCGTAGCAGACAGCGAACGTCAACGTGATGGCAAGTTCCTTGATATCGTTGGCACTTACGATCCCATGCAGAATCCTGCCGAGATAAAGATCAATGCTGATAAATTGCAGGATTGGATGGGAAAAGGCGCTTTACCATCCACCACTGTCAAGAGTTTGATCAAAAAAGTTTCAGTCAGCGCATAACGGGCTATGCAAGACTTGGTCACATATATTGCCAGGTCACTGGTAGATAATCCCGACGCCGTAACTGTTACTATGAGTGAAGAGGACGATACTGTCACTATCGGTCTGGCTGTTGCCAAAGAAGACCTTGGCAAAGTAATTGGCAAACAGGGCCGGACAGCGAGGGCGATGCGCTCGCTTCTTGCCGTCACAGCCGGGAAGCAAAACAAACGGTCGAGGCTTGATATCCTGGAATAATTTCCACAAAGCCATGACTGACAATTTTCGCTACCCCACTGACAATTATATCCTGATCGGCAAGATTATCGTACCCCACGGCCTGAAGGGTGAATTAAAGATTTTTTCTTTTGCCGGCCAACCGGAAAATATCCGGCATTACCAAAGACTGGTTCTGGTAAGCCCATCGGGGCAACTTAGCCCTCCTTATGCTGTTGAGAAGTTTCGGGTAAAGGGTAAATCAGCTATTGTCCGATTAGCTGCAGTCAATGATCGTAATGCGGCTGAGGCCATTACCGGTATGGGGGTTTTGATTCTTAAAGAGGATCTGCCGCCAGCAGGAGAAGATGAGTTTTATCTAAGCCAGATGGAAGGTCTGACTGTCGTCACGGTCGACGGCCACAGACTGGGAACGGTGACAAGTATCATGTCCAATGGAGCCCAGGACCTGCTGGTGGTCCAGGATAAGGATGAGGAATATCTCATTCCTATTATTGCATCAATTATCATCCAGCATGATGCTGAAAAAATTGTCATAGCACCACCGCCCGGACTTTTGGAGATCAACTCCAGAGACAGCACACCTTAGTGTCGCGGGCACAATGATTTTTGACATACTGACCATATTTCCCGGTCTGATGGATTCGCCATTGAATGAATCCATCATTCGACGTGCCAGGCAGGACAATAAGATCCGTATCGATATTACAGATATCCGGAATTATTCTCTGGACAAGCATTGCATGACCGATGACAGACCATTTGGCGGCGGCGAAGGCATGGTCATGAAACCGGAGCCATTGACTGCCGCCCTAAAAGCGGTCCAATTGAAAAATGGCAAGGGACGGGTCATCCTGCTCAGTCCGCAAGGTCGTACTTATAACCAGAAGGTTGCCGAGGAGCTCAGTTCTTACTCTCATTTAATACTGGTCTGCGGCCGTTATGAGGGGATTGATGAGCGCTTTGTGACCGCCTCTGTTGATGAGGAGCTCTCTGTCGGTGATTATATCCTGACCGGGGGTGAGCTTGCTGCCATGATTGTAATTGATTCGGTGACCAGACTTCTGCCCGGAGTATTGGGCTGTGCCGAGTCCGCCACACGGGATACTTTCAGCCGAGATCTGCTCAAACACCCTCAATACACCAGACCGCGGGTATTTGAGGGACAGGCTATACCAGAGATACTTTTGTCTGGCGATCATGAAGCAATAGAGCAGTACCGGCTTGTGGAATCAGTCCGCCGGACCCTGGAACGACGACCAGAGCTGATAAAACAGACCGATTTCACTAACAGTGAAAAAAAACTGCTCATCAAACATGGCTTGTACCAGAAAATAGAAGCTTTACAGACAGGCCTGAATGTATAAGGACAGAACAACCAATATCGATATCGCCCTTATTCATTATCCTGTGATCAACAAGACCGGAGAGACCATAGGCTCGGCAGTCACCAACCTTGATCTCCATGATATAGCCCGGGCAGCAAGAACATTCGGGGTTGATAATTACTATATTGTCACTCCTTATAATGACCAGCTTACTCTGGTGCAGGAGATTCTCGATCATTGGCAGACAGGTTATGGCGCCAGATACAATCCGGCCCGTAAGTCAGCTCTTGATCTGGTCAGAATTGTAACATCTGTGGAGGAACTGATCGCTCGAGCCACAGAGCAGAGAGGTCGCCAACCTCTTATTCTGACCACAAGTGCCCGTGTTCAGCAAAATAGTATCAGCTACCGGGCCACCCGTAAGCGTATTGAAACAG
This sequence comes from Desulfobulbaceae bacterium UBA5611, assembly GCA_002424635.1. GTDB lineage: Bacteria > Desulfobacterota > Desulfobulbia > Desulfobulbales > Desulfocapsaceae > UBA2270. The sequence goes on from DIKT01000039.1 coordinate 129,365, forward strand.
GAGAGCCAATGCTGCTCTTGTTTGGCACTGCCCATGGACTGGCTCCGGAAGTTAACTTGACAGCAGATTATACCCTGCCGCCGATTCAATGTACCACCGGATATAATCATCTCTCTGTACGTTCAGCAGTCTCGATCATCCTTGATCGGCTTCTAGGCGTCCTGGAGGAATTATAAAGATGAATGGAAGCCCTGAGTGTCTTCACGGCTTTCTTAAGGATAGCAGACCAACCGTCTGCTTCAACATAATTCAACGTAGAGTAACATTATGAGCTTAATAATTGACAGAATCAACCAGGAACAGATGCGATTTGATCTCCCTGATTTTCGTTCCGGTGACACCGTAAAAGTGCACATTCGAATCATTGAGGGTAGTAAAGAGCGGATTCAGATCTTTCATGGCGTGGTAATCAAACGTAAGAACGGTACCATGGATGCCTCTTATACCGTGCGTAAAGTTTCTCATGGTATTGGCGTTGAAAAGACCTTTGCTCTGCATAATCCAAGAATTGAACAGATTGAAGTGGTCAGCCTTGGTCGGGTCCGGCGTTCCCGTCTCTACTATCTGCGCAGCCGACGCGGCAAGGCAGCACGTATTCGGGAGCGTACTACTTTCAGACCAACTGTTGCAGCCAAAGCTTAACCAGCGGCTTGCTCAACATACGCCATTTTTAAATTATTCCGTCATAGGAATAACAGAAAGGCAGAAGGAGCCGTCACGAAATGGTCCAACAGGTAAAGACTATTTCGCAACGGCTCCTGATTCTGCCGTCAATTGTGGCCGATACGGATGACACCTTCTTCCTGGAACGTAGTCTTTACACCAGAGGTTTCTCTTGTGTGGCCGGTTTAGACGAAGCTGGCAGAGGGCCACTGGCCGGCCCGGTGGTGGCTGCCTGTGTAATTCTGCCGCCCTGCTGTAACTCTTCTCTTTTTCTCGACTCTAAAATACTATCCCATGCCAGACGTTGTTCGCTGGTGCAAGTCTTGGCTGATATTGGCGCTTTAACGGGGGTGGGTATCGTCTCGACCACCACCATTGATCGTATCAACATCCTGCAGGCCTCCCTTCTGGCCATGAAAAGGGCTGTGGCTAATCTGCCGACTTTTGCCCCGTCACCAGACGTGCTGCTGATTGATGGGACCTTTAAAATCCCGATGGACACGCCCCAGCTTACCTTGGTCAGAGGCGAGTCGAAGAGCGCCTCTATTGCTGCTGCCTCCATTCTGGCCAAGGTTACTCGAGATGCAATGATGACTGAGCTGGACCAGCAATTTCCCGTTTACAATTTTTGCCGGAATAAGGGCTATCCCACCGTAGAACATCGTCAGGCCATTGCCAGGTATGGTCCGACCGCCTGCCATCGTCAAACTTTTAAAGGGGTTAAAGAATTTGTCCGATAACAGGCGCAACATTCTTGGTCGCAAGGGTGAAGATCTGGCAGCTGAACATCTGCTGAAGGGGGGCTATCGCATCATTGAGCGAAACTACAGAAATCATTTTGGAGAGATTGATATAATCGCTCTTGATCTCTCCAAGCAGATCCAGACTTTGGTTTTCATCGAGGTCAAAACCAGAAAAAATGATCTCTTCAGTCATCCCAGCGAGGCTGTTACCAGAAAAAAGCAAATGCAGATCAGCAGGGTCGCTATGGCTTACCTGGCAAAAAATAATCTGGCCGACAGAGCTTCCCGCTTTGATGTGGTGGCCATTCTTCTACCGGACGATGGTCTGGCCAGCGTTGATCTCATCCAGAATGCCTTTGACCTGAGTGATTGTTTTTAAGCTCTGGTAGCTTGCCTAATAATGACACATTCACCTGATTCTTTCTCATTATCTGCAACCGGTCCTCTTCTGCCAATCCTTATTAATTAAGAGTTCTATGCGTCACATTGCCATCACCATGGGTTGCCCCGTTGGAATCGGACCTGAAATAATCATTAAATATTTTTCGCAGACACCAAGTTCTTCACAATTTTCTCCAGTGATCCTGGGAGATGTAGGTATACTGCAAAGATGCGCCAGCGAGCTTCATATTAATATTAAAATCGTTGCCTGGCAGCCCAACATTCCGTATCAGCCAGGACATCTTCCTGTCCTGGAGCTGTCCCGTTTATCTGCCCAGGACTTAATCTGGGGTCAGCCGACAATCGCTACCGGTCAAGCCATGGTCGGCTATATAGAAAAGGCCGTCAGCCTCATCCTGGAAGGAACCGTCTCGGCCATGGTCACTTGTCCGATATCAAAATCCAGTCTGCACAGGGCCGGCTACAATTTCCCCGGTCATACAGAAATGCTGGCGGCCTTAACCGGGAGCCGGGATTATGTCATGATGATGGCCGGCAGCAAGTTGCGCATCACCCTGGCAACGATCCACTGTTCTTTAGCTTCAGTGCCTGCCCGTCTTAATCAAGAAATCCTGGGCTCCCTTATTAAGACCACCGACACCGCCCTGCGTCATGATTTTGGGATTGTGGCCCCCCGGCTAGCCGTCGCCGCCCTCAATCCCCATGCCGGCGAAACCGGTCTTTTTGGCCGGGAAGAAAAGGATATTATCTTACCGGCCATTGAGGCCATGCAGAGCAAGGGCATTACGGTGCAAGGTCCTTTTCCCCCTGATACCATTTTCCTCAAGGCCGCGAGCGGCATGTATGATGCGGTCATCTGCATGTATCACGACCAGGGGCTTATCCCCTTTAAGCTGCTGCATTTCAAGGATGGCGTAAACGTTACCTTGGGCTTGCCCATTGTTCGCACCTCGGTTGATCATGGCACGGCCTATGATATTGCCGGCAAAGGTCTGGCCGATCCGGCCAGCCTGGCTGCTGCGGTGGATATGGCCAATTTGATTGCCCGCAACCGGGAATGCCCGGTAAAGATTGCCGGATTTTAAGCCAACTGCGGGCTCTGACTGCCGCTGTCGTTTTTCCCGGGCAGTCTCATCACCAATTCCATCTTGCATCCTGCATAGTTGTGATTAAGATATATTTTCATTTACTATGAACGGTATTTTGGATTTAATTGCACGAAGATCATATATCTAGATATCAATAAATAAAGACCAAGAGAATTAATCTGATGCCGAAAGGTTTGCTCATAGTATTTGAAGGAATAGACGGTACCGGCAAGTCAACCCAGATGTCACTTCTGGCTAATTGCTTGAGACAAAAAGGGCATGCTGTTATTGAAACCAGGGAACCGACGGCGGGAACATTCGGCCGGCAAATCAGGGAGCTGTACACGAATAGAAATGGCACTTCCCCTGAGCAGGAGTTGGAGCTTTTTCTCGCCGATCGGCAGGAACATGTCCTGCAAGTGCTGACACCAGGCTTGCAGCAAGGCAACATCATCCTCTGTGATCGCTATTTTCTTTCTACTGCTGCTTACCAGAGTGCTTCCGGTTTTTCGCCGGCGGAGATCATTAAAAAAAATAATTTTGCCCCCTCCCCTGATTTGGCACTGCTTTTTTATGCGCCGCCCAAAATTGGCATTGAGCGGATCACCGGCAATCGGGGAGACACTCTTAATGACTTTGAACAGGAGGCTAAGCTGCAAACGGTGGCCGCTATTTTTGACAGTTTACAGCTGCCCTATATCAAGCGTATTAATGCCGTCGGTTCTATTGAAGCCATTCACCAATTAGTGTTGCAGGCAGTCACTCCCCTGCTGCCCAATGACATCTTATGAATAAACCAGCAGCTCTCATCAGCCGTTATCCACTAATCTTCCTGCTTATCATGCTGAGTCTGCAGATATTGCAGACCGGTTGCGCGAACAAGAAACAACTACCTGTTCCTGCTGCCAGTCCTGTCCCAACTGCTGTTCCTGCTTCTCCTGCCGTAACGCCACCGGAAACGACTAATATTGAAAACCTGGATCTATCCTGCG
>DIKT01000068.1 GCA_002424635.1 Desulfobulbaceae bacterium UBA5611
CGGAATATCAACTATATGCCTGCGGTAAAATTTGTCACATGCCTTGATTTTGAACAAAAATCCTCATTTTTCAAGACACCCTTATGTTCAATTCGGGTAATCTGACTTTCTGCAGGACCAACAATTATCAGAGGAGGAGAACTACCATATGCAAATCGCGACTGCCATTTATCATCTTGCCATCACCTGTTGGCTGGGCGGAGCAGCCCTGTTTACCTTTGTCCTGACCCCCATCCTCTTCAAGGCATATTCCCGCGACATGGCCGGCGGAATTGTCGGCGTCCTCTTCCCCAGTTATTTCTATTGGGGGCTGGCCTGTGGCGCGGTAGCGCTCATCTGCCTGCTGCTCACCAGAGGCCGGCGGGCCATGGCTTCGGGGCTTATCCTTACTTTCATGCTCGCCATCACCGCTTGCCAGGCCTTTATCATCGAACCAAAAGCCGCCGAACTGAAAAAGGGCATCCCTTCTTTCGAGACCACCCCGCCTGATCATCCTCTGCGGGTTCAGTTCAGGACAATTCATAAGATTTCAGCGGTCGCAAACCTTGCAGTGATCGGCGCCGGGGTTGTTCTGGTGATCCTATCTTCTGCTCCGATCCAAAAAAAGGAAGATGTTCCTTTAAGAGCCGTCACGCAATAAGCTGGGGCCATGTTGCCTTTTTTTCTCCATGGAGTTCTCTTATTCGGCATTGATCCGATCACAAAGGCCACATCAGCAGCAGCATGGGCAGGCTGACGGCGATCACCAGGAGTTCTATGGGCAGCCCCAGGCGCCAGTAGTCACCGAAGCGAAAACCGCCGGGACCGAGGATGAGGGTGTTATTCTGGTGGCCGATGGGGGTGAGGAAGGCGCAGGAGGCGCCGATGGCCACCGCCATCAGGAAGGAGTCGGTGCTGACATTCAGCTGCAGNNTGGGACACATCACGGCGGCGGTAGCGGCATTGTTCATGAAATCCGACAGGGTCATGGTGACCACCAGGATCAGGGCCAGGGCCAGCACCGGGTGGCCTTGGGCCACATTTTCCAGCAAGATGCGGGCGATCAGATCGGCCGCGCCGGTAGAGGCCATGGCACCGGCCACCGGAATCAGCGCCGCCAGCAGCACCACTACCGGCCAGTCCACAGCCTCGTAGACCTTGCGCAGGGGCATAATCCGTAACACCATGAACGCCAGGACCCCGGCGGCAAACGAAATGGCCGCCGGCAACAGCCCCAGGGCCGCACCGCCTACTGCCGTAAGCATCACCAGCATGGCGAGCAGCGACTGGCGTCGATTGGGAATGCGGATGGCCCGAGTGGCCAGCGGCACGCAGCCATAGTCGGCAGCGAAGCCCGCCAGGGCCTCCTCTGGCCCCTGCATCAGCACTACATCCCCCGCACGGATGTCGGTGGAGCGCAGGCGCTTGATGCTGCGATGTCCCTGGCGTGAGACCGCCAGCAGGTTGAGGCCATAGCGGCTGCGCAACCGGATGTCGGTGGCTGAATGGCCGACCAGACTGCCGCCGGGCATGGCAACCAGTTCCTTGATCAGGATCTCCTCCTGTTCGGACTGGCCTTTGTCCTCTGTTTCTACTGTCCCCTCCTCTTCTGCCCCGGTTTCAGGGGCATATTCCTGTTGGTCACGGCCGGCCGTGCCGCCTCTTTCCTCGGTATCCATGGGCTTGGCACTGTCGCGGGCCACCTCTTCCTCCAGTGTCAGACCCAGAGAGGAGAGGGCCGAGGACAGGAACTCCGGTTCCGCCTCAATGATCAGGATGTCATCCTCCAGCAGCCGCCGTTGTCGATTGGGGGCACTGACGCGGAACTCGTTGCGCACCATACCGGTTACCTGGGCATCCGCCTCTTTGAGTAGCTGCTCGACTTCATAGAGAGTCTTGCCTATGGCCTGGCTGCCTTTGGCGAGGCGGGCCTCGGTGAGATAGGTGCCGGTATCAAAGCTGTCACCGTTCGCCTGCTTGCGGGCCGGCACCAGGCGCCAGCCGAGTAGGGCGATGAATATTATGCCGGTGCCGGCTACCGCCAGTCCCACGCGGGTGAAATCGAACATGGCGAAACCGGGCATGCCCGTTTCCTGACGAAAACCGGCCACGATCAGGTTGGGCGGCGTGCCGATCATGGTGGTCATGCCGCCGAGAATGGAACCAAAGGCGAGCGGCATGAGCACCTTGCCCGGCGGCAGCTCCTGTTTCTCGGCGATTTGGAGCGCCAGCGGCATGAGCAGCGCCAGGGCGCCCACATTATTCATGAAGGCGGAGAGTACCCCACCCAGGGCCGTAAGCGCAGCGATGGTCAGGGTCGGTCCACTGGAGGTGGGTAACAGCCGCTGGGCCAGGACATCCACCGCCCCGGTACTCTGCAGGCCGGCGCTGAGCACCAGCACACAGGCCACGGTGATGACGGCGGGATGGCCGAAGCCGGCAAAGGCCTCGGCGCCCGGTATCAGCCCGAACAGCACGCAGGCCAAAAGGGAGGCTATAGCGATTATGTCGTGACGCCAGCGTCCCCAGAGAAACATCAGGGTAGTGGCGGTCAGGATGAGGAAGATGGTGATCTGGCTGCTTGTCATACTATGCACTCCAGCTTTGCTGCTCCGGGAAGCTCAATGGGATGTTTTAAGTAAACACGGGGACATCGTTTATGTAGCGAAAAATGACCAGGAACAGCCAGAATACCTCACAAAGAAAGTGAAGTATTGATAAATATGGTTCAACTCCTATTTACGTTTTGAAGAGACTATTTCCCGGAACAGCAGCCCCGGGTCTCCGCCACCCCCAATACCTTCAGGATCATGGCCAGCGGACAGAATTTGCTGAATCCGTATTGGAAGAGGTTGGCCCCGACAAAGGCGGTAAAAAAGAGCCAGTATGGATGGTGGAACAGGGGACTTACCTCTACCCCCAGAGCCAGAGAGAGCATGATGAGAAAGCCGGCGATGGTGTGAACCCAATCTGTGATGATCATAATGTTACCCCTTTATTGGTTTCTGGATTAAAAAAAGAGGCTATCTTATTGTAGCGCTAATCTGCCAAAGGTGTTGTCCGTCATGGGTAATAAAATATTACCGATAGGGCCGCTTGTCCAATATAATAAAATGGCGAACGAGCAAGCGGAGAAATGCTAGCGCCGACCACCCGCCGGCAGCTGGACTCCAACGATCTCCGCGCATCCGCTATCCTGGGAGCTGCAGAAAATGACAGAAGGAAGCGCCTTTGTCAAAAGGGTATTCCAAGGGAAAAAAGGACATCTGTTTTCGACATTAGCGCCAACTTATGCTAATCTTTTTATATGCCTGTTCACCACTAAATTCAAAGATTGTCCAAGATCAATTCATCCAGCCATCACTACCGCCAGGTGATATGGGCCGGAGATGACGATTACAGGTAATCCAAGATGGCCAAACAATCCTTTCCTCTATCCCAGGTTTATTCCTTGCTCGAGCCGGGACCGGTCGTTCTGGTCACTACCGCCGGGGCGCACCATGCCAATATCATGGCCATGTCCTGGCATACCATGCTGGAATTTGAGCCGCCGTTAGTGAGATGTGTTATCAGCAATCGCAACCATTCTTTCGGTCTGTTGACGGCCACCAACGAATGCGTCATTAACATCCCTACCGTGGACCTTGCCGAAAAGGTGGTGGGCTGCGGCAAGTTCATGGTGGCCGGTGAAACGATTTCATTGAAATCAAAGATGAAGTAATATAAAAAGAAACAAGACGCTGACTACCGCCGCTTCCAGAAATGTGATCAACTTTTGGTCCCGCAGGAAGACAACCTGTCGCCCTGTTCTTCAGGGCTCACCAAGAGCGATTTTTCATCATGAAAAGGAGGGAAAAAAAATGAAAGGACATGATTATCTGCTGAGTTTAGGATCTTGGGCGCTGGCCGCAGTTTTGGTGCTTGCAGATGGCGGTTGGCAGGGGCAGGTTTGGGCCCAACTGGGGGAACCCGTGCCGGAAGTGGCGGCACTGACATCGATGGCCGCCCAGCGCTTCTATATCAAGTCGCAGGATCCCCTGGTGAAGTCGCGTTTTGTCGTCAGGCATCAATTCCCGACAGCCTTCTCGGCCGTTCTCACGCCTCAAGAAGTGACAGCATTGACGGCGCGCGGCATTGCTGTCGAGCCCGTTCAAATCTTCCATATTGTCGCAAAACCCGGCACGGTCTGCGGCAACGGGATTTGTGATCCCGGCGAAAACAAGAATAACTGTCCCGCTGATTGCACCAGTAGTGATGATGGCGATACGGGGGCCAGAAGCTGCTCTCCGGAGAATGTCATTCCCTGGGGCATCGACCGCCTTTATGGTGATCAGCTTCCTAGCGGCGGCAACAATGTGACCGTGGCCGTCCTCGATACCGGGGCAACCATCAATCATCCCGACCTAAAGAACCGGATCAAGCACTGCAAGGACGCGACCAAACAGGGCGGCATCAAAAACGGCTGCGTCGACAATCATGGCCATGGCACACACGTCTCCGGCACCATTCTCGCTGACGGCGGCGATGATCAGAAAGGAATCTTCGGGGTCGCCCCGGAGGCCGGACTGATGGCGATAAAGGTCTGCGGCAATGCTTTCTGTTGGGGAGATGACATCGCGGCGGGCATCACTTATGCCGCCGGCGCCGGTGCCAACATCATCTCCATGAGTCTTGGCAGCAATGCCCCTGATTCACAAGTGCTGGCGGCTATTGATAGTGTTGCGGCCAAAGTCCTGGTCGTTGCGGCGGCCGGTAATGACGGCCCGGCAACAGGCAGTATCGATTATCCCGGGGCTTATCAAAAAGTCATGGCCGTCGGGGCGATTAACCAGGATGGGGATGTGCCCGACTGGTCGAGCCGCGGGAACAACAATGATAATTGCACCATTGACGAAAAAGAAGTGGAATTGGGCGCTCCTGGCGTAAATGTGGAATCGACCTACAAGGACGGCTGCTACACTTATATGTCCGGCACCAGCATGGCCACTCCTCATGTCTCCGGTCTGGCTGCCAGGGAATGGCGTGGTGACGCCGCCACAACCAGAAGTTTTTTGCAAAGTCTGGCGCCAAGAGATTGCCCCACGGACAAGGCCACCGGCTTTGGTCTCCCCAAGATATCGCCTTAAGGGTGCCTTAAGATCATTTTAATGCAACCAATAATCAGCAAGGCAAGGCCGGCGTTAATGCCAGCCTGCCTTGCTTGCTGAAAAGGTTCGCCGCTGCCGGGAGGCGCATCTCTCATGAAAGGATGACAGTGATGCCCGATATCTGCAGACCATCATGGTCAGTGTTGGTTCTCGTGTTCGCCTTGCTGGTACTTCCGGCAGGCTGCGCCGCTCAGCAGGGAACACCGACAACAGCCGATGCCAACTCCAGAGAAGACAGCCGACAATTTAAGGCCGAGGTGACATGGATCCCGCTGGAAGGCGGTTTTTACGGGCTGCTGGCCGAGGACGGCAGTAAATATCTACCCCTCAACCTGCCGGCCGAGTTTCAAAGAGACGGCCTGCAGGTCACAGTCGAAGGCGAGCTGAAGCAGGTGATGACCATTCAAATGTGGGGAACGCCGCTGGAGATTAAAAAGATCGAAAGATAAGGGCTCAACTTGAGCACCCTTACAGACACCCTTAAGAGAGAAGATCGGATATCTCCTCTTTAGTCAGGATGGATTTTATCTGTTGCTGCCGCCGATCCGGATTCTTACGCCGATCACGGTTTTTCCGCCGATCAACACCTAGACGCGACCGCGTCAATGATTTAAACCAGGCCTTTAATGTTTTGTGCAGCCGCCCCCCTACCCGACTGTCGAAACGTCTTTCTTCCAACGACCGACGGTCAACATTTTTTCGTCGAGCGGACACAGCTTTACGCCTATCCTGATACTCAGGTCTATTGCTTAAATGTGGTGCTGAGGTTGAGGGGTTAGATTCCATCATTCCTATCTGATATCACATTATTGGCAGCGGTATCCAGCAAAAAAAGGATTCACCTATTTTGGCTCGGTAACTCAGACTTGGACAGGCTATGATCCCGTCATGCTGAGATTAAGATCCATACAGCATATCTTTCTATATGTTACCGGAATTACAGTCAATCATAAGCAACGAACAACAATCGTCAGATAATCTCCCGAGAAAAACAGTTTAATAACATATTTTCACCTTCAGTTTTTCTAAACTAGACGATACAATACTTTTGCGGTCAATCATATATCATCATGATTATGCATCAAGGTCATATAAGAGGTCAAATTAGACGGTAAGCATATGTCGTAATTCAACAGATAATCTTAAACCAAGGAGAATGCCATGCCTGAGAGTGTTTACAAAATTATCGAATTGGTCGGCTCAAGTCCGGTGTCGTGGGAAGAAGCCACTCAAAATGCCGTGAAGACCGCCGGATTGAGCCTGATCGACCTGCGCATTGCAGAAGTTGTAACCTTGGATATGAAGATCGATGAGCATGGTAAAGGAGTTATCTTTCGGGCTCGGGTGAAACTCTCCTTCAAGATCGTGTCCGACTAGCCCGATTGGCAGATTTTACCAGGCTAGCGGGACTGCAATCAGGGGGTCAATGGAGTCGGAAGTGACATGAGTTCTGGATAAACAACCGACTCCAGCCCTGCCTTGTAGAAAAACATCTATGATGGTCGGCAAGCTCAATAACGGCGATCATCGCGATAGCGATCTCTGCCACGTCGATCGTGGTCATGGCGATCATACCTTCGGTCCTGCTTCTTGAATCTCACCTCTCTCGGATAGCGGTCTCTTGGTAAAGCAAGCCAGGGGCCACGCCTTGATCTCGAATAAAACCAATTATTATCACGGTAATGATAATGGAAATTACCGTGATAATAATAAGGATCTGCATCCAAGACCACGACCGGGGGCAGAAAAGGCGCTATCACAACACCACCTGAGCCATATCTTCCATCCGGCACCGCGACACAAGCCGTCATTAATGATCCGACCATAAGCGTTGAAATCCATATCCTTTTCATATTGCCTCCTTAAGAAAATAATGGGCTTCTCATTACTCTTACTCTGACAATTTTAGCATCTTCGACTTTTAGCTTTTTGCTCCCTGAATATAATTTTTTTAAGGGCATTTTTTAGGATTTTTCTCGTCTTTCTGACCGGGACCGCATTCCGGTTCCCCCTTCGGGGATGGTGGAGTCTTCTCTAGAGCAGCAGGCCTTGGAGCCGGAACCTCTGCAGGCTTAACCGCAGGCGGAGCAGGTGCTACTGCCGGTGGCTCTGGTCTTGGCTGCGGGGCAGGTTTTACTACCGGTGGCTCTGGTCTCTGCTGCGGAGCAGGTGCTACTGCCGG
>DIKT01000067.1:0-22686 GCA_002424635.1 Desulfobulbaceae bacterium UBA5611
CCTCCCGCTCACTGATGAATATCTCGTTTAACCTGCCAACCCCGGAACTGGAAGCCAAGTTTATCGCAGAGGCCACCAAGGTCGGCTTGAACGGCCTGAAAGGACACCGCTCCATTGGTGGCTGCCGGGCTTCTATCTATAATGCCTTTCCACGCGAAGGGGTTGTCAAACTGGTGGCATTCATGCAGGAGTTTGAGCAGCATAATCCGGCCTAATGACATGAACTATGATGGGAACATCATCCGCCCGCCCAGCGAGGCTGATTCAATCATTATCCAGGTTACAGTTGGGTGTTCCCATAATCATTGCACCTTTTGTGGTGCTTACAAAGACAAACAGTTTCGGATCCGCACGGAAGAGGAAATTGCCGCTAATCTTTCTTTTGCCGGCCGCTACTGCACGCGGCAGCGTAAAGTTTTTCTGGCAGATGGCGACGCCCTGATCCTGTCCCAGGAGCGCTTGACCACCCTTTTCCGCCGCATCCGGACCGCACTCCCGCAAGTACGACGTATCTCTCTTTATGGCAATGCCAAGGCCATCCGTTCCAAGAGTGTACAGCAACTGCAGGAACTTAAGGAACTGGGACTCGATCGCATCTATATGGGGCTTGAGAGCGGCGATGACGAAATCCTGACCCGGGTTAGAAAGGGAGAAAGCGCTGCCACCATGATCAGCGCCGCCGGGAAGGTCGCCCATGCCGGTATCTTTTTATCGGTGACGGTGCTGCTCGGCCTTGGCGGCAGGGAGCACAGCCTGCAGCATGCGCGGGCGACCGGCCTGGTCTTATCGAAGATGGCCCCGCAGCAGATTGCGGCTTTGACCCTGATGCCTTTAATCGGCACGCCACTGGGCGAGCAGGCGGCCAATGGTAATTTTCTCCTTCCTGATGCCGCTGCCATGTTAAAAGAACTAAAAGAGATGATTCAGTTTATCAATTGTGACAAGGTACAGTTCATGGCCAATCATGCCTCCAACTATCTGCCCATCTCCGGCCGCCTGGGACGGGACAAGAACGCCATCCTGGCAACCATTGATCAGGCCATGCAGGGCAGAATAGCGCTTACTCCTGAATCCTACAGAGCCTTATAATTTGTTAAAGCAACAAAAATGAAGAACAAAACTGATCTGCGCAATCTGACCCAGAAGGATCTGATAGAATACGTCGAATCGCTGGGCCAGCCAGCTTTTCGCGGCCGTCAGCTTATGTCCTGGCTCTACCGGCCGGGGATCTCGCAATTTTCGGAAATGACGGACCTAGCCAAGGATTTCCGCCGGATCCTGGCTGAACAGGCCCAAATCTCACAATTCACAGAGTCAATCATTGAACGCGCCAGCGATGGTTGCGTCAAATTCGGCTTTGCCCTCCATGACGACCGCCTCATTGAAACCGTCCTTATCCCGGAGCCGGACCGTAATACCCTGTGCGTCTCCTCCCAGGTTGGCTGCGCTATGAACTGTTCCTTTTGTCTGACGGCAACTATGGGCTTTATTCGTAATTTAAGCCCGGCGGAGATTGTGAATCAGGTTTGCGCAGTAGATGATTTTTTGCGAGCACAGTCGACAGCAGAGCGTATCGGTCCGGAAAAAGTCACCAATGTTGTCTTTATGGGGATGGGCGAACCACTGAACAATCTGGACAATCTGCTGAAGGCCCTTTCCATCCTTACTGAACAACGGGGATTGGATCTTACCAATCGGCGGATCACAGTCTCAACCTGCGGGATTGTTCCTAATATGCGGTTATTGGGTGAAAATTGTGATGCGAACCTGGCGATCTCGCTGCATGCTATTGACGATGTCACACGCAGCCAACTTATGCCGATCAACAAACGATACCCGCTCGAGGAATTACTGGCTGCTTGCCGCGACTTTCCCATGCCTAAACGCAAAAGAATAATGTTCGAATATATACTGCTTAAGGGCATCAATGATTCTGAGGCCGCCGCTCATGAACTGGCCAGAAAACTAAAAGATATTCCCTGTAAAATCAACCTCCTGCCCTATAACGAATCACCGGGCATTCCCTATGAAAGCACTTCTATGGCTCACATTCTATCTTTTCAAAAGATTCTGATGGATGCCAACTACTCCGTTTTCATCCGTAACAGCCGGGGCACGGATATATCAGCCGCCTGTGGGCAATTGGCCAAGCAAAAAGAAAAAATTATTAGATCAGGACCCGCTAAAAGTTGACCAGAATATCAGAAAAGATGCAGATAATTAATATTAAAATAATCTAAAAAAAAGCAAAGAGTTATAGAGAAGATACAGAGGTAATTATCTGCACCATTTCTCTTATATGCCCACTTGCATTTCATCGTATATTTGTAATAATTCTAAATTAGAGATAATTTAATAATATGAATTTCATTATCAGCTCGACAAATATAACATGATCCAAGAATGACCAGTTTTTTTGGTTATGCTATTCTCAAAAATAAAAAAGGAGCAGATTCGATGAAGATGCAGGACATCAAGAAGTTGGCCACAGCAATGGGAATCAAGAGCGGTAAAATGAAAAAGAGTGAACTTATCAGGACCATTCAGACTAAGGAAGGCAACTCTCCTTGTTTTCAGCAACAAATATCTGATTCCTGTCTCCAGATCGACTGCTGCTGGCGTGATGACTGCATGCAATTAAGCTGATTAATCTGTCAAGTTGAAGCCACAACAACCTAAAAAAGATTGGTCGATTAAAGAAAATTGGCAGAAAATTTTAAAAACATTGTAACGATGAGCTGCTAAGCGGCTCGGGCTGGGGTAACTGCTTATGGCAGTGAACTCTTAAATATTCATCTTTTTTAAGGAGGATATACCATGTTTGACTTAATGCCATTTAAGCGTCGCAGTGATTTACCGAATGTTTTCTCCGAGATGGACGATATGCTGCAAAAAATGAGGTTTGATTTCCCTTTCCATAATCTCGGAGAAGATGTCAATGTCAGCTGGAGTCCCCGACTTGATGTCAGCGAGACTGACACGAATCTTGAAATTGTTGCCGACCTGCCCGGGATGTCAAAAGAGGATATTAAGGTTACCATGGAGGGTGATTTATTAACTATCCAAGGAGAGAAGAAAGAGGAGTCTGAACAAACAAACAAACAGTATCATACTATTGAACGTCGCAGCGGTTCCTTTTATCGCGCTTTAAGATTACCGACAGAGGTTGAGAAAGAAAATATCGATGCCAATTTCAAAGATGGTGTTTTGACTCTGACTCTTCCTAAATCAAAGGAAGCTCAAAGAAATATTGCTCAAATTGAAATAAAATAAAGAGTCTTCTCTGCAGCAAACAAGGAGCTGAAGAGCTGTATACGTCTCTTCAAGCTCCTTAGTTATTTCCGGCAAAATCCATCCTCTTATTGTTCAAAATCAAGGCATGTACAAAATTTTACCGCAGGCTATAGTTGATATTCCGAAGATAAAATGTTTGTCCATACACGCCGAGTTTGGGCGAAAAGACCATTTTTCAAGGCACCCTTATGTGTTTTTTCTTTTTAATCATTACCATTGACCAATTTTCTCAAAAGATGTAATCAAAGAAATAATAAGAACTAGTCAGCAACGTCATTACTTTATACTTCTGGATGAAGAAGCTGGCCCTGTCTCTTATCCTGCCATACACAGCAAAGAGATTCTCACTTGCAGTCTATTGTCATAATCATCTATGAATGATAAAAAACAAAAACAAGAGTTTCTTCAGAATATACTGAAGAAACTGGCTTTTTTTTTCCCCAATCAATCACCTGAATATACTCTGCAATCAATAGAAGAAGGACTGGAAGCAGGTGAAATACTTCTGCAAGGCAAAGAGATATTGTCTTATCTACAGACAGCATTGTTCGATGATAAAATAGTTGAAGTTGAAGTAGATGGTATTCCCAGAGTATATTTTTCCCGCATTTACGATCATACCCCTGACCTTGAAGAAGTGGAGGAAGATGGCAATTTAATACTGAAAGAACCGGAATACAAAGAAGGTGATTACCTGAAGGAGATGACCCGTATTATTTCGTTGCCGCTGGAGCCTGGAATGGGCAATATCCATATTCGCAACAGTCAGAAAGTACTCTTACGACTTTTTGCCAGTAAATATGCTGTTGAAATGGGCACTTTTATTGAAGAAATGATCCTGGTAAGGGAATTACCTGTCCTAAGGCTTGCCTTTCCAACAATCAGCAGGATAATCCCGGCGATGAGGCCCTTCAGGGCTAAAGTACCAAATACATTAAATCTTCCGGTAGTCGTTTCCGGAAAAAAAATGTTGCCTGATTTATACTGCAAAGCGATTGAAGTCAGCGCTGATGGTATGTCTTTTCTCATTCAGAAAGAAGAGAGGGAGCTATTTCAGATTGGCGAAATGCGGACTTTACAGTTTATCCTTGATGATGTTCCTCATGCCAAAGTCTCCGGTATTGTTCGACATGTCTCGAAAATTCGTGGGAAAGGTGGCACCGAATTTCGCTGCGGTATCCAGTTTGAACTGACGACTCATGCCTTAGCCGCTAATATCGAAAATCTAGTGGCCATAATTCAACGGACTCATTTAAAAGAGTTAGCGGCAAAATCAGAAGAAATCGGTATCAGTCTGATAGGTTGACCTGGGATCCAGTGCCTGATTGCCTTAGGTCATGCGAATACGCTCACAATCGGGGCAGATCCAAGTCGGTCCATTGCTGATCCCCCATAAATTTTCCTGAAAACAAGCCTCACAGATCATGAATCCACAAGGACAGCTCAGACAATAAGTTTTCTTTTCTTTGCAGCAATGACACTGATATTCCCCTATTTTTCTCTTCCTGTAGCCGGCCACTTCAGTTTTATGTTCACTCATATCTGCAACTCTTCTTCCAACCAATTTCGATATTTTTCGCTAAGATGGCTAATGGTAGTGGCTATCACTTCAGGTACGTCATAAGGATGTGACGCCTGAATAAGCCGCTCCAGCTCAGGATATTGCGACTCATCACTCTTCATGACCAGTAGATACTCTTGCGAGGCAACGATCTGGCCCTGCCACCAGTAAATACTGCTCACAGGGGCGGTTATTTGCGCACAGGCAATCAGACGTTTTTCCAACAGTAAATTGGCCATTTTTTCAGCATCAGCTCGGCTTTCAAATGTGGTGGTGATTAATAACGGACCAGACATGACAACTCCATTTATTTAACTTCATTCTTGTTTGATCGCTTTCTTTTTGCTAGAGAGTAGAATAACTAACCCCGATAAACGGGATAAGTGCCTTTCGCAGATTATTCTCTTGCAAAAAAAACAAGAAAATAATCTGTAAGGCACTAAATGTAGCAGGATCATAAATCAGGAACAAGAGAAGTAAAAGAAAAAATGCTTTTAGCAATAGATATTGGCAACTCACACACGGTCATCGGCCTGTTCAAAGATGACCTGCTTATCGGTCAATGGCGGCTCCAATCAGATCGTAACCGCACCGATGATGAACTGGCTATCAGCTGTCATGGCTTTTTATCCCTGGGCGGAGTTAACACTGACACGATCAGCGGCATAATTGTCGCCAGTGTTGTGCCCCGTCTGGCAACGGCCTGGCTCTCCTGCTGTCGGAAGTATCTGTCAGCTAACCTCAAGCGGCCGCTTGTGACGGTATCGGCTGAAACGATAAAAGATCTTCTGCAGGTCAAGACCGAATGTCCCGAGGCGGTCGGCGCTGATCGGCTGGTCAATGCCATCGCCGGTTGGCACAAATATCACGGCAATCTGGTGATTATTGATTTTGGCACGGCAATCACCTTTGATTGTGTCTCGGCGCAAGGTGCCTTTCTGGGCGGTGCCATCCTTCCGGGCATCGCTATCGCCCTTGAGGCCCTTTCTGCACGGACCGCGCAATTACCCACTATTGATATAGGCGTCGGCCCGGAAAAAGTTATCGGCATCAATACCGTTCAGGCCATGAAAAGCGGCATTCTGCATGGCTATGGTTCTCTCGTTGATGGCATGATCCACAAGATCAGCCTGGAGATGGGTTGCGCCAAGAAGGAATTAATAGTCATTGCCACTGGTGGCATGGCCCATCTCATTGCCCCTTATTCCCAATCAATCGGCAAGCTCGAACCCATGCTCACCCTCGAAGGTCTCTATCTTATTCACAGCCGGCAAACAGCACCATGATTGACCAACACGCCCCTGCCCCGCTCCAATCAGGAGCCGTTATTGCTATAATCGCACCTGCCGGTCAGATCCGTGATCATAATGAGTTTAACGCCGGCATCAGACTGCTTACAGACATGGGATTTGAGCCAAGATTTCCTCGTGATCTCTGGCCGGGTACAGGCTATCTGGCTGACAGCGACGCCAACAGAGCATATGAGTTCAACAGGATGTGGGCTGACAGCGAAGTCTCAGCCCTGCTGGCCGTGCGGGGCGGTTATGGCTGCCTGCGGATGGTGGGGCAGATCGATCTGGAGCAGGTACGCAGCCGGCCAAAGATGCTGATCGGGTTTTCCGATATTACAGTGCTGCACAATTCCTGCTGCCAGCAGAGCAGCCTTATCTCTTTGCATGGACCGACTCTTTGTTCTTTGGCTAACAGTAATAAAGAAAGCCTTGAACGATTTTATCAGTGTCTGACTGGAAACTGGCGGGCTCCTCTGCAAATAAAAGGGGTTGAGGTGCTGCGAGGCACTGAAGAGGCCAGAGGCCGGTTGATTGGTGGTAATCTCAGCACATTGCTCACCTTGCTGGGCACCCCTTTTGAACCTGAGCTGGCAGGACGTATTCTCTTTCTCGAAGATATAGGAGAACCGCCTTACCGGATAGATCGCATGCTGACTCAGTTGTGGCTGGCCGGAAAGCTGCAGGATGTGGCCGGGATCATTCTTGGCGATTTTTCCTATAGCAAGACCATGGAAAGCAACGAGCAAATCCGTCATCACGAAACAATCTGGAATCGGGTGCTGCAGCTAACCAGCGCGCGCCAGATCCCTGTCTGGGGAGGATTTCCTATCGGCCATGGGCCAGCGAACATGACCCTACCCCATGGCGCTGAGGCGATTATGGACAGCAGAAACGGCAGCCTTTATTTTTTATAAGGTCGATTTTGAGTTTCCAGCAGCGCTCACGCTTTTGCTTTATAATGTGCCATCAGGCCATCCGCCGGTATTGGATCGCCTCGGCGACATGACTCAACTGTAAAGCTTCACTGCCATCCATATCGGCCACGGTCCGCGCTATCTTCAGGATCCGATGATAGCCTCTGGCAGAGAGACCCAGCTGCTCCACGCTTTTTTCCAAAAGTCGGCTTGAGGACGTATCCAGCGCACAATATTTTCTGATATCCTTGGGCCCCATCTGACCATTGCAGAATACTTTAAGATGATGGGCATATCGTGTTTTTTGGACTGCGCGGGTCTGATCGACTCTGGCCTTGATAACGGCTGATGATTCACCCTGCCGCTCGGCACTCATCTCTTTAAAAGGCACGGCCGCCACTTCCAGATGCAGATCAATGCGATCAAGCAAGGGCCCGGATACCCTGCTCGTATAATTATGAATCTGCATCGGATTACAGATGCACTCTTTGCGCTTATCCCCATAAAAACCACAGGGACAAGGGTTCATAGCCACCACCAGCACTACTCTGGCTGGAAACTTCAAAGAAAGATTGGCTCGGGCAATGGTCACAGTGCCATCCTCCAGCGGCTGACGCAGTACTTCGAGGACATGCTTCTTGAATTCCGGCAGCTCATCAAGAAAAAGTACGCCATTATGGGCCAGCGAAACCTCACCCGGTCGCGGGATCTGACCGCCGCCGATAAGTCCGGCATCAGAGATGGTATGATGGGGTGAGCGGAAAGGCCGGGTGGCAATCAAGGGCATATCTGCCGGCAGCAGACCGATAATGGAATAAATCTTAGAAGTCTCCAGGGCCTCGGCAAAACTGAGATCCGGCAAGATCGTGGGCAGACGGCGGGCCAGCATGGTCTTACCCGAGCCGGGTGGACCTTTGAGCAAAATATTATGGCCTCCTGAGGCGGCAATCTCAAGAGCCCGTTTCACATTTTCCTGCCCCTTGACCTCATCAAAATCAACCTCATGGCTCCTGGCCTGGGCAAAAGAAGTGGCGGGGTCAAGATGAAATGGGGCACATTCTCTTTTATCTGCCAGAAATTCGACGGCCTGATGCAGGCTATCGACTGCGATCACATCAATGCCATCAACGACCGCCGCCTCCATCTTATTGGCATCCGGGACAATAATTCCTTTCATGCCCAGATCACGGGCCGCCAGGGTAATGGGCAGGACGCCACGCACCGGCCGCAGTCCGCCGTCAAGAGAGAGCTCGCCCAGAACCCAATAGTGGTCAAGCTTGGTACTCTGCAAGGTCTCAGTGGCCGCCAGGATGCCGAGCGCCATCGGCAGATCAAAACCGGCCCCGGCTTTTTTAATATCGGCGGGTGCCAGATTAACGGTTATCCGCCGATTGGGGAATTCATAGCCGCAATTTCTGATTGCCGCCTTGACCCTGTCCTTGCTCTCCCGTACACTGCCATCCGGCAGGCCAACGGTGGTAAAAAACGGCAGACCGAGGGCGATATCGACCTCGACTTCCACCGCCAGCCCATCCACCCCTACCACTGCCCCGCTCTGTACCTTTGCCAGCATCAGGAAGTATCCTTTTTATCCGAACGCATTTTTCCATTTGTCTTCCATCTCCCTGTCAGCAGGGCAATGAGCAAATGAATACCAGCTGATCATTGTTCCAGATCCCAATCCGGCTCATATAGCCGCTGCATGGCTTGGCTATAGGCACCTAGACGTCGCTCGTAGATATAAAATGGCGGCAGAACCTGTAGACCCTCACCACCATTTTTGACGGCCTCGACCAGAATCAGCCGGGCCGGAACGGCGTCATCCGGATAACTATAAATAATCTGCAGCCGTTTGGGAACCAGATGATGCTGGTGCAGGGCAATAAACAGGGTGTTCAGCCCGGCGGCAGGATAAACAAAGACTACCTTGCCGCGATTTTTGACCATCAGCGCGGCAGCCGCCACCACCTCGGACAGAGTACAATGTACCTGATGACGGGCGATAAAAGACTCCTGATCCCGACAGGGTCTACCGGAATTTTTTTTATAAAAAGGTGGATTGCAGATCACCTGGGAAAAAGTTTCTGCCGAAAAACAATCGCCAATACGCCGTAAATCGCCAGGCGTTACTGTCATATTCGCAGTATAGCCGTTCATGACTATATTGCGGGAGGCAAGCTCGGCCAATGCCGGCTGCAATTCGAGACAACTGACAGAGGCGATTTGTTCCTGCCAGCGATACAGGCAGATCAGACCGATAATGCCACAGCCGCCGCAGAGATCCAGAATAATCTCTCCTGGCGCTGGCCGCGAGAAATGGGCGGCCAGCACGGCATCCACGGAAAACCGGTAACCGGCTCGATGCTGCAGGCAGTGTAATCTCCCGGCAAACAGGGTGTCACAGCTTATTCTGTCTATTGGTCCTGTCTGATCACTGGCCATTGCAGGACTGTCCGCGCCAATCAGGCAAGTGTGTCTATTTCCTCGCCATCAACCAGCTGATTAAACAACAGACCGGTCATGATCTTGGGATAAAAATAGGTCGATTTATGGGGCATGATCAGATTGGCATCGGCCACTTCCCTGACCTGCTTAACCCTGGTCGGATTCATGACAAAAAGCAAAGGAGTAAACTCGTCCTTGGCCAGACTCTCTTTAATCGCCATATCAAGGGCCTCTTCGTGATCACTATAATAACCAACCAGATTTTCCTGTTCGCAGCGATGATGATCAAGACCCAGGGCCTTATCTATGATGAGGTCGGAAAGAACCACTACATCCAGATCTCTCAGCGGTTCCGCCCGACCGGCCAGCACATCCCGGGCCTCCTGTTTCAGGCTGAGCAGAAAGCATCTATCCTCTGCCGGATGATAAACCCCGAAAGTGGAAGAGCTTTTATCGGGCGACTGATTTTCGAGTTCACCCATTTGCGCCAGTACCTCAGCGATCACCCCTTCCCGACTGCCGCTGACCACCTCTTCACAATTAAAATAGTTCTTCAGGCGGTGCAATAGTTCCTGGGTAGCCATTGCCCCTGGCCACCGTAATAATCTATGGGTCGGCAAGACGGAAAGACCGGGATCCTCCATGGGACAAAGATACATGATAATATGATTAGCCGGACTGTTGGCCGCCAGCCCTCCTTGAGCCTCACCCACCATTTTACGGTAGGCCAGAGCGGTGGTGTAACGATGATGACCATCGGCAATATAGAGGGACTTATCCACCAAATGGCGCTGCACCTCCTTGATGGTTTTCTGCTCCGTGACCCGCCACAGACTATGAATGCAACCATCGGCGTCAGTCACTGATCCCACTGGTTCGCTTGCTTCCTGTTCAAGAAGATTCATCACTTCATTACGGGGATCCGAATACAGAGAGAAGATCTGACTGAACTGGGCCTTGCAGGTGGCAGTCAAGCGCAATCGATCAGCAATCACCGTGTCAAAGGTCTGTTCATGGGGTTTGACCACGCCTTCAGCAAACTCGGCCAATTCGACCAGACAGACAAAGCCTTTACGAGTCAGTCTTTGTCCGGAGGGATGGGAATATTCGGTCTGGTAAAGATAAATCCCGGGTGTCGAGTCACGTACCAGCACCTCTTGCTCAAGCCACTGCTGAAAAAGGTCGGCTGCTGCCTGGTAGCGTGCGTCATTGTCATCGCCTGGTCCCAGACTCTTGATAATATCCAGCCGGATCATATTATAAGGATTACGGGCAAGATAGGAATCAACACCATTGGCGCTGATAACATCATAAGGCGGAGTTACAACCTCATCCAGTTTCCCGACTTTTTGCGGATTAAAATGTACTCCCTTGAGAGGGGCAATAAAGGCCATGCTCTTTCACTCCTTTTCTGCTACAATATGGTGCATTATTTAGAGACCAAGTTAAAAAGATAAGCCGCTGACAGCTGTCTTCGGCACAGCCACCCTACCATCTCAGCAACGAATTTTCCAAGGTTTTCAGCCCTGCGCATTGAATTAAATAACCGGCTGACCCATATTAAAAAAAATAGCCACGGAGGAACCACCCATGTTTGATATCTTCATCAAAACCCATTTCGCCGGTGCCCATCATCTGCGTGAATATCCAGGTAACTGTGAACAACCGCACGGCCACAACTGGAAGGTGCAGGTCACCGTCCGGGCCACGCAACTGGACGAACTGGGAATGGGTATAGACTTCAAAATTCTCAAAAAAAAGGTGAACGAAATCGTCGACCAACTCGATCACCGCGATCTCAATGAACATCCGGCCTTTCTTTACCAGAACCCATCCTCTGAACATATCGCCGTCTTTTTATTTGATCAGCTGAAGGCCACCCTGAACCATGATCGTTACAGCCTCTACAGTGTTATGATTGGGGAAACCGATAACTCAGGATTGACTTATTATGGCCAAGACGCTTAGTCATAACAGACAACAGATACAGGGATGACTGCGCTACAGTATCTAAATATCTCCGAGCTCTTTTATTCTATCCAGGGAGAATCGACCTATGCCGGGCTGCCCTGCGTATTTATCAGACTGGCTGGATGCAATCTGCGGTGCGGCTACTGTGATGCCCGTTATACTTATGAAGAAGCACCGACAGCGATGGACCTTGCTGCAATCCTGGCTTTTGTTGATAAATATCCGGAGGTTTTGGTAGAAATCACCGGCGGCGAACCACTGGTCCAAACCAATGTCCACCCTTTAATAGAACTACTCCTCGCCAGGGGGCGCACCGTGCTCCTTGAGACTAATGGCTCCTGGCCGATTGATAAGGTTGCCCGGGAAGCTATTGTTATTATGGATATAAAAACACCGGGCAGCGGCATGGTAGAGGCATTTGCGACTGACAATATTGCTTACGCCAGGGCTAGAAACAGCATCATCCAGGGGACCTGTGAGTTCAAATTCGTCCTCACCGATCAGAATGACTATCATTGGGCGCGTGATCTGGTGCACAGGCATAATCTGAGCCAGAGCGGACCAGTGCTGTTCTCGCCGGCCAGAGGTCAGGTCAGTCCGCTTGATCTGGCGACCTGGATATTGCAGGATCAGCTGGCCGTACGCCTGCAGCTGCAATTGCACACCCTGATTTGGCCCCAGCTGTCGCGGGGCGTATAAACTTATCAAAATAATAAACTCTAGGAAGCATAATGAGAACAACAGTTGCCGTTGACAAGGCGGTAGGCATGGTCCTACCCCACGACATTACCGAAATCGTTCAGGATAAGTTCAAAGGCTGCGCCTTCAGAAAAGGCCATATCATCCGAGAGGAAGATATTGACCATCTGAAGCGCCTGGGTAAAGAGCATATTTATGTGCTGCAATTGGGACCGGCAGAGATCCATGAGAATGAGGCCGCGGAAAAACTGGCCGCCGCCCTGATTGGTGACGGGGTCACCCGCTCTGCCGAGCCGGTGGAGGGCAAGATTACCATCATCGCCGACCGCGACGGCCTGCTGAAGATCAACGTCGACGCCCTCTACCGGTTCAATATGCTGGGCGAGGTGATGTGCTCCACCCTCCACACCAACACCCCGGTGAAAAAAGGCGAGACCATTGCCGGCACCCGCCTGATTCCTCTGGTTGCAGCGCGCTCCCTGATTGATGAGGCCGTGGCCATCGCCAGGGCCGGCGCCCCGGTGATTGAGGTCAAACCCCTGCGCCAGGCCAGGGCCGGTCTGGTTATTACCGGCAATGAGGTCTTCCACGGACGAATTAAAGACAGGTTTGAAGCGGTGCTGCGCACCAAACTGACGGCCCTGGGTTCCGAGGTGATCAAGGTGGTCTTTGCCCCGGACGACATCAGCAAGATCAGTGAGGCCATCCATAGCTGCATCGCTGCGGGCGCCGATCTGATCATCACCAGCGGCGGCATGTCAGTTGACCCCGATGATGTGACCCGCATGGGCATCAAGGAGGCCGGGGCCACCGATATGGTCTATGGCTCGCCGGTGCTGCCGGGCGCCATGTTTCTCAGCGGCCGGATCGGAGAGATTCCCGTCCTTGGCCTGCCTGCCTGCGGCATGTTTCACAAGATCACGATCTTTGATCTTATCCTGCCCCGGATTCTGACCGGCGAGTTCATCGGCCGGGAGGAATTTGCCCGCATGGGTCATGGCGGACTCTGCCGCAACTGCAAGAATTGCCAGTATCCTGTCTGCAATTTTGGTAAATAAACCTTCAGTGAACCTTGAGACAAGGTTCACTGAAGACACCAAAAGTGCAATTGATACTCTGTCTAGACAATGTAAAATTTTGTATTTTGACTCTGTGATTTTCAGGCAATTTGAATAGAAAAACGTATTTTTTATGGTGAAAAAAATACGACAATTCAGCGTTATATCACAAGATCCATAATGGAGTAGTTAATACCAAAATTGTCACAATAATATTGTTGAGTGACCTTTTGCTGCGCAGGGTCCTCAGAGTCTAAGGGCCTTGAAGTAACCCTATCATAGATCTGTGGAACCTTGCTGATCTGTAAACTTGGATGATGATCAAAATGGATCTGATAAACATCTTCGATTCAAACTACGAATTTGTCGAGCTCCACAGGACATTCCATGAGCTGTCGGAACATAGCAGTCAAAACGACGACGCGGATGTCAGCCGTGCGTTCGGTGCTGGCGAGCGCCTCGGCTGGCCCGACCTTATCAATAAGTACCGCCTGATCATTCTGTCCGAAGCCGGTTCAGGCAAAACGGAAGAAATTCGCAACGTCGCCCGCACGCTTAGGGAAGATGGAAAACCTGCGTTTTTCCTTCGCTTAGAAAATATCCCCAAATATTTCGAGGATGCCTTTGAGGTAGGAACCTACGAGGACTTTGAAAAATGGCTGGCGTCGAGCGAGGAGGGGTGGCTGCTCCTGGACTCAGTGGACGAAGCGCGTCTTCGAGATCCTCGCGACTTTGAGCTCGCGATCCGCAAGCTGAGCAGGCGGATCAGTACAGCCAAAGACCGGACGCATATCGTCATAACCGGTCGGACGACAGCATGGCGACCCAAGACGGATCTTGCCTGCTGTACCGCTCAGCTGCCTTATGCGGCGGCAGTAACATCGGAACGTGATTCTCAAGCTGAAGATGATGGCCCTGAAGGAGGCTTACAGACCGAAACTGAAACCCAGGGCAGAGCCCAACCGGTTTTCAAGATCGTTGTGATCGATGATCTCACGTCTGATCAGATTGCGGTGTTTGCCAAGGCCAGAGGAATCGAGGACAGCAAATATTTTCTCGATGCAGTGGAACGCGCAGACGCCTGGTCGTTCACATCGCGTCCTCAGGACCTGGAGGAGCTTACCGAATTCTGGATCGACAAAGGTTGGATTGGAACTCGCCTTGAGATCATGCGAAACAGCATTGATCGAAGGCTGGCTGAGCGTGACCAAGATCGTGCCGATGCCCGACCACTTTCGGCAGAGCGAGCTCGTCAGGGGACCAGACTCCTGGCGGCAGTCACCACATTGGCTCAGGATCCGACAATCAGGATTCCCGATGGAGCGGAGAACTCCAAAGGGATCGCAGTACAATCCGTGCTTCCCGATTGGGACGACCAGGACCAGTCGATTTTGCTGTCGCGGCCCATATTTGACGAAGCGATTTATGGCGCGGTACGCTTCCACCATCGCTCGGTTCGAGAGTATCTCGTCGCTGAGTGGTTCGCCGAACTATTGAAGCGTGAAACATCGCGCCGAACCATCGAAGGGCTATTCTTTCGCAATCAGTACGGTTTGGAGATTGTTGTACCTACGCTACGTCCAATCTTGCCTTGGCTGGCAATTCTAGATGAGAAGATCAGGGAGCGTGTCCGCAAAGTCGCACCTGAGATTATCTTTGAAGGCGGCGATCCTAGTCAGCTACCTTTAGAGGTCCGACGCTATATACTACACGAAGTTTGCGAACAAATGGCCGACGGTGCCACTCGTCGCTCGATGCATGACTACGCAGCTGTCCAGCGTTTCGCAAACTCTGATCTGACCGATGACGTTCGCGCTTTGCTCCGACAGTATGCAGACAACGAAGATCTGACGGCATTCCTACTCCGCATGGTATGGCTCGGGCAGCTTGCGGGCGCACTGCCCGAAGCCATGGACGTTGCGCTAACACCAACTGCAGAACAGTACGCCCGCATAACGGCATTCAGGTCCATCATGGCCATTGGTTCCAATGAGGATCAAGCTCATGTCCGTCAGAACTTTTTGGCTGAGGCATCTGAACTTAAGCGAGAGTGGTTTGCTGAACTTCTCGAAGGTGTCCAGCCGACAGAACAGACCTTGATTTGGCTCTTCGCATGCCTGGAAAAGAGCGAACCGAAGGAGCGCTATACTGTTGATCATCTAACGGACGGCGTAACAGAATTTGTTGACACCGCTGACCTTGAGCTGCTTCTGCAGCTTGTGATCGGCTTGAACAGGCTGCTTAGTCTTCCCCCGATGATCGAACGCCGGTATTGCGAAGTATCCGAGAAATTTCAGTGGTTGATGGCACCGGCATGCAAAGCTGTCGAGCGACTGATCTTGGCCCGTCATCCTGCATCGCTCGATCCAGATGCACTTGCAATCCTGCGCAACTTCTCAGCTGTACGCGGTTACGGAAGCGATGAACTGACCGGAATCAAGGCAGAATTCTCAAAGATCGTTCCCGCATGGCAGGAGTTGAACCGTGCGTTGTTCTGGTTTGAAGTACAAAAATCGAGGGAGGCCGTTGACAAGAAGAATGGAGAGCGGCTGACTGACTTCTGGCGAGCCTCGATTTTCGGATCGTTCTGGCGGTTCGAAGGAGGCGATTTTGAATATGTAGCTGAGGAGATTTCTCGCCAAACGCTTCTGGACAACAGATTGATTGCCTTGTCGCTGGCCTTCAATCTCTACAAAGCTGCTCATCGGCCGCGGGCATGGCGTGATCAACTGAAAAAGTTAGTCGCAGGTAATGATGAACTGTCTGAACGACTCGGTTCCTATTTGAGGCCACCCGCCCAAAGTCTGAAAGAGCGTGGCTGGAAACAACAGGATGCAAAGTGGAAAAGGCAAGCTGAAACACGTCAAAAAAGACAAGATAAATGCCACGCGGACTGGAAGAGATACCTTAACGAAAATCTTGACCAGATTCGTGCATCGCTTCGCAATAAGCCTGGGACCATCACAAACCCCTTGTACTACCTCTTCGAACAGGCTCGGGGCAGGAACACATCCTCGCGGTGGACCGACTATAACTGGAAAACGCTGATTCCGGAGTACGGATATGAAGTCGCGCACGTCTATAGGGATGGCACAGTTTCTTTTTGGCGGCACTATGAACCAAAGTTGCGATCAGAAGGCGCTTCACTCAACCATACGCCTTATGCCGTCATCATCGGCCTCACTGGTCTTGAGATCGAGGCTCATGAAACTAAAGACTGGCCGAAGAATCTTAACGCTGTGGAAGTCAAACTCGCGTGCAGGTACGCGTCGTTTGAGTTGAATGGCTTCCCATCTGGCTTTCCTAAGCTTTTCGAGACGCACCCGAAGACTGTGTGCGACTTTCTCATGCAAGAAATCAGGTATGAGTTGTCAATAGAGAAGATAGAGACAGAAACACACTACATCATAAGCGACGTAAGCTGGTCGGGCCAGTGGGCTTGGAATCAGATCGCGCTCAACATCTACGAGATTCTGAAGAAAACGGAGCCGAAGAACTTGGCCAACCTGGACAAGTTGCTGAAGATTATTCTGGGATCAACCTTGCCGGATGACCTAATTGAAGAGTTGGCGTCTCGAAAATGTTGCACTTTAAAGAAGCTGGATCATTTGGCTCGCTGGTTTGCCGTATGGACTGGCGTTGCTCCCGATGCCGCAATTGCAGCACTCAAAGCTCGTATTGGAAAGATAGTTGACCTGAAGAAGCGAACTTTGTTCGCGATGGCCTTCATAACTCATCTTTGGGGCGATCACAGAAATGACGGGACTGCTGTGCGGCAAGCAT
This sequence comes from Desulfobulbaceae bacterium UBA5611, assembly GCA_002424635.1. Taxonomy (GTDB): domain Bacteria; phylum Desulfobacterota; class Desulfobulbia; order Desulfobulbales; family Desulfocapsaceae; genus UBA2270. The sequence continues at coordinate 17,018 of DIKT01000067.1, forward strand.
TCAAAACACCGGTGTACCTGAAGTTACTCTACCTGCTGGTGCACGAGTACATCCGGAGCCAAGAGGATATCAACCGTGCCGGTAGGGGTGCCTATTCGCCAGGATTGCGCGACAACGCACAGGATGCGCGGAATAGCCTGTTTAACTTGCTTAATCAGATTCCTGGTAAAGAATCATTTTTGGCGCTGATGGACATCGCCAAGGTACATCCTGAAGAGGCGTCTCGGCCCTGGATATTACTTCATGCAAAGACAAAAGCCGAACAGGACGGCGATATTGAACCTTGGTCGCCCATACAGGTGAGGGAATTCCACGAGAGACTGGAGCGTACACCCAGCAATCACAGGGAATTGGCTGATCTTGCCGTCCTGCGACTTCTAGATCTCAAGGACGATTTGGAACACGGTGACTGTAGCATCGCGGGTATTCTGCAAAACGTTACGCAAGAAACCGACATGCGCAAGTACATTGGGCGGGAACTGCGTGAGAAAGCACTTGGACGGTATTCCATTCCACAGGAAGAGGAATTTGCCGACGCCAAGAAGCCAGACCTGAGATTCCATGGGACAGGTTTTGATGGGCCGGTTCCTGCCGAACTAAAGCTCGCCGACAATTGGACCGGACCAGCACTGTTTGAGCGCCTCGAAAACCAGCTTTGCGGTGACTATCTTCGCGATAATCGCTCAAACCGAGGCATCTTTTTGCTCGTATATCGGGGCGAGAAGGCTGGCTGGGACGTGCCAAGCAGTAATAATCGTGAGAATTTTGCGGGATTAACCGCCTCTCTACAGGACCATTGGCGGCGGATTTCTCCGAAATTCTCAAATGTAGACGACATTACGGTTATTGGAATAGATCTGACGAAGAGATCGAGCTGATTAGATTAATCCTTTGGGATACCATCCCAGATTACTGTTACGTCATACTGAATCCAGAATAGCCAATGACAAGTTCTTACACTTTTCGGTCTGCTAAATAAAAAAAACGGGGTCGGACCAAGCCAACTCTTTGATTTGACAAAAGAAAGGCATGAAATTTGGCTGTATTATGCCTTAAACGCGTTGTAAATGGAAAAACGCAAAACGAGTGGTAACACTATTTAGGAAAATATTATTAAACAACAAGTCGTCCCAGCGGAAGGCAATATGAACAAATTATACAAGTGTAGAACTTGTGCTCATTCTGTTGATTTGTGTGCTAAATTATGTCCTAACTGTGGTGCTAGTACACCTGTTAAAAGTGTTTATTATGCTACCGGGATCATTTCAATTATTTTCCTTATGACGATCCTTATTTTCCACAAACAAATCTTTGCTATCTATGGCAAATATTTTAACTGGGTAATGTTTAACTAATTGGCCTTCGGCATGATTACTGAGTTGCAAAAAAAAGGGGTCAGGTCTTGCAAACAAGCATCATGAAAAGAGCATGGATCGGGGTCCGACCAAGACATGTTGTTGATTTAAATAGACAATATCATTAAAAACAGACTTCATTTTGCCTTTAACCCCTCATTCCTATGGTCAAAAGCGACTTTTAAGGAAAAATGGCCCAACAAAGAACATTCTGCGGACAAGCCGCAGATGCTCGTTATGCCTCCCCCACAAAAAAAATAACTTGATTGCTCAATATAACGTACAGTATAATGTACCATAAAAACAACAATGAGGTACATTATGCAAAGACTGAAAATTGACCAAGACATTCGCCCTATGTCAGAATTCCGAACGGGAATTGCTTCTTTTCTAAAACAAGTACATGACACAAAAAGGCCTTTAGTCATTACCCAGTATGGGAAAGGGGTAGCTGTACTACTTGATGTCGCAGAATATGAAGCTATGCTGGAAAAAATTGAATTATTAGAGGACGTACAAATTTCCATAGCCCAAATTGATGCAGGGGCTGGTATTGAACATACTAAAGCTAAAGCATCAATTTTAGGGCGGATTGGAAAATGAAAATCATTTGGTCCCCTCTCGCAGTAGATAGAACAACAGAAATTGCAGAATATATCACTCTAGACAACCCTGCGTCTGCTACAAAATGGGTTGAAGTCTTGTTTGATAAGGTTCAACTGCTAAAATCATCGCCAAAGAGTGGTCGAATTGTTCCAGAAACCCAAAGAGACGATATTCGTGAATTGATTTATGGGAATTATAGAATCATTTACAGAATAGAAAAAAACAAAATATCGATACTTACTATTCGTCATGGCAAGCAAATTCTGCCAGAAAAAGAAATACAGCCATAACCAGGCCAATTCAGCCGACGCCAAAAAGCGGCGCGGATGATTGACGTCGTTATGCTTTGAATGATCAGGATTAAATTATGGAATTAGCAAAATATCCAAAAGATCTAGCCTCTGTAGTGTTTTCAGAAATAAAACATAAGAAAGCCTCATTTCCATCGCTAGAACTTTTAACTTCATTATTCGAAACAATGTATTTTGCGAGCATTAAAACAGAAGAATCAGAACCAATTATATTTAACATTGTTTACTTAGATTCAAGTAGTCCTGACCCAGAGCCACCTGAAAGAATAGTGCAAGATCGTTGGGGATTTGTAAATTTTTCTACACCTATAGAGTTCAATTTATCGAATGTTATAAAATTAGCTAAAGCTTCAGACCCAAGAACATCATCCCTTGCAATACATCATAATGAAAATGATGAAATATTTATTTGGGGCCTTATAGACCAAGGCAATCGGTATCATGATTATGTTAACTTTGAGTCTGAGGAAGGGCCAGAGAGACCTGGTGTTTTTCAAGCTAGTTTAGAGGGACCAGGAAACATTGTAGCATATACTCAGTACCAGAAAATAGCAGAACTTCGCGTTAACCGAATTGTACGGGGAATTGTTGATGTTTTTGCAAGAGGTCCAATTAAAGACGCTCTTCAGATTGGGATTAACAGTTACTTGAAATCAGTAAAAAGAAACGTCGGATTAGCTGCTTATGATGATAGGCCAAATTGGGATGATGAATTTACTAAATATTGGGTTAGTACAATCTGTAGGTTAATTTTAAGAATAAAAAATTATGGCCATGGTGGAGCCCTTCTGTTTTCGAGTGTAAGAGCAGAAAGGGGTCTGAATGTTAAATATCCAGTTTCTTATAATCGCCTGCGATTAGCATTAATAAATAGAGCTACCAATTTAGCAGAAAGTACATATGCATCAGACCAAATATTTGATTACATTGAAAATGATGAGGATATCCCTCTTGATTTATATTTAGAGGAATCCACCACAGAAGAAAATTTGAGAAATATTAGAAGTGAGATTGATGGGTCATTATGGTTTATATCATTGTTGAGCCGTGTGGATGGCCTTGTTCTGCTTAATAAACGTATGGATGTTCGTGGTTTCGGTGTTGAAATTAAATCCCCATCCGATCCTGATAGTATTTTCACTTGCTCTACACAAATGCCTACTGAAACATCACTTAAGGAAGTAAATTTTAATCATTTTGGCACAAGACATAGATCAATGATGAGATATTGTTGGAACTATAATGATGCAGTTGGATTTGTTATCTCTCAGGATGGCGATGTTAGAGCAATGATTAAGCATAATGATAAGTTGTTAATTTGGGACAATATAAAATTACAAGCTTACACATTTATTAAGAGAAGACTGTTGAAAAGAAGAAAGAAAACTTAGTACTTTCGTATAACAACCGGCTGCACACGGACACCGCAAACGACACGGGTCCGGTTAGCCGCTCACCAACCTTAAACCAGAAAGGAAATATACGAATGAGTTCAGTTTTGATTGCAAAACCGGGGACAGGGTTACTTTCTACAGATACAACGAAATTTGAAGCATACTTAGCCCATCTTGGCTTGCCCACAGAAAATATAATAGCAGCTCTTCCAGAGCGTCAAATTATTGAGAATAATCTTCCTGCATTCATAGAATCTTTACCGGCAGAGGTAAAAAGAGATGCTAGATACCTATCAAAATTTGTGGCGGGCGCTGCTATAGGCTTGTTTGATGCCTCGCTGAATTATGTTTGGAATGAGGTTGTACTAAATTTGAGAGAAAAGGTTGTACTGTATGGCCTCGATATGTTCTTTGATGCTGCAGCTGGTGGGGGGCGCAGAGAATTCTATTCAACTGAAGAAGATCTTTCTGGGTTAAAAGATAATACCCTTATTAATTCATGCCGAAAACTCGAATTAATATCTGACATTGTTTACACCAAGTTAAATCATATATTGACAATGAGAAATGATATTGGTGCTTCTCACCCAAATTCATACTCCATAAATGCATTTGAACTTCTTGGCTGGCTTCAAACATGTGTTCAAGATATTTTGAATGACAAACCTTCAGCCTCCGCTATACAGATAAAATCATTTATTGAAAATCTTAAAAGGTCTACTAATGTCCTAGATGATACCACGATACAAAGCATGGAAAAGCCATTGAATGATCTGTCTCTTCAAAATACAGACAATTTGCTCAATAGCATTTTTGGCATATATACGGCAGATTCAACTGGAAACATTGTCAGAAAAAATATTGCTCTTTTTGCTCCACATATTTGGAATAAAAGTAGTGAAAATGTCAAATACAAGCTTGGAGTGACACTCGACGGATACAAAAATAATCTTCATAACGAGAAACATGCATTCGGCATTGAATTTTTTACGTTTTGTGATGGTAATCGCTATCAATCTTTAGATGCTAGAATCATATCGCTGGATGGTCACGCTGATGATCTTTTGGAGGCTAGATATGCTTGGGATAATTTTTACAATGAACCCCCGCATATGCGAAAAATACTTTCTTATTTAAAGACTGAAAATGACCTTCCGGTGGAGAGGGTGCATAAACTTATTAAAACTGTGTTGATTTGCCGTATCGGCAAAGGCATAGCATATAATACAGGTGTTTCTCCGGCAGGTCGTCCTTTGTATGATCAGTTCTTCGGGATGCTTGGTGATCAAAATATCATTAATGCTATTGTGGCGATGCACTCCAACGAAGTGAGAGTAAATTTAGATAACAAACACTGCCAACAGCATATGGCAAGCGTTTTAACTCTTTTACGCGCTAACGCGCGTAGTGAGCGGATTCAAGAAATTCTAGAGTTTTTGATCGAAAATCAGACTATTCTCCATAAAATTCACAACGACAAGCGCTATAAAGACCTAACTAAGAATCACATTAATTTTGGCTAACAAATGGAAGAATTGGGGACAGACCAGGGACAGACCACGTTAAGCCAAAAGGTGGTCTATCCCAATTCTTCTGATGCTCCTACTTTTGTTCAAGGAGCGTCAGGGCAAGGCCGGCAGCCCGATCAGAAGCACCCTGCCGCCCCAGTTTACCTAACACCTCAATCAGACCTGCCTGTATCTCATTGCGGTATACTTCATCAAAAAGAAGACGGGCCAGTTCTGCCTCAATCCTGCCGGGGCTGACTTCATCCTGTAACAGCTCGGTTACCAGCGACCGTTCCGCAATCAGATTAACCAGGGAAAAAAATTGCATATGCTTGGCCAGCAATTTTCCGAAAAAATAAGTCTGTGGCGATAATCTGTAAACCACCAGCATGGGGATTTCAAGTATTGCCAGCTCAAGGGTTACTGTCCCGGAGGCCGCCACGACTGCATCGCAAGCAGCCATCATATCATAGCGATCCTCATGGATCAGTTTGA
>DIKT01000067.1:22719-57992 GCA_002424635.1 Desulfobulbaceae bacterium UBA5611
ATAGTGGAGGCCACAGGTAGAAGAAAGCTGAATTCGTGTTCATATTTACCGACCAGACGCTTGGCAGCAGCTAAAAGATCGGGGAGCAGTGCGGAGATCTCTTTTTTACGGCTGCCGGGCAGAAGGCCTACCAGTTTATGCTCCGGGTTGACTCCATACTTGCGACAAAAGGATGCTCGGTCCATTGTCACTTTGACTGAATCAAGCAGTGGATGCCCCACATAATGGGCCTCAACCCCACGACTGCGATAAAAAGACTCTTCAAAGGGCAGAATAACTCCCATCGTATCAATCAACTGACCAATTGTTTTTACCCGTCCGGTGCGCCAGGCCCATACCTGGGGGCTGATATAATAAAAGACAGGAATGCCCAGCTTTTTTGCCCTTTTGGCCAGGAGCAGATTAAAATCCGGAAAATCAATTAAAATCAAAAGATCCGGCGGATCTTCCTTTATCCTTTGTTTTATTATCTTTAGTGCTGCCAGGATGTCAGGCAAATGAGTAAACACCTCGGCCAGACCCACCACCGCAATTTTGCCGGCATCAAAAAGCATTTCAACGCCGGCGGCCGCCATTTCCCTGGAACCCATACCACAGAAGACAAGCCCTGGCCTCTGTTGGCGCATGGCCTGAACCAGATGAGCGCCATGGAGATCACCAGAGGCCTCTCCGGCAATAATCATAATTTTTTTAGCTGTAACAGGAAGATCGTCAATGTTCATAATATTTTCTTCATTTTCAGGGCTGCGTTAACCTGCTGATATACTTCCAGATCCTTATTCTGGCTGATCTGCTCCATTACCAGGAGGGCCACCTCGAGGGCGCGGCGTCCTGCGCGTCCGGAAACCAGGGGCTCTTTTCTGTCCCTGACACATTGAACAAAATGGATAATCTCATCATTTAAAGCATCACTTTCAGGAAAAGAGGTGACCTGGGTATCCTGTCCAGGGGCGCCATTTTCTTGAATATCACCAGTCAGATGGATAGTCATCACTTTTCTGCTCGCAAAATCAACATTGATATAAGAACCGGGTTGAAATATCCGCATTTTGCGCATGTTGGTCAGGGCAATGCGACTGGCCGTCACATTGGCAGTGGCCCCATTTTCAAAGACAAGACGGGCATTGACAATATCAGTGGTAGCCGTCACTACCGGGGCACCGACTGTTTGAATGGACTTCAGGGGTGAATGAACAATACTGAGAATAATATCAATATCATGAATCATGAGATCAAGTACGACATCCACATCCACCCCTCGGTTCTTGAAGGTTGAGATCCGGATGCTTTCAATGAATACGGGAACAGTCAAAAATTTTTCCATGGCCAGGACAGCCGGATTAAAACGCTCCAGATGCCCTACCTGCAGGATCAGTTTTTTGGCATCCGCCCGCTGAATCAAGTCATCGGCCTCAGCCAGGGTGGTAGTCATCGGTTTTTCCAGCAGGATATCTACCCCCGCCTCAATACAATCAAGCGCCACCTGATGATGAAAGCTGGTGGGCACTACAATAGAGACCGCATCAACTTTTGGTAATAGCTCGCGGTAATCAGTAAAAGCTGCACAACCATAATCCGCGGCAACCTTGGCGGCAATCTCCGGATCATTATCAACAACGCCGACAAGCTCCACCCCTGCCATTTTGGCATATTTCTGGGCATGAAATTTTCCCAGATAACCTACACCAATCACTCCGGCCTTTACTATCTTCATCTACAATCCTTGTGATTTTTCAAGATTTAAATCACATCTTGATCCTAAGTTAACTGCTGAAATAGAAAAATTCCAAGCTGCATCTAAAACAAAAGAGCCTGCATAAAAATATTATTACAGGCCTTCTTCTAAAAGAGAGTTATTTTAATATAAAACGGATTCATCTTAATTATACATGAATCCTGATGCTTATTTTAAATTCTACCTGCGTTCATTACACTAACCAGCTCACTGTTCTCTCTTCCGGGGCATTTTTATAGCTGAAACTCTTCATAAAAGAGAGTATTCAATGATCACCTAAAAAATAAAATATATTAATATCATTTGATCAAAAAAAACACCTTTTTCAATTTCCTGTCTACGCGTTAATAAATTCATGTCTTTTATAGATCAATATTCCTTTAATTAGGTCACTCCTATGCCTGATTCAAAAAAAAACTTATATCTGTTGGGACGACCCTTTAGTCCGCTGTACAGTGCGACCATGAAGCTTCGCTCCTCGTTATACAAAAGAAATTTTTTTCGTCGCTATAAAATGGCGGTGCCGGTTATCTCGATCGGCAATCTTACTATGGGCGGAACAGGTAAGACTCCTATCGTTAGTTATCTGGCCAATTTCCTAAAGGATCAGGGTTACAAACCAGCTATAATTAGCCGTGGTTATGGCGGCGTCACCGGCAATAAAGTCAATGTGGTATCAGATGGTAAAGAGATTTTCCTTGATGCTGAACAGGCAGGGGACGAACCGAGACTCATGGCCGAGACCTTAGCCGGGATACCCATTATAACGGGTATTGTTCGGGCCCTGCCTTGCCAATATGCCATTCAGGCTCTCGGCTGTGATATCCTCTTATTAGATGACGGCTTTCAACATTTGGCCGTTGACCGTGATATCAATCTGGTATTATTCAGCGCGGATTATCTTGCCGGCAATAGCCGGGTCTTCCCTGGTGGCGATCTACGGGAACCTGTTTCTGCCCTTCTGCGTAGTGATGCTTTTCTCATGACAGGCACCTCACCGCGCAATAGAGACAGGGCCCAGCGTTTTGCTGCTTTGTTGCAGAATCGTTTTCCTCACAAACCTGTTTTTTTTAGTTCTTACACAGCTGATGCGGCAAAAGAGGCAACAACAGACCAGACATATCCACTCACCATACTGCCTAAGCCGCTCTATGGTTTTTGCGGTATTGCCAGGCCGGCAGCTTTTCAACATACCCTGAGCGAGCAAGACATTTCCTTAACTGGTTTTACCGGCCTCAGGGATCATCAACCTTATACCTCGCGAATTATAAGGCAGATTCAGAAAGAAGCCTTGAATACCGGAGCTCAGGGACTTATTACTACCGCGAAAGATATGGTTAAACTAAAAAACTTTGACTTTTCTCTTCCCCTTTTTAGTCTGCAAATGCAAACTCATATCGATAACGAATTAAAATCTTTTATTCTGGAAAGACTCCATCCGCTTAAATAAAATGAAGTGTTTTCTACCACATTCCAGCTCTTAGTGTTTTTTTTCCCACAATACCTTAACAGCTAAGCCCGCGCCCAATATGTTTTAACATATTAAAATATAAAGAAATTTATTTTACTTATATCAGCATTTTATGGTGGCTTGATTTTTGCATAATTTTATATAAAATTCATTATATTAAATTAAATACAAGGCTTTACAATGACACATCAGACAGAATCATTTCAACATACCGTGCGTAGGACTATCCATTGTTGTGGCATTGGTCTACACTCCGGTGCACCTGTTAATCTGGCGATCAAACCAGCCCCTGCCAACAACGGGATTCGTTTTTTCCGTTGCGATATGACTTCCGGTCTGCATATCCAAGCTCTTATGGACAAAGTTGTTGATACCTGCCTTGCCACCACTCTGAGTGACAACGGCATCACAGTCTCCACCACAGAACATCTCATGGCCGCCCTGCACGGCTACGGTATTGATAATGCCGATATTGAACTTGACGGTATTGAAGTGCCGATCATGGATGGCAGCGCCGGCCCTTTTATGCTTCTTCTCAAGCAGACAGGAAAACGAAAACAGGCAGTCCTGCGTAAAGTCTTACGTATCACCAAAGAGATTACATATAATGATGGTGACAGCCTTATCCGGATTCTTCCCTACGATGGGTTTAAAGTCAGCGGCAAGATCAGTTTTAATGACGAACTCATACAGACTCAGCGTTATTCCATTAATCTGACCGGAGACCGCTTTGCCAAAGAGATATCGATGGCCAGAACCTTTGGCTATGTGGAACAGGTGGAAGAATTATGGGAGAAAGGTTTGGCACTAGGCGTAAATCTAAGCAATGTCATTGCCATTCACTGGGATAGAAAGACAGTCTTGAACGAAGAAGGTTTGCGCTTCAGCGATGAATTTATCCGGCATAAAGTTCTTGATCTGGTCGGAGATCTGGCGCTTCTTGGCTGCCCTATCCTTGGTCATGTTATTGCCCATCGCACCGGACACACCCAACACCTGGCTTTCATGCAGGCCATCGCCAACGCTACAGATTGCTGGGAACTGATTGAAATGAATAAAAACGGCAATCACTCGGTCCTGGATCAGGTCATCTCCAGCACCAAAACAGCAGGCGACATGATTTTCCCGTTTTTCACTCCCCAGGCCACGCATACAGCCATCTCCACGTCACCCTCCTGCTAACAACCCTGCTTAGTGTTTGAAGGCCCAGCAGGAAGCACAAGGAGGCGAGAGTTATAGCGCGTGTTTTATATTGTTTGATAAGATAGACACCAGATATAGAGAATTTCTCTGAAAACTCGTTAAAGAGCGATTAATCTATATCTGGTTCTTTTTTTATTTATAGTAATCTTTATACCATTCCACAAATTTACGTACACCTTCTTCTAATGAAGTAGCCGGTTTATAATCAAAATCCCGGATCAACTCATCTACATCAGCATAAGTAACCTGAACATCACCAGGCTGCATGGGCAGGAAGTTTTTTTCCGCTTTTCGTCCCAGATTGTCCTCGAGCACCTGGATGAAATACAGCAGCTTCTCTTTTTTATTATTACCTATATTATAAATACGGTACGGGCAGTATGAGGTAGCCGGATCAGGGAAGTCCCCGTTCCACTGCGGATCAGGCTCAGGCACCTTGTCAATAACCCGGACAACCCCTTCGACGATATCGTCTATATAGGTAAAATCACGTTCCATATTACCGTTATTAAAAACATTAATCGGTTCACCGGCAAGGATGGCTTTGGCGAACAGGACTGGCGCCATGTCCGGTCTGCCCCATGGGCCATAGACGGTAAAAAAACGCAGCCCGGTGGTGGGCAACCCGAAAAGATGACTGTAAGTATGAGCCATCAATTCGTTGGCCTTTTTTGAGGCCGCATAAAGGGAGAGCGGATGATCTACATTGTCATGGATCGAATAAGGATGCCTGGTATTGGCACCGTACACCGAACTGGAAGAGGCATAGACAAAGTGTTTAACGCCTGAATGGCGACAACCCTCCAGGATATTAACAAAACCGACAATATTGGTATCTACATATGAGTAGGGATTAATCAGGGAATAGCGCACCCCGGGCTGGGCCGCCAAATTGACCACCGCATCAAAACTGTGCTCCTGAAACAACTTTTCCATGGCCTGACGATCGGCTATGTCTATGTTGATAAAACGGACATTTGGCCCGGTTGCCAGATGAGTCAGTCTGTCTTTTTTTAACTGGGGATCGTAATAATCAGTTAAGTTATCGATACCGACTACTTCCGCATCCTTGTCAGCCAATCGTCTCACCAGATGCGCTCCTATAAAACCAGCAGCCCCTGTTACCAGTATTTTTTTCATGGCTTCCTTAATTTTTCATTTTTAATCATTGACCTAAAATTCAATAGCTTGTTGTGCGACCAACTGATGCATGCCAGCCGACTCAATCGTCAAAGTTACCTTGCGGCCCATTATTAACAACAAGTGTTTTCGCCCGTTCAATTATCAATTCTCGAGTCCATTGCGCCGGATCTTCAATCATGCCGACTTTGGGCCCCAGGTCATAAGAACCAGCCTCAAGAATTACCTCTCTGGCATGGGTGGCACTGCCTCCGGCATAAAATACATCCATCAGCATGGTATAGACAAAATCTTCCACTCTTTTGGCCATGCGTTCCCGAATCTTGCGGGGCTGCCCCAGGAGCCGGGGTTCAAAAGGCAGATTCAGTTTTTTATAATCGCCGCTTTTCCATCCTTTGCTCTCGGCATATGAGGTCATCTGTTGCCACATTTCCTCAGTGACTCCTTCACCGCTCACCTTTTTCAAGTTGCCGCTATCATCGAGAATGGCATTGCCATATTCATTAACTTCTACCCCCCAGGAAACCATCTGCAGGGCTGTGGCCACATTGGCCTTGGTGGTGTGCGTCTGTTTGGCAATTTGTCGTAACCGCTCTGAGCTGTTGCCGGAAGTACCATGCTGGGCACCGGAGGTACCATAGGGGACCAGAGCCTTGTGTATCTCGGCTGTCAATTCCACCTGAATCCCCTGACTGCTCGCTTCCATGCCATGTGTGGTCCCGTTATTAAGGGCGATCCAGTCGGCACAGATCCCATGGGCGTTCAGGCCCTTGATAAGAAAAGAGGCATCATCAACGGTGGAGAGACCTTGCGAACCTTTGATCTCACCCACTTCCGTCTCGAGTCCTGACCACGAAGGGATCAAGGCATTAAGCTCAATATTGGCCAATAGGTTCAGATCATCAGCCATATGGGATGCATCTATGGCAATAGAGGTAATTCCTGCCTCAAAAATCGTGGGAATTTCAACTCTAGCCATCGCCAGATCTTCGATCTTCTTGATGCCATAATGATCGGCATGGATGGCCACCGGCACGGTAATCCCCAGCTCATTACACATGGCATCAACCTGCCTGGCCATATTCCAGTAATTAACGGCGCAATAGCCCTGGGCGCCGCCCTCAGAACGGGCAATCTCAATGATCAATGCCGCATCTGCCCGCTGAGCTGCCTGCAGGGCCCCGCGAATAATAAATATATTACGGCCATTAGCCGCCATAGTCATGGCCCCGCCTTTGGCCTGCAGGGCACGGTCAATGACCTTGCCGCTGACCAGCAGGGCGTGGGAGTGAGGAAACAATTGTTTGATATTGGGGGGACGTCCAATCTCCAAGGCTTTTGCAAAATCTCCGGTCACGCTCATCACAATCTCCAGTTAATAAAATAATAAAAATTAATAGCTTCTACTTATATCGTACCAACAGAAAAAAATCCAGAAAGGCGGGGAAGAAATCATTATCTCTGAATAATTTTTTAAGGGTTACCATCCTTCTGTTCATCTGCCGTTGGCTGAAAACTGGTAAAGCTTTTTCGCCCAAACAACCAGACGGCAACGATACTGATCTCGTACAGAACCATCAGTGGTACCGCCATCATCAGCTGATTCACAACATCCGGGGTGGGAGTTAGAACAGCGGCGATAATAAAATTGACCAGAATGGCGTATTTACGGTTACGGTTCAAAAAAGATAAAGTGATCACCCCGATCTTGGCTAGAAAAACCATCAACACCGGCATTTCAAAAATCACACCAAAGGCGATCAGCAACCGAATCGCCAGTGAAAAATATTCACTGACTGCCGGCAACGACATCAAAAATTCATTACTGTAGCCGACAAGAAAACGAAAGGCTGGCGGGAAGACTACCAGATAGCCAAAGGAAGCACCACTTAGGAAACAAAGAGTAGAAAGAAAGGAGAAAGGCAGCAGTACGCGTTTTTCATGTTTGTAGAGACCAGGGGCTAGAAAACGCCAGATTTGATAAAAAATAACCGGACTGGCCAGCAATAGACCACAGACCAGAGCGAGCTTCAGATAAAAAAAAACCCTTCCTGATATGAAGTAAAGATCAGTGATGAGCCCTCAGGCAGGACATCAGTAAGTGGCTTGAAAAACCAGATCCCTATGGAGTCAACAAAACCATAGGCGCCGGCAAAGCCAATAACCACCGCCGCTAAAGAAATAAGCAGACAGGAACGCAGATCACGGAGATGATCCGTCAGAGTCTGAGGATGGAATATAGCCTCCCCGCTCGTCTGCTCCTGATCTGATTTTTGTTCCAGTTTATTATTTTGTTCCATCATGGCTCTTCTTGCTATTATTTTCTCCAAAGGCTATAATATTGCGACATTGTGGAGGGATATTTTGACATCGAACAGATCGCTAGATAAGGATCGAGACATATCCTTATTTTCAATTACATACCATCCACAACCTCTCTTGGCAACCCCTTCAATAAAGGCTTAATATTGCTGAACACACTGTTTGCCATTCCTTCCCTGCTCTGCCTCCTCATTTTCTACCCTGGAATCAGTCTTGCCAGCACCGCTGAACAGTTGAATCTTGTTTTGTATGATCAACTGGAGCAATTCACTGCTGATTTCTCTGATTCTCCGAACAATAACAGGCTTCATAACATGCAACGCTGGCTCTCTCTTGTTTATGGCCAAACGGGTTTACAGCCACTGTGGGTCAACATAGATGGTCCTGCCGAAAAAGCGGCAATATTGTTGTCGGTTATAAAAAATGCCACAATAGAAGGTCTGGATCCGGAGCAATATTATATAAGCCGGCTCACCTCTCTGTGGAATGATAAAACTCCTGAGGCCCTGATTGAGCTCGACACCTTACTGACTCTTGCTTTTATCAATTATACTTACGATATCGGTGGTGGACGCTCCAAATTCACATTCAATTCACCCGCTGCCTTGAAAGAGAAAAAGATAGCCGCCTATGACGCTCTGAAGCTTATTCAAACAGCCCTTGCTGCTCCAGATCTTAATTTATTTATGAATAACCTGCTGCCGACTCATAGATATTATACCAATCTGCGGGCCGCTTTACCTCATTATCAGGATATGGCTGCAGCTGGCGGTTGGCCTTCGATCGCTTCCGGCAAGTCCATACATCCAGGTGAAAACGATTCCAGAATCCCGACCATAAAGAACCGATTACAGATTGAGGGATTTCTCCAAGCCGCCACAACAGATACCACCACTTATGATGAGCTGCTGGCGCAGGCCGTAATAAATTTTCAGCTTCGCCATGGTCTCACCGGCGATGGAGTGATAGGCACAGCAACTATTGCTGCCATGAATATCACCGCCCAGCAGAAAGTCCGACAGATTCTGATCAATCTTGAACGCTGGCGCGGCAAGGACCATGATCTTGGTCAAAAATACGTGCTGGTAGATATTGCCGGTTTTCACCTCGAAGGCATAACTGATAATCAGGTTATCCTCGACATGCCGGTTATTATAGGCACTGTTCTCAACAAAACACCGGTATTCAGCGACCTGATTCAATATATGGAGATAAATCCTTTCTGGAATATCCCCCCCAGTATTGCCCGTAACGAAATACTGGAAGAGGTCAAAAAGGATAACAACTATCTAAATTCGAGTAATATTCGAGTGTTCAGTGACTGGAGCCACGAGGCATCAGAAATAAATCCTTTATCTATTGACTGGAATAAGATAAATCCACAACAGATGAGCCGGTTCAAGTTAAGACAGGAACCCGGCAAAAAAAATGCTCTGGGCTCCATCAAATTTGTATTTCCCAACAGCTCCAGTGTTTATATGCATGACACCCCTTCTCAGGCTAATTTTAAACATGCCAAGCGGGCCTTCAGCCACGGTTGCATTCGCCTGCAACAACCGGTTAAATTAGCTGATTTTCTCATGAATAATAGGCACAATGATTGGAGCCAGGAGCGCTTCCATGAAATTATAAATTCTGGTAAAAGAACCATTATCCGTTTACCGGAACCGCTGCCGGTACATATCACCTACCAGACCGTCAAAAGCGATCAGCAAGGCTTGGCTTCTTTTCATACTGACATTTATGATCAGGACCGGCAGCTTGAGCAAATACTTTTTAAAGAATAGGACGTTTACACAAGGAAAAATCAATGAATAGACGAAACTTTTTGTCCCGAGCTCTGGCTATGGCCCCCGTTTTTCTGCTCTCGTCACCCACGGCCTTATTGGCCCGCTTGGAAAAGAGGAGCCTGTCCTTTTACCATACTCATACTTTAAAAAAATTATCTCTCGTCTATTTCCAGAATGGCCACTATATCCCTAACGCCTTGAGCAGAATAAACCATTTCCTGAAAGACTTCCGGACAGGAGATATTCATTCCATAGATCCTACCCTCCTCGACATTCTTTATGACTTGCGGCAGGCTGTTGGTTCCGAGGAATCTTTTGAGGTAATCTCAGGATATCGATCACCTCAGACCAACACCATGCTCAAAGGCAAAAGCGGCGGTGTTGCCAGCCACAGCCTGCATATGAGCGGCAAGGCCATAGATGTCCGCCTGCCTTCGGTTAATACCGGTCGTTTGCACCGTATTGCAATGGCATTCCAACGGGGCGGGGTCGGCTATTATCCGCAATCTGATTTTATTCATATGGACACAGGTCATGTCCGCACCTGGTAGCAGTCTCATTGTTAGTAATAATGGGTTAGCTATGACGTCCTGGTATGTCTATATAGTGCGCTGTAATGACAATAGTCTATATACCGGGATTACCACAGACATGACCAGACGGATCAGTGAACATAACTGCGGGCCAAAGGGGGCGCGCTATACCAGATCGCGCAGACCGGTAGCTCTCGTCTATTGCGAGCCAGCCGTCTCCCGATCTGCTGCTACCTGCCGGGAGTCTTATATCAAAAAACTCAAGATCAGCGGAAAGTGCCAACTGATAAAGCATAGAGGACAAAGGGCACAATGACATCTATCCTCGTTGTTGATGATGAACGGAGCATGCGGGATTTTCTGATGATCCTGCTGGAAAAAGAAGGTTATCAGGTCCAAACGGTAGATAATGGCACCGCCGCCCTGCACTGCCTGGAAAACACAGGCTTCGATCTTGTCATCAGTGATATCCGCATGCCCGGCATCGGTGGCCTGGATCTCCTGCACAATATCAAGGGCAGCTATCCGCATCTGCCCGTGATCCTGATCACGGCCTTTGTCTCTCCGGATGATGCCGTCTCCGCCATGAAAGACGGGGCCTTTGATTATATCAGTAAACCGTTCAATCTGGCCGAGATCAAGAGCATCATCCGCTCCGCCACCTCTCGCATCAAAACCGAAGCCCCTGGCCTGTCAGCGGCCGACGGCTTTCCTGGTATTATCGGCAAGAGTCAGGAGATGATCAAAATCTTTGATCTGATCCAGCGTGTCGGCCCGACACCCGCCAATGTTATTATCTATGGCGAATCAGGAACCGGTAAAGAACTTGTGGCCCAGGCCATCCATCAGCACAGCAAAGTGGCCGGCCAGCCCTTTGTACCGATCACCTGCAGCGCTATTCCTGAAGATCTGATGGAGAGTGAGCTCTTCGGCCATGTCAAGGGCGCCTTCACCGGGGCCATCAATGATAAAGCCGGTCTTTTTCAACTGGCTAATAATGGCACGGCTTTTCTGGATGAAATCGGCGAACTGACTCCTATCATCCAGACCAAGCTGCTCAGAGTTCTGCAGGAAAGGGAGATAAAGCCGGTGGGCTCTACCAGAATTGAACGGGTTAATGTCCGGATTATCGCGGCCACCAACCGGGTCCTGGAAGAGGAAATTATCGCCGGCCGCTTCCGCGAAGACCTGTTCTATCGCCTGGCCGTAGTGCCCATTCGTATGCCTCCTTTACGGGAACGGAAGGGTGACGTGCCCCTCCTGGTAAACCATTTCCTGCACAAGCATTCAAAATTACTAGGCAAAGAGGTCCAGGAAATCTCCTCTTATGGTTTACAGGTCCTGATGGATTATGATTTCCCCGGTAATGTCCGTGAATTAGAGAACATTATTGAAAGGGGGGTAGCCCTGGAAAATTCCAACATAATCCTGCCGGAAAGCCTGACCCTGTCCTCGTACCGCTCTGAACAGAGGAATAAAAGCGAGACCGAGCCTCTATTTCAGGCGGTCGCCAATAAGGAAGAATTGTTTGAGCGGGGTCTGGAAGAAGTTATTAACGACCTGGAAAAAAGAATTATCTATTTTGCCCTGGAAAAAAGCAACCACTCCAAGATGCGGGCCGCCGAATTACTGCATATCAGTTTTCGTTCATTACGCTATAAAATCAAAAAATATGGCATTGAAGATAACTAGTCTTCAAATATTTATTTGAAGACCTCACCTGAGCAGGCATCATGGATTTCAAGACTGTCAATAACCGGATCCGCCAAACTGGAAGAGCACCGGACAAATTAGTGAAAGACCAGCTGCTGTGGATGCTCTTACTGCGCGTCATTCTCTACAGCCTGCTTCTGGGAATCAGTGTTTTTCTGCAAAGCGACCAGCTGGAGATTATTCTTCCGCCCTATTACTGGCTTCTGGTCTATATTGGCTGGATTTATCTTTTAACCATCGGCTCTGCCTTTTTTCTGCTGGCCAGTAAAAAAAATCTCCACCGCTTTGCTCTCCTCCAGAATCAACTTGATATTTTCCTGGTCACATTTCTGGTCTATGCTACCGGCTCTTCGCATTCCGTATTTTCTCCCTTGTATTTTTTCCCCCTTATTGCCGGGGGACTGCTTCTTCCTGGGAAGGGTGGCCTAGTAGCGGCGGCGGCGGCAAGCCTGCAATACGGTCTTGTCCTTAGCCTTGAGCAGATGAGAATTTATCCTGCCTTTCTCAACCGCTATGATTTTTTTCAAGAGCAGAATCTGTTTACCAGCATCAACCAGTTTGCCGTCTTGGGATTAACCTTTTTTTTGGCCGCTATCCTGAGTGCTATCTTTGCCCGCCGACTGCTGACGACCGAGGCCGCCCTTTCGGATACAGTCCGCAGCTTTGACAGCCTGTCCCTTCTTTACAAGCAGATCTTTGATGATATCGCCACCGGCATTATGACCATTAATGACCAGAACAAGATTATTTCAGCCAATAATGCTATCGGCCGCATTACCGGTTTTTCACCAGCCAGTCTTCCCGGCCAATTACTAGATAATGTTTTTCCAACCCTGGATTGTAACAAAAAAGGCTCACGCCTGACGGCTGATCTGGTTCGTCAGGATGGTGTAAAAATTATAGTGGGCTACTCTTGCGCCCGGCTTACACTTTCAGCAGAGCCAACATCAAAGGAACATGCAGTTAGTCAGTGCCAGAATTGCAACATCCTGACTCTTCAGGATATCAGCGAAATAGAACGACTGGAACAGCAGATGCGCCAGGCCGAAAAACTGGCCGCTATCGGCAGGATCAGTGCCGGCATCGCCCATGATTTCAGAAATCCGCTCACGGCCATCTCCGGCTCGGCCCAGATCCTGGCCCAGGAATTTTCCCACCCTGATTCCCCGGAGCAAAAAACCAACCGGGCATTGATCAATATCATCCTCCGTGAATCAAACCGGCTGACCCATACTATCTCTGATTTTCTTAAATTTGCGAAACCGGAAACTACAGAACGTGAATGGTTTTCCCTGCAAAAATGCCTGGATGAAGTTATGCAGGTCTGCCAGGCTGATCCCTTATGGCCAGCCAGCTGTAACCTCCAGATCGCCATAGAGCCTAGCCTGTCATTGTGGGCCGACCAGCACCAGATCTTCACGGTTCTCAGTCAGCTGATTCACAACGCCCTGCCCTTCTGCCCACCAGGCAGAGAGCAGATCAAGATAGAAGCGGACGAGCGGAATAGTGCCGAAAATCAGGCGGAGATCATCTTACAGGTTAGTGATAACGGCACAGGCATTGAAGAAGAATACCTGGAGAAAATCTTTGAGCCTTTTTTTACCAGACGCGTCGATGGAACCGGGCTTGGCCTGGCGATCGTCAAACAGATCGTTTTAGCCCATCACGGCAGCATTAATGCTGGCCGGGCGGAACTCGGCGGGGCCTTGTTCACCATCCACCTGCCGCTACCTTAATTAATTTCTCAATTAACAGGAAAGGCCTTTAAAAGTATGTCGCTTATCTTCATTACCAATGATGATGGAATACATAGCCCTGGTCTGCAGGCTCTCATCTCGGCACTTCGTCCTCTGGCTCATTGTGTGGTGGTGGCACCGGATCGGGACAATTCGGCAGTCTCACACTCGCTGACCATGAATCGTCCTGTAAAGGTGACCAAGCTTCAGGATGATTTCTACTCTCTGGACGGCACCCCTACAGATTGTGTGGCCATCGGCTTAAAGAAAATTCTGCAGCATCCCCCGGATCTTCTGGTCTCAGGAATCAACCCCGGCCCCAACCTTGGTGATGACATTGCCTACTCAGGCACGGTGTCGGCAGCAGTGGAAGGCACCATGTATGGCATTCCCTCCCTGGCGGTCTCACTGGCCGGGGATCAACCGTATGATTTCACTATTGCCGGACAAGTGGCCGCCTGGCTGGCCGGCATCATCTTGAAACAGGGCCTACCGGATAACACCCTTCTTAATGCTAATATCCCGGCAATTGAGACCATACTCGGAGTGAAAGTTACCCGCCAGGGACGAAGATTGTGGGCCGATGCCATTCAGGAGACCTTTGATCCCTGGGGACGCAAACATTATTGGATCGGAGGCGGCACACCTCATCTGGATCCCGGTGAGGATACCGATGCCAACGCCATCAGCGCCGGTTATATCTCGGTCACGCCGATTCATCTTGATCTGACCAATCACGCCGGACTGGCTTATCTGAAAAATAATTGCGCTTTGGAACAACAGAATAATGAAGAAGGGCGGAGCTGGTCACCAGACCGTTACAAGAATGAATGAATATTTGACTGTTCACCTGTTTGCAAAGTGTATATAAACCTGAAAACAGGTGAACAATATGATTGCTGCTATGTCAGAACTAAGCGACTTGCTCAAAGATATGACTTTTAGCCCCGCAGATAGGGCATTTTTCCGGAGGGGCGGTCAGTTCAATATGGCCGCAGACCGGACAGAGATAAAAGCCGGTCACTTCCAGATCTATTCCTTTTTGCACGGCCTCCAGGGCCTGGCGGTATAATTCGGCATGCACGGCTTCGGCTTTGACCGCAAATTTAAACATGACCTTGGCCTTGTGGCTCTCGGCCTCGGCCTGGGCCACCATGGGCGGGTACATATCCTGAAATTCATGGGTCTCACCATTGATGGCCTCTTGTAGATTGTCAGCGGTGGAACTGACCTTGTCCAGGGCCTTCAAATGTCCTTCAGCATGAATGCGCTCGGCCTCGGCCGTGGTCCGGAATAATCTAGCAATATTGACGAACCCTTCCTTTTCCGCCTTTTTGGCAAAGGCCCGGTATTTCTGATTGGCCTGGCTCTCACCGGCAAAAGCAGTCATAAGATTTTCTGTAGTTGATGGCATAAGAATTCTCCTAAAATTATTTTTTTATATTGAACTACAAGAGAAAAAACTACTGGCTGCCGGCTTTCTGTTTCCGGGCAAAACCCGCTGCTTCCATACCGGCGACACAACCCTCGCCCACGGCCTTGGCCATCTGATAAGGATGACCGGTGATATCTCCAGCCGCATAGACCCCGGCGATATTGGTCTCGGCCAGTTTATTGGTGACAATATGAGTCATGGTCTCCATATCCAGCTGCACCCCTATTTCCAGGGCCAGCTCCATGGCCCCTTTGGCGCCCAGTTCAATAAAAACACCATCGACGGTTACTTCTTTGCCGTCTTCCAGAAGAATCGACTGCACAGCCTGATCGCCTCGAATCTCCTTGATCCAGGTCCCTGCCAAATGTTCAACGGTCGAACTGTGCAGCTTGTTCAGCAGTTCGGCTGAGGCCACTAAATCCTGACTCACCAGATAAACCTTGGAGGCGTAACCGGTCAGGGTCAGGGCTCCATCAATAGCAGCACTGGCATTACCAATGACAGCAACCGTTGCCTTTCGATAAAAGTTGGCGTCACAATCGACACAGTAGGATACGCCACGACCTGAAAATTCTTTTTCTCCAGGCACCTTCAGTTTTTTTCTGGCCGTACCCGTGGCAAAGATAAGAGCATGACTGCTGATGATTGTGCCGCTTTCCAGGGCCAGGGAAAATAGATCTTCCTGCTGCTGGATCTTTAAGACATCAGCCTCCATCAGCTCGGCACCAAAGCCTCTGACCTGGCTCATCCCTGCTTCCAATAACTCTTTACCTGTTTTCACCCCTTCCATGCAGGCATAGTTTTCTACATGGGCTGAATAGAGGGAACTGCGATTAATGCGACCCAGCAGCAAAACCCTGCTTTTTTTGCGCACCGCATGGATCGCCGCTTGAATCCCGGCCGGCCCAGCGCCAATAATCACCACATCATAGACAAGATCATCCATTCGTATCTCCTGAAACCAGTTTTCTCTTAGCAACAATACCGGTTTTTCTGTAACAACCAGCATTCTCCTTGAATTATTCAGCAATATATCCTAAATATACATATTTTCAGCCTGCTCATTTTACGGAAAATTAACTGTGTTATAATAAGCCCACTTCCATTCGTCAACCAGCCATCATGGATAGCACTCAGCAAAGAATCGTTATAACAGGGATTGGCCTGGCCGCACCCAATGCTGACAATCTCAAGGATTTTCGTCAAAAACTGCTGGCCGGGATCAGTGAAATAACAGAGATTGATCTCCGTTATTTCGGTCCGGCGCCGGCAGGAATCTGTACCTTTGATCAAACCAGATACCGCAAAAAAAAAGAAAATAAACGTGGCACCCGCGCCGGCTGCCTTGGGGTTTATTGTGCCCATGAAGCCATGCGGGATTCGGCACTGGATATTGATTATTATGAGCGGGACCGCATTGGCGTTTATATTGGTCTTACTGAACATGGTACGGTAGAGACTGAAAACGAGATTTTTAATATCAGCCAGTATAACTATGATGTCAACTACTGGACTCATCACCACAATCCCCGAACCGTTCTCAACAATCCGGCAGGCGAAATCACCATGAGCCTGGGGATCACAGGTCCCCATTATGTTATTGGGGCCGCCTGTGCCGCCGGCAATGCCTCGTTGATTCAGGGTGTTCAGATGCTGCGTCTGGGAGAAGTGGACATGGCGCTTGCCGGCGGCATCTCTGAGTCAACCGGCTCCTTCGGTATTTTCGCCAGTTTTAAGGCCCAAGGGGCACTCGGTGAGGCCGAGGATCCGCGTCTGGCCTGCCGGCCTTTTGATATGGCTAGAAATGGTATCGTGGTCTCGGAAGGGGCCTGTATCTATGTCCTGGAACGGCTGGACACGGCCCTGGAACGCGGGGCCAAGATATATGGCGAGATTGCCGGCTATTGTATCAACTCCGATGCCCGTGACTTTGTGCTGCCATATGATAAAAGACAGGCTGAGTGCATGCAGCAGGCCCTGAAGCGCGCCGGGCTGCAGCCTTCCGACATTGATATCATCAACACTCATGCCACCGGCACCAGACAGGGCGATATTGAAGAATGTAAGGCCATCCGCCAGGTGTTTGCTGAGGCACCAGCTACCTATATCAATAATACTAAATCAATCATTGGTCATGCCATGGGGGCTGCCGGGGTGCTGGAACTTGCCGGCAATCTGCCCGCCTTTGATGATAATATGGTCCACCCCACCATCAATATTGCCAACCTTGATCCCGAATGCGCCCTGCCCAATATGGTGATTAATAAACCGGTCCAGTTGCAATCGGTATCCACCATTCTCAACAACTCTTTTGGGATGGTGGGGATCAATTCGGTGATCATAGTTAAAAAATATGTGAAATAAAAAATAATTTTTAAATAATATATAAAAAGAGCGGCAATGTATGGTATAAGGAATGTTTTGCCTGACAACATTTACCTTTTCAGACTGAAACTGATATTATACATATTGAAAAGACATCCACTCTTTTAGTGAATAATATGGAGACGATATGACCCGTGACGCTATTAAAGATCTCGTTCTTGAGATTATCAAAGACATTGACGAAGATGCCGATTTCGAGGCCTTGCAAGCCGACCAGCCGCTGCGTGACCAACTGGATCTTGATTCCATGGATTTTCTGGATATTGTCATGGAACTCCGCAAGCGGCATAAACTACAGATTCCTGAAGAAGACTACCCCCAGCTGGCCTCTCTTGACAGTTGTGTTAATTACCTGGAACCATTGCTGAAGAACGCTTAACCAGTGCATGTCCCTCTCCTGATTATCGGCGGCGGTCTTTCGGGACTGGCCGCCGCAATTCGTTTTGCCCGTTTTAATCCCGACGTCCTGATCCTTGAAAAACACTCCCGTATTGGTGGTCTTAACTCCTATTATTACCGCAACAACTCCCTGTTTGAGACCGGCCTCCATGCCATCACTAATTTCGCTCCTCCTCAAGAGAAAGCAGCGCCGCTCAACCGTTTGCTCCGGCAACTGAAATTAAAACGCCAAGACTTCACTTTTCATGAACAAATCAAAAGTGACATCTTCTTCAGCAACCAGGAAATACTGAGCTTCAGCAACGATTTTGCACTGCTGCACCAGGAGATTGAGACCAAGTTTCCGCGCAGGGCACCGGGGTTCAGCAGACTTCTGCAGATCATTAAGGACTATGATCCATTTCAGGCCGCCGCCTTTCGCTCGGCCAGAACCCTACTGCTCACTACCCTCGATGAGCCGCTGTTAGTCGATATGCTGCTCTGCCCCTTGATGTATTACGGCTCAAGCCTGGAAAACGATATGGATCTGGGTCAATTTGTCATTATGTTCAGGGCCATCTTCCTGGAAGGCATGTTTCGGCCCGAAGGCAGTATCAAGGATTTTCTCGATACATTACTCAAACAATATCAGGAACTTGGTGGTAAGATTCGGTTGCAGGCCACCGTTGCCAGAATAATCCATCAAGACCGTAAGATCTCGGCAGTGGAGCTGACCAATGGCGAGGTTATTACTTGTGATAACTTGCTGTCAACTATAGGCCATGAAGAAACCCTGGCTGCTCTTGCGGTGCCGCCTCTGCCGAAGCAACGACCCCGGCTTGGCTTTGTCGAATCCATCTTCCGCCTGCCTGCCGGTTGCCGGCAAAATCTTACCCAGGAAAAAACTATTATTTTTTTTAATAGCAGCGAGAAGTTTCGCTATCAGCGGCCTGACCATCTGGTTGATTTCAGCAGTGGCGTAATCTGCTTTCCGGGGAATTTCCAAGATCTCAAGGCCCAGCCTTTCTTGGAGCTGCGGGCAACTCATCTTGCCGATTATGGCAGCTGGAAGGCGCTTGCTGCGGACAGAGCGGCCTACCTTGCAGCCAAAAGCGAGACTGCCGGCCAGTCCAAACTGGCACTTGAGAAAATCATTGGTAATTTCAGCCAGGATATTGTATATGAGGATACTTTTACACCTCTTACCATAGAACGCTTTACAGCCAAAAAAGAAGGCGCTATTTATGGTTGTCCTGACAAAATCAAGAATGGCGATATAGGCTACGACAATCTTTTTCTTGCCGGCACCGACCAAGGTTTCCTGGGTATCGTAGGATCCATGCTGAGCGGTGTATCCATGATCAACCAGCATATTCTGTCCCGAACTTAAGCAATTAGCAACAATAATAAATTCGATTTCATGCCCTTTTCTTTAGATAAAGCTGCTGCTAGCTATGATGTCATTGTAATCGGTTCCGGTCTGGGTGGCCTGACCTCGGCCAAACGTCTGTCTTATTGCGGCTATAAGGTGTTACTCCTGGAATTTCACCATCAGCTTGGCGGCCTGGCCACCTGGTTTAAGAGAAACGGCCATATATTCGATATTTCCCTGCATGGCTTTCCTTACGGCATGGTCAAGACCTGTAAAAAATACTGGACCAAAGAAATCACCGAATCCATCGTCCAGCTAAAAAATATCGTTTTTGACAATCCCCAGTTTTCCCTGAAAACCACCTTTGATCGCATTGACTTCACTGCCCTGCTGAATAAAAAATTCAAGATTCCCCAGCCGGTTATCGACCGCTTCTTCGCCACAGTCGCCGGTATGAATTTTTATGATGACCAGACGATGACCACCCGGGAGTTATTTGAAGAATTTTTCCCCGGCCGCACTGATGTTCATCGCCTGCTCATGGAACCGATCACCTATGCCAACGGCTCCACGCTTGACGATCCGGCAATCACTTATGGTATCGTTTTTTCCAACTTCATGAATAAGGGCGTCTTCACTTTTGAGGGCGGTACGGATAAACTGATCCGGCTGATGACTGAAGATCTGGAAAGAAACGGGGTGATGATCTGCACCAATGCCAAGGTTGACCGGATTGTGGTGGAAAAAGGCAAAGTTCGCGGCGTTGAGGTGAACGGCCGAGTAATCACCGCCCCGGCCGTGGTTTCCAACAGCGGTATTACCAATACTATTTATGATCTGGCTGGTCGCGAGGCCTTTACCAGCGATTTTCTGGAACAGGCCGATGCGATTCGCGTTAACAACTCCAGTTGTCAGGTCTATATCGGCCTGAAAAAAGATGCTGATATTGAAGACAGAGGAGATCTGCTTTTTACTTCCAGTGCCCCCGTTTTCGATTCGGCCGAGCTGCTTGACATGCAGACCCACTCCAAGACCTTCTCGGTTTATTATCCGAAGACCAGGCCCGGCCATGATCGCTACGCCATTGTCGCCTCCATGAACAGCCGCTATGAAGACTGGAACAGACTCAGCCCGGTCGCCTATGAAAGTGAAAAGCAGGCCCTCATCGCGCGGACCCTGATTGATCTTAACCGTTATTTTCCCGGAGTGAATGACAAAATTGACTGGTTGGAGGCCGCCACCCCCAAGACCTTTAACCGCTACACCCTACATACCCACGGGACTTCCTTCGGCACCAAATTCGAGGGCCTGGCCGTCTCCCGATCCATCTTTAAAGAGGTGCCCGGGCTTTTTCATGTCGGTTCAGTGGGCATCATCATGTCCGGCTGGCTCGGAGCCATCAATTACGGGGTTATCGTCGCCAATGATGTTGACAGCTATATCCGCAGTATTTAAGCAATGGTGAATCAATTTATTGATCAGAAAGTTATCGTGACCGGGGCCAGCCGAGGCCTGGGCCGGGCAATCAGCCTGGCCTTTCTCCATGGCGGCGCCCAGGTCATCGGCATCTATGGCAGCAACAGTGAGGCCGCCGGAATCTTTGCTGAAGAATGTCATCAGTTTGGCAACCGACTGCAGCTTCATCAATGTAATATTGCCGATGACCGGCAGGTCAAGGATTTTTTTCAGCAGGTGGAACAAGAGTTTGACTCCATAGACATCCTGATCAATAATGCCGGGATCCGCCGTGATGGGCTCCTGGCCCTCATGGACAGCAAGGACTGGCAGCAGGTGATCGATATCAACCTCACCGGCACCTTCAATATGTCCAAGCAAGCGGTATTATTGATGATGAAGCAAAAATACGGCCGGATTATCAATATCACTTCCCCGGTGGCCCATCTCGGTTTTGCCGGGCAGGCCAACTATGCCGCCTCCAAGGCCGGACAGATTGGTATGACCAAGAGCCTGGCCAAGGAAACAGCGCGCAAGAAGATTACCGTCAACTGTGTATCGCCTGGGTTTATCGCCACCGATCTCCTCAATGATCTGAGCGCTGAACAAGTAGCGGCCTATAAAAAACTGGTTCCCATGCGCCGTTTTGGCACTGCCGAAGAAGTGGCGCACGCGGTTTTGTTTCTTGCCGGCCGCCAGGCCTCCTACATTACCGGCGCCGTGCTGGAAGTCAATGGAGGCTTATAGATGAAACTGACCATTGATCCGCTTATTACTGAGCTGATTCCGCACCGTCCGCCTTTTCTGTGGATTGAACGCATCATCAGTTATGAGGCAGGAACCATCATTACAGAAAAAACCATTGCAGCAGACCTGGACATCTTCCAAGGGCATTATCCCGATCATCCCATTCTGCCGGGGGTCATTCTCTGTGAAGCCCTGTTTCAGACCGGTGCCCTGCTCATTGCCATGATGCTAAAGGATGAAAACGCGACGAACGGCAGCAGTCAAGGCATCCCGGTTCTTACCCGCATTGGCGGGGCTCGCTTCAAGCGTCCGGTAGGCCCCGGCAGCACCATCCGGATGCAGGTCTCTCTGAAAGAAAAAGTTGCTGGTTCCTGGTTCTTGAAAGGAGTGCTCCGGGTCAAAGAAAAGATCGCCGTCCAGGTTGATTTTTCCTGCACCTTGATTGCTGCTCTGTAACCCTGAGCAAGCAAGGTTATTCAATGAACAGCTTGCATTAATATGAACCTGTCTTGTCCGTCTGTGCTGTCCAGCACTTGCTAATTTACCTAAAAGAAGTATTTTTATAAAAATTTTTTCATTTTTTTATTCACAAAAAACAAAGATCAACCCACAAAAGGAAAATACACGTGCAGCTATCTATCACCAATATGATTTTACATGCCGGTCCGGTTGGCCAATTGGTCATGCTTGTCCTCCTGCTCTTCTCGGTCATCTCCTGGTCGATTGTTATCATCAAGGCGCGCCTGTTCAAGAAAGTCGCGGTCGATAGCCAGGATTTCCTTGAGGCCTTCTGGTCCTCAAGCAAGCTCAGCGATGCTTATGATACTGCCCAGGATTATGAATACAGTCCTGAGGCGGCGCTTTTTTCAGCAGGCTTCACCGAACTGCAGAAGATCAACAAGATCCGCAGCCGCCGAGATGAAAGTAATCAGCCGGAAACGCTGGATATGCAGATGGCCACCATGGATAATTTAAAAAGAGCCATTCGTAAGGCCGAATCGCAGGAAATCACAGAGATGGGTAAATACTTGCCCTTTCTGGCAACCACCGGCAGCGCCGCTCCGTTTATTGGTCTTTTTGGGACGGTATGGGGCATCATGGCCTCCTTTCATGATATCGGCATGCGCGGCTCCGCCTCGCTGGCCGTTGTCGCTCCTGGTATTTCCGAGGCCTTGATCGCCACGGCCGCCGGCCTGGCGGTAGCTATTCCGGCCGTTATTTTCTATAATTATTTCGCCAATAAGCTGACTTATATCGATGGGGAGATGCAGAATTTCTCCACCGATTTCCTTAATCTTGTGGAACGCGATATGATCGGCCGCGGATAAATGAAATATACTCTTTCGTTAGTGGATAAATAAAAATGGCAATGGGATCAAGCAGAGGAAATGGACCAAGAGGGCTGGTGGCCGATATCAACGTGACGCCACTGGTGGATGTCATGCTGGTGCTGCTCATTATTTTCATGGTAACAGCCCCGATGATGACCCAGGGACTGGATGTAGATCTGCCCGAGACGACCGCCAGTTCGCTGCGGCAGGAAGAAACGTCTCAGGTGGTCAGTCTTGATAAGGATGGTAAAATTATGCTGGGCAAGATTGAATATACTCAACCAATCCTTCGTGAACAGCTGGCCAAAATCTTTGCGGAAAAAGGCAAAGAGGAACTCATTCTGCTTAAGGCAGACAAAAGTGTTCCTTATGGTGATGTCGCCTCACTTATGGCCGATATCAAGGCGGCAGGATTTATCAAACTGGGCATGATCACCAAACAAATTGACGATAAGCAGTAACGTGGCTCAAAAGAATATGTCTACACATACCCTGTCCAGCGACTGGAGATTAGCGCTCAGTCTGGCAGTCGGTTTCCATCTTTTTGTGCTCTTAAGCGCCATGGTGCTGCCCGGCCTGTTACAGCAGCAGCCCGTACTGCTGGAAGTAACCACCATTGATCTGGTCAGCCTGAGTGAACCAGCAGCGGGCCAGAACCAACCAGCCGCTCCCCCGGCCCCTGCCAAACAGGCGGCCAAACCGGAACCAGCCCATCCAGTTCCTTCACCGCCTGCGGAAATAATCAAACCGGAGGTTACCAAACAGGTGCCGGTAGATACCCCGCCGCCGGTCCCGGTCCCAGCTCCGGAGCCGATAGCAGCACCTGAACCGGTAGCACCACCCCCGGCTGAGGCCATCTCGATCAAGCCTTTAAAGCAAAAAGTTAAAAAAGAGATCAAGGACATTCCTGATCCCAGAGTGGCCGATGCCAAAATCCTTAAAGATGAACTAAAAAATATCACCAAAAAACTCCAGGAAGAAGCCAAACAAGAAGAAAAGAAAAAAGAAGCGGCCCAGGAGACCATCAGACAACAGCGGCAACTGGCAGCCGCCAGAGAGGAAGCCAGACGCCTGGACCTAGAGGCCAAATTGGCGGCGGCAGAGGCCAAAAACGCCTTACGAGAACAGCTGCGGGCAGCCACCAGGGCCAACGAGGCTCCGCCGGGATCATCTGCTCAAGCCAGCAGCAATGCATCAATGAGTATAGCGCACCAACAATACTTGGCTACACTTGCAGGTCATATTCAGCAGTACTGGCAGCCACCTGACGTGAAAAGCTGGGATCCCAATCTCGAAGCGGTAGTCAGCATCACCATTGCCGGCGACGGGCAGATCGTCAGCCAATTGTTTGAAAAAAAATCAGGAGACAATCTTTTTGATCAGTTTGTGGTCAAAACCCTGGAGGCGGCCAATCCCGCGCCGACATTACCCCCAGCTATGAACACACAGCGTTTGGAAATAGGGCTCCGCTTCAAACCAAGCGGAATTCAGTGATTTTTTAATTAATCAATGGTAGTCTTTTTCAACGAAATTATAACCATTACTTATTTCTCTTTTACTGCAGGGCCCCATGAATAAAATACGATCGCTACTTCTTCTCCTCCTCGGTATTGGCCTGTTCTTAAGCGCTACTACTCAACCAGTCCGGGCAGAGGCCAAGGTCTATCTCGATATTACTGCTTCCGGATCACGCAAAATAAATATGGCCGTTCCCTGGTTTACCAACACGGCCCAGTCTGGTGAGTTACAGGCCTTTGGCCGGGAACTGGCCAATACACTGGAAAAGGCGCTGGAGTTTCACGGGATCATTGCCATTATTCCCAATCAAAATTACTCAGGTACCAATAATCCTGACTGGAAACAGCTGGGAGCTGATTACACCGTTCTTGGCAGTTATGCCATGTCTCCTGCTGGTGTCAATTATGAGATGCGCCTTCTGGATGTGGCCGGCGGCGCTATGATTCTCGGTAAACAATATACGGGAACAGCGGAGCAGAAACAGGAAATCATCTTTAAATTTTGTGACAGCGTCATCAAGGAACTCACCGGTGAAGAGGGTATCGCCACCAGTCAGATCGCCTTTATCGCCGATAGTACCGGTACCAAAGAGGCCTATCTGACAAACATCCTGGGCGACAAGGTCCGGCAGGTTACGCGCCATAAAAATCTGGTGGTCTCTCCCCGTTTTACGCCGAATGGACAGAACCTCAGCTATACCTCCTATCACAAAGGCAATCAGAATCTCTATATCACTAATCTAAACCAGAGCACTGCAACTCAGGTTCTTTCAAAAAGAAAAGGGATGAATCTGGGCCCGGCCTGGTCCCCCGACGGACAAAGAATGATTTTGACCCTGAGCCAGGACGGCAATCCTGATCTTTATCTGCTGGACCGACAGGGTAATATTATAGAACAACTGACCAGACGTTCCGGCATCAATGTCTCGGCCGCCTGGTCACCAGATGGAAATACTATTGCCTTTGTCTCTGACCGCAGCGGCAAACCGCAGATCTATCTTATGGATATCAACACAAAAAATGCTAAAAGACTGACATTTAAAGGAACAGAAAATGCGGAGCCCGCCTGGTCTCCCAAGGGAGATCTTCTGGCATACTCCAGCCTGATCAGTGGTTCCTACCAGATTTGCACGATCGCTCCTCAGGAAGGGGCCACACCTCTGCAAGTGACTAAAGACTCCGGTCACCATGAATCACCAGACTGGTCTCCTGATGGTAAACAACTGATCTTTTCAAAACGGGTAGGCAATAACCAAAGAATATTCGCAATCTTGAAAAACGGTTCCTATCAGCGGCAACTCTTCGCAATAAAGGGCAATCAGACCTCTCCCCGATGGTCCATTAAAAAATAATATTTTTAATAAAAGATATCATTCAACAGGGTATATGCCATGAAAAAATCTCTTTTTACTTTAGTTTCCCTTATCTCCCTGAGTCCTTTTCTTATTCAATGTGCCAGTCAGAATGAGGTAAGAACGCTGACCTATCAACTGCATGCCGTCAATAAAAAGGTTGAGGACATGCAGGCCAATACTGTTGGCGACATACAGAAGAAACAGGCCTCTTCATCTGGTCAGTTAAATGAACTGCAACAGGAGATCATGGCGCTCAAAAGTGAACTGGAGGCAACAGCTGCCGTTAATCGTGAATTTCAGCAGCAGAACAAAACGCTGGAAACAACACTACAGGAAATAGTTTCCAAGCAATCATCCGATACCGATACCAAAATAAGCCAGCTTAATGAACAGCTCAAACAACAACAGGACAACGTTACCAATCTCCAGATAGCCAGGGCCCAAGAAGCTGAACGCCGGGCCCGTGCGGCAGCTGAAGCCGCTGAAGCGGCAAGATTGAAGGTAAAATCGACAGGAAACAATCAGGCCATTGCCCATTTACAGGCTGAACGCAAAAAACAGATTAAAACCCAGTCACCGGCATCAGCTAATCAAGTAACAAACAATACCGCGCCCGCCAAATTATCGTCAGCAGAAGAACAGGTTCCAGCCGACGATATGGGTCAAGCTACACCAGCCGCACCCTCCATCGCACCGCCTGTAGCACAGGAGGAACCGGTACAGCCTGCTGCCACAGCTGCTGTTGCTTCCCCTGGTGATGAGCTATACAATCAGGCCCAGAAGAAATATGAGGCCGGAAAGTACCAGGAGGCCTATGAGATGTTCGAAGCGGCAATCGACAAAAACGGCAGCAGCAGCAATGCCATCCAGGCCCGTTATATGATGGGAGAATCTCTCTATCAGCAAAAGGAATTCGACCAGGCGATCCTGCAGTATCAAAAGATCATTTCCAGCCAACCGAAACATGCAAAAACACCGGCCGCCCTGCTCAAACAGGCCATGGCCTTTGAGCAGCTTTCAGACAAAGAAACCGCCAAGATCCTATATCAAAAAATCATGTCCTCGTATAGCTCCAGTCCTGAAGCCGCCCAGGCCAAGAGCAAACTCTCGGCTTTATAAAAGAGGAGTTTGCAACGCCTCCTGTGAAACAACGTCTTGACGAGCTCCTTGTCACCTCTGGCCTGGCTGAAAACATCAGCAAGGCCAGGGCACTGATAGGTGCCGGTCATGTCCTGGTCAATGACCGGCTAGCCGATAAGGCTGGTTGGGCATTTGCCCCTGAAGCCAAAATTCAAATCAAGCCAGGCTGCCGCTATGTCTCCCGAGGCGGCTTAAAACTGCAGGGCGCCCTTGATGCCTTTGCTTATGACCCGACAGGACAGATTTGCGCTGACATCGGCGCTTCAAGCGGCGGTTTTACCGATTGCCTGCTCCAGCATGGAGCCGGTAAAGTTTATGCTGTCGATGTCGGCTATGGCCAACTGGACTGGAAACTGCGCCAGGACTCACGAGTGGTGGTGATTGAACGCTTTAATGCCCGCATGATCAGCAAGGCTCAGGTCCCTGATGCAATTGATCTGGCCGTCATTGATTCCTCGTTTATCTCTCTGACCAAACTGATTCCACCGCTTCTGCCTCTTTTTGGCGAACATATTCATGTAATCGCCCTGATCAAACCCCAGTTTGAACTGGCCCGGGACAAAATTCCCAAGGGCGGAGTCATCCTTGACCCCGAGCTTCATGATGAGGCCATATCGAAAATACAGCTCTTCAGCGAAAAACTTGACCTGACCTGCCAGGGAGTGGTCAGATCATCTCTGTTAGGGCCGAAAGGCAATAGTGAATTTTTAATTTATCTGACGGCGCCGAATAAATTTTAATATTACCAAGATTAGCGACGCCGGTCGCGCCTTTGCTCTTCTTCTTTCTTTTTTTTCTCTTCTTCCTGTTTCTGTTTTGAGCCAGGGCCATCCTCCAGACGTTCAATAGTGTCCAGCATTTTTTCGGCATCTTCAAAAATATCGCGCGGCAGAGCTCGCTCTTTGATGACCTTTTCAAAATTTTCCTGGGCCAGTTCGATCCGTCCCTCGTATAGATAATATTTGCCCAGATAAAAGGACGATTCTCCTTGGTTACCCTGGGTGGCGCGGAGTTTGCCCAGCTCAAAGTAGACCTGGGAATATTCCGGCATCTCACGGGCCACGGTAAAGAGATTTATTTCAGCCTCTTTCATCCTGCCAAGCTCCAGATAGATCTTGGCAAGCTGAAAAACAGCCCACAGATCTTGCGGATTCTGGCTGCTGGCCTGCAACGTCAAGGCCAGAGCCTTGTCCTGGTGGCCAGCCGCCAGTTCTACCCGCCCCAGATCTACCAGCAGGATTGAACGATCCGGATAGGCGGCAATAACTTCCCGTAATAAGTCATGACTGCGGTCATAATTATTGGCCTCTCTCTCCACCTGTGACAGACCATACCTGGCCATGGTTTTATCAAAAGCAGAGGCATTGGGATCAGCAATCTTGGTGGCCAGAAAATTACGAAACTGGCCTTCATCTTCGATCTGTGACAGGATCCGATATTTGGCACGGACAAAAGAAAAATCATCGATTGGCGACGGCTTCTTCAATGCAGATCCATCAACAGCCATAAGTGATTGTACATAGCCAAGACGGGCTTCCGGATCAGGATGGGTGAGCAGATACTGTGGGACCTGATCCATACGATAGCGAGTGATCCGGCGCATGCTCTTCAGCATCTTTTCCATCGCTACCGGATCTCTCTCCATTTTTTTCATCCAGCCATAAGAGAGCAGATCGGCCTCCTCCTCATCCTGACGACTGAAGTGCAGATTCAAGGCCTGACTAGCCGCCATCGAACCTGCCAGCAGGGCTTGACC
The DNA here is from genome assembly GCA_002424635.1 of Desulfobulbaceae bacterium UBA5611. Lineage (GTDB taxonomy): Bacteria > Desulfobacterota > Desulfobulbia > Desulfobulbales > Desulfocapsaceae > UBA2270. The sequence goes on from DIKT01000067.1 coordinate 51,234, forward strand.
AGCTACGCCACCACCACCAAGGGCCAGACCGGCAAGAGCAACAGCCATGGCCCCAAGGCCCACTTTGGAGCCTTTTTCCATACGTGAGGCGATATGGCGGCTGACCACATGACCAACCTCATGGGCCATAACCGAGACTAATTCATCCTCGCTGTTCATGGTCTCGATAAGGCCGGAATGAAAAAAGATCAGCCCGGAGGGAGCAGCAAAGGCATTAAATTCCTTATTTTTAATAACAAAAAAACGATAATCAAAAAAATGAGCCGATGATACCTTCAGCACTTCCGCTCCTAGTTCATTGATATATTGAGAAATATCAGGATCATCAATAAGAGGGAAAGCCAACCGGATCTGGTACAGCAGGATCTCTCCTACCTCCCGTTCTTCACCAACGGTAAAAGCCAGAACAGGCCGGGCGCAGGAAAAATTGACGACAACCAAGACGAGCAGCAAGGCCAGCATTTTTTGCATATTTTTCTTCATTTTTTTGTCAATGATGCGAGCAATCGCTCCACTCCCTGTTCGGTTGAGACCAATGGTTGATAACCAAGATCACGCCTGGCCCCAGCAATGGAAAAATAGTGCGACTTGGCAAGCTGGTGGGCCAGAAAACGGGTCATCTGCGGTTCTTCCTGCCAACCGGCCAGGCGATAAATGCCCTCCAGGAGGGCACCAATTCCATAGGCTGCCGGAAATGAAATTTTAGTACGTACTTCAGCAATGTCAAGCCGGGAAAAAAGATCATTAATCCAAAACCAAAGATTAACCGGCTCGCCCTGACTGATAAAATAGGCCCGCCCGGCAGCCGTTCCGACGCCGGCTAGGTTATCAGCAGCCAGCAGATGGGCATGAGCCACATTATCGATATAGGAGATATCGACTAGATTGTGGCCTGCACCGACCTGCCGGAGTTGCCCTGTTCTACCCCTGTTAATAAGTCGTGGAATAAGATGGGGATCGCCTGGTCCCCACACCAGATGCGGTCTGAGGGCACAGGTTTGCAGGTTGTGATCAGAGGCGGCCAGGACCAGTTGCTCAGCCATGACCTTGCTGCGGGCATAATGACAAAGAAAGCGGTCGGCATAAGGCAATTGCTCATCACCATGGCAGATGGCCTGCCGGTTGAACACTACCGATGGCGTTGAGGTGTAGACCAGCTGCCTGACTCCTGCCGCCTGGCAACCGGCAAGGACATTGTCAGTACCCAGGACATTGGTGGTATAATAATCGTGCCATGTCCCCCATATCCCGGCCTTGGCCGCCACATGAAAAACGGTGTCCATGCCCCGGCAGCATTCCCGGATGAATGCACGATCTCCGATATCGCCCTGGCGGCAGGTTACCCCCAAGGCTGCAAGCTCTGGGTAGGGATGACGACCGATAACCAGACACTGGATATCCCGGGCCAGTAACCGGCGGACAATGGCCTGCCCGACAAAACCGCCGCCGCCGGTAATCAGGACCTTATGCATGGGTGCCTCTTGAGCTTCTGCCGGGCCCAGTCAGCCAACTGCTCACGAAAGATCTTGGCATTATGACGGATATCCACCGGAAAATCAGGATGGAGCAGAAACAACTGAATCGACCTGGTCAAGGCAGAGGCGGCGGCCAGTGCCCGCACCTCAGCCAGCAGCCTGACATTTGCTATCTGTCTGGGCTTAACCGGCTCAACAATCATGACCGGCTGCTGCCAACCTGGATGCTGAGGGTCAGGAATGCCCACCAAGGCTGATCTGGAGACTGCCGGGTGTTCATTGATAATAGCCTCGCAGGGGATGGTATGAAGGGTGCCGGTTGCTGTCTTGACCCGATGGGCGCGCCTGCCGCAGAACCAGAGCCGACCCTGGCCATCAAGATAACCCAGATCGCCCATCCGGTGCCAGAAGGAGCCCTTATCGATGATCTTGGCCAGCCTGTTTTCCTGATCATTATTGTCATAGGCCCGGGTCACCACAGCACCGCGCACTACGATCTCACCGATCTCGCCCACGGGCAGGCACAGTGCATCTTGCCACAACGCAACAGGGGCATCAGAAAGAGCAATCACCCTGATTTCCATGCCCGGCAAGGCTCTACCGACACAAAAACCATGACCCTTACGGCTCAGGGGCCAGGTGGACTCCACGATCTCTTTTCCTTCCATGGAGACAATGGGCAGACTTTCAGTCGCGCCATAAGGCGTATGGATCCTGGCTCTGGCCGGCAGCACCGCCTGCAGTCTGGCTATCAGATCGCCGGGAATCGGTGCCCCGGCCATAAGCACCTGCTGCAGGTGATCGAGAACAATACCCTGCTCGAGACAATAGCGGCTGACCACCTTCCAGATGGCAGGTGAGCCGAAGGAATAAGTCACCTTCTGCTCCTGCAGCGACCGGACGAATTTCCGGGGATCTACTTGGGCCGGTCTGGTCGGATCCATATCCGGAATAACCGCTCTGGCTCCCAGGGCTATGGCAAAAAGGGCAAACAAAGGAAAACCGGGCTGATCAATCTGTCCCGGACCGATCTGATAATAATCCCTGATCAGGCGCAACTGGGCATTAAAGACCCCATGCTCATAACGGACGCCTTTAGGCGGTCCGGTGGACCCGGTGGTAAAGATGATGGCCGCCAGTTCATCGGCCTGCGCGGGATAGACCGGGAAGCTGCGAGTGGCTATGCCTGCCTCCTGGCAGATATCCGGCCCCAGCAGCCCCCAGGAAGAGCCACAGCAGAAGGAATGTTTGACGGAGCGGAAAGGGGTACGACAAAGCAGGCGAAACAGATGAGCCAGGGGAATGCCGATAAAAACCTGGGGCTGGACGCCGGCAATACAACGCAGCAGATTGCAGTAGCCCATACCGGGGTCAATAAGAATCACCACCGCCCCCAACTTGAAGAGGGCGAAACTCAGACAGATAAAATCAGCCGAGGGCCTGACCATCAGTATCACCCGCTGGCCTGGTGTAATCCCTTTCTGCTTCAGATAAAAGGCCAGCCCATCAGCGCGGCCATTGAGTTCCGCAAAGCTCATGGCCCTGCCAGTGGCTGCCTCGATTAGTCCAATATCACCGGCCTGTTCACGCGCCCTCTCAGCCAGGCTCTGCCCGATATTCACACCGCGCCCCTATGTCCTGATATGGCTGGGCCTGCGTCAAAAAAATCTTCCAGGATAGGCCTGATTTCGGCTAAGGCATCCTCCAGTACATAATGGCCGGCTTCCTTGAAATAATGATAGTCGGCCTGGGGAAAACGTCGGCGCCATTCCTGATAGAAGTGATCATTAAAACAGAAATCCCGTCCTCCCCAGCAGATACAGACCGGAATACCGGCGGCGGCTAGAATCGCCAGCCCATCTTCCACCTTCTGCAAGGCGGCGTAAGACGGATGGGAGGAGGCCAGCGGGATATCACGGACAAAGCCATAAACGGCTACCCTGTTCTGCCAGGAATCATAAGGGGCCAGATAGGCCCGGGCTACCTGCGGCCGTAACCGGCGGCGGACCGCCATAAACACCGCGGGTGCCGCAAAGCCGTTAAGCCCTCGAACCAGCAGCGCGCCCAGCACCGGCCAGCGGCAGAGGCGAATCCGCCAGGGAATCCGCTGAGAACGAAAGGCGGCGGTATTAAGGATCACCAGCTTTTCCAGGCTGGCAGGATTTCTAGCGACCACGCCCAGGCCGATTGCCCCGCCCCAGTCATGAACAATCAGGGCATAGGAGCTGATCTGGAGCTGCAGCAACAAGGCCTCCAGATTATCTATATGATTGGTTAAGTGATAAGGATAATCCTGCGGCTTGTCAGAAAGGCCACAGCCGAGATGATCAATGACGATCACCCTATGGCTGCGAGCCAGCAGCTGGACCAGATGGCGATAATAATAAGACCAGGTCGGATTGCCATGGACCATGACAATGACCGGCCCTGCCCCTTCATCCAGATAATGAAGGCGGTGGCCATCAATGGTGGCGAAATGAGAAGAAAAAGGATATTCTGGGTACAAGTGAGGTCTAGAAGTACGTCAAAGGTTAATAAATTCAGAATCTTTGGCTATCTGTGTACAGCTGAACCTGCAAACCAGACATATATTTATGAAAATTAAAAATAATTTATTCTTGCTCTTTTTTTCCTGCTGAGTGTTAATGTTCATAGCAAATCGATTACAAGAATAGTCGACAGAAAACCAGTGTCAATCTTTTTTCAAATATTCCGTCATCTCTCGTTGCTCAAAATTAAGGATCCTTTTTTTATGTCTAACAATGCGATGTCCACCAAAGATCTCCTGATTAAGATTAAGAAGCTGGAACAAGAAAAAAACAGCCTTGTGCATGTAAACGAAGAACTCAGCAAGGACCTGATTCATCACCATTTAATCATTAACAACGCTAATGATCTTATCCACAGCGTCACTCCTGAAGGGCGCTTTCTCTACACCAATAAGGCCTGGCGCGACACCCTCGGCTACACGGAACAAGATCTCGAGCAGCTGACGCTCCTGGACATTGTTGAGCCGAAATGTAAGGAAGAATGCGCTATTATCTTTCAAGACTTGATAGAGGGAAAAAAAATTGATCGTAATGCCACTTCTTTTATTGCCAAAAATGGTGCCTGCATAGTTGTCGAAGGCCGCTGTGCTACCCATTTTGCAAACGGCCAGCCCCAGTTCATGACCGGAATATTCAGAGATATTACCGCACAGACCAGTGTTGAGCTGGCGCTGCTGGAGAGCGAAAAAAAATATACCGAGCTCTTTGAGAATTCTTCCAACCTGATCCAGATTGTTAAGCCCGATGGCAATTTTCTTTATGTCAACCGGGCCTGGCGCGACACTTTCGGCTACAGCGCCGAGGAGGCCCAAACTCTTTCCATCTTTGATCTAATTGCTGCCGACTGTCAGGAACATTGTCAGATGACCTTTCAACAAATTATCAGCGTGCCGGAGCTGCAATATCTGGATACGGTTTTTACCACCAAAGCCGGCCGAAGGATCTGCATTGAGGGTAATGCCATCTGTAAATTTGAGGACGGCAAACCTATTTCCACCCAATGTATCTTCAATGATGTTACCGACAAAAAAAAGATGGAAGAAGAACTGATAAAGGCCCAGCAGCTGGAATCGCTCGGTGTTTTAGCCGGTGGCATTGCCCATGATTTTAATAATCTGCTCACGGCCATCCTTGGTAATATCTCCATGGCCAAGATGTACACCGATCCCGAGAATATTATTGCCGAATATCTGGAAAAAACAGAAAAAGCTTCGATCAGGGCTCAAGGATTGACCAAACAATTGCTGACTTTTTCCAAGGGAGGAGCGCCAATCAAAAAAGTCACCACCATCAGCGAATTGATCAAAGATGCCACTACTTTTGTCCTCAGAGGGTCCAAGGCTAAATGCAAGTATCATTTTGCTAAAGATCTATGGGCTGTGGAAGCAGATCAAGGCCAATTAAGCCAGGTCAGCCAGAATCTGGTCCTCAATGCCAGTCAAGCCATGCCCGACGGCGGTACCATCACTATCAAAGCTGCCAATAAAATCCTGGCGGCTGATGAATATGCAACCCTGCCGCCAGGCAACTATATTGAGCTGCTCTTTCAAGATACCGGCATCGGCATTGCCCAGGAGCACATCTCCAGGATCTTTGAGCCTTATTTCTCCAGTAAGAGCACAGGGTCCGGTCTAGGCCTGGCTATCTGTTATTCCATCATCAAAAATCATAACGGCCTGATTACGGTTTGTTCCGAACCGGGCAAGGGTTCAGTTTTCTCCATTCTCCTGCCCGCATCCATAAAACCGGTCAGAAAACTTAAAAAACAAGCAGTTCTCCAGAAAACGGCGGCCAAAAAGATACTGGTCATGGATGATGATCAGACAGTGCAGGAAATTTTAAGGGCCATGCTCACTTATATCGGTTGCAGTGTGGAGCTGGCCTGCGACGGCAAGGAGGCACTCGCGCTGTACATGCAGGCCAAAAAAGAAGAAACTCCCTTTGATCTTGTCATAATGGATCTTACCATCCCCGGCGGCATGGGCGGTAAAGAGACCATGGCCGCCTTGCTGGCTCTCGATCCTACTGCCAATGCCGTGGTCTCCAGTGGCTACGCCAATGATCATATCATGGCTAACTATCAGCAATATGGCTTCTGCGGCATTCTGACCAAGCCCTTCAAAATTAATGAATTAAACAAAATCCTCGCCGCCATTCTGCCTGCTACTGATTAATCATGCTTCTGGAGATAGATAACTTAAATGTCAGCTTTTCCATCGACACCGGCCGCCGGCAGCCCGAGATAAAACAGATATTACATGATGTCTCTCTCACCGTTGACCGAGGTGCCACCGTAGCCCTGGTCGGCGAATCAGGGTCCGGTAAATCGGTCACCGCCATGTCGATCCTGCGGCTGCTGGAAGAAGGCAGCCAGGTGCACAGCTCAGGTCATATCAATTTTGAGGGCAAGAACATCCTGACCTTAAATGACCGGCAATTACGGGCCATCCGCGGCAATCGGATCGCCATGATCTTTCAGGAACCGATGACCTCGCTCAATCCGGTCCATACGATCGGCCAGCAGATCGTCGAGGCGATCCTGGCGCACACGCAATTGTCGCCGCAGGCCGCCAAGGCCCGCGCCATCGAGATGCTCGAGCTGGTGCGGATCGCCTCGGCCAAGCAGCGGGTCGACGATTATCCGCATCTCCTGTCGGGCGGCATGCGCCAGAGGGTCATGATCGCCATGGCGCTCTCCTGCGAGCCCGCTTTGCTGATCGCCGACGAGCCGACGA
>DIKT01000040.1 GCA_002424635.1 Desulfobulbaceae bacterium UBA5611
TGTTATTGCGCGGTCTGCATTTTGAGCATTATAAATATAACGCCAGGCATCCGGTGCTTTCCGGGATCGCCCACAGTGAAGCGGCCTGGCAGCGCCTGAATACCATCATGGCGCAGCGTGGTTATGAGCTGAAATATGACCATGAATTTGAGACCCATCCGGCCATGGTCGAGGCCAAGGATCGCTACCGTTATTTTGTCCGGGTCTATAATATGCCCCCGGCCTTTGATGGTAAAAGCCGGGAGGAGATCGAGAATGAGCTGATGCTCACCCGCCTGTTTCTGCGGGCCGACGGCGAAGAAAACGGTAACGACCTGACCGCCTTTTCTTTCTGGCCGGATGTGGCCATGATCAAAGAAGTAGGCTGGCCCCTGGATATCGGCAACGCCCTGACTCTTCATGACAACCGGCTCACTTCCAGGGTCTGCATGGCGCAGGGCCGGCAGAACACTAATTACGGCATCAATCTCTATGCCTGCCATCCCTTCTTTATTCAGGGCATTGCCACCATGACCAATGGCGAGAATACCGCCTTTGTGCCCATCCGTGACTGGCTGCTGGGCAAACATTTTCCCGGTTATATGGGCTATCAGAGTGACTCCGAGGTCTTTGCCCATATCCTCCATTACACCTTAAAACAGCTCAAACTGCCGCTGCAGGCCTATAAGCATATCATCACCCCGCTCAAAAACTCTGAGCTGGACCAGCATCCGCAGGGCCAGTTCCTCAAGGGTTTGCGTGATGCCTGTCGCCGGTTGATCATTGACGGTCCCAATGCGGTTATCGGCACATTGCCCGATGAGACTTGTCTGCTGGTCATGGATCACAAAAAGATGCGTCCGGCCACCGTCGGCGGCCGTGACGGCGCCTGGGCCATGGCCTCCGAGATGTGCGGCGTGGCCGCCATGATTCCCGATCGTGATCCGGCGAATGATTTTCAACCTATGCGTGAACATACAATTATTGTACCACCCGAGAGAAAGGAACTGACAATATGGTCTCAGCTCGATCCGTATCCGTTACCCCAAGTAGCTTAAGCTACACGGACCTCCCCTGGATAATCCAGCACCGCGAAGACCGGTGCACCCTCTGCGGACGCTGCACCGCGGTCTGTCCAAAAGAGGCTATTTATCTGGCCTATCGACGGCAGAGGATGCCGAAGCTGGATGTCCTCAAGAAGGCCCGCGGCAATGAATACCGCACCTTTGTCGGCATTCGCCAGAAGACCAATATGGCTAATACCTGTATTGGCTGCTCCATGTGCGCTATGGTCTGTCCTAATGAGGCGATCATGCCGGTGCCCAATACTAATGAGCACCGCACCCTCTTCTTCCACAACCAGAAGGGGCAGCCCCAGACCCGGGGCGGCCGGCGTAATGTCAGCGGTCCCAATTTGCTGGACCGGATCATGTTTGACCGCATCTCCATGCTCACTGATCCCGCCCTTGACGCCGGACGGCATGAGTTCAATCTGACCACCACCCTCGGCCGGACTCTGGCCCCGGAAGAATTTCTGAAACGGCAGCGCGAAGGCGGCTGGATTCCCCCGACTCGGGAGATCTTCCCCTTTGTCATCGGCTCGATGTCCTTCGGAGCCCTATCGCCTAATGCCTGGCTGGGCCTGCTTCAGGGCGTGGCCTACTGCAACGAGGTGCTGGGTATTCCGGTGGTCATGTGTACCGGCGAGGGCGGCTGTCCACCATGGGTGCTGAGAAGCCCCTATCTCAAATATATTGTTCTGCAGATCGCCTCCGGTTATTTTGGCTGGGATGAGATCATCCGCGCCATCCCCGAGATGCAGTGCGACCCGGCGGCCATTGAGATCAAATATGGCCAGGGCGCCAAACCAGGGGACGGCGGCCTGCTCATGTGGTTCAAGGTCTCTAAATTGATCGCCCGGCTGCGCGGCGTGCCGGAGGGCGTTGACCTGCCGTCGCCGCCCGTTCATCAGACCCTCTATTCCATTGAAGAGAGCGTCATGAAGATGATCCAGACCATGTCCACCGCTTTTGGCCACAAGGTGCCGGTCTATCCCAAAATCTCCGCCTCGACCTCGGCCAAATCGGTGCTCAACAATCTGGTCCGTAACCCCTATGCCGGTGCTCTGCTTATTGACGGCATTGATGGCGGCACGGGAGCGGCCTACAATGTCTCCATGGACGCCACCGGTCATCCCATCGCCTCCAATGTCCGTGAATGTTATCTGGATCTGGTGGCGCAGGGCAAGCAGAATGAGATTCCGATCTTTGCCGCCGGCGGTATCGGCAAGAACGGCAATGTAACCCAAAACGGTATGGCCCTGATCATGCTGGGCGCCTCCGGGGTGCATATCGGTAAATACGTCATGCAGGCGGCGACCGGTTGTCTGGGCAATGAAAAAAGCCGCTGTAATGTCTGCAATGTCGGCATCTGCCCCAAAGGCATCACCAGCCAGAATCCGAAATTATATCGTCGTCTCGATCCTGATCTGGTGGCTGAGCGGGTAAGCGAGGTGTTTATGTCTATTTCCACCGAGGCCAAGAAGATCATGGCGCCGCTGGGCCGCTCCCAGAGTCTGCCCGTCGGGATGTCGGATGCCTTGGGTATCAGCGACAAGGATGCCGCTGATCGCCTGGGGATCAGATACGTCTGCTAAATCCTGAGAAAGAAAGATGCCGGGATGCAAGCACAGCTGCTATTGCAATAAATTAAATATTAATTTGATTTTGAGGAGTTCTCAGTGAGTAAGATTGTTGTAAAAGGTCTTGACGATAACGGCCATCGCATCAGTTCCATGGATTTTGAAAATCTGGTACGGGATGCCGCGGACAAGACAAATCACCTCAGTCTGGAGACCTTTGGCCAGCACAATATCGGCATACGACTGCACCGCCCGGATGGCCTGACCATTGAAACCAGCGGGCCGGCCGGTCAGCGCCTGGGCTGCATGGGTATGCCCGGCACCACCATCATCTGTCACGGCTCGGCTTCCGATGATGTCGGCTATCTCAATATCGGGGCGGAGATTACCGTCCTTGGCGATGCCACCAACGGGGTGTGCAGCGCTATGGCCAACGGCAAGGTCTATATCCGGGGCTCCATCGGCGCCCGCGGTTTGACCATGACCAAATGGAACCCCGAATATCAACGGCCGGAGCTGTGGATCCTCGGCTCCACCGGTGACTCTTTTGCGGAGTTCAACTGCGGCGGCATCGCCGTAGTCTGCGGCATTGATGCCAAAAATCCAACTAATATCCTCGGTTATCGACCCTGTGTCGGCATGGTGGGCGGCACCATTTATTTCCGCGGCCCGATTGATGGCTCCTATTCTAAAACCAATGCCCGCCTTGCCCGACCGACCGATGAGCAATGGCAGTGGCTCATGGCAGGCATGGCTACCTATCTGCAGCAGATCGACCGTCCCGATCTGCTGGCCACCCTTGCCGTGCGTGATGATTGGCAGATGTTTGTGACCGTCACCCCGCAGGAAAGGGCTCTGATGTTTTCCGGGCCGATGCCGATGGCGGAATTTCGCAACAAGCAATGGAACAAGGCCTTCGGCGGCGGCGACCCCCTGCGTGATTTAGCGCCGGGACTTGACCGCAGCCCCATTGAAGCGGTACCGACCGGCGATCTGCGCCGTAAAAAACCGTTCTGGGCCAACCGTGAATCAGCCGCCCCCTGCACTTATTATTGTCCGGTCCATATTCCCACCGTCGATCGTCTGCGCCTGATCCGCGAAGGCAAGTTCGACGAGGCCTATGAGATGCTGCTGCGCTACACGCCGCTGCCGGCCTCGGTCTGTGGGGCCGTGTGCCCGAACCTGTGTATGGAAAATTGTTCCCGCTCAGGCGTCGATGAATCCATTGATGTGCAGCTTCTTGGGCGGGCGGTAGCCAATGTGGCGGCCCCGGCCATGGCAACCGCCATCGGCCGAAAGGTGGCCATTATCGGCGGCGGCCCGGCCGGCATGAACACCGCCTGGCAATTAGCCCAGGCCGGCGTTGAAGCCCATATCTTTGAACAGGACCGGCAGATCGGCGGCAAGCTGGCCCAGGTTATACCCTGGGAGCGCTTATCAAAGGCCATCTGGGATCAGGAGATCAATCGTTTTCTCAATACCCCCAATATTCATGTCCATTTAAATGAGAGCATGGACAAGGAGAAATTTCAGGAATTACAGAACAGCTTTGATTACGTGGTGGTGGCCGTCGGCACCCATGAGCCGCGCCGCATTCCCTTTCCCGGTAATGAAAAGGTGATTCCTGCCCTGCACTTTCTGAAAAACGCCAAAAGCGCCACCCCTGATCAAGTGGGCAAAGAAGTGGTCATCATCGGGGCCGGCAATGTCGGCTGTGATGTCGCCTGTGAAGCTTACCGGTTGGGCGCTGAGAAAGTAACGCTGGTTGATATCCAGAAACCACTGGCCTTCGGCAAGGAAAAAGAAGCAGCCGAGGCCTTGGGCGCCGTTTTCCGCTGGCCGGTTATGACCCGGGAAGTAACCGCTGAGGGGCTGATCATGGATACCGGCGAGCTGATCCCGGCGCAGACGGTGATCATCTCCATCGGCGATGTCCCGGCCTTGAAATTTCTGCCGGAAAATGTGGAGACCGTCACTGTCGGCGGGGCAGCCTGGATCAAGACCCAGGAGTCCCATCTGACCACCAATGCCAAGGTCCTGGCTGTCGGCGATGTGGAGAAACCGGGTCTGGCCACCAATGCCCTGGGAGCCGGCAAGGCAGCGGCCGAATTTATCATTGCCGATTTCAAGGGCGTCGAGTGGAAACCGTTTACCCAGCACCCCATTACCCAGCAGGCCTTGACCATCACCCATTATATCCCGGATGAGCATATGCGCATCCACACCGAGCAGGCCCAAGCGGAGAGCTGCCTGTCCTGCGCCTCCTGTCGTGACTGTCACCTCTGTGAGACCATCTGTCCCACCGGGGCTATCACCCGCCGGGAGCTCGAATATGGGCATACCAATGGCTACGAATCAGGACTCGACGGCAGCTGGGAATATACCTCAGACGACAAGAAGTGCATCGCCTGTGGTTTCTGTGCCGATACCTGCCCCTGCGGCATCTGGATGATTAGGACTTTTTAGGTGCCGTTACTCAAAAGAGCAAGGGCAGTAACTTGCTCTTTTGAGTTTACGGCACCTTATGCCGCTTCCAGAAAACAGCCAATCTTTTCCGGCTGTTTTCTGGAAGCGGCGTCCTGCCGATAACCACTCCACTGCCAACGTAACCTCAAAAGCAAGAGCTGCTACCTGCTCTTTTTGAATTCACGGCACCCTATACCCCCGCCCGCTAAGACCTTCGCACTTTCCATCTTAATCCGGATAGCCTTCTGCCACCAAGCCGCCAGCTTAGCAATACCAAAGTACCCCTGGCATATTACCAAGCCAGCCGGTCTCCTCATAAATTATCGCAAAAGAAATCCAGCAGCAATGCCTCCAAGACCGCCTGTTTTCTAAGCAGATCGCCTGTTCGCTGCTCCAGCAGCAGCATGGTCGCGGCCGCCACCTGGCCCTTGATCCGGCTACAATTATAATTGAGGCAGAACATGGATTTCAGGCTCAACACACAGCCCGCCACTCCCAGGAAACAGCAGTGCACCATATTCTGCTGCTGGACAGTGACCTCAATTCCGGCCAACATATTCATCAACAGTTGCAGCACATCATTTTCACCCGCCATATAGCGGCTGCAGCAGCCGCCGCCCTGTTGACCGGCGCAGTGACTGCAGGTGCGGCCCATGTCCATCATACCCATCTGCTCCTGCAGAGCCCTCTCAGCGACCAGCATGGCAGAGAGTTGTCCGCTGATATCCTGACGGGTGCCCAGTACCCCGCCATAACGGGCATTGAGTTCCTGGGCTGCCGTTAATTTGCCCAGCACATCACCGCTGTAAACAAGCGCATATAGCTCAGAGCGCATCATCATTGCCAAACAATCTCCATTATTGCCTTTGCCTTATTGCGCCTGCCGCATGAAATCCAGCCAGATTGGTGCGGCGGCCCGACCGCCGGTCTCATCCCGGCCCAGACTGCTATTGCGATCATAGCCCAGCCAGACGCCGGTGATCAATTTATCGGTAAAACCGACAAACCAGGCATCACGGTTATGGTCAGAGGTCCCGGTTTTCCCGCCGCAGAGACCGGGCAGTCCTTTGGCCTGCTTGCCTGTGCCTTCACTGATCACGGCCGTCAGCATCTTTTGCATATCTTTAGCCACCTGTCTATCCAGAACCTTCACTGCTACGGACTTTTTGGTCATTAACACCCGGCCGCTGCCGTCTTCAATCCTGGTAATTGCCAATGGCGGCGTAAATTGACCTTGGCAGACAAACGGCCCGTAGGCCCCGGTGATTTCCAGCAGCGAGACACCGGTGGCGCCCAGGGCCAGGGAGAGATCAGCCGTAATGGGGTCGCTGAGGCCGGAGGCCTTGGCCAGTGCCCGCACCTTGTTGACTCCTATCTTCTGCAGCAGCTTGACCGCCACCACATTCAAGGAATTGGTCAAGGCGTCCGCCAGAGAAGTCAGGCCCTGGAAATGACCGGAAAAATTCTGCGGCTGCCACTGCTGGCCGGCATGGCCTTGGATGGAAATGGGTGCATCCAGGATCATGGATTCAGGACGCCAGCCATCTGCCAGGGCGGCAGCATAGAGCAAAGGTTTAAAAACCGACCCGGCTGACCTTCTTCCTTGGGTGACCCGGTCAAAAGGCGAGGTCTCGAAATCCAGACCACCGACCAGGGCCCTGATCTCACCGGTGCAGGCCTCCACACTGACCAGAGCCCCTTGAGGCAACCCTGTTGGCCCCTTGCCGGCCGTGTTTGCTGACTGCCCGGAAGATCGCACCACTGAGGCCATCACTCCCCGGCGGATAGCGCGGGTGGCGGCGAGCTGCAGATCAGAATCCAGCGTCGTGAAAATTCTGATGCCGGCATAATTCAAGGACAGACCAAGCTCGGCTTCTGCCTGTTTACGTACCATCTGCACAAAATAACCACGATTGTCCCGCCTGATGCTTGCAGGCTCATGGAGCTGCACCGGGGCCAAAAAGGCTTGCCGTGCTTCTTCAGAGCTGACGTAGCCATCTTCTGCCATCCGGTTCAAAACATAGCGCTGGCGCTGCTGCGCCAGGTCTAAATGATCAAAAGGTGAATAACGACTGGGGGCCTGCGGCAGACCAGCCAGCAGCGCCATCTCACCTAAAGTGAGGTCATGGCTATGTTTATTAAAATAGACCTGAGCGGCCGCCTCCACGCCATAGGCACCACTACCAAGGTAGATCTGGTTAAGATAGATATAGAGTATCTCGTCCTTGCTGAGCAGACTGTCGATGCGCCAGGCCAGGATGGCCTCTTTTAATTTGCGCAGATAGGTTTTTTCAGGCGTCAGCAGCAGCGACCGCGCCACCTGCTGGGTGATCGTCGAACCGCCCTGACTACGCCGGCCTGTCATGGTATTATTGACAACAGCCCGGAAGACCGACCACAGATCAAGACCGGGATGCTGATAAAAACGCCCGTCTTCCGCCGCCACAAAGGCCTTGGCCAGCAAGGGCGGTATCTTGGCCAACGGCAGAACCGTCCTGTTTTCGATGAAAATCCGCTCCAGCACCTTGCCATGACGGTCGATGATTTCAGTGGCCTGCAGAGGATGATAACTGGAGACCGAGCTGATAGCCGGGAGGTCAAGGGTGGTAAAAGCAAGCAGCAGCAGGCCGATAAAAATAGTAAGCAGCAGACAGATGCCGAACAGAAAGGCAATAATATGTTTTTCATTCCACGGCTTCTGCCGCGGTCCTGACCGGGACGGCGATTTGACAGGCTGGTTGAGCCCGGTTTGTGGGGTGGTCGACAGCAAGGGAAATTTATTAGGTCAGTTAAAAGATGGATAAATAGAAAACTTTTGTTTAATCTCCAAACAATCAGTGGAGTCAGCCTGCTTCATCAGGGTGCCTTGATTGTAAATGAAAACCTTCAGTTGGCAAGACACTTATAAGTAAATAACATAGAAGAGGCAGAGTGCACAGTTAGAATTTTAGGGCCGGGCCAACAATTATGAAAACGTCTAAGGGCAAATCGCCTTTCTTATGGTATAAATTGGATCTGTTTACCAACCGCCTCAATATTTTTTGTTTGCCGGAGAAAGATCCATGAAACGTCCACCCCTGCTTACTGCTGATGGCTATCTCCTGATTGCCCCCCAGACGGAACCGACCATTGACCCCAAGTTAGGAGTCCCCAAGCTGGCAGCCATTCTGCGTTTTGATAACACCAGTGATACCGTCCGCGGCGTCATCAGTGACCTGATCACCGCCGGTCACACTTCCTCTGTAAGCGATGACCACCCTGCCTGCACACCTGATACTGGTGCCATCGGCCCCTCAACCGCCGTCGATTATCTGCGGCAACGCTGCTCTCTGATCGGCCGCAGCGGTCATTCGCAGATCGGACTTGATCTCGATTTCGGAGATGGGTTACCAGAGATTGACACCCGCCATAAACGCATCGATATTCCAGTGGAACTTTTTTCGCTCAATCCCAATATTCCGGATATCCTGTTTGCCGAGATTAAATCCATGGTCGATGGCAACCGCCGCTTAACCGCCGGCAGACTCTTCATCCCAATGGCCCCCCCGCTTGGCCGGGCCGAAATAGAAGAGGCAGCGGCCAAGCATTATTTGATGCTGCCTCCCCGGGCCAGAATTGACGAGGAGGGAGTCGTGACCCTGCCGCTGGAAGACAGCCGCTATCTGTTATCCAACACCCTGCTGACCGCCGGCCAGAACATCCAAATCGTGCTCAATGAGAGTAAAGAAGGCCTGGGGCTGTTTCAATATCCCTCCCGCTGCGGTCTGCCGGCCACGCTCGTGCCCGGCGACTTTCTGTGCGGCGCCATCCGTATTTCCCTTGGTCCTTACAGCGCCCTGATCGATAGAAACCTCAATGAACCCGGGGTCTTTCATCTGGCCGCCAGACTGCTGGATGCCGTCCGGACCAGCGGCATCCGGGTCCCGAGACAGGTGGAAATCTACAATGGCAGCGATCAGCCGGTCTCGCCTGATTCTCTGCAGGTGAGACTCCGGCTCTTCCCTACCGATTTGAGCACCACTCTGATGACCAAACGGCTGCTGATCGGCAGTCAGGCCCTGAGAATCATGGTTGAGGGCGTTGATTTTGCCGATGCCACCAATATCTTTGATCTGGAGGTCAGTGATGCCCTGTTTGAAAATATCAGTCCGACCGCCACCGCCCGCGGCAATTACGGCCGGGTGCTGACCAGGAGCAAATGTATCGAGATCCAATGGGAACTGCAGGAACACGAGTGGCATGAAACCGCCCAGAACCGCATGGTCTATGAGTCCGTCCGCGGTGCGATCACCTCCGGGGTCCATCAGGGGGCCCAGATCGATCCGGAATTAAGGCGCTTTGCCGCAACCCTGGAACTGGTCGGGGGGGCGCATAATCTGCGCAAGGTATTTATTACCCATGAATTCCCGACCACCGATACCCTCCGTCTGCTCAGACATAATAACGTCGGGGTCTTTATCGGCCGCAGCATCCGGGAAGGTGAAATTCAGGAAAATGGCAACCCTTGCCGTCCTCTGCTGCCGCTGCCTGATAATGTCTACTTCGGCGGCGCCACCTATGAGACTTTCTGCGAGATGACCTGCCATGCTGATGTCCGTTTTTATATGATCTTCGGCCAGAATGACGAAAAACATGTCCGCGAATTCTACCGTGGTTTCTGGATGACCAGAGAGGGCAAGGAACGGATAGCCGATACCCATACCATGATCGCCATGTTCGGTTCTCATATTGACGGCACGGAAGGAGTGCTGACCAAGCAGATCCACGATTTTTTTGAGCAGCTTAGTTCGGTGCCGGAGATCGGCGAGCATTTTGCCGTCTGCCATGGCAGCGGTCCCGGCGTTATGAAGATAGCCGATGATACCGCGGCCGATCTCGGCATCCTGCGCATTGGTGTCGGCATCGACAGCGAAAAGATTGGTCAGCTCTCCAATCTGCAGCCGCCGATCCTGCTCAATTTCAATAACTCAGCCCGCCACATGCGCCAGAATATCCTGGACCGGACGTCGCTGTTCAAGATTTACAATATCGGCGGGATGGGCACTTTTGAGGAACTACTGATTGCCGTCACCAATCTCAAGCTGTTTGAGAGCCTGCCGGCCCCGCATATCTTTGTCGATCCCTTCGGGTTAGGCGAGAATGGGGCCCATCTATGGCAATCAACCTTGGACCAGTTAAAAACCGTGTCCAGCCCCAAGAAAATAGGCAGCTACACAGTCCGGCTGGCCCCGGCCTGGGTGGCCAATTTCTGTCATGTAGTCCCCGATTACCAGGCAGTACTGGCCGTTATTGCCGACTTCGTCCATGATCCGGTAAGCTACTGGCAGCAGGCCGGTATCTCCGATCAGGATCTGCTCCAGGCCTGGGGTAATGCCCTCCGCAGCAAGGTGATCATTCCACCTTATCTGCAACAGGCCATCCTGGTTATCCAGGGGCGCAATGAGTCAAAGAATGCTGCCTGCCCGACATGACCCCTTTTATATCCATAATTATATAGAGTAATTTTTAGATGTCGAAAATCCGTATCCTGCCCGAACAACTGGCCAACCGGATCGCCGCCGGCGAGGTGGTCGAACGACCGGCCTCAGTGGTCAAAGAATTGCTGGAAAACAGCCTGGATGCCGGTGCCACCAGAATCGAGATTGAGATTGAAGGCAGCGGCACCCGTCTGATCCGGGTGCTGGATAATGGCGAGGGCATGGATGAAGACGACATGCTCCTCTGCCTGGAGCGGCACGGGACCTCCAAAATCACTGACAACCATGATTTGGCGGCGATCAGCTCCCTGGGGTTCCGCGGCGAGGCCATCCCTTCCATCGGCTCGGTATCACGGATGACTATCACCTCCCGCCTGCCGGATTCGCCTCTTGGCCACCGGGTCGTGCTCGATTATGGCCGACTGATCAAGGTGCATGAAATCGGTTGCAGCCGAGGCACCATTTTTGAAATCCGCAACCTTTTTGGCAACACCCCGGCCCGGCGAAAATTTCTGCGCACCAGCAAAACCGAAGAGGCCCATATTGAGGAGGTCGTCAAAAACTACGCCCTGGCCGCGCCGACCACCACTTTTATCCTCCGGAAAGATCAACGTGAGATCCTGCATTTTGCAGACAACCAGGCTCTGGCGGACCGGCTGCAGGACATCCTTCATTATCAGGGACCGCTGCTGGAGGTGGGCACGGCGGCTGAACATTACCACTGCGGCCACGCTTCCGCCATCCCTGGCTCGTGCGGCACTGGGCCGTCCATGGCCTGCGTCCACGGCTACCTGCTGCCGCCGGAGGCGTCTGTGGCTGGTTCTGCCGGGATCCGGCTGCTGGTCAATGGTCGGGCTGTGCGCGATCGGCTGATCGTCCATGCCGTCGCGGAAGGGTTACGCAGTTTTCTGATGAAAGGCCGGAGTCCGGCCGGCTTCATCCACCTGCGCCTGCCGCCGGAAGATGTTGATGTTAATGTCCACCCCACCAAACAGGAGATCCGCCTCCATAACAGCCAGGCCATCCATCAGCTGATCAGCCAGACCGTCGAACAGGCAATGCAGGAACATCAAAGAAAAAGCCAGGGAGCCATTTTCCGGATAAGGCCCCTTCAAGACCAGCAGTCACCGCCAGTGCCACCAGCCATGGTCCCAGCCCCTCCGGCAGATAACCAACAACCGGCACTGTCGCGTCTCGCTCCTCTAAAAAAAGCAGTGCCTGCCGCCTTCAACTGCGAACAGGGACTACAGACGGCCGAACCAGAGCCACCGGATGCTCCAGCCTTGATTACCCCGCACCCCGGCCGGCAGCACAAACTACCGGCGGCCAGTGTAACCGGGCATGGCCTGAAGGTGATCGGTCATTATGACAATCTCTATATCTTCTGTCAGTCAGCCGATGGCGGGCTCCTGGTCGTGGATCAACACGCCGCCCATGAACGGCTGCTTTTTGAAAATCTGAAAAAGCAGTTCCTGCAGGGCCATATTGCCAGCCAGACCCTGCTCTTCCCGGTGACCATCGAACTGTCTATTGCCGAGAGCGAATGTCTGGCACACCATGCCGCCGAGATTAACAGGATGGGCTTTGAGATTCGTGAATTCGGCGGCAGCTCTTTTATCATCGCCGCCATTCCGGCCATGGCCGGTCATCGTCATCCCGGCGAGCTCTTTCTTGATATTCTGAGCAAGTTTAGCGGGGCAGGCAGCGCCAGTAGCGCTGAAGAGAAAAAAAACCAAGGCGCCATGCTCGATGATATCCTGGCCTCCATGGCCTGCAAGGGCGCGATCAAAGCCGGTGATGAGCTCCAGACCAGAGAAATTGACGCCCTCCTTAACAGCATGGCCCAAGCACAACTCTTCTCCCATTGTCCTCATGGCCGCCCGGTCTTGAAACAATTCACTGCCGCCGAGATTAAAAAATGGTTTTACCGGTCATAACAGCTGGTCAGCAGAATCTTCTTCCTGGTCTTCTTCCAGGACCTGAAAAATAATCTCCATGACCTCGTCAAAATTAAAAGGCTTGGTGATAAGGCGGCAAGGCCCGATATCGGCGGCATCCGTCAGGTTCTCAGCTAAATCCTGTTCACTGTAGTATTTACCGGTCATGATAATAAAGCGGGAGGCCGGAGCAATTTTTTTTATCTCTTTAATCAGCTGGATGCCATTCATATCCGGCAGACCGAGATCAATGAGACATAAATTATAAGCGGGAAAGGCCGCAACTGCTTCCAGGGCCTTGCGGCCAGTACCGGCCGTGGTCACCTCGACGGAGCCTGATTTCAGCATTTCAGCCAGACTGAAAAGGATCAACACCTGATCATCGACTATAAGTATATGTTTTTTTGAGATAATTTTCTCTCCAAAGGTTGGCTTGCGTTGCTGGTGAAAGATGTTATAATTGAGCTATTTTCTAACCTTTTAATCACCTCTAGCTGATTACACTATTTTCCAAAAAAAATATGAAAAAAAATTGGGAACAGCAATCTTTATTTATATTACCGGTGATCTGGACCCTTCTTCTGGCCGGGTCCGCCATCTGGAACCTGCACGAAAATTATCGCAGTAATTATGATAAGGCCTTGATTGAAGCCCAAACCATCTTCCAGCATAATCTGGCCTATCGCCGGTGGAACAGCATGCATGACGGAGTGTATGCCAAGGCCGGCAATTTAAATCAACCTAATCCCTATATTATGCATGAAGACCGGGATGTCATTTCTCTGGATGGTATGATGCTGACCATGATCAATCCCTTCCAGATGACCCGACAAGCCTATGATCTGTTGAAAATCCACTCCCCTGAACTAGCGGTCCTCAATCGAACGGTCAGCCTTGACCCCCTTAATCCGGCCAATGCTCCTGACCCCTGGGAAGCCCGAGCGCTCGAGGGTTTCGAAGAGGGTAAAGGGCCGGTCAATGAAATCACCACCATTAACGGCGCCTCTTATATGCGCCTGATGTCGCCTTATGTCACAGAGAAAAAATGTCTGCCCTGCCATGAGCACCAAGGCTATGATGTGGGGGATATCAGAGGCGGCATGAGTATTGCCGTGCCCATGAAGCCTTATTATCAGTCTGCCGCTGCTTCCCGGACTATTATCCTAACCACCCATATCACGTTATGGTTGCTGGGCATGGTCGCCATTTTTTTGTTTTTTATCGGTGTGCGCAATTATAAAAAAGCCATCAAGGAAAAAGAAGAAAAATTCCGGATTGTGTCGGAATTTGCTTACAACTTTGAGTATTGGATCAACGAAAAAAAACAGTTGGCTTTTATTTCGCCATCCTGTGAACGCATTACCGGTTATGCCCTGAAGGAGTTTAAAAATAGCGCCCAGCTGATGTTTGATATCGTCCATCCTGACGACAAAGAAATATGGAAAAGCCATCTTACTGATTTCGAAGAACCCGCTCATAAGGACGTCGAATACCGCATCGTCGCCAAAAATGGCGAGGTCCGCTGGATGTCGCATACCTGCAGCCCCATGTATATAGATGGGCAGTTTCTCGGACGTCGCGGCAGCAACCGGGATATCACCGAGCATAAAAAACTGGAGGAAGAACTGCTGCAGGCCAAGAAAGTCGAGGAACTGGGCCATTTTGCCGCTGGAGTTGCCCATGATTTCAATAACGTCCTTACTTCCATTGCCACTTTTTCCCATCTAATGATGGATGAGATCAATGATGAAGATTCGCTGCTCCATAGCTATATCAATCATACCATTATCGCCGCCAAGCTGGGACAGCATCTGACTTCCAATCTTCTTATGTTTGGCCGCCGCCGCAGCGCCAACCTGAAGGATGCAAAGCTCGATGACATTATTGTTAATATCGAGAGCGTCATCCGCTCTCTGCTGAGCGAAGAGATTAATTGCCACCTGGACCTTACTGCCGCCAGTACTGTCATCAAGGCCGATGCCCACCAGATGGAACAGGTCATCATGAATCTGGTCACCAATGCCAGAGACGCCATGCCGAATGGCGGCACCTTATCGATTGCGACGAAACTGACCGCTCCAGCTATTGAACAACCCGGCAAGCTGAGAACAATTCCCGCGGGGAAATACGTCGTCCTGAGCGTTACTGACACCGGCTCCGGTATTAGCGAAGAAAACCTGAGCACCATCTTTCAACCATTTTTCTCCACCAAGCCCAGCAACAAGGGCACCGGCCTGGGCCTGGCCATTCTCGACAATATAATCAAACAACACAAAGGCCTCATTGATATAGACACCACCCTCGGCCAAGGCACGACCTTCCTCATCTACCTTCCGATCCAATTCATTGGCGAGGATAGCACCAAAAGCGCAACTGCGGCAGGAGAAAAAACCAATCCCAATCAGAAGACCATCCTGCTCGCCGATGATGATTGGCTCTTGCGAAAGTCTCTGGCTATTTACCTGCAAAAACAGGGGCACAAAGTTATCACCGCCACTGATGGCGACGATGCGGTGGCCGTTTACAAGGCGTTTACCGGCGCTATCGATATGATTATTGCTGATGTGATCATGCCCAAAAAAAACGGACGAGAGGTCTACGATACTCTCAAGGAAGAAAATCCCCGGTTACAAGTCCTTTTTATCAGCGGCTCCGAGGAGGCCATCCTCAAGGATAAAAAGATTCTCGATAATGGCCTGGACTTTTTAGCTAAGCCCTTGGATATGCAGCTGTTCCTGGCTAAGATCCATGAAATATTGTCCAGGAAAACTTGATCCGGCTTCTGGTCGCTTCCAAGAGGCAACACGGTCTTGATTAACTGAGGTCAACAATGGTCGCTCCATATCTGACTCATAAACAATCAATAAGCCCGAACGTCGCCGGCTCCAAGATATTTGTTATTCTTCTGCTGGCAATTATTCTGCTGCTGTCTAGTTGCGCCAAAAGACAGATCAAAAGCGATGCTGTCACCGGCCGCACCATGGAAGTCACCGGTTATTGCGGCTGTTCTACCTGCTGCGGCTGGGATCGGGGCCACTGGCTCCTGCTTAAACTTGACTTCTGGAATCGTTATATTAATTATGGCAAATATAGCGGACGGCCCTACAGCGGCCTGACCGCCAGCGGCACCAAACCTACTGCCCCCCAGCCCGGTCTTTTTTCTGTCGACTCCCTGCAATATCCCTGGATGATCCCCGCCCGCCTGATCTTCTTTCCCTGGTACTTTCTCCCGGAACAAGGCACCATTGCTGCTGATACCAAGTACTATCCCTTTGGCACCAGGATGTATATCCCGGGCTATGGCTGGGGAGTTGTGGAAGACAAGGGCGGTGCCATCAAAGGGCCTGACCGGATCGATCTATTCTTCAATTCGCATAATGAAGCTATGCAGTGGGGGCGAAGAAAGGTAGCCGTTGCAATCGAACGATACTATCTGAACATCCCTTATGAATACCGGTAAAACGATCGTCACTACAGGAAAGCCAGGAGGTCGGTTAAAGAGGCTACCTCCCGGTATCGATAAATATAATAATGCTGAACCTGACATAATAAACGGATAAATTGATGAACGAGGAACTGCAGCAGATCTTTAACTGTGCACCCTGTTCCATTTCTTATATTGACAGAGAAATGCGGATCATCCGGTTAAATCCGCGCATGGAAGCCCTGGTCGGCCTGAAATCAGAGGAAGCCCGGGGTCGGCACTGCTATGACTGCTGGGGCCAATATGCCGGGGATGGCAGCCGGCATGGAATAGAAAGAATATGTGATGACTGTCAGGTTCCGGCCACCTTACTGGATGGCCGCCAACGTTCATACGAGAAAAGGATAGGCCTGAAGACCTTTGAGATCAGCACCAATCCAGTCTACGCCAAAAACGAAATTATCGGGGCAATGGAAGTTGGTCTTGATATCACTGATAGAAAAACCGCCGAAGACAAGCAGGCCCACGACCACGAACAATTACAACGCTTGACGGCACGCCTGATCGAGGCCGAGGAAACTGAACGCCGCCATATAGCCCGGCAGTTGCATGATGAAATCGGGCAGCAACTGACTGTACTGGGTCTTAATCTGCATATGCTCGGACAAAGTGGCCAGCCGGGGCAACGCCAACGTATTGACGACTCCCTTGATTTAGTGGCCAGTATGACCAGGCAAATACGTGACATCATGGCCGATCTCAGACCGCCGGTCCTTGATGACTATGGCCTGCGGGCAGCGTTGCGCTGGTACGGCCCTCTTTTCACCGCCCGTACCGGTATCGGCGTCATCGTCCTGGCCAGTATTCCCCGGCTGCCGGCCAACCTGGAGATCACCCTGTTTCGCATTACGCAGGAAGCGCTGAATAATGTCCTGAAGCACGCTCAGGCCACCGAAGTAGAGATCTATTGCTCCCTGGAGAATCAGCTGTTAGCGCTGGCGATCCATGATAATGGCGGCGGCATTCAGCAAATAAGCAATAACATATCATCACAGGAACAGACCTGGGGCCTGCTGTCCATGCGGGAAAGGATTGAATCCTTTGGCGGCAGGTTGATCATCACCCCGCGACCTGGCGGGGGGACCATCATCAAGGTGGAGGTGCAGATATGAATTTACGGCTGGCTCTGGTCGATGATCATGCCATCATTCGCGAGGGCCTGCGCTCTCTGCTTGAACGAAATCAGCTTTTTCAGATTGTAGGCGAGGCAGCAACGGGTCGTCAATGTCTGACCTTGATCGAAGAATGGCAGCCCGATGTGGTGATTATGGATATCGCCATGCCTGAGCTCAACGGCATAGAGACAACGCGGCTGATCAAAGAGCAGTGGCCGCAGATCAAGGTTATTATCCTGTCGGTCCATTCCACCTCGGAACATATCTACCGCGCCTTTCAGGCCGGGGCCTCCAGCTATGTGCTGAAAGAATCCATCGGCACTGAGCTGTTAGGCGCCATTAATGCCGCCCGCTACAACAAGCGCTATCTGAGCCTGAGCATCCGGAACACCGATATTGAAACAAACATTCTGTCCGCCGCCCGCTCTCCGGTTACCAGCTTGAGCAACCGGGAACGGCAGGTCCTGCAGTTGGTAGTCGAAGGCGCGACCAGCGTCTATATTGCCGGACAACTCGACATCTCGCCCAAGACGGTCGAGACCTATAGAAGCCGGATCATGGAAAAACTCGACCTGCACGACATTCCCGCCCTCGTAAAGTTTGCCATCCAGCACCATCTGACCAGCATTGATTAAGCCCCATTATTCCAGTTAAAATTAGAACTTAAGCAAGTATTACCTCAAGTCAGGGTTTTCCCTACAGACAGCAATGGGTATTTTATGGCATATCTTTTCTAGATTTTTAATTTTTTCTGGAAAAGAGGTCCATGCATATGGCGGAACAACTTTTTGCATCATTTATTCTCGATCGAGAACAAGGGCTGGAGATTGCTATTGATGCCGAGAGTGTCACCGAGGCGACACCGATCACCGGCCATATTCAACCATTGCCCGCCAGTGTCCCCTTCCTTGAAGGCATCATGCATCTGCGCGATGCCGTCATTCCCATCATCAATCTGAAAAAACGGCTGGGCCTCAGTGCCACCACCTATGACCAGGATGCCAAAATTGCGGTGGTGATGCTGGCCAACCAGCGCTTCGGGCTGCTTTTTGATGATATCAAGGAGGTGCTGCGAATAGAAGAATCATTAATTCTGCCGGTGCAACCAGCCCTGCAGTCCCTCGATTACATCATCTCCAGCCTGATCACCCTCAAAAAAGAACAACGCACCCTCGAAATTCTGGATCTCAACAGAATCTTTCCCGACAATAGCCTGCTGATCAGCCACCCTGACGCGACCAAAGCCCCGCTTGAAGCCGGCCGCCTTAAAACCTATTCCCGCTATGTGATCTTCGCCGCCAATGGCCGGCAATACGGGATCCCGGTCGAAAATTCCCGGGAAATAACCTTTCCGGCCGATATCAATAATCTGTTTAAGAGTGGCTGCCTGGAAGGAGCCCTGCAACTGCGCGGCCATACCATCCCGGTCATGAGCGCCGGCTCCCTGCTCAATGGCGGTCAGGTGGTAGCCGGCAGTACTGAATTACAGCGGATCCTGGTCATGGCAACTGAATCCCTTATTTTCGGCATGATCATTGACGAGATCCTGGAGATCATGACCGTGGTCAATGAAGAGATCCTGGCCATGCCCACCAGGGCGGAGCTATCCATCACCGGGATCTATGAGCCTGTGCCGGGCCGCAACATCATGCTGCTTGATGTGGAAAATCTGATTACCTCGCAAAAAGAACTCCTGAAATCCATGGCCCGGATCAATTCCGAAGATGAAGATAATGCCAAAGCTGATGTGGTACGAGCCCGGCATCTGATCACCGAAAACTGCTACCTGATATTTACGATCGGTAAAAATTTTGCCATCGAACTGAAGGACATCCAGGAGATCATAGAGTGTGACATATTAATGTCGATTCCGGCCGCCACCGGTTTTGACTCGGAAGTCCTTAATCTGCGGGGCCAGATCATCCCGGTGATTAATCTGCGGCAATTCTATGGTTACCCGGAGCTAAAAAATAACAAGAACCAGAAAAACAGCTGCAAGCTCATCATTTGCCGGGATGGTAAACAGGTTATCGGTTTACAGGTCGATAGTATCGTCACGATCTACAAGCAGGAACAGTATTACCCGACCCCCTCGTTAAACGCGCAGCTGCAGCCGAAAAAAGATACTCTTGACCGCCTTATTGAATTTACCGGGGAAGGTACCGTGACAGAACATGTGCTGGTAGTCAACACCCATAATATGATCAACAATCACCTGCGCCAGAATATTTCCTCGCCCACTATTTTACAATATGAGGAAGTTGAAGTGGAGACGTCAGTTCCTAAAACCGAAAAAAGGAGTTAATTATGGGTACTATGATAGCGAACAAAGCATTAAACGAAGGCTCCTGTTTTTCCATGCTGATGGAACCCAGCTATCTGGTGAATGACGAGATGGTCATTACCTGGGCCAATCAGGCTTTTCTCAATGAGTTCAAGCTCGAGGCCAAGCAGATTGACGGCAAACATACCTGTGAGGAGCTCTGCCCGTCTCAACTCTGCGGCACCAAAGACTGTCCGGTCAACAAGGCCCGACGCCTGAACAAAATGGCCGAGGGCAAAGTAATGCATGCCGCTAAAGGCGGGGCCGTCTCCTGGTATCAGTCCAAGGCCAGACCGATGGCGGATAATGGCGGCACTCTGGTCACCATGACCAATATTACCCAGGCGCAGGAGATGCAGGCCCGTTTGAGGCAGATGGAAACCGACCTCAATGTCATTCCCACTCCTATTATCGAGATGGATGTCAAGTTCACCATTACCTTTATCAATCCGGCCGGAGCAGCCGTCGTCGGCATGAGCCCAGATGACATAGTGGGCAAAAAGTGCTACGACCTGTTCAAGACCCCCCATTGCAAGACCGAAAAATGCGCCTGTGCCCGGGCCATGAAAACCGATTCCGTGGTCACTGAGGAAACCATTGCCCGGCCGG
>DIKT01000054.1 GCA_002424635.1 Desulfobulbaceae bacterium UBA5611
ATAAATGGCTGGCCGTTCTTTTTCCTTCTTGGGGCATGGCTGCACCTGGGCAGCCATGCCCTGCCGGTTTTCTTTTGCCACTTCCGGGACAGGTGATACTTGCGTGTGAATTGCCGGCGGTTGCTCTGTTCCCAACTCCGGCTCTACCATCATTGTTTCCTCAATGATTTGACGCAGACGCTCAGCAATGTCAACTGTTGGTGTTATTTTAGTACTAGGCAGGACGACTAAGATCTCCTCCCCACCATAGCGCACAACAATATCAGGTTCACGCACTGCATTGACAATTACAGTTCCCAGTTTTTTTAAGACCAGATCGCCAATCTGATGACCATAGGTATCATTGACCTGTTTGAAATGATCGATATCAAGGAGAAAAATAGAAAAAGGCACTTCATATCTTATGGCTCGCTGAATTTCTTCACTCAAGCGACGATCAAGATAACGGCGATTATAGATACCCATTAAGGGATCAGTCAGGCTCTCCTGTTCAAAAATATATATTTTGCGTAAATCATTGGCCGTTTTCACAGATAAAGAACAAACCATATAAACAAAAATAGCTCCACCAAACAGGATCCAGGGAATAACCATATCACCAATAGTGTTGACATGATGCGACGCATGTACGACAATATAAACCAAATAGCCGATAATAAACAGGAAGATAAAGACAGACAGAATCTTCCACCGGCAACGGGCATTGCCGGCTGCCGCCCAGCAAGAGGAGTTCAAGGGTTGCAACTGTTGAATTATTTCCCTGACTGGAATTAAAGCTTTGATCAGTAAGATAATAGCCACAGCTATCAGCCCGTATTCGATCCATAATATATTATTCTGCATCAGGCTTTTTCATAGTGGTAAAATTGACGGCATTACTTTTTCTCAGGTCTGTTATCCAATAAGCTTTTCTGCACTATTTCATAGACTCCAGCCGAAAGCCCGGGCTGCCCGGCGATCCTGTTCATCTGTTGTCGCATTAAATGCTGCCTATATCTATCATAGCGTTTCCAGCTTGTAAAGGGTGCCATCAATCTGGCGGCAATTTGGGGATTGATGCGATCTACAACAAGAACCTGATCGGCCAGAAAAGCATAACCGGCGCCTGACGAGACATGAAAACGCACGTGATTGCCGTTAACAAAAGCACCGATCAGGGCCCGAACCTTATTGGGATTATTAATGGTAAAAGCCCGATGGGTCAACAGAGATTTCACCGTTTCCAGGGTATTGTCAAGTATTGAGGTAGCCTGCAGGCTAAGCCATTTATCTACAACCAGCGGCTCATTCTGCCACTGCTGAAAAAAATCATCCAAGACCATTTGCCGTTCTTGTACCGGACATTGGGCCAGCGTGGTGAGCGCGGCCATCACGTCTGTCATATTGGCCTGTTGCTGATACTGCTGTACTGCCAGCTGCAGATTTGCCAGCGGTAAAGGTTCTCTTGCCAGCAGATAGGAAAGGCAGGTATTTTTTAAGCTCCTGCGCCCAATAGCCTCAGGCGTCAATAAATAGTTTCCTGTTTCCCTGTTATCTTCATAAGTCTGTTGAAATTCCTGCTGTAACTGCCGGGCCAGCTCCGCTCGGACAAACTGTCGGGCCAGGAACAGATTATCAGGATCAATAACCGGCATCTGCAAGGCCAGGTTAATTTCAGTAGGTAAGGTCAGGGCCTGAGAGAGCAGGGCCTTATCGCCATTGCCCTGCTGCAGATTAACACGGACGGCCTCGACAAACAAAGGATCAAGGACGGGCGTACCACCCTGTTGGAATATATTTATACACTCCAGGATAATGACTTCACTGAGCTGGTTAGCAGCATCCCATCTATTAAACAGGTCGCTGTCATGGGCCATGAGAAAGGCCAGTTCTTCGCGGCTCTGAAAGGACTGCACTTGTACCGGGGCCGAGAAATTGCGCAGAAAAGATAGGGTTGGTCTTGCCGCCAGACCGGAAAAAGTAAAAACCTGCTTCTCCTGAGTTAATTGCAGCAGACTGGCCGGGACCATATCCTTGCCGCCAGCATCAAGAAGACCGACAAGCACAGGGATATGAAACGGTAGTTTTTTTTCCTGTTCCGGGGAGGGGGGGCAACTCTGCTCAATGATGATAGCATAATTACCATGCTTTTCATCCCAGGATTCAGCCACCTCCAGAATCGGGGTTCCGGCCTGGCTATACCAGCGTTTGAATTGTTCCAGATCAACGCCGGACGCCTCACTCATGGCCGCGACAAAATCATCACAGGTTACCGCCTGCCCATCATGTCTGGCAATATAAAGATCCATGCCGAGGCGGAACCCTGCTGCCCCAAGCAGGGTGTGAATCATGCGGATAACCTCTGCTCCTTTGTTATAGACGGTCACCGTATAAAAATTATTGATGTCCACATACGAATCAGGCCGGACCGGATGGGCCATTGGCCCGCTGTCCTCCTTAAACTGGTAAGTGCGCAGGATACGGACATCATCGATGCGTTGTACCGGCCGTGAATTCATATCCGCCGAAAACTCCTGATCCCTGAAGACGGTGAGCCCCTCTTTCAAGCTGAGCTGAAACCAGTCACGGCAGGTGATCCGGTTACCCGTCCAGTTATGGAAGTACTCATGGCTAACGACTCCTTCAATATCGAGATAATCCTGATCAGTGGCAGTGGCCTGACTGGCGAGGACATATTTGGAGTTAAAGATATTTAAGCCCTTATTCTCCATGCCGCCCATATTAAAATCATCGACCGCCAGGATCATATAACGGTCCAGATCATACTCGAGGCCGAAGACCTCCTCATCCCAATGCATGGCCTTTTGTAAAGACTGCATGGCATGGCCGCATTTTCCCCTGTTGCGGGGCTCAACATAGATCTGCAGGAGCACCGGCCGGCCGGAACGGGTGATAAAGCTTTCTTCAAGACAGACCAGATCCCCTGCCACCAAAGCAAAGAGATAACAGGGCTTGGGAAAAGGATCCTGCCACACCGCAAAATGCCTGCCATTCTCAAGACTGCCGGACGCCATCAGATTACCATTGGACAGTAGAACCGGACAGCTTTGAGCATCGGCCTCGATGCGGGTGGTGAAGCGGGCCATGATATCCGGCCGGTCCTGGTAATATGTTATCTTGCGAAATCCTTCCGCCTCGCACTGGGTGCAATAATTACCGCTGGAACGGTACAACCCTTCCAGGGCGGTATTGCGATCGGGAAATATTCTGGTTGTTACTTCCAGGACAAAGATGTCAGGAACTTTATAAATCGTAAGCCCCGTGTCGTTTTGCGAATAGTCAGCCGTCGTAAGTAATTTATTATCAAGAAAGATGGCTACCAGCTCCAGCTCCAGACCATTGAGGAACAGAGAATTACTCGCAGTCTGCTGCTCATAATTGCGCCTGAATTTAGTCTTAGCTGTAACGATGGTCTCATCCTGATGCAGTTGAAAAGTCAGATTGATCTCATCGGTCCAATAGTCAGGTGCTGTATAATTCAACCGATAAAAAGTCGGCGGTGTCTGCTGGGTCATTATGTCCTCAAATTTTTAATCATGAGCCAATCAGCAAGCATTCAAGCCTTGGCGGTTGACAGCTATTTTAGAAGCCGTTATAGAAAGAGCAAAGTTTTTCTTGTTCGTTTTATTTACGGATTTTTATGCTGCTTCCAATAAACTGCCCAATCTGTGCCGGCTGGTTATTGGAATGGCGCCTGGGAATAACATAGCATTTACTATAACGGTTCAACGCTTCAATCGAGAAGTTTCTATCTACCATAATACAAATTGAAGGGAAACAGTCCCATGATCACTATCAACGAAAATTACCTCAAACTGCAGGCTTCCTATCTGTTTTCCAATATCGCCAAAAAAGTGGCAACTTTTCAACAGGCTAATCCCAAAAAAGATATTATCCGCCTAGGCATCGGCGATGTGACCAGAGCCCTGCCGACAGCCTGCATTGCAGCCTTCCATAAAGCGGTAGATGAGATGGGCACTGATGCAAGCTTCCGCGGTTATGGTCCGGAACAGGGCTATGACTTCCTGCGTGAGGCCATTGCCAAACATGACTTTCAGGCTCGAGGCGCTGAGATATCAGCCGACGAGATCTTTATCAGTGACGGGGCCAAATGCGATACCGGCAATATTCAGGAGCTATTCACCCAGGATATCAAAGTGGCCATCCCCGACCCTGTTTATCCAGTTTATCTCGATACCAATGTCATGGCGGGTCGCACCGGTGATTTTATGGATGGCCGATACCAGGGTCTGGTCTATCTGGATTCCACCAAGGCCAATAATTTTGTCCCGGCCCTGCCAGCAGCCGACGTGGACCTGATCTATCTCTGCTTTCCCAATAATCCAACAGGATCAACTATTAGCAAGGAAGAGTTAAGCAACTGGGTGAGGTATGCCAAAGAAAACAAGGCGCTAATCCTCTTTGATGCGGCTTATGAGGCCTTTATCCGCGACGAAGCCCTGCCTCACTCCATCTATGAGATTGAAGGGGCAAAAGAAGTAGCAATTGAGTTCCGGTCGTTTTCCAAGAATGCGGGCTTCACCGGCACCCGCTGCGCCTATACCGTGGTGCCTAAAGAATGCATGGCCTTTGACTCCAGCGGCAACCGGCAATCAATCCATGCCCTGTGGAACCGCCGTCACTGCACCAAATTCAACGGCGTCTCCTATCCGGTCCAGCGCGCTGCCGAGGCCGTTTATAGTGAAGAAGGACAGATCCAGACCCGAGAACTAGTAGCCTATTATATGCGCAATGCTGATCTGATCCGGCAGGAGATGACGACCCTCGGCTATGATTTTGTCGGTGGCGAGAATGCGCCTTACATCTGGATAGATGCCCAAGGCGACTCCTGGGAATTTTTTGATATGCTGCTGAATAAAGCCGGTGTGGTCTGCACTCCCGGCGCCGGCTTCGGTAAATGTGGCGAAGGCTATATCCGGCTCTCGGCTTTCAATTCCCTGGCCAATGTGGAGAAGGCCATGGTCCGTCTCCGGGAAACTTTAAGGTAACAAATTTACGAATTGTGAATTACCAAAGAGACACATCACAATTCGTAAATTTTTAATTGGTAATTGCTAACTTTTACCAAGCACCGCCGGTTGAAAAGTAACCTGCTCCTCTTTGCCAGGCAGTTCACAGACAACTGTGGCTCCATATTGCTGCAACCATTGTACAACTCCTTGCACCAGACGTTCAGGGGCTGAAGCCCCGGCCGTCACTCCTACACTGCCCTGCCCCTGCAGCCATTCCGGGTGAATATCAGTCGCATCATCAATCAGATATCCTGTCATTCCGGCTCTGACACCAACCTCACGTAATCTATTGGAATTAGAGCTGCTTTTAGAACCAACCACCAGAAGCACATCTGTTTTCTGCGCCAATTCCTTTACTACATTTTGACGATTCTGAGTGGCGTAACAGACATTTGAACGAGGACCTCTGATTACAGGAAAACGCTGCTCCAGCTTCTGTATGATGCCGGTAATATCTTTCTGACTGAGAGTAGTCTGGGTAACATAGGCAACCTTGCCCGGATCAACCACCTGCACCGTCTCCGCCTCCTGCTCAGAGGCGATGACATGCACTCGGCCCATGACCCGACCGGCCACACCCTCAACCTCCGGATGCCGATGATGACCGATAATTAAAACATCACAGCCCTCGGCATGATATTTTTCCACCATTCTGTGAACACTACTCACCAGTGGACAGGTTGCATCAATTGTACGCAGACCAAGCTTCTGCGCCTGTTGTTCAACTGCCACTGCGACTCCATGGGCGCTGAAAATACAGACAGCCCCCCGTGGGATATCAGCAAGTTCTTCCATAAAGACAACACCAAGTGCCTCCAGTTCCTGAACGACATGTTTATTATGGACAATTTCATGAAGCACATAAA
The DNA here is from genome assembly GCA_002424635.1 of Desulfobulbaceae bacterium UBA5611. GTDB lineage: Bacteria > Desulfobacterota > Desulfobulbia > Desulfobulbales > Desulfocapsaceae > UBA2270. The sequence continues at coordinate 5,900 of DIKT01000054.1, forward strand.
TCGGCGGCCCATACTGGTCAAGAGCTAGGCGTACGGTGGCAATAGCCCGCACCACACCGGCGCAGAAGCCGCGGGGATTGGCCAGGATAATTTTTTTTAATGTATTCATCTGCTGATTGAAGAGAGAAAATATTAAGATAAGGAGTTAAGCACTGACAAATTCATAATTGTTATCCGCAGCAAACAAAAATTGCCAGTAATTCATTTACTACCAAGTAAATCAAAACAAATGGAAGATGAACTTACAATATTCGGTCTATTTTATCACAATCTGATATGTAAAAATTATAAAAAAAAGCAGCTCCTAATTAAGACTGGTGGAACTTTCCTTTAACTTGACTTCGACTTGCGTATTTGAGAAACTAAATAATAAACTCAGTTTTCAATAGATTTACCTGTTAACTATCATATTAAGATAGCGGTAAAATTTGCTGGGAAGCAGGTTCTTAAACTCATATCAAGGTGAATATGATGAAAGCAAAAATCCAGCTCGGTGAGATACTTATCAGCAAAAACTTGGTTTCCCGGGACCAGATTAACGAGGCGCTACGTCTTCAGGTCAGCGGTAATAGGCGCCTTGGTTATTTATTAATTAAAATGGGAATCATCACCGAAGAACAGTTGCTGGATATCTTGGCTGAACAGCTTGCTCTTCCAGTCATTGACGTTAATCAAGAATTTACATCAGAAGCAAAAAACGTGCTTCCTCGTTATCTGTGCCGTAAATACAGCGTTTTACCGCTACGCATAGAAAAAAATAATATTATTTCTTTAGCTATGGCTGATCCCTTGGATCATGAAGCTATAAATAACGTAGAATATTATACCGGCATGGTTGTGAAACCAAGCCTCAGTACCCATAAAGAGATTTCAAGAGCTATTCAAAAATACATTCCATTTAATTTCAGAGAGTTATTCCATCTCATGACTTTTAATCGGGTTGTAAAAGTCGTCTCTACTATCGCGATTATTTTATTATTATCTACGATCTTTTTCTTCGGCAGTTATATTTATCATGAACAATATGGAACCACATCAAAAATTGATGGCTCTATTGTCTATAAGAACCATGATATAATGTTGGGCCTCGATCAGAATAAAAAAATTTCTCTATTAGGCCGAGCCGCCAGATCAGAAGGCTATTATTCAGTAACCTTTGACAAGGTAGAGACACTTAAGGAATTTATTGAATATAAAAACAATGATTTCTCTGAAAAACAAGCTGACTGGCTACGCTGGATTATAAAAAATAGAATTGAAAGAAAAGAGGATAAAAACAGATAATTATCTTTCATTATCCTTTACTCAAAATTTTATTTTAATATAAATTAAGGTACCATCCAAAGGATGGGACGCAAAAGCCAGCAGTCTTAACTAATGATCGAATCATTTTGATTAAGACTGCAGGATGTCGGGAGTTAAGCGATTTGTTAAATCCTTCCGGCATCCGTTCCGGATTGCAATAGCCGGATGGTAATCCTTCTCAGAAGGTGCCGATATGCCAACCCAGAATTTTTCTGCGCCACACTCCAATTTATGGAAATACTTCGCCATGATAGGCGGGTGTCTCATCCTTTTATTTTTTGCCATATTTATATATACATCAGCCTTAACCAGTGTATCCAAGCAGTTGCATTTTGAATGGAACTATGATGTCAATCTGTCCGGCTTGGCAGGTTATATTATTTATCATAACGATCAGCACCTTCTTACTATCAATGATCCAAAGACTTTGGCCATGGACTATACGGTGATAGTGGAACCAGGCCAGACCGAGGTCTTTACCTTGAAGGCCTTTGATACTAAGGGCACTGAAAGTGTTATGTCTGCGCCCTATACCGTTGAAGTCCCTCTGGAACCGGAAGAAAATGTACTACCAACGGCTTCTTTAAATTTTTCGACGGCCACTGAATCAAATGAAGCTCCGCTGGCTGTTGATTTTTTTTCTATTGGTTCGACCGATCCCGATGGCACCATCGTCTCATACGCCTGGGAATTTGGTGATGGTGCCTCTGCACGCACATCTACTGCCAGTCATACCTATATCATTGCTGGTACTTATATGGCAACATTGACGGTCACTGATAATGACGGCGGGATTGGCACCGATAAAAAAACGATTACGGTGACAGAACCCATCGCCCCTAACAGTCCACCAACGGCCTCTTTGGAACTTTCGCCTGACTCAGGCGAAATCCCGCTTACCGTGGCATTTTCGGCCGAAAGATCAACAGACTCTGATGGCACCATCGTCTCATATGCCTGGGCCTTTGGTGATGGTTCTACGGCAAATACTGCCACGGCCAGCCATACATATACAATTGCTGGTGTCTATACGGTAACCCTCACCGTCACCGATAATGCCGGAGCCACTGCTACAGCCCAAAGCACTGTCACCACCTCTAGTGCCGATGGCTTAGGTCTGATCTCCAAACAATTTCACTTCGAATGGACTTATGATATAAATCAGCCGGGCTTAGCCGGATACATGCTGTACCAGGATGATCTGCTTCTTGTGACCATCAACAATCCTGCCACTTTGACCACTGATTACATCACTCAAGTTGAACCGGGCACGACTGTTGCCTTTACTATGAAAGCATTTGATATAAATGGCAAGGAAAGCGTCATCTCGGCCCCATTTTTAGTGGATATCCCTCTTGAGTCGGTCGCTAATGAATTACCGACAGCTATTATGGAACTGTCGACTATATCTGGTGAGGCCCCGCTTGCTGTCGATTTCTCGGCTGTGAAGTCAACTGACTCCGATGGTACCATCGTCTCCTATGCCTGGCAATTTGGTGATGGCACTTCGGCAAGTACCGCCACCGTCAACCATACCTATACAACTGCAGGTATTTATACGGTTACGCTCACGGTCACCGATGACGATGGTGGTATGGGTACAGCGCAAAGTACCGTTACCGTCGCAGCCCCAACTGTCAATACTGCACCAACGGCTGTGATGATCTTGTCGACTTCGTCAGGTGAGGCCCCTCTGACAGTGGAGTTTTCTGCAGAGGGGTCAGCAGACTCTGATGGCACCATCGTCGCCTATGCCTGGGATTTTGATGATGGTAATTCAGCCACTACCGCCACTGCCAGTCATACCTATAATACTGCGGGTCAATATACGGTAACATTGACTGTCTCCGATAACGACGGTGGTACTGGTACGACGCAAAGTACCGTTACAGTCTCAGCTCCACCGGTAAATATCTTACCCACGGCCTTATTCTCTCCGACAACAACATCGGGTACTGCTCCGCTAGAAGTTGGCTTTGACGGGTCGAGTTCCAGCGATGTTGATGGGACAATAACAAGTTACTTCTGGGATTTTGGCGATGGCAGCTCAATCACTGGTAGCCGAGTTTCACATACCTATACAACAAGCGGTTCCTTCACTGCCAAGCTTACCGTCACTGACAATGAAGGCGGGCAAGCTACTGACCAGAAAATCATTACCGTCAAGGCTCCTACACCTGTAGCGGCTATCAGCTTTACTCCTCAGGCGCCGACCAATACAGATTTTATAGAATTCTCCGGGGCCGGCTCAACTCCAGCTAAGGATATAATAAGTTATCTTTGGGATTTTGGTGATGGAAAGAGCGCAACTGGAGTCACAGCCACTCATAAATATAAAGCCGGCAGTTATACTGTAACGTTGACCGTCTGGAATAGTTCCAATGTCAGCAGCCAGACAAGTGTTGTAGTGAAAGTAAGTCAGAAAGGTAAATAAGGATGCCTTGAAAAAGGTTGATTTTTAACGAAAATCCTCATTTTCAAGACACCTTTAAGAAAAGCCAGAATCCGATGGTTTATTAATCAGCTCCAAAAAGCTGGTCTTTACAAAGCAGGCTGGTTCCCGTTAGAAACCAACATTGTAGAGAATGCAGAGAAAGGCTAGGAGAGGCTAGGTTTCAACATAGCAAAGTGACTTACGAGAATAAAAGATAAGCGGATCGATCGGTCATTCGATCCGCTACAGCAACAGATCAGGTTATCTTTTTTCATGCAGCGGGCGCAATAATTTCAATATTAGTACTGATGACCTTTGATATTACTCTTGAGCTGATCAATTTCAAGGCCTAAGGCGACACACTGTTTATTGTCCATACAGGCATCAGCGTCTGGAATTTCCAAATGATGCTTGAGTTCATGGTCTCCTTTTTTCAGGTCTACTATCCAGACATTTTTGTTTGGATCAAATTCAACATTAATATCAATACCACATTGGCCTATATCTGGATGAAGCGCGATAATCTTTTCACATAATACTTCTTTTGAATACATGATATCCTCCCTTTCCTCCTTGATTTATTCCAAATTTATCGAATTTATTTTGAGAGATTCAACTCTAAAATAAATTCGATCCTTTGTTGAGATGTGAAGATCTCAAGTTATTATTCAGCTAGCCACAGCCCATGTATATTGCAATATTCTCGGGCAGTTATCTTATCGGCATCACATTTAAAGACGGCCTCAGGTGATTGTCCGGGCTGAAGAAATTGTCTGCATATTTTGCCATCTTCGGTAATCATTTCAATCCATTCAATATAATGTTTATCCTCCATCGGATGAGGCACACTTCCGATCTTTACCCTGAAACCGCCCTCGACTTTTTCGATCACAGGGACATGTTTTTCTTTGGCCGCATCGACGGTATTTTCTTTAAACAGCTTCATCGGCGCTCCACAACAGATGAGCTCACCTTCTCCAGGATGAAGCATCTCCACAATATTACCGCAAATTTCACATTTATATATTTGCAATTTTTCTGTCATAATGTTCCTTGTTTTTAATTAATATTAGGCCTCTTCTTATTAAAGAAGTCGATATGGATAGGCTTTTTTGGTCCATGAGCTCTGCGGATAATCTCTCTGTAGAACTTCATAGGCTTCTTTGAGTGGTTGAGGATTATGCATGATTTTATAACGGCTGACACCTATAAGAAAAACAGCTTCTGGGGTCGAATCGCTCTCAGGGTATTTCGCCACTATTTGTTCAAAATAATTAATTGCTTCCTGGAATTCATTTGTATCGTAATAGACTTTACCAATACCAAGCAATATCGAAGGTATGAGCTCTATTGGTTCTAAAAAACCAACAGAGCGGTGATGCTCAATGCCGTGATGATCAAGAATTAACAGTGCAGGGGTCCAGGTAATATTGAAATTTTTTGCTGTTGGCTGTGCATCTGATGCCAGGCGTACAGGAATTACATTATTATTAATAAATTCGACAACTTCTTCATTTGGATACGTAACTGCATCCATTTGCTGGCAGCCTATTCACTGTGGATTAAAAAAATCGAGAAAAACAACTTTATTTTCTGATTTTGCCCTAGTTAAGGATTTATCAAGCTCTGTCTCCCAGTGAAGATTCCCGGTCATAATAATTCCCCTTATTTAAGAATTAACAGGATGAATGGACAATCGCTTCCATTGGACAATTTTCAACACAGGCACAGCACTCAATGCATTCATCAATGGCTACCGGAACGGTTTTACCTTCCTGAATCTCGTAGACACTGGTCGGACAGATTTCAACACAAGCGCCATTGCCATTGCATTTATCATAATCCACCATAATTTTCACTTTATCTCCTTCCCAGGTCCTGATATCCATTTTTCCTCCTCAAAATTGGTTTGTATGAAAACATCAATCAAGCATAAATAAAGCCACAGACTAACTCTAAAGTAAGACTGTCGTATCCTTATTATGAGCTCAGCAATATTTGTACCATAAAAAAGATCAAATTTTTTATCACTATGACTGTGATTTTATAATTATAATCCTAATAAGATTTTATTAACAAGTTTAAACAGAACAAAAAAAAAGGTTCCATTTAACCAATGGCCAAATTTGACCTCCTCTAATTTTATATCAACTTTATAAGCAGCAGAATCGAGTTTAGGAATTTTAATGCTGGTTGTGACGATTGAATAAATGGCTTAGCAACTTTCTTATTTCCAAGTTCATCTTTTTCTGTTTAGCTGCGAGCCAAATAATTTTTAATTCTTTCCTTTAACCTTAACCTTATAATTAATCTCATGGATCATTCTCAATCTTTTATAGTTACCCAGCCTACCCGTATTGAATTTGGCATTGGCAGCATCAGCAGTCTAGCCAGGACTGTTCAGGATTTTCAGGGCAGCAATGTTTTTCTGGTCGTTGATCCAGGTCTGGTCAAAGCCGGGATCGTAAACCAGATAACCGCCCCCTTGGATGCCGCCGCCATTCCCTATATCATCTATGATAATGTTGACCCTGAACCAGGCTTGAAGCTGGCCGACAAGGGTTATAAATTAGCGAAGGCCAAAGGCTGCGACTGCGTGATTGGGGCTGGCGGCGGTTCAGCAATGGATGTGGCCAAGGCCATAGCCATCCTGCTGACCAATGGTGGTAAGGCCGCCGACTATCTCGGCCTGGATAAGATTGCCAAAGCCGGTGTTCCCAAAATCATGGTTCCCACTTCGGCTGGTACCGGCGCTGAAGTGACATTCACCGCCGTATTCATTAACGAAAAAACAGGATCGAAAGGAGGCATGAATGGTGCCCCGCTCTATCCTGAGGCCGCTATTCTTGATCCGGCACTGACCCTCAGTCTGCCGCCCAGGGTTACCGCTTTTACCGGCATTGATGCTTTGACTCATGCCCTTGAGGCCTATACCTCCACCCAGGCTCATATAATCTCTGAGATGTATTCGCTGGAGGCCATTGATCTGATCAGCCGGAATCTTCCGATAGCTTATGCCAACGGCGCCAACTTGAAGGCCCGCTCTGCCATGCTCATGGGCAGCCTATTAGGCGGAAAGGCCTTAGCCACCGCCGGTGTAGGTCTTGTCCACGCTATGGCTTACCCTATGGGAGGAATGTTTGGTATCGCCCATGGACTGGCTAACGCAGTCCTGCTGCCTTATGTCGTTGAATACAATCTCATCGGCAATCTGGAAAAGTTTGCTATCTTGGCTGGAGTTCTCGGTAAAAATACCGATGAGATGACGACCAGAGAGGCGGCTGAACGATGTGTGGAAGCTCTTTTTGAATTAAATGCTGATGTCGGCATTCCGGCGACCTTGCAGGATCTTGATATTCCTGTGGAGCAGCTGCCCGAAATGGCCAGAATTGCCTTGACTGTGACCAGACCTGTTGAAAATAATCCCCGAAGACCAACCCTGGAGGATGTTGTCAATATCTACCAGATGGCCTATGATGGTAATAGCTCAATTTTATATTAATTTTTTTTAAACAGTTAGAAGCAAATGGCCGAAATAAGTTTCCTTATTCCGGCCATTTGCTTCTAACTGTTCACCTAATAACCATGCTGGCATTAAAGTTCCGACTGGACTTAGGGAGTTTGTACCGGTGGCTCCATACGTCGCGTCATCTCATAGTAATCAATTGCCGCTTTAACTATCCTGAATAACTCACGATAATAGAGCCTGTTATGGCTCTTCACATACTGATATACGGTTTTACGCAGAGCATCTTCATCCAGTTTCTGATATTTCGCCACTGCTGGGCCCAGAAGGTTGCTTTTCCAGTCCGGCTCCCAGTCAATCTGCATGGATCTGCAGTATTGATAATCCTCCATGGCCTCATTTATCAAGGCATCACGTAGATGTTCCGCCTCATGAAGCTGTGTTTTTTCTTTTAGGTGCGACCCTTTTCTCTTGCTCAAAAAATCATAAACCGCATCAAGCTCCAGACCTTGACGCAGGATCTTGGAGAGATGTTTAACCTGGCGTTTACGCGCCCCACCGCTCAGTCCACGAATGATCTTGATCTCATTGCAGATGACACCCTCACCGGGAAATTTTTTCAGATCCTTATCGGTGAGCTCCGCCAGCTCTTCCGCTACATCCTCTATCCGTTTGAATCTTCGTTTCTGTTCGGATCTGCTTATTGTCTCATCCATATCAATGGTCCTGTCTTATCTATCTTAAATAAAAAAACTTTTATTAGTAAGGTGAAAGTTTTTTTACAATAACATAAGTGAAGCTAATTACCTAGCTTCCAAATGTCAGGCGGTTAAATCCACCTTCGGTAAAATAAGGGCGGGTGGCATCTAAGCCCTGTAATTCCAAGATCATAACCTCCAGCACAAGATAAACTTTGGTGTTTCGCCGGATACAGGCAGTCATAGTCTCGCCATGATGACCCAGGGCGGCATGAAGATGGATCCGTGGCTCATCTGCATCCCAGAAGACCGAGCCGCTGCCTACAACCTCACGGGCGCCATCTACTTCAACCCAGACCGGATCAGGCGGCATGGTTGGTTCTTTAGGTCCGGTCACAACCCCGGCTTGACGTAAACCACCAAGAATCTGAAACCAGGCCGCCCGCAGGTTTTCATTCCTGCACAGTTCTTTTAGTCCCTCCAATAGATCATCGCCCTGATCAAAACGGGCCACGATCACTCTTCCAATAGTACCTGTTTTATATTCCATTTATTTCCTGTTCACATATGACAAACTTGCCAGCCTCAACCATAAATTTCAGAATCATAATTTATAAGGTTGGGGCAATTTTTAATGATTTACTCACCATATCGACAATAGGCAGGTCAGGCATTTCGGTAAGGCCATAGATGGCAGCCAGATCGATATCCTTCGGTACCGCCCCCAGCAAGGCATGCGCTACTTCCTGCTCGGCCTGGCGATAGCGCAGTTTTATATCTACCACCAGAGCCCCCTTGGTCTGCGGGGCGGACACACCGTAATAAACATCCTTATAACCTTTAGGAGGAATAGTATCCTGACGGGAAAAAGAGACAATCTCCCAGGGATCTACTGCAAAATGAAACCCTTGGCCCATACCGTCCGCGTTAAATAATCGGGCCTCGCTAGGCAGAGCTCCGTTGGCATCGACCGTACCGGTTGTCATAATCATTTTGCCGTCTTGATCCCTGACCGTCATCTCCAGCCAGATCTGCCGTATATTGGTCAGTGAGGTTGGTAAATTATGACCTGCTCTGATATTTTTGACCCTCACTTTGATCTCTGCCAGCTTCTTATCGCGATAGACCGGACTTACTTCAAGATCTGCCGCGGCCTGCAGTCGGGCAATCGCCATTTCATATTTTTTATGAACATTGGCAGCCAGCTCCGCATCGCCGGCCTTTTTTGCGGCCTGCTCGGTCAGGGCATATATTAGAAAATTGGCGCCATTGAAAAAATGGCGGAATTCTCCTCTTTGCGGTTTCTGCATCGTATCCGCCGAGCGCAGGAATGTATCAAAGTCGACCATATGGCAATCCTGACAGGCAATGCCATGCACATTATACTGGCTATCCTTCCATTCTCTATAGGTGGATTCAATAGGAGTCTGAGTATCATAATGATTAACCTGATGACAATTGGCGCATAACTCCGCCTTCTTGTGCAGGGGTTGTTCCACACATTCATGAAAATCCTCGCCACAGCCAGCTTCCGGCTGATAAGGACCATATTTGGTCAGGACAGGACCAGCCAGCGTATCTTTGCCCGGCGAAAGAATAAGGGAGCCATTGCTCGGCTGATGATAAGGCGTCTGCCACCCGCTGTGTCCGCTCACTGAATGGCAGATATCGCAGGACACCCCATTCAATGCCATATCGCTCAGACCGCTTATACCAGGCTTCTTGATCTCTCCGGTTACAACCCCGGCCGGTGAATGACATCCCTCACATTGGCGGGCAATATCATGGCCAACGGCTTTTACAGCCTTGTTCAGTTCGCCCTGATAAATGGGATCCTTAAAAGCCAGAGCATGCAAAGAACCGGTCCATTCCTCATATTGCTGTGGATGGCATTCGGCACATGTCTCAGGAGGAGTAAATTCAGCCGCGCTTTTTTTATACTGAAGCAGTGAGGGAGCGAAGGGATATTCCTGAGGATCAGGTTTAATCATGCTATTTCCTGAATCGGGCATAGATAGTGTTGCCAATGATATTGCACCCAGACCAAGAAAAAAATGCTTCATTTTCAGCATACCATCTCCTTTTTGTGCAAATTAAAAATTCAACTTACTGTGTAATGCCAGAGCAAAAAATTAATAATTATTCCATTATTATAACAACAAAAAATAACATCAACTAAAGAATAATTTCTTTCATTTAAATATTTGCTTGGTGCAATCCGGATAGCGCCGGGGATCAGAACGACTAGGCTCTGTATATTTTTAATATGACACAGTGACTTCAAAATTAGACCAACAGGCTGGTATGACCTTGGGATGTACTATAAATACAAGATTATTCTACAATTTGTTATTGAATTATTTACGGGGATACAATAAGTTAATCTTGACCTTCATAATATGATTTATTCTGCAAGCAGAATTTAATAAAAAAAGTGATCATAGCCAATGATTTTTAAAGAACAGGCAAGCGTCTGGAGATAATTTATACAAAATAGTAAAACCGTGAATTGTACCAAAAAGAGTGCCCGACATTTTTTATAAACAGGACATAAACATTTTATTTTTTTTTAAGGAAGAGATGATATGAGATGGGAAAAACTGGTTAGCACCACAGTGATTGGCGGGTCTTTATTGTTTTGCGGAAGTCAAGTCCAGTCAGAAACTCTTCAGGAAGCCGTCAGCACTATGCTGCAAACCAACCCGGAAGTGAGATCCAGCGCTTATAACCGTCTCGGTCGCGACGAAGAAGTCAGACAGGCAAGAGCCGGCTACCTGCCGGAAGTTAATGTGACCGCCGGCTACGGTATTCAAAATATCCAAGAGCCAGTCAAAGACGAACGAAGTGCACAGGAGGTGGTCCTCGGCCTGCGGCAAAACATTTTTACTGGTTTTGCCACCAAGAATGAGGTGGAGCGTCAAAAGGCCAGGGTTAACTCCCAGGCATATAGTCTGCAAAGTACCTCTGAAAACATCGCCTTGAGAACAACTGAGGTATATCTTAATGTCCTCAGGCAGCAAGAATTTCTTCGCCTTGCCGAAGAAAACCTCGGCGCCCATTTACGAATTACCGATCAGATCAATCTGAGAAGCGACGCCGGCGTTGCCAGCACATCAGACAGCGATCAGGCAGCAGGACGGGCTTCCCTGGCTCAGGCCAATGTGGTTGCCTCCAAGGCCAATCTTATTGATGCCCAAACCAATTATCTGGCTGTGGTGGGCCATCTTCCAACCGATCTGACAGAGCCAACCATCTCTGAGGATCAGTTACCTGCCTCGCTTGCTGATGCTGAAGCTGCAGCTGTAAAAATGCATCCAACCCTCAAGTCGGCTGGTGCTGATCTGGAAGCAAGACAGGAACAGTATGAAGTAGCAAGAGCCCCTTATTTGCCTATCATCGATCTGGAAGTCGATCAAAGATGGGACAAAGATATCGACAGGGAAGGATCCGACGAACGTATTATTGCAATGATCAGGCTGCGTTATAATTTTTTCCGTGGTTTTAGGGATGATGCCCGCAAGGCAGAAACCATACAACTTATTAGCGAAGCACGAGAGATCAAGAATAATACTCATAGACAGGTAGTAGAGTCTATCCGACTTTCCTGGATGGCATATCAGGCTGTTAAGGATCAGATCAAATATCTGGAGCAAAGGGTCGATTCTATCACAGGCACTGCAGATTCATATGCTAAGCAATTCAGTCTTGGTAAACGGACTTTGCTGGATGTCCTTGACACTGAAGCAGAAGTCATCGACGCTAAACGGTCATTAGTTGAAGCCAGATACGACTTGTTGCATGCTCAATATCGTATCTTAAACGGCTTGGGTCAGTTAGTTAAATCATTTAATCAAGAATGGCCAAAAGAAAGCCAGGTGAATGAAAGCAATAGAACGATAGAAGCTAAAAAAGATCCTGCTCATAAGCCATCTCCACCGAGTGCTTAATATATTTTTTAGTGGCGTAGCGTTGACAGTGTGAAAAAGACCAAGATCCTTGATCTCTTTTCAGACTGTCGCGTTATACTTCAGCAAATTCCGAATAACTGGTGGCTTCGACAAATGAGCGATCCAGCAGCAAGCGACATGGCGTCATATGGTCAATATTTTTGATGCTACTTTTACAATCATCCGTTCCTTCCTAACTGACAGCAGAACCTTACGCAATTTTATCCATAACACCAAACTGATGTTATCAGGGCTTTTGCTCACTCTTTTCTTTCTTGCTTCACACATTGCCTCAGCAATTGAAAATTTTACAATTGATTCTTCTATAATAAATGCTGCTGAGAAAAAATATGGCACCGATGCCCGAAAGAGGCTGCTGGCCTGGCAGCAGTTTATGCGTGACGATACCAGCGGTGCAGATCTGGAGAAACTGGAGAAAGTAAACAGCTTCTTTAATCAAATTCCGTTTGTGAGCGACCAATTACACTGGCAAAAAGAAGACTACTGGGCTACTCCAATAGAATTCCTGGCCAGTAATGGCGGTGACTGTGAAGATTTTGCCCTTGCCAAATATTTTGCGCTGAAAATGCTGGGGGTCTCGGAGAAAAAACTTAACATGACATATGTCAAAGCCTGGAAGCTAAACCAAGCTCATATGGTCCTTACCTATTACACCACTCCAAGTGCCGAACCACTGGTCCTTGATAATTTGCTCGATACCATTAAACCGGCGACACAAAGACCAGATCTTCTTCCTGTCTATAGTTTTAATGGTTCAGGATTATGGCTGGCCAAAGAACGCGGCAAGGGTAAACTGGTCGGAACAAGTGACAGGCTCAAATTGTGGAATGATCTACTCGATAGAATGCCTGTCAGCTTAAAATAACCATGAGGTTCAACTTATGACACTCTACAGACAACTGCTCATATTCACTTTCGTACTCTTTTTGATCCTATTTACCTGCACCTGGATCATCAAACTGCAGAGTACACGCTCTTTTCTTGAAAACCAACTCGAATCGCATGCCCAGGACACAGCAACTTCCCTGGGATTATCAATCAGCCCCTTCATTGCCGAAAACGATATAGCCACGATTGAAACCATGATCAATGTTGTTTTTGACCGGGGATATTACCGCCTGATTCGGTTGGCCGATCTGGACGAGAAACCACTGGTCGAACGCTCACTGGAGGTCGTCATCAATGATGTTCCTGCCTGGTTTATCCGTGCCATTCCTTTAAAAACGCCAAATGCCAGTACTTTAATCACAGCAGGATGGAACCAGAAGGGAAGTCTGTATGTGGAAAGTCATCCCGGTTATGCTTATAAAACGCTCTGGGAAACCACTTCTAACATTACTAAGGCCTTTGGCATTATAGGTCTTATTGCCTTGGCCTTGGGTGCCCTTGGCCTGCGACTCTTACTCCTGCCTTTGCAACGGGTGGAACAACAAGCAAAAGATCTATGTCAAAGAGAATATACATTCCAGAAAAAACTACCCAGAACCAGAGAGCTCCGACAAGTTGTCGTTGCCATGAACAGTATGACCGGTAAGGTTAAACAGATGTTCGATGAACAGGTACAAGTGGCAGAAAATTTACGAAAAAATGCTTACATTGATACATTAACTGGACTAGGCAACAGACGCTACCTGCAAAGTCAGGTAAAGGCCAGAATGGACAGCGCCGAAGCCTCTGTCAAGGGAGCACTTCTCCTGGTCCAGGTGCACAATCTCCTCGAAATAAATCAGGAAAAAGGCTATCAGCGCGGCAATCAGCTCCTTCAAAAAATTGCTGAATGCATTCGTCACTTAACACAGCATCTGAGAAACGCAGCCCTCTCCCATTTATCCGGCAGCAGCTTTGCAATCTTTCTGCCGGACATTACCGAAGAAGACGCCCGACAGGTAGCCGCAGCCCTAGCCAGTGGTTTCACTAATCTGGCAATCGAAGACATTGGCTATCCTGAAAACGTCGCCCATGTTGGCGGTGTCAGTTATGATAAAGTAACACCCCTCAAGCAACTACTTTCGGAAGCTGATCAAGTACTCAGATCAGCCCAGAATAAAGGTCCCAATATATGGCTTATTGAGCCCTCCTCAGCGGAATCTGCCGATTCTCGAGGCGAACAGGAATGGAAGCAGGTTCTGGATCAGGTGCTGATCAATAAAGAGATCATTCTTTTCAGTCAAACTATTGCCCTGAGCGATAACCCTAAACAGTCTATGCACAAGGAACTGCTGGCGCGGATCATGTTGCCCACAGGCCAGATCCTCAACGCCGGGCTCTTTATTCCCCTGGCAGAACGGTTACGTTGCATATCTTATATAGATAAACTCGTGCTCGAACAAGCGATGCATATTACCACCGGCAAACTGAACACTAACGAACTCGCTGTTAATATTTCTCCATCTTCTCTTAAAGATCCATCATTTATCAGTTGGCTTTTATTCAACCTCCAAATTTTACCGCCGGAAGCGCCAAAGTTCATCTTTGAATTTGCTGAATTCAATGCAACTCAGGATCTGGCTACCATTCAGGATTTTGCTGTCAAAGTTAAGGCCTTGGGACATTGTATCGGTCTGGATCATTTCGGTCAGAGCTTTGCTAATTTCGGTTACCTGAAATCATTGCAACCCAAGTATGTCAAAATAGATAAGGCTTTTACCGATGAACTAAAGAATGAAGACAGTGACAGTCATTTTTTTATCGGTTCATTAGCAAGCGTGGCTCACAGTCTTGATATCCTGGTTATTGCTGAGGGAGTAGAGAATGAACAACAATATCAAACACTTTGTGGCCTTAATATCGACGGCATTCAGGGATATTATATTGATAAGCCGACAAGATTAGACATTATTCAATAATATAAAATCTTACAGATCAAAAAACGGAGGCATTAAATTATATCATCAACAATAAGCGTTTCTTTACCGATCTTCTGACGAATCTGCTGGCGTTGTTGAAGTTTATTTTGAGCCTCTTCTGGAAACTCTGTGGACATAATGATATTTTTACTTATCAAGAGATTAATAAGATCCTCTAGGATACGCATTATGCCGACATCAGTCGCTGCCAGGATTTGCAATACGGCGTTGTCCGTTTTCTGCTGCCCAAGAAACTCGAGAATCTCATTATCCACAGCTTGCTTACACTCCATTCCTGGCGTATATTCCCGTCTTAAGGTGATAATTTTACCTTGTGCATCTCTTTCTATATAAATCATGCTGATAATCCTTTGTCTTTCCGGGTAGCCCCTAAATAGGCATATTACCGGCAGCTTCATAAATTTCAAACCTGGGTTCTCATCTCAAGATGATACTCTAAGAAAAAATTCCTATCACGAATAAATTTATCATTCAATACCATACTCTTATTTTATTTATAGCATGTTGCTGTTGGACTAAAAAGGTGATAATCTCAAGCATTTTGAAATTATCACGTCGTAGACCATTTAATTCTCCAGTTACGTGTATATATTAAGCGGTGTTAATAGATGAAAGACCAAGAAATAATCAGCCAGCCTGAAGAATGGCAGATATTAAAGGATAGCGACAGTCATGATGATCCTCTTCTGGACTGCCTTGATATAATCGCCAAAAGATATGACCGTCCTGTTTCCAGAACGGTATTACGGGCCGGACTACCCTTGGTACAGAATCGCCTGACAGTCGAACTGGTCCCCAGAGCAGCGCGCCGCGCAGGTCTATCCTCTCGTCTTCTCAAGCGTCCTCTCGCTGAACTTAACACCCATGAGTTACCAGCCATATTGCTGTTAAAAAACCACCGAGCCTGCATAGCGGTTAAAGCAAATCCTGAGGATGATACCCTTGAAGTGGTCTGGCCGGAGAGTCAGGGTACCGTTACTGTAGACTGTCAACAGCTAGCCAATGATTATACCGGTTATGCAATTTTTCTTAAGCCCCAGTATCGCATTAACAATCAGGAGATAAGCCATTCCAATAATCAGTCCAGAAACTGGTTCTGGGGTACTATTTTTTCCTCCTGGCGTATTTATAGAGATGTTATTGTCGCCTCATTTCTCATTAATATTTTCGCCCTCGCTACCCCATTTTTTCTCATCAATACCTACGACAGAATAATTCCGAACGCCGCCTTTGATACCTTATGGGTTCTGGCCGGTGGCATTGTTATTATTTATTTTTTCGAGCTTATCCTCCGAGGATTACGTGGTTATTTTATTGATTCGGCAGGGAAAAAATCCAATTTGACCCTCTCTTCCATGCTTATGGAAAAAGTCTTAGGTCTACGCATGGAGGCACGCCCTAAATCCATTGGTTCGTTCACAAAACAACTCCAGCAGTTTGAAAGCATACGTGACTTCATAACCTCATTTTCCATTACGGCTCTGGTCGATCTCCCCTTTGCCTTACTCATGCTCCTGGCCATCTGGTATATCGGAGGAAATCTGGTCTGGATTAATATCACCTGTATTCTCCTGATCCTTCTTTATGCATTTCTCATTCAGATCCCTTTGAAAAAGTCTGTCGGTAAGTCTTTTCAGGCCGATGCTCAGAAGAACGCTATTCTCGTAGAAGGACTATCCGGGCTTGAAACCATAAAGATACTGGGGGCGGAAAGCAAAATACAGCGGAGCTGGGAAGAATCAGTCAGTTATATTGCCAACTGGAGCGCACGCACCCGGTTTCTTTCCTCTTCCGTCTCTCATGTTTCAAATTTTCTGCAAAATTTATCTGTAATTGTAGTCATTATAGTTAGCGTCTATCTTATTTCAGAAGGGCAAATGACGGGCGGTGGCTTAATTGCCTGCGTCATACTCTCTCGGCGTGCCACCTCACCAATGGCACAAGTGGTGAATCTCATGACCCGTTTTCACCATGCCAGGAATTCTCTTCGTAATCTCAATAAAATAATGGATCTTCCTTCGGAACGCCCCGCCGAAAAAGTGTTTCTCCACCGAGTGAGTTTTAAAGGATCCCTAACCATTCAGAATCTCAATTTTACTTACCCCGGTCAGTCGTCTGAAGTACTCAGGAACATAAATCTGCAAATAAAGCCTGGTGAAAAAGTCGGCATCATCGGCCCTATAGGTTCCGGTAAATCAACCCTTGGCAAGCTCATTCTAGGGCTCTACCAACCTACCAGAGGAATGGTTGCTATGGATGGCACCGACATACGTCAGATAGATCCTGCTGAACTGCGACACTTTATCGGTTATGTTCCACAAGACGTAGTTCTTTTCCAAGGAAGCGTGCGGGACAATATTACCCTTGGCACTAATGACATAGATGACGCAACCGTCTTGCGTACTGCCCAGATCGCCGGTGTTAACCAGTTTGCAGAAAGACATCCGATGGGCTACGATATGCCGGTAGAAGAACAAGGACGCAACCTTTCCGGAGGACAACGACAAACCATAGCCATAGCCCGAGCGCTTCTTCTTGATCCGCCTATCCTGATTCTGGATGAACCAACCAGCTCGATGGACAACAGAACTGAATCGTCGATAAGAGCCAATATGCTGAAGACACTACAGAATAAAACTACAATCATCATTACTCATCGAACATCATTACTGGAAATAGTCGATAGAATTATAGTCATTAATAATGAAACAATAATTGCTGACGGAACCAGACAAAATATTCTGGAAGCTCTGAGAAATGGTCATCTGGCGATATGAAACAAGCCACTGAAGTCAAACAACAATTACAGAACCGTAAGAGCGGGACATCGGCTCGACCTGCGACCAGGCAACGAAAAAAGACCGGGATATTTTCTCAGCTGACGGGCACAGATGTGGATCTTATCACCGATATCCGCATATCACTGCTGGCTCAGTCGCCCCGAGGAGGAAGCATTATCCTCTGGCTCTTACTCCTTCTGTTCTTCTCGGCACTAGCCTGGACGTATCTGTCGGAAGTAGAAGAAGTGACCAGGGCCAACGGTAAAGTCGTACCGTCCCGCCAATTGCAGATTGTGCAGAACCTCGAAGGTGGTATTCTCTCAGAGGTTCTGGTTAATATCGGAGAGGTAGTAGAAAAAGGGCAGCTTCTGCTGCGGATTGATGAGAAAAGGTTCTCGGGCTCTTTTCGGGAAAGCCGCTTCAATTATCTAGCACTTAAAGCCCAGGTTGCACGATTACAAGCAGAAACAGATGACACGATATTTATTGCCCCTGAAGAGGTATTAAAAGAAGCTCCTGAAGTTTGTCTGCGGGAAAAAGGCTTGTTTGAGTCAAGAAAACACGAACTTGAGGAAAGTCTGGGTGTCTTGCAGGAACAACGCTTACAACGTGAACAGGAGATCGCTGAGCTAAAAGCCAAGATTGAGGAATTATCGCGGAGCCAGAAGATGCTCACCACCGAAATGAATATGACCAAACCACTGATAAGTTTAGGGGCGGTTTCCGAAGTCGAATATCTGCGCCTGCAACGGCAGAACAGTGAACTGCAGGGGCAAATTACCGCCTCACAACTCGCTCTTCCGCGTGCAAACTCCAGACTGGAAGAAGCAAAAAGAAAAATAGTCGAAGAAAAACTCAAGTTCTCCAATAATGCCAAAAAGGAACTCAACGATGCCTATGCCAAACTGGAAGGACTCTCAGCTAACACCATTGCCCTGGCTGACCGGCTCGATCGGACGGCCGTGCTGTCACCGGTTAGGGGAATAATCAACCAGATTTTCATCAATACTGTCGGTGGTGTTATTCAACCAGGCATGAACTTGATAGAAATTGTTCCACTAGAAGATACCCTGTTGGTGGAGGCCAAAGTCAAACCTTCTGATATCGCTTTTCTCAGCCCCAACATGAAGGCTACTGTCAAATTTACTGCCTATGATTTTATCATTTATGGCGGTCTGGATGCAAAAGTTGAACATATCAGCGCCGACAGTATTGTCGATGAGCAAGGCAACAGTTTTTACCTGGTGAAGGTGCGGACCACAAAGAATTACATCGGCAGTGAAAAATCTCCCCTACCGATTATCCCCGGGATGATCGCCTCAGTCGATATTCTCACCGGTAAAAAACGTATTTTAACCTACCTGATGAAACCAATTCTTCGTGCTCAAAGTCAAGCTCTACGTGAGAGGTAATCCATGTCAATCCTGATCAGCAGTGCAAACGCAACGACCAGAAAGCGATGGACACAAATTTTGCAGGATGAGCATAAATTGCTTATCGTTTCCGATATTCTAGAATTGAAAAGCATTATTCAGCAAAATACAATAGAGCTCATTCTCCTTCATCGTTCTATGGCAGATATGGGCTTTATTTCAGAGCTGACAGCAGCGCGAATCTTTGTGCTTTCGGACATACCGAATGATAATGAGGCGTTTACTTTGCTCAGACATGGCGTCGTAGGGTTTGCCAACACCTATATTTCGGCTGCCCGCCTCAAAGAAGCTGTCAATACGATCCTCACCGGCCGAGTCTGGGTTGGTCAAAAATTAATGCAGAAAATAATTCGTGGAGCCTATCCCGCCATTGACGAGAAAAGAATTAAAACTATACCTGAGCACAATCTCTCGGACCGGGAAGAAGAAGTAGCCTTACTGGTAAGCAAAGGTAAGTCAAATCTGGAAATCGCCGCCGAGCTTAATATCTCTGAACGAACGGTAAAAGCGCATATCAGCTCTATTTTTAAGAAGACGAAGACCGAAAGCAGATTACAGTTGGCACTCTATATCAAGGCCATGAATTAATAACCATATTTCAATATTATTGAATGTTTTAAAAACGTTAGAGGCTGATACCCCGTAGAAGTGCTTATCAGCAACCATCTCAAACATAAGGATAGATGGCGCCATGGATTTATCTCCTGAGAGTAGCCAATACGACAATCCGGATCTGAAGCTTCCCGAGTTTCAACCCGGACCTTCAGATCTCGACTTCCTGCACCAGCTGGAGACGGCCATTGCTAACGCTGCAGGCGAGCCTTACGTTGATGCAACCGAGATAGACAGACGTTTCAATCTGACTTGTTTTCCCCAGCATTACCAGCGTCTTATCCTGATATTATATGCGCCTGGTCACAAACGTATTTTGATCAGCCGGGCGGCTAAAGATCGACCGGTTGCATTCTCCGTCATCTTTAAGTTATTACTCTCTCACCCCCGTTGCCGACAACTGGCAGCCCTGCCTTTTCGTCTACAAATGGATTTTGTCGTAGAATCGCCGAGGCCCATCAATTTTTATTCCGTAGGCATGGAAGTAGGCGGTGCACGGCATTTCGAAATTGGTATCGACGGTCTGATGTTTTATGGTACTGACAACAAATTGCATCTTTTTCCACCCGGCGATAGTTATGTCCGTTCTGTAATGGGCATGGGCCAGTTGCGTGATTATTTACACAGGGCACATGGCGAAGAATATTTACGTACGGCCGTGTTCAAGTGTTTTCGTTCCGAGAGTTATCTTTCCGGGAAAGATCTTTGGCTGCGTCTCTATCGGGGCCATCCGCTGGTAGGAGCATTGACAAAGGCCAAGGTCGAACGTGCTGTCGAGTTGGCAGTAGGCCATATCCGCCAGACCCAGGAAGAAAATGGCAAGTTCCTCTATTATTACGATGCCGCCCTCAATTCCAAGCGGGACCATGAGCATCCAAAAAGAAACCCTGATAAAAATCCTTATTATAATATTCTTCGTCACGGTGGGGGTGGATTAACCTGCGTTTTCCAGGAAAAGTATTTCCATAATGGTGAGACAATCGGCAACATCCAGCGCGCTATTGATTATCTGGTGGCGCACATTAGAGTTCAGGATTACCAGGGCCGAGAAGGTGCCTACATTTACAGTGAAAAAAAGGCCAAACTGGGCGGGAGCGGCATCGCGCTTTACTTGTTGGCGGAATATCAGCTGTTGACTGGCGATACTTGTTACCAGAAATGGGCTGATCGTCTTGCCTGGCATCTGCTCAACCAGATCACTGCCAGCGGCGAGTTCATCTATTACAATCTCTATCTTGATATCCCGGTGACGGAAGAGGATAACCAAAAATATTTCTCATTCTATTATCCCGGCGAGGCAGTCTGCGGTCTGGCGAAATACCTCCATCTTGTTGATCCTAAAGATAGAACGCCCATTTTTGATAAACTGCGCCAGGCTCTGGAATTTCTTCTGGTTGTGCGACCATCCACCAGGGCCAGCGAGTATACGGTAGTCCCTTCTGACTCGTGGTTGATGATGGGCATCAAGGAACTGTGGGATTTTAAGGAGATGCGTGATCCATTGTATGCTAATTTTGTTTTTTCGGATGCGCAATCAATGATAGATCACCTTTATAAGGTAGCAGATGCTCCCTGTCCAGACTATGCCGGTGCTTTTTATTATAACTATGGTGATTATCCTTACGCTGATGGTGCACGCTGTGAAGGATTACTAGGTGCCTACGAACTCGCCATTAAGATGGGCGACCAAGATAAGGCGGTTCATATCTGGCGGGCGCTACGTCTTGCCGCCTGGGCATTAATGCATTTGGTTAACACCGCAGATTCTCTTTATTTCGCTCCTGATCCAGCTCTTGCTTTGGGTGGAATTCGCTTCAAGTATACACGCCAGTGGTTTCGCATAGATACCATCCAGCACGTTGCCTCTTTCTTTGCCAAAATGCTGCCCCACTGGGACAGAGCAGAGGTTCCTTCCTCCTAATGACCAGTCGCTTGATTTTTTTTGTCAGGCAGCTTTGACCGGTTATCTCATTTGAATAATTGTCTGTCTGGAGGTTAATTTATTATTGTAATTATTGGAAATTAGTAATAATTCAACTAAACAGCACCAAGCAATAAAAATATAATTTTCAAAAAGCTTGTCCGACTTTGGCATTAACGGAAAAGCATTATTATAAAGTCTATAAATGAGATAGGCTTTTACGCCAATATTGACGTTACTGATTTGTAAGTTAAAGGAGCATTGCTTTATGAAGATTATTGTTACCGGCCAAGCTGTTCCTTTGCGATACGAGACAATAAAAAGTTTTGAATTGCTGGGGCATGAAGTCACTCTTGTTACCGATAGAAAAAACTGGCCGGAGGGTAATTATGACTTCTGCCTTGACACCGGTGCCGGCGGTATTCAAGACATTCGTCATACAATGGCAGCTCTTGACGGGAAAAAAATTCATTACATTCTCCTGTCCACATACAAAGTATATCCAGGAATTCCTCGCTTAGTTCCATGGCGGTCGGATGTTATCAATCTCTGTGACGAAGCTGGTATAGAATCACTTGATGTGAAAATTCGTGGCAAACGGGCAGCTGAGAGAGAATTAAAACTCTGCGCTGCTCATCGTCGGATGCCATGGACAATACTGCGGCCAGCTATCGTAGAATTAAAATATGCTCCAGAAGCGCAGAACATGTGGTGGTTTGTCAGTCGGATCCTTGACGGTCAACCATTAGTCCTGCCTGATGGCGATGATCCCCTATTTCGTCATGTCTCCGGCGACGATTTGGTGGGGGCAGTGCTTGCGGTTGCTGGCAAGGACAAGGCCTATGGTGAAACCATTCATGTGGTAGATTCGGCACTTCTCACCTTTGAATCTTATGCGCGCTTAATAATGAATGGCCTGAAACAGGAAGTACCTGTACGCCGTGTCTCCACTGATATTTGGAATTCCAGTGCATTGACTCTACCCATGGGGCAAGAGCTACACAGTTCGTTTATTGATAGTTCTCTTCTTTTGCACGATCTGGGCTGGCGTCCTGCAGACGAAGGTGCCTGGGTAGGAGAATACGCCATGCAGCTAAGTACGAGGACGCCGCCAGTTTACCCGACCAGACAAAGGGAATTGGCGGTTTTACATGCTGGGGCCATCAAACAAGTCGTCACTTCTGCATGTCCCTTACCTGAAGGTTGGCGTTTAACCGGAGTTCCTGGCAGACCTTCTTCTTTTGGATATCAATGGAACATGCAGCAGAAAAAATCAGCTTATCCTGTGTTCCAAACTCGAAAAGTAGCCTTAAGCTTATGCGACGAACTTTTTTTAACCGAGGAAGCAGGTGCTAACAGAAAAATCCTTAGTCATAATGTTCTTTTGGAATTACTGGAATCTAAAAATTCTCACCTGAACATCGGCGACTTATTCCTTCCCTTACACCCTCAATCCTGTTTAGTAAAAGAGTGTGGGCGATGCCATGAGCTGGCCCATAATGATGACGATGGTTTTGCCCGAGACATAGTGCACGAAGACCCTGTTCATCTCATTCCCATCCCTGCTGAACTGGCTGAATATGCACTGCTTGCCCACCCTCTTTCCTGTCTGCTCTCAGTGCTACCTTATGTTTTTCAGAATGTTACAGGACCAGTATGGATTTATGGCCGAAGAGTCGAATCAATTCTGGCTGGTTTCTTAGCTGCCGATTCTGAAAAAATAGTGACTCATGTTGATCGCTCTCTGGATCGCAGTAACTTGCCAAAAGAGATGATGCTGCTCTCGCTTAATAAAACTAGCAATGCTGTCAGAAACAAAATTGAGATCGCTCCTGCTGCTGTTATTAATCTGTCAGGCACCAGGGATGGAGAGAACCTGCTGGCAGGTGCCTTGCGACAAAAGGGCTTTCTTGTCAGTCCTTTTGTCGTAACCCAAAATCATTCGAGAAGGCTCAACGTTAATTTACCGGTATATACGCCAGGTAAAAATTGGTTAGAAATGGCGGTAAGGACTCTTGAGCAATGGGCGCAATATCGAGATCTCCAAAATCTGATCCGGCAAGTGCCAGTTGACCAGCCATCGGAATTGTTTATAACCAGTACCTTTCAACTGCCATTTCTGGAAATATCAAGGTTGGAGAAAACACAATGAAAATACTTATTATAGGAGGAAATCGATTTGTTGGCGCCGAGTTAGTAACTCAGGCAGCTATAGCCGGCCATGAAGTTACAGTTCTTGCTCTTGATCCACCCACTTTAAGAGCACGCTCTCACGTCCGCTATATTCGTGCTGATCGTAATAATCACGCTGAAATGGCAGCGGGACTGAATGGCTTGGAGTTTGATGTTGTCTTTGATAATATCGCTTTTGTGCCAGACAATATTACACTCCTGATGAGCGTGATTGGTGACCGAATCGGACGATATGTTCTGACCAGCAGTGTCGATATTTACTCCCGAGATACTTCACATATAAGCAGTGAAGATAGGGCCGTTTTTGAACCCTCCAGCCTGGAGGATGCTCCAAGCGGTGAAAGATATCTGCGAGGTAAGCGCGGTTGTGAACTTATTCTCCAGCAGAGCTCTATCCCTTGGACCGTCATTCGGCCTGCTAATGTTTATGGAAGATCAGACCCGGTACCTCCCTCCCCGAGAAACATACATCCTCTCAACCAGCCTTACGGCCGATCACTTTTCATGCCCCCTCGAGTTCTCGATGGTGGTCCGATCCTTCTGCGAATGGATGATCGGAGAGTATTCCGTCTGGCTGGAGTACAGGATGTGGCCTCGGCCTTGCTATTGGTCTCAGAACATCCTGAGGCTGTCGGTAAGGCTTTTAATGTGGCTGGTGATGAAATATGGACTTCCGAAAGTCTGGTCAGGACTACCTGCAAGGTAGCAGGGGTTACACCGGATATAGTCAGAGTTTCACGCGAAGAACTCCGCTCTGCCGGCCTGGGTGATTATTCTTCGCCATACGGCCAGATTTCAATCTGGTCTGTTTCTGATAATAAAAGGTTGCGTGAACTTGGTTGGCTACCTACCCCGGCGGATATACATTTAAGCAAACTGGTTGAAGAAATGCCGGCCCCTGCCCAAAGGCCATTTTATGGAAGGCGGCTTCAGGAAATTGCGTTAGCTGAACGTATCAAACGCAGGCAAGTGCATGCTGTTTATCCAGCTTCCCATACAGTGCCGATAGTCACCCCCTCCCCTTTGCAAAGAGTGACTATCAAGAATGAATCTCTTCCAGGACAATTTGCTAATTATCCTGAGAGTAAACGGCGAACTGGTTTTATCAGTCTTGACGCAAATATGGGCCAACTACATCCTGATCATTTTCAGTTGTTCCAGGGCCGTATAATCAGCAGCATTGGAATAGGAACCCATCGGGGTGAAGAGACTGCCGAGACTGATGCCACATACCACCAAGCATTAAAGATGGCGATAAAAGGTGGGATTAATATTGTCGATACGGCGATCAATTACCGCAAAATGCGTTCCGAACGGATGGTAGGACGAGTTTTGGCCGAATTGAGTGCCGAAGGGATACCAAGAGAAGCTATCTGCGTCTGCACTAAGGGAGGTTTCATTCCAGAAGATTGCGAAGAAAGATTTTCGGCTGATCGCTATATTCGTGACCAATACCTCAGCACTAACCTCATTAACATGAACCAGGCGGTGCGCAGACATGCTATTTCGCCAAGCTTTATTGCAAAATCAATGGCGCAAAGCCTTGAAAATCTGCAACTTGAGCACATTGATGTCTATTATTTGCACAATCCGGAACGATCCAAAATATTGATGAAAAATGAGGCTTTTTTTAAGCTTTTGCAGCAAACTTTTGCCATTCTTGAAGACGCGGCATCTGCAGGAAAAATTGGTGTTTACGGCCTTGCCACCTGGGATGGATTTCTTGCAGAAGAAAGTGCCCACGCATATCTTCCACTCGAAAAGATAGTGCACCTGGCCCGGGAAGCAGGCGGCGAAGATCACCACTTTCGCAGTATACAGGTGCCATTCAATCTCTCCAATCAGGATGCTTTATATAAAAACAATCAGATGTTGAATGGAGAAAAAACCTCTCTTTTAGAGGTAGCAGCGGCCTATGGTTTGCAAGTCTTCTCCAGCGCCAGCGTTGACCGTGGCAAGCCACTGACAACAAAACAACTGGCTGGGTTGACCAGCTTTTGTGCCGGACTTGATCCGATCCAGGCAGCCTTGCAGTTTGCTCGCAGTGCACCGATTATTGGAACGGCTTTGATTGGCCTGCGTCTGCCAAAATACACTGAAAGCGCCCTTGAAGTTTGCCGACGACCTGTGCTTCTTCAAAGCGAATTCAACCAACTGCGATCAAGAAACAAATAAGAATCTATTGCTAAACTTGTTTATTTCGTCAACAACTAAGCTTTCGGTGGTATTCTCTCCTTCCCTTTATCCTTTCTAAATGAAGAATATGAAAAATATACTCGGAATTATTAGTAGTCAAAAAGAAAAATCTTATGCTAGTTTTTATGAACGAGAAGCAACTGAATTCTATGATGAGATCCTGTATATTGATCCTAAACGTGTAGAGTACACAATTAGAAGAGGGGAAAATACCCCTGAAATAGTCTATGATGGTTACATACTGAATAACCTGTCGATGGTATATGTCCTCAGTCCGCCTTTGGGAACATGGAACCATACCATTCTTTTAGTTAAATATTTACTGGCTGCCGGATGTCCAATTTCTGATACTTTCGAGATGTTGCGCAGGGATGGTATCGGTAAAGCATATGAAGCCCTGGCATCTCAAAAAAACGTTGGCACTACCTGTTATATAGCCACATCGCTTGCGGCGGGAACAAGTATTATCGAAAAATTAGCAGAGGAAAGCTATCCTTTGGTAACAAAACCAACCTACGGCCACCATGGTAAGGGTATTTATAAAATTGACAACGCTCAGGAGGCCCTCCATCATCTTCAGCAACATTTCATGGATTCTAAAGATTTTTTAATTTTAGAAAAATTTATCATCTATACGAAAGAATGGCGAGTTTATGTGGTCGACGGAGACATAATTGGCTCTTATGGAAAGTCTGCTTTGCCTGGCAGTTTTATTGCCAATTTACATCAGGGGGCACAAACAAAACCTGCCGAACCTATGGATGAAATTTATGAGTTCATTAAAGCTCATTTACCATCAGAATGCAGGCAAGGAATATATGGACTTGACGTCGGCTTAAGTGCAAACGGAGAAATACATGTTATAGAAACAAATCGTTGTCCAGGCTGGAAAGGCCTGCAATCCAGTAAAATCAATTTCCCCTATGAGGCAAATAAAATTCTTTTTAAGAGAGCTCGCCAATACACACAAGAACCAGCTAATGAAAAAATTGGTTAAATTATTAATCCCAATATTGATATTGGGCGGTCTGGCCCTGTTTATAATTTTTCCGGATTTTGTCAAAGCGCCGGTAAATAGCAATCATAAGTTCTCTACCATTGAACAACAACTAGTTTCAAGTTTTGTTAAAGATAGCGAGCGTGAGCGGGCACGGGAGCATCTGGCAGTTTATTATAATGAAGAGGATAGCGAGATGCGCAAGGGTTTTGCTCTTATTCTTCAAGACGACATTTATTGGAATTGGCAGAAAAAAGATAAAAACAAAAAAAACTTTGCCCTTATTCTGTTGGTCCATCTCCTCCAGGAAGATGCTTATCTGCCGGGAGATACCATATCGATGGCTTTGGCTATAGCTAATAATTATTTCTATTCAATAGCTGATGAAGAAACGAAAAAGCAGATCAGAGCAGACCTGATAAAGCATTTTTCTTATTATAAAAAAATTCTTGCCTGGCAACAAAAAACTGACTTGGCTTATGATTTATCTCTGGCACCCATTATTCCCAAAATATATTGGGCATCCCGGCAGAGAAATCTTGATCTCCTGCAAAATCTCAAAACATTACACATTAATGAATACAAAGAGTTTGTTGATACAATCGAGAATTTAGAATTTATGCATGAGATTTTGATCACTAACAAATTAGCAGCCGCTGATTCCTTAATGGGATTGGCCAGAAACATAGAACAATTCACCGAAAAAAATATCGTCTATCGGGCTCAAATAGAACAACACCGCAATAAGCTTATAAAAAACCCGCGTGATAATAATGCAAGACAAGCCATCGAAGAATATGATCGTGGCGAATACTCTATCAATTTTATGGGCAAAAACAGGCGATGGGATCTTTTTTACTGGCTTAACTACCAGATGAAACTATTCAGGGAGTTTGGTTATTTTAAAGGGGACTGTACCACTGAAACAACTTTCCAGATGAATCTGTATAAGGCCGCGGGGATTCCTTCCCTGGCAAATCAGATTAGACCCGTAATACGTGGTGGCTATACCCATAATTCACCTTTATATTACAATATCTTTTTCAAGAAATGGGACACTATTCAATTTCCTAAAGAGGAAGAGGCGGATTATTATGTCCATTTTGAAAAACCTGTCTGGCATCATCTAAGATATGAGATAGATGGGAGAAACTATAAAAGTGAAGAGCGAGAGGTTCATTCCGCTTATTGGCAAGGGGAAATGGCTAGTTGGCAGAAAATTGTCCATTTCAGAAAGAGAGGATTTACAGACGAACATTTTGAACAAATGTTTTTATCTGATATCACCCAACAATCAGGATTTATTTTTAACAGCACCTCAGCACCGACTTTGATCTTAGATGCCGATAACGATGGCATCCTCGACGAATTTGAAATTTTTTATAATACCGCTCAGTTTTCAGCTGATACTGATCAGGACGGATTTGCTGATTTGTGGGAGATCGAATTCGGCTATGACCCAACAAGCCCTTCATCCATCCCTTCAGATGATATGATCGCTATTGATGGAATTTCCTTCAAAGAGGCAGATATCTTCCAACTTGATTTTATGCCGGATCCATCCGGTGATTACACAGCGGATAGAGAGATATACGACATAGCCTCTATTGCAGCAAAATTATTTGAAGATATGATCTATGTAGCCGTAACTTATCATAATGATATCCGCAAGAATACCCGTGATATCCATACGGTTCGTATTGATGGCAAAAGCCAAAAAGAACTTAAAAAAATGGCCTTCCAGTGGGTAAAGGGAAAGATATATGTCTATGAAGTTACAAAAACAGGATGGAATAAGCAGGAAAGTAATCAGCATGACTTCTCGATACAAACTGTTGAAGACACAGAGATGCTTATACCATTGTCTTATTTCTCAGAGTTTGATGCTATAGATATAAAATATCAAGCTACAGGTGTTAAAAACAAAAAATCAAAAAATAATTCCGATGCCACAGATAACGTAAAAATTAATTTGAAATAACCAAGCATCCCCTTGCATTAATTTTTTTCTGCCACAGCCAAAACTTTCTCTTACACCTGTTTTGCCTCAGTCGGAAATGGACTTTCAGACCGGCCTGCTTTAATAATAATGCTTTTCCGAACTAATGATTTAGATAAGATTTCCGGTCGCTTTTTACTTTTTTTCGGTTCTCTGCCTATCTTAAAGCTTCTGTCATACTCTTGGATTATCTCATGGTCTTGCCTGCGTATTCCACTGAATCCGGCCACAGATTCCACGAGATTCCGTCCACTGATTCCATTGAATCCGGCCAGGGTGTCGGAGCGTAGCGACGCTTTTTTTATTGATACTCTGTAGTCTGGTTTTTAGTCAAGTTTGCTTTCTTTTTTCTCATGGATTCTCCTTTGAGTTGAATTCTGTAAGCGGCGTGAACCAGACGATTAAGAATGGCGTCAGCTAGGGTGGGATCGCCGACCTGTTCATGCTAGTGATCTTCAGGAAGCTGACTGGTGACAATCGTTGATCTTGTGTTGTGGCGGTTTTCGAGGATCTCCAGCAGATCATGGCGTTGCTCCTGATTCAGGGGGGCCAGGCCAAAGTCATCGAACACCAGAAGATCGGTTTTGGCAAGCTCTGTGAGCAGCTTCAGGTATCGCCCATCACCTTTGCCAGAGCCAGATCCTCAAAGAGCTTGCTCACCCTTAGATAAAGGGCGTTGTATCCTTCCCTGCATGCCTTCTGGGCAAAGGCGCAGGCGAGATAGATAAAGAGCAAGTAGCATTGCATTTCTCCTTTTGGTCAGTGGGTTGTTTGGTGAGTAATAAACAGGGCCACGGATATTGGAGTGCTTTGCCGTTGTTTTGTTCCCGATGGGTTCCGGCAGAGGTTTGTGATCCAGTCCACTCTTGAGGATGGATGCCACGGAGCGGTACGAAAGGGAATTGATATACTGCGCCAGCTTGCAGGCGGCCTCCAGACGAGTATCGCCATAGGATTTACCAAGGCTCAAGATTCCCAGCAGGCCTCGATAGGCCTGTTGCGGATGGGCTCTCTGCACCAGCAAGGTTTCGGTAAAAAAGAGTGTTTCCGGGCGATGGTGCCGGCCAAGCGTTTGAACCGCTCAGGTGTCCACTCCATGTATTTCTGATGTTTGAGGGGCATGTGCCCTTTGACAGTGGTATGGCGCCCCTGTTGATCGCGGCGCGCATGGCTGGCCACCCGCTTGCCGCTATGGAAACACTCAACCGTATTTTTGCTGTAACGAATATAGAGCTGCTTCTTCACCAGGGTGTAATGGGACAGAGTAATAATGGCCGTCCACCTCCACATGATAATCGAGATGGACGGTGGCTTTTTTTCCAGTAAGCCAGTTCATAGGGAGCTGCCGGCAGTGTCTTTAACGCCGGTTTGTCAAGCTCTTCAAAGCAGATTTTACGGCTGCCTGGTAGTTTCTTGAAGGGCTTGTTGTTCAGTACATGCGGAAGTTTTTGGACTTCCTGATTGAGATCGGCGAGGGTGAAAAAGGTATGTTTACGTAGCTTGGCCAGAATCCAGCGTTCCACCAGCAGAACCCCGGCCTCGGCCTTGGCCCTTGGTTGCCTCACCCTGGCCGGGAGAGCTACAGGCTCATAGCGGCAAGCCTTAGTGTCGCCACTTTTTAGATTATCAGGCACGATGACCTCGGGAACATCACCAAGAAAATCGAAGGCCCGGACATGGGAACCGATCCAGTCTTCAATCTGCTGGCTGAAAATGACCTCGGCATAGGTGTAATTGCTAGCCCCGAGAACCTCGACAAAGATCTGGGTCATACGGATCTCGCCGGTGAGACAGTCGGTAATTGCAACGGTATGACCGGCATAATCAACAAAGAGTTTTTCACCGGCACGGTGCTCATGGCGCATGGTAACACCAGTCTCGATAATTATGGCAACCAGCTGTACTGGTAGCCATCGGGATGCCGCTCCTTATATTCCTGCCACAGAAGGTTCAGGGTTACGCCATGGCGCTTTTGCAGCTCTTGGTGGATGTCGGTAAAATCAGGGATCAGGCTGGCGCTGCCCGCCGGGGTTGGGGGTGGATAAAGGGTACGCTCAAGGAGTGCGTCACTGTGATCGTCTGGAATGACCAGGTTAGACCAGCCATGCCGGCACGTTTGATATAATCACTGACCGTACTGCTGCCTATGTCGCAGCTACGGGCTATTTCTCGGTTACTGCGGCCCAGTTCATACCTGAGCCGCAAAACCTCTCGGATCTTTCGCATAGATAACCTCTCTTTCGGCATGGGATCTCCTTTGAAATACAATTCAAAAAAAGTTCCTCTCTACCAGTTGTGTCTATGCGTCGCTACCCTGATTTTAAGTGGCCGGATTCCTCTGGAATCAGTGGCCGGAATGGTGTGGAATATGCACTTGCCATTAAGTTTATCAAATCACGTTGGATTTGTTTGGAAGCTTCTAGCTGATTTCTAGATTCTCAGATAACTATCGTTTCACGATTATTATATAAGAGAAGCAGCAACCGACATTATCAATAACTCCGCTCTTAATGACTCCACAAAAGAGCCTGGGCAAATCTTTTCAGACTCGCCCAGGCTCGTCGTTTAAACACGCATTAACAATGTAAGATTAGATTAGAATTCTCCACCATTGCCACCGGTTGGATCATCAACAAGAGAATTAAAAAGATTAATATCGAATTCATCATCATCATCAGTATCGGCATCGGTATCGATATCAGTATCGGCATCGGTATCGATATCAGTATCCATATCGGCATCGGTGTCAGTATCCGTGTCAGTATCCGTGTCGGTGTCAGTATCCGTATCAGTATCCGTGTCAGTATCCGTATCAGTATCCGTGTCAGTATCCGTGTCAGTATCCGTGTCAGTATCCGTGTCAGTATCCGTATCAGTATCCGTGTCAGTATCGGTGTCAGTATCCGTGTCAGTATCCGTATCAGTATCCGTGTCAGTATCGGTATCAGTATCGGTATCGGTGTCAGTATCGGTATCAGTATCGGTGTCAGTGTCGGTGTCAGTATCCGTGTCGGTGTCAGTATCAGTGTCAGTATCAGTGTCAGTATCGGTATCCGAATTATCATCGGTAGCGGCAAATTTAAATGTTGAAGGCTGCGTCGATTCAATTGGTTCCCAGTCAATGTCACCGGTATCGGAATCGAAATCCCCTTCTATATCGACATCATTCCAATTTTCTGGTGTCCCGCCTGGAGGAATCTCACCAACGTTTATGATATTCCCTCCAGCTTTAATAGTATATCCGACTACCTCAAAACCCTCATAGCCGTTGTCTGCCAGCATCTGCTCAACAGCATTTTCCAGTTCCCAAGGCTGTTCTGGGTCCATTATTTCAACATCACTATCATAGTTCAGCTTGATCTGAATGCCATCCCCAGCTGCATTAACTGCATAAAAAACAACATTAGAAATACTATGCTCTAAGTCATCATCTGTATCGGTATCCGTATCGGTATCCGTGTCTGTATCGGTATCAGTGTCGGTGTCAGTATCCGTGTCAGTATCCGTGTCTGTATCCGTATCAGTGTCGGTATCAGTGTCAGTATCCGTATCGGTATCCGTATCAGTGTCTGTATCCGTATCAGTGTCTGTATCCGTATCAGTGTCAGTATCCGTATCGGTATCCGTGTCTGTATCGGTATCCGTATCGGTGTCAGTGTCAGTATCCGTATCGGTGTCAGTGTCAGTATCCGTATCGGTGTCAGTATCAGTATCCGTATCAGTATCGGTATCCGTATCGGTGTCTGTATCCGTATC
>DIKT01000051.1:0-8069 GCA_002424635.1 Desulfobulbaceae bacterium UBA5611
CTGATCTTTATGGTATCCATATCTTAAACCGGACGATGACTGCTGTTAGTCGCATTTTTTTCTATATTTATGAATTTTCTTGTGGCCATTCCTGTTCTCTTGTCTCAAGCTTATAACAAAAGTGGGCCCAGGAAAACTCTTTACCACTGACCGGACAACGCAGGGTGATTTTAGTTTCATCTAAAGCGGCTACGAGCCAATCACCATGACGCGGTCCCTGGGCAATATTGATTCTTTCACCAATCACAAAAGGGTAGGGGGTAAAAACCGTAACATTTGTCCGCATGATTTTCTCCTGGCAGGAACTCAAGATCAGGTGTCACAACAATTCGCTTGTTCATACCTGAAAGGCAGCATAAAGTCCAAATGAAAGAGCAGCGTCAGCAGTTTGATAATTGAGGACTGATGTTCTCTTTGTTATTAGGTTCGCCTGAAGCTTTATTGGCTATATTATTTTCTGTACGGCAAACTGAATATAAATACATGTTAAAATGAATAAAAATGTAAATTGATTGAAGTCGTGAATAACAAAAAGGAATTTTTTTTTATTCATATTTTTTTAATGTTCTTCCCTTGAAACGAGCAGTATGGAATGGTACTATCCTTTTGTTGATCTTAAATAATATTGCTCTTGTGTTTTTATTTTCTAATAAAAGCAAGGAAACAATGACTTTACAGGTCTGATAGTTGTCACCCCCTTGCAAGTATATGAGTAAAAGGAAAGCAGAATGCAATCTCGAAAAATATTAGTAGTTGATGATGAGGTTATGGTCGCCGATGTAAGCAGGATGACTCTTGCCAGTGACGGTCATCAGGTGTTTTGCGCCTATAGCGGTGAAATGGCCGTAGAACAGGCCATGGCTTCGCGTTTTGATCTAGCCATAATTGATGCGATGCTGCCGGGCATGGGCGGTATTGAAACCTTTGAAGCTCTCAGGTTGAGCTGTCCCCGGATCAAAGGAATTCTGGTGAGCGGAGACCTGACGGTTGATATAGCTATTGAGGCCATGGATAAAGGTTTCAGCAGCGTGCTGGCCAAACCGGTACAGTCAGAAAAATTGATGCGCATTGTTCAGGAATGTCTGGCTGAAGCTACTTTGCGAGAGGAGAATGTTTGCTTAAAAAACAAAGTCATGAAAATGCAGACTCTTTTTGAGCAGTATATGGCTCCGGAAGTGGCGGCCATTCTGTTGCAAAAACAAGATGGTAAGCTTGAGTCTGATAAGGAAGTGCAGGAGATCACCGTTATGTTTGTCGACATCAGAAATTTTACATTTCTGGTGCAGCATTTGCCCTTACAGGAATCGCGCGCCTTTTTAACAGAATTTTTTGATATGGTGGCGGATATTGTCTCATCCTGGCAGGGCATCCTTGATAAATTTATCGGAGATGCCGCCCTGATTATTTTTGGCGCACCGGTTGCTCAGGAGACCCCCAATCTATCAGCCGTGTCAGCTGCCATTGAAATTCAGAAAGGTTTTGATAAATTACGTGACCAGTGGGCTTTGAAATCAGAACTTTTTGTCCAGATCGGTCTTGGTATTGGGGTCAGCCGTGGTGAGATGTATCTGGGAAATGTGGGCTCCGGTCGTCGTCTGGACTATACAGTAGTGGGTGCTGATGTCAATATTGCCCAACGTCTTGCCTCGGAGACAGTAGCCGGTCAGATTCTTATTACGGAGTCCGTTTATTGTGATGTGGCGGATAAGGTTTCTGTCCATGAGAAAAAGACCAGATTCCTGCGGGGTCTTGAAAAAGATTTCCAGCTGTATTCAATTGTGCCATAAAGAATTAAATCCTCTTTATCGAACAGATAAAGTTCATGCCCCTTTTGTTAATTGTATCAGCAGCAGCGAATCACCCATCGTAACCTGGTCCCCATGGTTTAATTGTCTACCTCTTCTTTTTTCCAGGACCCCATTCACCAAAACTGCACCATTTTGTATCTGAATTTTTGCTTCCAAGCCATCTTGCACCAGATTGGCTAGTTTCAGGAATTGTCCAAGGCGAATAGGCTCTTTGGTGATTGTGATCATATCAGGCGTTCTAGGCATAATTGAAAGGAGATAGTGGTATAATTATTAAAAGTTTAGAAGGAATTTACAGCGTTTTTTTTAACATTCTTTTAAGCTGGTACATATCGATTGCATAGTTCGACAATGATTAGTCTCAGCAGCAATCGGCCATGAGCAAAGAGAGACCGGCTCATTCCAGGACGTCGAGTAATCAAAAATAAAATATCGAATTCACAAAATACGTTACTTAAGTAATTTTACAAGGCCCTGGCTTAAAATAAGAGATAGAAAACCTATCAGGCATTCCTGTTAATAATCAGATAGGGATTTTTTTTGTCGTGGCGTTCAGTTTGAGGTGATGAACAATGGAATTGAAAGACCCTGCCTTGTTCAGGCAGGAATGCTATATTAATGGGACCTGGATTTCAGCGCAAGAAACCTTTGAAGTTATTGATCCGGCAGATGGTAAAGTTATCGGGACCGTACCATCTTTTGGTCAGGATGTTACCAGACAGACCATTATGGCCGCCAATGCAGCCTATCCTGCCTGGAAGGGACTGACTGCCAAAGAAAGGTCTATCATTCTGAGGCGCTGGCATGCCCTGATTGTGGAACATCAAATTGATCTGGCTATGATCATGACCCGGGAACAGGGTAAACCACTGGTCGAGGCCGCTGGAGAAGTGCTCTCCGGCGCTTCTTATATTGAATGGTTTGCCGAAGAGGCCAAAAGAGTTTATGGTGATACCATTCCTACTACTCACAAAGGAAAACGGATAATTGTCCTCAAGGAACCGGTAGGTGTTTGTGCAGCCATCACATCCTGTAACTTTCCTTCAGCAATGATCAGCCGTAAGGCCGCACCTGCTCTGGCCGCAGGCTGTCCAGTGATAGTCAAACCAGCCGCCCAGACTCCTTTCTCTGCCTTGGCGCTGGCTGAACTTGCTGATCGGGCAGGTTTTCCCCCGGGAGTCTTTAATATCATTACCGGTCCTGCTGAAGAAATCGGCGAAGAATTGACCCATAATCCCTTGGTACGCAAACTGAGCTTTACCGGGTCAACACGAGTGGGTAAACTGCTTATGGCTGCCTGTGCCGATACAGTGAAAAAAATTTCGTTGGAATTAGGCGGACATGCACCATTTATAGTCTTTGATGATGCTGATCTTGATAAGGCTGTAGAAGGGGCCTTAGCTTCCAAATATCGTAATTCCGGACAGACCTGTGTCTGTGCCAATCGTTTTTTGGTGCAGGAAGGCGTGTATGAGCTTTTTGCTGAAAAACTGGCAAAGGCCGTGCATGCTCAATTCCGGGTCGGGCCAGGGGTTGAAAAAGGCAATAATCAGGGACCTCTAATTGATCTGAATGCTGTGATCAAAGTGGAAGAGCAGATTGAGGATGCCCTGCAAAAAGGGGCCAGACTGGTCGTTGGTGGTAAAAGGCTGGGTGAAAAAGGCTTTTTCTTTGAGCCCACAGTCCTGGTTGATGTGACCAGCGAGATGAGGATTGCCCGAGAAGAGACCTTCGGCCCGGTGGCTCCTCTCTTTGTCTTTAAAGAAGAAGCAGATGCGGTGCGGATGGCCAATGATTCCCGATACGGGCTGGCCTCTTATTTCTACAGCCGGGATATCGGCAGGGCCTGGCGGGTAACCGAGGCCCTGGAGTATGGTATGGTGGGTGTGAATACCGGGAGACTTTCTTCCGAGGCCGCGCCGTTTGGCGGTATGAAGGAATCCGGTATCGGTCGGGAAGGGTCAAAATATGGTATTGAGGAATATCTGGAGATTAAATATATGTGTATTGGTGGAATTGACGCGTAGTGTATAATCACAATTAGTGACATTTTTGGTTCTAATAATATTCTCGACAAACTGTGTTCTTTACATTAACTGTACTTGCGGGCTGAGTATAAAAGATGATTTTTGCAAAAGGAGATTAGAGTATGCGATCCATGAAATCACAAAATGTAGGGCTTTTTCTGCTTATAGTCACCATGGTATTGCTGTTGAGTGGTTGTGCCGGTAGTAATAATAATCCGCCGCCGCCGATGGAAAATCTGCCGACGTTGTCTAATTTTGTGGGTGATTATCGAGATATCGAGCTACCCATGGATATGAAATTTGATCATAAAAAAAGTATGGTCGTTCGGACTGACTCCTTTACCGGTGGAGTGTTTTATTTTAGCGGGAAAATACAACGCGATTCCTTGAAAAGTTTTATCGTTTCTTCAATGCAAAAGAATAAATGGAAAAGGGCTGGAGAGGTTTCCTCGGAAAGTGTCCTGCTGGCCTTCACTAAACCGAATAAATCATGCACGGTTGTGCTCGAAGAAGGTTTCGGCGGATCATTGGGCTCCACATATGCGGCTGTTTATGTGGCTGAAGACGTTGCCGCAGCAAGTTCCGGGGTAAATTATTGATTGGATGAAACCATAAGTTTTTCTTACCGGCCAGAACTTGTGTAGCTGGAGAGAGGACCTGTTGTTTTGAGAACTGCTGTTATACCATTAAAGGTGTAACGGCAGTTTTGCATTTAAGCCTTGTAAAATGGTCTTTTCGCCCAAACTTAGGCGTTATGCTCAAAATTTTATCCTCGGAATTGCAGTTATCCCATTCCGGCAGCTGATCAGAGGCAGGAGGATAAGTCGATGGTGAATATTATAAGGCAATGGCTCTTGTGCTGGCTGCTGCTCTTGAGTCCATTTACGGCTGTTGGACTTGCCGATAATGATTTGTACGTCAAGCAACTTCTGCAGTTGGCCGATCAGGGTGATGGAGAAGCCCAATTGGCCCTTGCTCTGCTTTATGAGTATGGAGAACAAGGACTAGCCCGTGATCCTGAAAAGGCGCTTTCCTGGTTTCTGCAGGCTGGCAAATCCGGAATTCCGGCCGCTTGTCTTTATTTGGGTATTAAATTTGAAAACGGTAGTGGGGCGCTTAGAAATCCCGGGGCCGCAGCTCAGTGGTACTGCTGTGCAGCCAGGAAAGGCTGGGCTATGGCCCAGTTTCTGCTGGCCGAATTATACCGCCAAGGTAAAGGGGTAGCAGCGGATCATTGCCGAGCCTTGGCCTGGTATGGCCTGGCGGCAGAACAGGGCTATCCGGGAGCTCAGGAGGCTGTGCAGCAACTGACAGAAAAGATGAACGATGCCGATCGGGAGAAAGCGGCTGCTATCAGCTCTGCAATTGAAGAGAGCGCTCTGGATTGCCGGGCGTTATAAGGGCCACAGCTGTTATCTTTTCATCAGGTCCATAGCGGCACTGATAATGGAAGGAGAGTCCAGGCCGCTGTTCTTCCACAAAGTTTTCTGGGGGCCATGTTCAATGAACTGATCAGGATGGGCCAGGATCATCGTTTTAACCTGAAACAGGTGACGTTCTGCCAGCAGTTCGAGAACGGAGCTGCCCCAACCGCCCTGCCTGACATTATCCTCAATGGTAATGACCCGGCCGGTCTGTTCCGCCCAGAAAGAGATGAGGTCGCCATCGAGGGGCTTGATAAAGCGCGGATTAATGACCGCCGCATCTATGCCTAATTTCTGCAGGCCCTCAGCCGCCCGTAAAGCCGGATAAACCCGGTTGCCGATGGGCAGCAGCAGGATATCCTGTCCTTCCCGCAGTACTTCTCCCTTGCCGAATTCCAGTTTTTTCAGGTCATCTGCCAGCGTCACATCCTCGCCTGCCCCTCGAGGATAGCGTACCCCGCAAGGGCCATGGTGAAAGATGGCAGTATAGAGCATGTGCTGCAGCTCATCTTCATCTTTCGGGGCCATATAGCTGAAATTGGGGATAAAGCGCAGAAAGGAGATATCAAAAACCCCATGATGGGTAGGGCCGTCATCACCAACCACGCCGCAGCGGTCAATAGCAAGGGTGACCGGCAGGTTGGGCAGACAGACATCATGAATGATCTGATCCAGGGAGCGTTGAAAGAAAGAAGAATAGATCGCCACTACCGGTAGAATTCCTTCCAGGGCCAGACCGGCGGCAAAGGTGACCGCATGCTGCTCGGCAATCCCGACATCAAAAAAACGGTCGGGAAATTCTTTGGCAAAACCGCTCAGGCCAGTGCCGGCCGGCATGGCAGCCGAGATGGCCGCAATCCGGCGATCAGTTCGGGCCAGCTTGATCATGGTATTGCCGAAGACCTTGGTGTAACTGATGGATTCTTTTACGGGCTTGGGAATACCGGTTTTACGATCAAAAGGGCCAACACCATGATAGTTGCCTGGTTTGTCTTCGGCCGGCTGATAGCCTTTGCCTTTGGTGGTCAGGACATGGACCAGTACCGGGCCATCAAGATTGTCGCGGACATTCTCCAGGGTTGCAATCAGGTCATCAAGCTTATGGCCGGGGATGGGGCCGACATAATAGAATTTCAAGGCCTCAAAGAGCATACCGGGGGTAAAAAAACTCTTGATATTTTCTTCACTCTTCTTGAGGACACTCAGGATATTATCGCCAATGCCAGGCATGTCACGCAGTTTGGTCGCGATATGGTTGCGGATCTGGCTGATGGTCTTACCGGTCATCTTGCGGTTTAGGAAGCTGGAGAGGGCTCCGACGTTTGGTGAGATGGACATCTCATTATCATTAAGAATAACAATGAGATTCTTATCCAGATGACCAGCCTGGTTTAAGGCCTCAAAAGCCATACCGGTGGTCATCGAGCCATCACCGATCACGGCAATCACACGACTGTCATCACCTTTGAGATCTTTGGCAAGCGACATGCCGAGGGCGGCAGAAATGGAGGTGCCGGCATGACCGGTTTCCAGGGCGTCATATTCACTCTCATTGAACTTAGGAAAACCGCTCATACCCTTATATTGACGGAGGGTATGGAATTGTTCCTGTCTACCTGTGAGTAGTTTATGGGCATAGCATTGATGACCGACATCCCAGATCAGCTTGTCTTGCGGGGTATTAAAAACATGGTGCAGAGCCAAGGTCAACTCCACCACGCCGAGGCTTGGTGCTAAATGACCTCCGGTCTCAGCCACGGTGTCGATGATGGTTTCCCGGATATCCCGGGCTATGCTTTCAAGTTCAGGGACGCAGAGAGGGCGCAAGTCTTGTGGCGACTTGATATCTTTGAGTCTGACAGTTATCTGTTCAGGAGTAAGGCTTGTCAACATTGTGGCAATAATCGTGTTAAGTTTTAACAGCTGGATTTAATGATGGTCTTTTTTTTATACAAGAATTAATTATTCTGTCGGACATTTTTTTAATGGGAACGGGTATAAATATATTGGGCAATGGCTCGTAAGGGATCTGCTTTTTCATCAAATATGACCAGGGCGGATTCGGCCTCTTCTACTGCTGCTCTGGCTTTGTTCCTGGTGGCATCGATACCGAAAAAAGCAGGATAGGTGGCCTTGCCTCTACTGGCATCGCTGCCGGCAGTCTTGCCAAGTTGTTCTGTAGAGGCAGTGACGTCCAGGAGATCATCAACAATCTGGAAGGCCAGACCCACCTGTTCACCGTATCTGCTCAGGGCTTCTTGCTGTGTCTGGTCGGCTCCGGCTCCGATGGCCCCGGCCAGTATCGAGGCGGTAATCAAGGCCCCGGTCTTGCGGTGATGAATGGTACGCAGGGTAGCAAAAGGCAGTTCCTGGTTCTCATGGGCGATATCCAGCGCCTGGCCGCCGACCATGCCGAGCGAGCCTGCCGCTTGAGCAATGATGTGAATGATTGCCAGTTGTTGGTCGGCAGGCAGGGTACTTTGTTTACTGTCACTGAGCAGGTCAAAGGCCCAGGTCAGCAGGCCGTCTCCGGCCAGAATCGCGCCGGCCTCGCCAAAGAGGATATGATTGGTGGGCTTGCCGCGGCGCAGGTCATCATTATCCATGGCCGGCAGATCGTCATGGATCAGAGAATAGGTATGGATGCATTCCAGCGCACAGGCAATGGGCAACAGATTGCTGTCTGGATCCGGCCGCTTTTCAATGGCCTGACCTGCCGCCAGGCAGAGAATAGGCCGGATGCGTTTGCCGCCGGCAAACAGGCTGTAACGCATGGCCTCAATATGACCGGCAAAGGTGCCATTTTCAAT
>DIKT01000051.1:8096-67018 GCA_002424635.1 Desulfobulbaceae bacterium UBA5611
TCATTCAGATAAGTCTTGATCTCCATTGTCGATCTCGTTAAAAGGAACAGATTCAAGGCGGCCATCCTTGTTCAGCAGTAGTTCGACCTTGGCCCTTGCCTCGGTCAGGCTGCTGTTGCAGAAGGCGGCCAGTTTTATTCCTTCATCAAATTTTTTGAGACTTTTTTCCAGGCTCAGATCGCCATCTTCCAGCTCTGCCGTGAGTTGTTCCAGGCGGGCCAGGGCATTCTCGAATGTTTGTTTGGCCATAATAAAAAAACATTGTTAGGTTTTTAAAAACATGAAGCCTATATTTATATAGGCATTTCCTCAGGGAAGTGCAACGTGTGGTATCATTGATTATTCATCCTTGATGACATCCAAGGTTTGGAACCTTACCATTTAACAGTAAAAATTAAAAACTTTAATGTAGCAGCATGCAAGAATTGATCAAGGATTTTCTCCGCTGGCTTACTGTTGAAAAAGGCTATTCTGACCATACTGTCAGCGGCTATCAACATGATCTGCTCGAATTTGCCGCCACCATTGCTGAAGGTATGGCGGTGCAGGCCATAGAGGCCGGTTCCATCCGTCAATTTGTGGTCAGCCTGCACGGTAAAAATAATGCGGCCACGGTGGCCAGAAAGCTGTCGGCGATGCGGACCTTCTTTCGTTATCTCCAGCGCCGGAAGATAGTGGTTACTGATCCGCTGAGCGGAATTTCCGGACCTAAGATTGGTCAGTTAATCCCGGTGTTTCTGACCGTTGATGAGGTCTTCCTGCTTCTAGAAACTCCAAGCGCACAAGACAGCTTCATGTCCCGTGATCGGGCCATTCTTGAGCTCTTGTATTCGACTGGGATGCGTGTGGCTGAGCTTGTTTCCCGTAATGTCGACCACCTTGATTTTGAGACTGAAATGCTTACGGTTCGTGGCAAAGGCAACAAGGAAAGGATGGTGCCTGTAGGGCGACCGGCCAGAGAGGCGGTGCGGAAATGGCTGTCCAGTCGGCAGCAATTGA
The DNA here is from genome assembly GCA_002424635.1 of Desulfobulbaceae bacterium UBA5611. GTDB lineage: Bacteria > Desulfobacterota > Desulfobulbia > Desulfobulbales > Desulfocapsaceae > UBA2270. The sequence continues at coordinate 9,096 of DIKT01000051.1, forward strand.
TGCAGGAACGCGCCGGTCGTGGTCTTGTCCTGGAAAAAGAGGCATTATTTCTTAATAGTCGCGGCAGTCGTCTGACCACCAGAAGCGTGGAGCGCATTGTGCGGGCTTATGGCGAGCGGGCAGGGATCCCGCAAACAGTAACGCCTCATGCCCTGCGCCATTCTTTTGCAACCCATCTGCTGGAAATGGGAGCGGATCTGCGCTCGGTGCAGGAACTGCTGGGTCATGCCAGTCTGTCCACCACCCAGCGTTATACCCATCTGACCCTTGATCATCTGGCAGAAGTGTATGACAAGGCCCATCCCATGGCCAAGAAGTAAGACCTGTTCGGCTTAAGGCTGATAGTTAAATGGCTGACAGAGAAATTCAGGGTCCTGGTCGGCAACATCATTAACAAATATTTTTATGCTGCATCAAATTTAATCAACCGGATAATTCAAATTATGAAAATTAGATCGACAACAATCCTGGCGGTCCGCCATAAAGGCCAGGTGGCCCTGGCCGGTGATGGTCAGGTCTCTTTAGGCAATACCATCATGAAACATGAGGCCCGTAAGGTGCGGCGCCTCTATCATGGCAAAGTTATTACCGGGTTTGCCGGCGCCACGGCCGACGCCTTTACTCTGTTTGATAAACTGGAGCAGAAACTGGAGCAATATCAAGGTAATCTGATGCGGGCCTCAGTCGAGTTGGCTAAGGAATGGCGGACAGATAAAATGTTGCGCAAACTGGAGGCCATGCTGGTGGCGGTGGATGATCAATATTCTCTGCTGTTAACCGGCAATGGTGATGTCATTGAGGCCGATAACGGGGTGCTGGCCATCGGTTCCGGCGGGCCCTATGCCCAGTCGGCTGCGCTGGCCTTGATCCGGCACAGTGATCTTGATGCTGAAGCCATCTGCCGGGCTGCCATGGATATCGCCGCCTCCATCTGTGTCTTTACTAATCATTCCATTATCGTCGAGAAGATATGAATCCCATACAGTCATTGACCCCTAAAGAAATTGTCACCGAGCTGGATAAATATATCGTAGGTCAGGCTGAGGCCAAGCGGTCGGTAGCCATTGCCCTCCGGAATCGCTGGCGTCGCAGACAAGTAGATTCGCCCTTGCGGGAGGAGATTGCTCCTAAAAATATCATTATGATCGGACCTACCGGGGTCGGTAAAACCGAGATTGCCCGCCGGCTGGCCTCTTTGGCCCAATCGCCTTTCTTCAAGGTTGAGGCCTCTAAATTCACTGAAGTCGGCTACGTCGGCCGGGATGTGGAATCAATGATCCGCGATCTGGTTGAGATTGCCATCAGCATGGTCAAAGAAGAAGAAAAAGAACGGATCGAAGGGCTGGCTGAGTTCTATGCCGAAGAGCGCATCCTTGATATCCTGCTGCCGGTACCGCCTGCGACGGCAATGTCGGAAGGGCCAACCGGCAGTCACTCCTTTTTACTGCAGAGCCATGCAGAAACAGAACAGGCGGTCACTACCGGACGCAGGGAGGGTGAGTCTTCAACCCGGGAAAAATTCAGGGAAATGCTGCGGGATGGCCGGCTTGATGAACGCCAGCTTGAGCTTGATATTACCGAGTCTCATGGCTCGCCCATGGTGGAGATTATGACCACTTCCGGCATGGAGGATATGCAGTCCAATCTGCAGGATGCCTTCAGTAAGATCTTTTCCAAGAAGAAAAAGAAGAGAAAGCTTAAAGTGCCGGAGGCAATGAAGGCCTTAACCAAAGAGGAAATGGAACGTCTGGTCGACATGGATAAGGTGATGAAGGAGGCCTTGCGTCGTACTGAAGAGTCGGGCATCATCTTTCTGGACGAGATTGACAAGATCGTGTCCAAAAGTTCGGGCGGCCATGGGCCGGAGGTCTCCCGGGAAGGGGTGCAGCGCGATCTGCTGCCCATTGTCGAGGGCTCAACGGTGACCACCAAGCATGGCATGGTCAAGACCGATCATATCCTTTTTATTGCCAGCGGCGCTTTTCATATGAGCAAACCCTCTGATCTGATCCCGGAACTGCAGGGCCGCTTTCCAGTCCGGGTTGAACTGCACTCACTTGGTCAGGACGAGTTTGTCCGCATCCTTACCGAGCCGGAAAATGCCTTGATCAAGCAGTATATTGCCTTAATGGCCACCGAAGGAGTGGAACTGGTCTTTGAACCGGAATCAATCCAGGAAATGGCCAGGATTGCCGTTGAGGTCAATCAGAATACCGAGGAGATCGGAGCCAGAAGGCTGCATACGGTCATGGAACGGGTATTGGATGAGCTCTCCTTTGATGCCTCCGAACGGGGAGCAGGGCAATTTGTGGTCAGTGCCGCCTATGTGCGTTCCCAGCTTGATGCGATTGCCCAGGATCAGGATCTGAGCCGGTTTATCCTGTAGTTATGATGGTATTTATGAAAAATCCTGATTCGGTCGCTCTTGATTTATTATCTTGAGCGAGCGAACTGGGAAATCATTGATCTGCCGAGTCTATATTATTTATCATTGCAATGTACCTACCATTACTTATCCCTTGATCTTTTCAGCGCTTATCTTTCGGTCTTTTCGTTTTTTCTTTGTGTTGGTTTTTATCAGGGAAAAAGTCTTCTAATAGAGCAGGCTGTTTTTAACTTTTGGCCAGCGGGTTAGTAAAAACGGCAGCTTTTCCCAATTCTCTTTCAATCTCTAACAGCCGGTTGTATTTGGCAATGCGCTCACTGCGACAGGCTGAGCCGGTCTTGATCTGGCCGCCACCCATGGCCACAGCAAAGTCAGCCATGAAAGTATCTTCAGTCTCACCGCTGCGGTGGGAAATGACATAATTCCATCCGGCCTGCCGGCATAGTTTGATAGCGTCAATGCTCTCAGTGACAGTGCCGATCTGGTTGAGTTTTATGAGCACGCTATTGGCTGATTGTTCAGCAATACCACGGGCAATAAATTTGGTATTGGTGACAAAGAGGTCATCACCGACAATCTGGCTCATGCCGCCAAGGGCAGCGGTGTGATCGGCAAAGCCCGGCCAGTCATTTTCCGCCAGACCGTCTTCGATGGAAATGATAGGATAGGTCCCAAGCCATTGACCATAAAATTGTGTCATTTCAGCACTACTTTTTGTCCCTTGGCCTGACTTGTCCAAATGGTAAGCCCCCCCAGCAAAAAAAGAACTGGCGGCCGGATCCAAGGCGATAGCCAAATCCTGCCCAGGCCGGTAACCGGCAGCGGCAATGGCGTCGACAATCAGCTCACAGGCCTCGTCATTGCTCTGCAGGTTGGGAGCAAAGCCGCCTTCATCGCCAACGCTTGTGGCATAGCCCTTTTGGCGCAGGATTTTTTTGAGAGCATGAAAGGTTTCGGTACCGTAGCGCAGGGCCTCAGCAAAACTGGGAGCGCCAATGGGCATAACCATGAACTCCTGAAAGTCGACGCTATTATCGGCATGCTTGCCACCATTGATAATATTCATCATCGGTACCGGTAGACGGCTCGCTGCGGGACCACCAAGATAAGCATACAGGGGAAAGCCTGAGACCGCTGCTGCAGCCTTGGCCACCGCCATGGACACGCCGAGAATGGCATTGGCTCCCAGCCTGGCTTTATTGGGAGTGCCGTCAAGATCAATCAGCAGACGATCAATTTCAGTTTGGTGAGCAGGATTAAAGCCAGTAAGGGCTGGAGCAATAATGGTATTGACATTGGCCACTGCCTGGAGAACGCCCTGGCCATTATATCTTTTTTTATCGCCATCTCGTAATTCCACGGCTTCATGTTCACCAGTTGAGGCCCCTGAAGGAACCGAAGACGAGACCTGAATGCCATTGTCCATGAGGCAGAGGACACGCACGGTTGGATTACCTCGTGAATCAAGAATTTCTAACGCGGACAGTGATGAAATGACTGGTTGCATGAGCACCTCCTCCTCTTATTTATTATTCAGCCTTTGATATAATATATCTGAATATTAATTCTCAAATAAATCTCTTGTCCAGTTTATTCTCTAATTTGTCTTTTCACTGTAATTCCTGAAAATAGAATATTTTCCGCTAAGCCGGACAAAATAAAATGATCGAAATGGTTTTGCTTCCTACTACCATTTTTCCCCTTGAACTAACTATGTAAAAGTATTGATTTTTATATGGTTAGAATAACTTCTGCAAAAAAGGAACAGTTATTGCTTTAGCCATAAGCAGGTAGAGGCTAAAGTGTTAATTTAAAAAAGGAGGAGAAAATGAAAAAGAAATTTGTAGCAGGACTGGCTATAGGGATGATGATGCTTGGTATGAATGGCCTGGCCAATGCCAATATTGTTGTTTTTCCCGGCCTGGAAGGTGGTTCAGGGGATGTTGAAAATGTGCTTTACAATGGCACCAATGACATCAATCAAGGCCTGACTGTTACGGGCCATCTTAATCAGAGTGGAGAACAGGTAGACTTTTTAGGTCAGGAAGAATTGTTTACACCTGCCATCGGCCAAGCCCGCATAGAGGCAGTTGACGGTGAATTCACCTGGATCCAGATTACTCTCGATGATCCAACTAAAGGGTTTACGAAAGTTCAATTCAATCTTGATTTCGCGGATGATGGGCAAGTGTCTTTTTCCTTTCTTGATCAGTTTGGAACATCTTTTGATAGTATCTGGGATGTTGATGGCAATGGTGAGAATTTCTTCACCGCTATCGCCGAGGATGATCAAGTGATCGTTTCTGCAACTATTGAAAGTATTGGAACGGTTATTTCCGGAATTAATGACTTACAGCAAGTTCGTCTGGCGCCGACTGATGTTCCTAACGGAGTTCCCGAACCGGCATCTATGCTCCTGTTTGGTACTGGCCTGGCTGGCTTGGTCGGGCTGCGTCGTAGAAAATAATAGATAATCTGTGAATAGTGTTATCAGGCGGGGTCCCATCAGGCTCCGCCTTTTTTTATTTCTCTCTGACATGTGGTGGTATGAAACTTGACATATTTAGAGATGATAAGTAATTTTAAAAAAAATGAAATATAGTCATATAAAAACTTAGTCTGAAATATTTGTCTTAGCTAGCAATCTATCTTTATGGAGCCGTATGAGACTTAAAAGAAAAGCATGCTTTTTGATGATTTTCTCGTTCTTGTTGTGTGCTCATGGTATTGCCGGCCAGTTGCCAGAAAATCAGCAAACACATGAATCGGCCTGGCAGGAACCGAAGATATATCTTGACTCAGGAGTTTTTGGCCCTGATTCGGAATATCTGTTGGCTAAACTGACTCCCAAGGAAAGAAAGTGGTACTATAGATTTCAGGAAGGAATTCCTCTGTTTGCCGGTTGGAAAAAGATAACCCAGGCTGTGGTGGAAAAATTTCCGGAACATGAGCGGGAAGGAAGATTGGCCGCCATGCAGGCACTAGGTGTTAAGATTGGTTATGAATGGAGCCGAGACAACCGGGTCCGCAAGGTCAGTACTGCAACATTGAGGGCCTGGGGACAGGATCTGCGCAAAGCCGGCGCCGAAAATCATGTGCAACTGGCCAATGTTTTATATAAAATAGATAATGAAATCAATCAATTATTGCAAATAAAATAATTGTTGACCTAGGCTTCAAGAATCAATTTCTTTTACTTCGCAATCCAGTCTGCCACTATGCAGTAATATTTCTATCTGTTCACCACGGTGGACCTGTCTGCTGCTGGTAATTATGTCGTCCTTTTTTTGTTCTGTCTGTTTTCTTCTGACGATAGCATAACCCCGAGCAAGAGTGGCAAGGGGACTGACTGAATCTAACAGGGCCGCCTGAGCGGAAAAGGCGGCGTTTTTTTGGTGGAGAAAAACGTGCATCTGGTGGATTAGTTTTGTCGTAATATGGGCCAATCGTTGCCGCTGGATTGTCATTCTGGTGACAGGTGACTGGTGTTCGAGTCTGGCTCGGACTGTTGCAAAATTAAGAGTCTGTTGCTGGAGAAATCTTTCCATAGAGCTAGTCAATAAAGAAGTGGTGTGGTCAAGCTTCAAGGTAAAATGAGCAAGATTTAATCTTAGATCTCCAAGAAGGCGTCTGTTTTGGGAAACCTGTCTGCTGTAGTTGTCAATCTTCTGCAGGAGCAGGATGGTCAGCTGCCTTTTAAAGATGAGTATCTGTCTTTGCAGGATTGATAGATTAGGGATGATCTGTTCTGCAGCACCAGTCGGTGTTGGTGTCCGGAGATCAGCACAAAAATCGGCAATAGTAAAATCGACTTCATGGCCGATAGCAGTGACAATAGCCAGGGTTGAGCCGGCGATAGCTCGGGCTACACATTCCTCATTAAAGGCCCACAGATCTTCCAAGGAACCGCCGCCCCGGCACAGAACGATAATATCACAATCAAGTTCCCTGTTCACGGTGGCGATTGCTGCGGCAATTTCTTCAGCAGCACCTGTTCCCTGCACCCGGACCGGATAAATCTGGATAGTGGCTCCCCATTGGCGATTTCTCCAGACCTTAAGAAAATCATGGACTGCCGCACCAGTAGGTGAGGTGATCAGGACAATTTTCCGGGGAAACAGCGGGATCATTTTTTTTCTGGCCTGATCAAAAAGACCTTCTACTGCCAGCTGATTTTTCAACTTTTCAAATTGTAACTGGAGCACTCCGGCCCCATGAAAATCAATGCTGTCTACGATAAGTTGATAATCGCCACGGGGTTCATAAACTGAGATCCGGCCATGACAGATAACCTGCTGGCCATCCTTGATATCTTTGGCCAGAAAGCGTTGCTGACCTTTAAAAAGAATAGCTCGAAGCTGGGCACCCTCATCCTTGAGCGTAAAATAGCTGTGGCCGGAGTAAGGTCGGGACAGGTTGGAGATTTCGCCACTGACGCTGATAAAACGGAATTCCCCTTCGAGAAGAGTTCTTATTGACCGGCTGATCTGCGATACTGTGAGTATGGCCGGGCCTGCAGAGTTTATAGTAACATTTGCCATAGCAAAAAGATGTGAGTCATGGAAGAAGTCATGGCTGTTCACCCAGCAGGAAAGATATTATATCTTAAGGCTTTTTGGTCGGTGAGCGGCTGGTTGAGAGAATTTTTGCGAGATCATCATAGTTTGGCAATGGACATGCAGCGCACTATCGAGTAAATAGAAAAATTCATATATTGAAAATTTGACCCTAAAATGTTTGCGGTGAAAGGTAAAGTAAAAAGCAAAAGGAGGTTGGCATATGGCACGACAGAGCGCTTTTGATATACAACAGATTCAGCAGAGTTCCCACGATGACGGCAATGGCTTGCTTGAACATTTAAATCTGCCTCCCGCTGTTATCCGGTTCATCAAAAAGAATAAAAAAAATCTGCAGATCGCAGTTATTGCGGTAGTTGCAGTGGTTGTCTGCTGGACCTTGTACAGTTCTTACCGATCCAACAGGATCCAGAAGGGATCGGCAGCGCTGGCTATCGCCATGCAGGCGCCTGAAGCACAAAGGCATGAGGCCCTTCTTGCTGTTACCACCGATTTTTCCGGAACTCCTTCGGCGCAATGGGCCAGTACTGAATTGGCCCATGCCCAGATGAAAGCGGGTAAGTATAAAGAGGCCGCTGAGCAATATGAGGCAGTGAGAAAAAAAGTAAGCCAGTCCAATCCTCTTTTTGCTTTGCTGACCTTTGGTCTGGCCCAGGCTCATGAGGCTGCTAAAGTCTTTGAGACAGCAATTGCTGAGTATCAGTCCCTGCAGAAAATTCAGGGGTATGAAAGAGAGGGAGTGGCCGGGCTGGGCCGAATTTATGAATTTCAAGGCGAGATAAAAAAGGCCCTGGATGTTTATGAATCTTATCAGGCTACTTTTACCGGTGACAATCTGGGTGATCCTGCCAAAGCAGAGGTTGATGAGAAGATCGCCAGACTCAAGGCCATGCAGTGAAACTGATTCAAAAACCGCTGGAAATGATCGCTCTTACTGATCATTGGCGGAAGCAGGGCCAAAAAATTGCCCTGGTGCCAACCATGGGTTGGTTTCATGCCGGACATCTGGCCTTGATGCACAAGGCCAGGCAATGCGCCGACAAGGTGGTGGTCAGTCTTTTTGTCAATCCTGGTCAGTTTGGTCCTGACGAAGATCTTGCTGCTTATCCCCGTGATCTGAACAGAGATATGCAGCTTGCTGCCCAGGAGGATATTGATGTCCTCTATGCGCCATCCGTCGCAGATATGTACCCTGCTGGTTTTCAAACCAATATCCATGTGGCGGAGCTTGGCCGGGGATTATGCGGGGCTAGTCGGCCCGGTCATTTTGATGGTGTTTGCACGGTGGTCATGAAACTTTTCTCTCAGAGTCAAGCGCATCTGGCTGTCTTTGGCGAAAAAGACTTTCAACAACTGGCCGTGATCAAGCGTATGGTTCGCGATTTGGATCTGACGATTGCTATTGTCGCGTATCCAACTGTCCGGGAAGAAAGCGGTTTGGCTATGAGTTCACGGAACTCTTATTTGCTGGAAGATGAGAAAAAACAGGCGCTGATTCTTTATCATTCCATTATTGCTGCGCGGGAAAAAGTGCAGGCTGCGACTGCACCTCTTTCTGCGGCGGTCTTATGTCAGGAAATTAAAAAAAATATCAGTCAGATCTCGGGTTGTGTAGTTGAGTATGTAGAAATTGTTGATGCCGACAGCTTGGAGAGCTGTAAAAAAGTTCATGAAAACAGCAGGCTCATCATGGCGATAAAGATCCATGATAGAGTTCGGCTGATAGATAATGCCAGATTATTGGAAGTATAAGCCGTTTGATGAGCTATAATATCCGGCTTCTAAAAAAAATAGTGAGAACAGAACAATGTTACGACAGATGTTAAGGGCCAAGCTTCATCGGGCAACCGTTACTGAAGCCGATTTAAGTTATGAGGGCAGTCTGACAATCGATAAGAACCTCATGGATGCCGTTGGTATTGTGCCCTTTGAACGGGTCCATATTTATAATGCTAATAATGGTGAGCGTTTTGATACCTATGCCATTGTTGGCGCCGCAGGAAGCGGAGTGATAGGGTTAAACGGGGCTGCGGCCCGCAAGGGGATGGTAGGCGATATTATAATTATCTGTACCTATGGTCTTGCTACTGAGGAGGAAGTACCTGAATATCATCCTCTTATTGTTCTTCTTGATGAGCATAACGCCATCAAGGAAAGGCTCAGTATATAAGCCAACTCGCCAACATGGGCTTTTGCGTGCCTTGCTGGTCTGACATAATCATTCTTGTGTCTGGTTGGATTGTCTTTTATTGCTAACATGAATTCATTTGAGATAGATCTTTTTTAGGGGGTTGCCAATGCCTGGTTTTGAACTGTTTGGTGCAGAAGAAAAGAAAGAAATTATGGATGTCCTTGATACCGGTGTCCTTTTTCGCTATGAATTTGGGGCGCAACGAAAAGGTATTTACAAGGTTCTGGAATTTGAGAAAAAATTTGCCAGCTATTGCGGAACTTCTTATGCGCAGGCCGTAACTTCAGGAACCGTTGCTCTGAAGGTAGCTCTTGCCGCCCTGGGGGTGGGGCCGGGCGATGAGGTCATCACTCAGGGATTTACCTTTGTTGCCACCTGGGAAGCGATTCTTGATCTGGGCGCGATCCCGGTATTTACTGAAGTTGATGACACCCTCAATATGGATCCGGTTGATCTGGCCAAAAAAATCACCGCCAGGACCCGGTGTATTATTCCTGTGCATATGCTGGGGGCGCAGGCTCGGATTCAGGAGATTGTGGCCATTGCCAATAAACATGATATTCCTGTGCTTGAGGATACGGCCCAGGCTGCAGGAGCCAGAATTAACGGACAGCATCTCGGTACCTTTGGGACTTGTGGCACTTTTTCTTTCGATCCTGTCAAGACCATGACCACCGGTGAGGGCGGCATGATCATTACCGCTGATGAGCAGTTATGGCGGACCATGTCTGAATACCATGATCATGGTCATGATCATGTGGTTAATCCGGGGGCACGCGGCGGAGAAGGACGACGTTTTATCGGTTTTAATTATCGGATGATGGAACTACAGGGTGCAATCGGTATTGCCCAACTGCAGAAGCTTGATGCCATGATCGAGTCACAGAAAAAAACAAAGTCTATCTTAAAAGAGGCGGCCTCTTCTATTGCAGGGGTTAAATTCCGGGCATTGGTTGATGAGGCAGGAGATTCAGCGACTTTCTGCTGTTTTATGCTGGAGAGCAAGGACCATTGCCTGCGAGTCAATAAGGTGCTGGCTGACAATAATGCCGGGGCCATAAATTTTGGCGAAAATACCTGGCATTTTTACCCACGCTGGGAGCATCTGCTGGCCGGATCGACAGTGGCTAAAAATGGCTGGCCCTTTTTAGAACCAGGCGGGAAAAGAAGGCTTATGTATGATCCGCAACTGCTGCCGGCTTCGGCAGAATTGATCAGCAGGACCTTGGTTTACCCGATTCCTGTCAAGATATCACCGGAGAGACTAGCGGAAATGACGGCAGCCCTTGGTCTAGCGGCAAAGGCTTAACTTCCGGTCCTCTACAGTCAGAGAGTTGGGGAAGATCGGAATTTATAAATAGCATTACTTATAGAATTTATGACTGCCGTATTGATTGACATAAGTTAAGCTGGAAGACCATTTCGGAGCGACATTCTTCAGGTGAAAATGGGTGGCTCCGGCGGTGAAATCATTGGTGCTGAGGGCAATGTATGCCGACTCCATACATTTAAAGAAAACAGGTATGTTGCTGGGAATGAAAGATTTTTTACCTGTCCAGCTGAATTGATATGGCTCCTGGACGACATCTTTTATGGAGATTTGTTTTTTGGTGGCCCTGTTTAAAGTTACATGGGCGACCGCTAGCTGTCCGATTCGTGGTTCAGAACGTGCCTCATGATACACGTTCATCGTTAACCATAAAAGCCCTTCCAGTAGTGTCATTTCTTTCTCCTTTTATTTAGTTTTATATCCCATAATAGCACTTTTTATGACATAATGGTAGAAACTATAAGTTTTTTTTACTTTTTGTAAGTAAAATTGGTCACTTGCTTGCCCCATGTGGATAATGGCGCTCTTCATAATCTTATTAAAATAATAGAGCTTTTATGAAAATTACGATAATTGGAACCGGTTATGTCGGTCTGGTGACAGGGGCCTGTCTGGCTGAATTTGGTCATCATGTCACCTGTATGGATAAAGACGGCCAGAAGATTAGTTCCTTACTGGACGGAAAGATCCCTATTTATGAACCAGGCTTGCCGGAATTAGTGCGGAAAAATGTCAGTGAAGGCCGGCTGACATTTACGACAGAGCTGGCAGATAGCGTGCAGAGGGCAGCGGCTGTTTTTATTGCTGTGGGGACACCTACTTCCCGGCGTGGTGATGGTTATGCCGATCTGACTTATATTTATGCCGCGGCCAGGGAGCTTGCCCCCTATTTAACTGGTTATACGGTCATTATTGATAAAAGCACCGTGCCCGTGGGCACAGCCCGTCAGGTTGCCCGTTTGATCAGAGAAGAAAACCCAACGGCCAATTTTGATGTTGTGTCCAATCCGGAATTTTTAAGAGAGGGGGCGGCCATCAATGATTTTATGCATCCCGATCGGATCGTCATTGGTTCTGAATCGGAAGCGGCCCAGGTCGTTATGAAGGAAATTTATGATCCCCTTTATCTTATTTCGACCCCTTTTGTTTTCACCGGGCTTGAATCAGCGGAATTGATTAAATATGCGGCGAATGCTTTTCTTTCTATCAAGATTTCATTTATAAATGAGATGGCTAATCTCTGTGAAGTACTGGGGGCCGATGTGGTTGATCTGGCCAAAGCCATTGGACTGGATGGTCGTATCGGCGGTAAATTTCTGCACCCGGGCCCGGGCTTTGGCGGCAGCTGCTTTCCGAAAGATACCATGGCCTTGCTGAGGATTGCTCAGGAAAATGGCGTACCGGCCAGGTCGGTTGCCGCGGCGGTGGAGACTAATGCCGCGCAGAAAGCAGGGATGGTTAAAAAAATTCGGGAGGCATTGGGCGGCGAGGTGGCTGGAAAAACGATTGGTGTCCTCGGTCTGACCTTTAAACCGGAAACCGATGACCTGCGTGATGCGCCGGCACTCAGTATTCTTCCGCCTTTACATGAAAAAGGAGCAAGGATTCAGGCCCATGATCCTCAAGGGATGGCAGAGGCCAAAAGAATATTTCCGGAATGTTGTTATGTGAACAATGTTTATGAAGCCGCCACAGGCGCTGATGCTCTAATATTAATGACCGAATGGAATCAATATCGGGCTATTGATCTGGACCGCATTAAATCATTGATGCGGGTTCCCTTGTTTATTGATTTACGTAATGTCTATTCGCCTGCCAGAATGCGGGCTGCCGGATTTGACTATGTGGGGGTAGGTCGGATGTAAGGATTCTTATAGAAAAAGTATAAAGCATATTCAGCAAGGTCGATATGCACACTTCCTTGTTTTTGAACGAACATACTCATTTGGCAAGACTGCCTTAAATCAAAACTTATTAATGAAGCAGGCAATAGGAAAGAATATGAGAAAAAAAATAACCATTATCGGGGCGGGAAATGTAGGGGCAACAGCAGCACACTGGGCTGCGGCCAAGAATCTGGGAGATATTGTTCTTCTTGATGTGGCTGAAGGAATTCCTCAAGGTAAAGCATTGGATTTATCACAATGCGGGCCAGTAGAAGGTTTTAATTTTGCTGTCACCGGGAGCAATGATTACAAGGATACTGCAAATTCCGATGTAGTCATTATTGCCGCCGGACTGGCCCGCAAGCCAGGGATGTCTCGTGACGATCTGCTGGCTATCAATGTCTCTATCGTCAAGGCTTGTGCCGAAGAGGCAGTCAAACATTCACCTGACTGTGTCTTGATCGTGGTCACCAATCCCATTGATGCCATGGTCCATACTGCCTTTAAGGTGACTGGTCATCCTAAAAAGAAGGTGATTGGTATGGCCGGAGTACTTGATTCCGCCCGTTACCGGACCTTTCTGGCTGCCGCTATCGGCGTGGCTCCTCGGGATGTCAATGCCCTGGTCATGGGTATTCATGGGGATAATATGATGCCTCTGGTCCGGCTGGCTAATGTGGGAGGTGTTCCTGTCACTGATCTTCTTTCTGCCGAGAAAATAGCCGAGATTGTTGATCGGACTCAGAAAGGCGGTATTGAGATCGTTAATCATCTGAAAACAGGTTCGGCCTTTTATACCCCTGGCCTTGCCGCAGTTGAGATGGCCGAGGCTGTTCTCACTGATTCAAAACGAGTCCTTGCCTGTGCCGCCTATCTGGAGGGTGAATTTGGTATCAGCGGCTATTTCCTCGGTGTGCCGGTAATAATTGGTGCCGGTGGTGTCGAGCGCATTCTTGAGTTTGAACTGACCAGTGCTGAAAAGGCGGCTATGGCCCTGTCGGTGACAGCGGTGCAGGCCCAGATGGCAGCGACAGGGCTGTAGGATCAGTGTCACAATTATTATCTGCGCGCCAGGCGTTACGACATAAGGATCAGGATGCCATAGGCCGCTCCCTGGAGCTTCTTAGGGACCGGCAATTGTCACCGCTCGACCTGCTGCCCCATATTGATCTGCGGGAAAAACTGGTGGAGCTGGTGCTCTCTGGAGAACCGGCAGGTCTTGATGCGGAAATTACCACTCAATTTCAGCATCTTCGCCTGGCTCTTGAGGAAAAGTCTGTAGATGATGTCCGGATTGTTGTTTTTGGCGGCGGCACCGGCCTCTCTAATCTCATTGGTGGTGACAGCCGCAGCGCTGCTTGGGCCCGCAAGCCTTTTGTCGGTCTGAAAGAGATTTTTCCTCATACCTGTGCCATTGTTTGTGTGACTGATGACGGCGGTTCCACTGGTGAACTGCAGAAAGATCTACCTCTGATTGCCCTTGGCGATCTTCGTCATGTCATGCTCTCTTCCATTCAGTCGACCAGGCTCCAAGCTCTCTATGGCCTCATTCCGGCTCGGGCCAAAGAGGTGACCTCAGCGCTTTCATCTCTATTTAATTATCGATTCAGTCAAAAACCTGAATCAGCAACCATGCTTGCGGCCCAGGCTGAAGTTGAACTTGATTGCCTGCCCGCATCGATGCGGGCGGTGTTGACAGGTTATCTTGACCTATTATTCAGTGATCCGCGGCTGGCGCCCACGCTGAGCAGACCACACTGCCTGGGTAATCTTATTCTCGCTGCTGCCATTTATGCCGAGCTCCCCCGGGCAATGACTAACGAGCAAATCATAGGGGATCATAGTGTGCTGGAGGCCGCTTTGTCCCTTGGTCTAAGCTCCCTGGCCACCATTCTTGGCACTGCACCCCAAGCTGTCTTGCCCTGTACTTCCACCCAGGCCCAGTTAAGCGTGCTTTACAGTAACGGGGTGCAGGTGACAGGGGAGCATAAATCGGGACATGCCCAGCGCGGTTATCCAATAGAACGTATTTTTGTAGAGTTCTGCGAGAAACCTCACGTGATTCCTGAAGTTTTAGAGGCCATTTCGCAGGCCGATATCCTGATCATGGCGCCGGGCAGTCTCTACAGTTCTCTAATCCCCATCTTTCATGTTCCCGGCCTTGCCCAAGCGGTACGTGGTAATATCAAGGCCTTAAAAATCCTCGTTTCCAATCTCTGGGTGCAAGCTGGTGAAACTGATCGCAGTATGGGGGATGCTGAGCGCAAATTTCATGTTTCTGATTTATTAAGGGCCTATGACCGTAACATCCCTGGCGGTACCAAAGGTCTCTTTGATCAGGTGCTCTGTCTTTCCCTCAAGGATGTGCCCTCCTCGGTGCTGCAAAACTATGCAGTCGAAGGCAAGGTTCCAATCTATCTTGATCGGGAAAAAGTTAAGGCTCAAGGCTTTACCCCTATTGAGTGCGGTATTTTTTCCAGAACGGCATTGACGGAGCAGGGTGTTATTCAGCATGGCCCGGTTCACCTGGCTAAGGTCATTAAAACCTTATGGGCTTTTTTTGATCAATCAAGGACGTCTCTGCCCGATTTACAACAAGAGCTGTGCACAGATAAAGTTTCAAAGGATGAACTGGTTGGGCACGCTTCTCGATGGGTCGAGCGGCCATCAAACCGTTACCAGCAGATAGAACAGCAACTCAGGGGACTCACCATCGGTAATTATGGCTGTCCGCCCTCTCAGGATCTGACTGATATAATCAAGCGCATGGTCACAGATATAATCTGGCGTCATCCTGATATCTCTCTCGTTCATCTGAACCATGTGCGCGGTGTTGTCTGTATTGAGCAGGAATTATGGCTCCGTAATCAAAAATGGGATAGCGTCTTTTCTTTTTACGACCCGGCAGATGGTCTGATCAAGATCAGGCAGGACCAGTTGCAACAGGAACAGACTTTTGAAGTGGCATTTCTGGTGGCTCTAGGCCAATCTCTGTTGGGCAATTATGCCCGTCAGAAGGACATGACGCCTTTACAGATTGATGGTGTGATACTGGGCAAAGTCTATCATCTCCATCTTCTGCCGGCAGAACAGCGCAACTGCTGGTTCAGTGACCAGGAACTGCGGCGTTATCTCGAGCTTACCCGGATGCGACCGGTAGCAGATGATCCTGGTCATTTTACCCGACTGATTAATGGCGATGAGGGTTTTACGCCACCGGGAATGCTCATGGGCTTAAATTATGCTTGGTATCTGGATAATCGTTTTGCCAGCCATGTCGAGTATAAGATGGCGGTAATGAAGATTGCCCCTACCAGTTTGATTCCCGAGCAGGTAAAGATGCTGGGCCGTCGCCAACGACTGTTGAGCTTCTTTCGCGAGGTGGTTTTTCGTAAGTAAGGTTAATGGGCAATAAGCAATGTAGCAGCAGGCATTTTGCAGCCTGATGGTTCGTTAGTAACATTTCTTGATCTCCTTCACCTGCCTGCCACTGCTGATCAATCTTATGGGTGTCTTGAAAAAATGAGGATTTTTGTTCAAAATCAAGGCATGTGAAAAATTTTACCGCAGGCATATAGTTGATATTCCGAGGATAAAATTTTGAGCATAACGCCGAGTTTGGGCAAAAAGACCATTTTTCAAGGCACCCTTATCAGTAATATTGCTCCACTGCCTGCCATTGTTGATCAAGCTTTTTGGCTGATACCTGAGGTCCGTCCTGTATTTCCGGGGCAAACAGGGTAATTCTAAACCGGCTGATCATCTCCTGATACTTTTTCAATTCCTGCAGACACTCTGGGGATAGATCCTGTGCTTTTCGTTGAATGGTTTGCAGATTGTGTAAATGAGGTCGGAGCTGACTGGCCTTCAGCTCATCTTTTGCTTGATCCACATAGGCTCGTTCCACCCGGATCATCAGGGCCTTCATCTCTTTATCACCCCTTTGTATCTCTGCCAGCTCTTTAGTCTCCAGAAAATTCAGGGGCAGAATCTCGGCCAGCAGTTGTTCGTAATTATCAAAGCGTTCAGGCACATAGGAATGGCATTTGCGAGCCAGATCGCCGAAGCGCTTAATATGGGCCGTGACCTCCCGCCGTTGTCGGAGGGTGGTCATGATGGTATCACAGATGAGTCTGCCGGTCGCATAAAAATCTTGTTTTTTTACCCGGGCTATATTCTCCAGGAATTGTGCCTGCTCAGGAATAGAGCCGGCGGCCGTGTTAAAAAGCGCCGTCATGATAAAAAAGAGGATGGCGTTGGTCGCCTTGGACCGTTCGCCGAGACCATGGATGAGCCAGGATGATGATGGCCCTGACAGGCTGGTGGTACAATATTTTTTTAAAGACTTGTACTGTTCGGCCACCTGTAATTGATAAAGGAAATTGAGACCTTCCTGATTTCGGAGGGCGGCCTGGGCCTGGTTAGTCACAAATTCTATCGCGACCCCGCCGCGATCTCTGAGCGGTATTAAGGCCGGAAAGAGAGAACCGCACATCTCATTCTCCGGGCTTAATAATGCCAGCGATGGCGGCAGGCCGGCAAAATCCCAAGTCGTGAAGAACCGCTCTTCCCATGATTTTCTGGTCTTCCGGTCCTGAGCGCTCAGCTGAGCTGTAGAAACACTGGGGCCCGCCTGATGACGTCCTTCTCGCAGCCGGGCCAGAGATCTGCCGACGGCCACTACTTTTGTTGATTGGTCAAAGAGCAGAAAACGCAGGCTCAGATGGGGCGGCAGTTCGGTCGGCCAGTCACTACGGGTGATGGTTCGGCGGAAAAATTTGAGAATGGAGCGCTCCAGGGCCTGCAGGAGCGATCCTTTGTACATGTCCAGATCATCAAGGACCATGTCCACAGTGCTATTTAGGGGAATAAGATGTTTGCGGATGGTCTTGGGCAGTCCTTTCAGTAAAAGGGTGATTTTTTCCTTCAGCAGGCCAGGCACCAGCCACTCAAAGAAGGGTTCTTGCAGGGTATCGATCATATCCAGCGGGATGCGTATGGTCACGCCGTCATCCTCGGCTCCGGGAGCAAAGTGATATTCCAGCCTGAACTGCATGGAACCGACTGTCAGCAGAGGGGGAAAATCACTGAGTTCCCGATCTTCCGGTCGCCGGTTCAAGATATCGGCCTCGCTCATGATCAGCAGCTGTTGGTCTTTCTGTCTCTGCAGAAAACGGTTCAGGGTAAAACGGTCATAAACATGAGCCGGGATCCGTTGTTCATAAAAGCCATACAGGGTATGGTCGTCGACCACGATATCTCGTTTGCGTAATCGTTCCTCAGTGTCTTGCCACTCTTGCAGCAGCAGCTGATTTTTCTTGAGAAAGGGAAAAGGACCATCGAGTTCGCCGCCGATCAGGGCCGAGTGGATAAAGATCTGCCGGGCCTCTTCCTGATTTTTGGGGTCAATTCTCCCGTAGTTGACCTTGCGGCCGGCCACAATGACCAGCCCGAAGAGAGTGACTTTTTCATCGGCAATAACCTGTCCTGATTTTTTATGCCAGCGGGGCGCCGACCATGAGCGTTTACATAGGGTGCCACCCAGATGTTCCAGCCATTCCTGGTCAATGGCGGCGACTGTGATGGCGTAGAGTCTGGTGGTCTCCATAAAGGAGGCGGCTATAATCCATGGGCTCCCGGCCTGGCTGGCAGTCGTTCCACTCGAACGGTCCTGGCCTTCCCCTTTTTTTTTGGCCAGATGCGAACCAGGAAAAATCATGACCTCATTGCCGCCACCGCCCAGATAAAGCCTCTCTTTTTGTTTGACGGCGATATTACGGAGAAAACCGGTACAGAGGGACTGATGGATGGCCGCATAGGAAGCAGGGCTGGTATTGTCGTTGAAGCCGGTGTGACGGGCCAGAATGCGATCAAGTTGTTCATAGAGATCCAGCCATTCGCGCATCCTCTGGAAAGACAGAAAATGACTGGCACAGAATTTTTTCAGGCGACTCCATGATTTGGTCTGGATCTGGACATCATGGAAGAGATCCCAGATTTTGAGCAGGGAGAGAAAATCAGATTCCTGATGAAAAAATTGCCGATGGGCCTTATCTGCTTCCAGGGCGCGCTCAGCCGGTCTGACCCGCGGATCAGGAATGGCCAGGGCCGCGGCAATGACCTTGATCTCGCGGAGGCAGTTATTCTCCTGGGCGGCCAGGATAATACGGGAGATGCAGGGGTCGATGGGCAGGGCGGCCATAATCCGGCCATAGCTGGTCAGCTTGCCTTTCTCATCAATAGCCCCCAGTTCGGTCAGCAGTTTGTAGCCATCCCGGATGGTGTTGCTGTGCGGCGGTTCCATAAAGGGAAAGGCATACGGGTCGCCGAGATGGAAGGCGATCATCTGCAGGATAACCTCGGCCAGATTGGCCCGTTTGATCTCAGGGGCAGTGAACTCCTCGCGGCCCAGATAATCTTCTTCGGAAAAAAGACGGACACAGATGCCGGGGCCGGTCCGTCCACAGCGACCCTTGCGCTGGTCACAGCTGGCCCGTGATATCCTGGTGATGGGCAGGCTGATGGTCTTGGCCCGGACATTATACTGGGAGATCCGGGCCAGACCCGAATCGACCACATATCTGATCCCCGGCACGGTGATGGAGGTCTCGGCGATATTGGTGGCCACGACAATCTTATACTGTTTGTACTGTTGAAAGATCCGACGCTGATCTGCCCCCTGAAGACGACCAAACATGGGCAGGATGATGGCGTCCGGTGTTTTTTTGGCCAGCAGGGTGCAGCAGGTGCGGATGTCGCGCTCGGTGGGCAGAAAGATCAGGGTGTCCCGAGGGCCATTGAGTTGATAGAGATCAAGTACGGCCTGCACGCAGTGATCGATATAGTCTTCTTTATCAGCCAGGGTCGGCTCGGCCATCGGCTGATAACGGACCTCCACCGGATACGTCCTACCGGCAATGGTGAGCACCGGGGCATTGTCAAAATGCCGGGCAAAGACGGCAGTGTCGATGGTGGCGCTGGTGATTATCAATTTAAGATCCGGCCGCTTCGGTAGCAGGTTCTTGAGAAAGCCCAGGAGGAAATCGATATTGAGACTTCGTTCATGGGCCTCATCAATGATGATCACCCCGTATTTTCGAAGCAGGGGATCATTCCTGGTCTCAGCCAGCAGTACCCCGTCGGTCATGAATTTGATTCTGGTATCACTGTTGGTCTGGTCATGGAAACGGATCTTGTAACCAACCAGCCCGCCATTTTTGCTGCTTGCTTCCAGCTCCTCGCTGACCCGTTCCGCCACAGACACCGCAGCCACCCGGCGGGGCTGGGTACAGCCGATGACCAGGGATGGTCGAGTGTCGCCCGCGCCAGGGATGGAAGAAGAGCGACCGATGACCAGGGATGGTCGAGTGTCGCCCGCTGCATGGCTGAGTTTATTATGGACCAGCTCAAGTTCCAGACAGAATTGCGGCAGCTGGGTGGTTTTTCCCGAGCCGGTATCGCCGGCAATAATGATAGTCTGGTGAGTTTGTAAGGCCGCCTGGATCTCAGACTTATGATTCAGAATAGGCAGGTAATTGGTAACATCTATCGTCATGGAGGGATGGTTGATCTGTTGATTCTATGTTATATCTGAAAAATTGAGGTGGATAAGATCTAATCTTCATTGTTAGACTTAACCTTTACAGGCTAAACATATATACTCTAAATAACTTGAGCAATATAACATTTTCATCGACAACCATGAAAGAGGAGAAAATCATATGAAGGTCCGAAAGGCAGTGATTCCGGTAGCTGGCTTGGGAACCAGGTTTTTACCTGCCACCAAGGCCATTCCCAAGGAGATGCTCACAGTTGTGGATCGGCCAACTATCCAGTATATCGTGGAAGAAGCGGTGGCCTCCGGCATAGAGCAGGTTATTTTTGTGACCAGTGCCGGCAAGTCAGCTATTGAAAATCATTTTGATTATGACTTTCATCTTGATCATGTGTTGAAAGAAAAAAAGAAGATCATTCTGGGAGAAGAGCTGAATAATATCTCCAATCTCATCGATATCGTCTCTGTGCGCCAGAAGAAGCCATTAGGTCTGGGACATGCCATCTGGACTGCCCGGCATGTGGTGGGTGACGAGCCGTTCATGGTGATGTTGGGGGATGATCTGGTCTTAAGCAAAACGCCCTGTGCCAAGCAGATGCTGGATCTCTTTGATGAGGTCCAGGGTCCTATTGTCGCCGTGCAGCGGGTACCGGAGGATCAAACTTTTCAGTATGGTATTGTCGAGGGCGATCCGATGGAGAGCGCGCGGACGCACCGAGTAAGGAGGATGATTGAAAAACCAGCCCCAGGCACAACGGATTCTGATATGGCTATCATTGGTCGCTATATTCTCATGCCTGAAATTTTTTACCTTCTGGAAAAAACCACGCCCGGACATGGCGGTGAAATTCAGTTGACCGATGCCTTGCAGGCCCTTGGCAAAAAACGGGAGATGTATGCCTATGAATTCCAAGGTACCCGTTATGATGCCGGTGACAAGATGGGATACCTGAAGGCGATCCTGGCCTATGGTATGATCCATAATAAACTTGGTGCCGAGCTGAAGGTCCATATCAAGGAGTTGGCTGCCAGTCTATGATGCGTCTGGAGGTGGCGGTAGCTGCGCCCTTATGGCAGACCCTCACCTATTTGTTTGATGATGACTCCGGTCTGATTCCAGTTGGCAGGAGGGTTTTGGTGCCTCTTGGCAGACGGAAGGTCACCGGTTATGTATTAGGCCTACTGCCAGAGGAAAAGGTCGGTTATAAGTTGCGCTCTGTGCTGGAACTTCTGGATCAGGAACCATTGTTTCCGGTTAATATGGTTCCTTTTTTTCGGTGGGTGGCTCAATATTACCATTATCCTCTGGGCGAGGTCATTAAGACGGCCTTGCCCGGCGGTCTTACTCCCCGCAGCGGCAAACGGCTGCATCTAACCGAACAGGGCCGGAATAATCTCCAGCAGAGCCTGCAGGCAAAAGACATCGTGGAACCGGAGTGGTTGCTCTCCCTTACTGACAAAGGATCTGTGTCTGCTGCTGAAACACTGAAGATTTTAGCGCGGCCAAGTTGGAAAAAAATAATTTCTACCTGGCAGGAACAAGGGTTTATTGAAGTCAGAGAAGTATTTATCGGCAATGATGCCCGTCTGAAACAGGAGATATGTTATAAAATTGTCGCCCATCTGTCACTTCCTGTCTGCCCTAATTCTAACCCTTCCAAGGATGAAATTGTAACCTTTGGACGGGCCCTGCCGGAAGGTCTTAGCCTGGCACTATCATTCTCCCAGATCAAGACTCTTTATTTTTTACATTGCCTGACGGACAGCGGCAAAAGATTGAATGTGCCCGCCAAGGAGCTGCATCAAGCCTACAGTGGTGCGGCCAAGGCCCTGCCCTTTCTGCTGGAGCAGGGGCTGGTAAGCCGGGTTGAACAACGTATTTTCCGCAATCCTTACGGCGAACAGCTCTCCTGGTTTCCTCAGCCTGAGATCCTGACTGAGGAACAGCAACAAGTTCTGAACAGCCTCATTCCTGCCATCCAAAACAAGCAATTCATTACCTTCCTCCTCCATGGCGTGACTGGCTGCGGTAAAACCGAGGTCTATCTGCGGGCAGCCGAGGCAACTCTGGCCAGTGGGCGTGATGTGTTGGTGCTGGTTCCGGAAATTGCCTTGGCCACCCAGTTGGAAGCCCATTTTGTTTCCCGTTTTGGCGAGAAAGTTCTGCTGTTGCATAGCGGTCTGTCCATAGGTGAACGTTTTGACCAGTGGAGCCTGGCTGCCGGAGGACCTGATATGGTCTCACCCCAGATTGTGATCGGGGCCAGATCGGCAGTCTTTGCTCCATTGCGGGATCCCGGACTGATTGTGGTGGATGAAGAACATGACAGCGGCTTCAAGCAGGATGATGGCCTGTGTTATAATGGCCGTGACCTGGCGATATTGCGGGCCAGGTTGAATAATGGGGTTGTTCTGCTGGGCTCGGCTACTCCGTCGGTGACCAGTTATTATCATAGCCGGCAAGGCAAATATTCTTTGCTGACCATGGCCAAGCGGGTGCAGGAGCGTTCCTTGCCGGCCATCTCCCTTGTTGATCTGCGTGATAAATCTCAAAAGGATTATGGCCTGGCACTGGGCAAGAAATTGCAGCAAGGATTACGGGAGACCCTGGCCCAAGGCAAACAGAGTCTGCTTTTATTAAACAGAAGGGGATTTGCCTCGGTTTATTTGTGCCAGGATTGCGGCAAGCCTGTCGAGTGCAGTCATTGTCATATCTCGCTTACTTTCCACAAAGGTAAAAAACAACTGATCTGTCATTATTGTGGATTTTCGCTGACCAGCAGTCAGCTCTGTTCCGGATGTCACTCTGAAAAATTGGTGCCGGTTGGCTTTGGCACCGAACGTCTTGAGCAGGAGGTACGGGAGCTATTGCCTGCGGCCAGGATAGCGCGGCTCGATTCTGATACCGCTGCTGATCGCAAGAAATTTCTCCAAATTTTAAAGGACATGCACAATCGGGAGATTGATATCCTGATCGGCACCCAGATGATTGCCAAAGGCCATGATTTTCCAGAAGTCACGTTAGTAGGGGTGGTCTGGGCTGATGGCGGCCTCAGTATGCCGGATTTCAGGGCGGCCGAGCGCACCTATCAGCTGTTATCCCAGGTCAGCGGCCGGGCAGGGCGGGGCAGTAGCCAGGGACGAGTGATTATTCAAACCTTGAGGCCTGATCATTATGCAGTAGCCCTGGCCCAGCGGCATGCCTATGCCGAGATGTACGAGCAGGAGATGATGATCCGCCGGCAACCGGCTTTTCCGCCCTTTCTGCGCATGATCAATATACATATTCAGGGGAGCCGGGATCAAGACGTATGTAAGACCGCCGGTAATATTGTGACGATGTGCCGGACCTATACCCAAACATCGGCTGTTACGACGAAGCGTCGGCTGGTAGAAATCCTGGGCCCGGCACCGTCACCACTGGACAGGCTACGTGACTGTTATCGCTGGCAGGTGCTGCTGAAAAGCGACTGCCAGGATGATCTCCATGCCGTCTGTCAGCAGGTGATAATGCGGCAAGTTGATCTGACGGTAGGTGATAGTAGAATTACGGTTGATGTTGATCCCGAGAATATGATGTAATTAAAAAAGATGTCATCTTGGTCATTGTTCAAATAATTTACCATTAGAGTTTATCTCCTGACAAAATCTACAGAAAGTATCAGATACGATAAATTTTGAGATATCACCAGACTACTCATTCTCTCACAATATAATTTGAATGAGTTTCACAATCTCATCTTGCACCGTTACCAGACTCTAAATTAAGTGCAAGCCAGGTAGAAATTGTATTACTAGGTATCAGAGATGGCGCTATTATTTTTTCCTGTAATTAGCCTTCCTTATGGATGCTCGTGAATAATAATGAACTTTCAAATAACCTCTTCTGTTGTTTCAGACTAGCAGACGAGGACGCTTCGCCTGCTGGTGTCGCTTCTGCTCAAGTCGTTTTGTCTCGGCATGAGACAGCCGCTTTTTATCTATCTTTTCATTTGCCTCCCATCCTTCTCCAAGAAGGTCAGATAGATGAAAGAAACAGTACCAATCTTCTCTTTTGGCCTGCTTGCTTCCTTTACGGTAAATTCCTTTTCCAAAACGGTCAACGGCTGTGAACAACAGGTGGAAGGCCCCAATAGTTCCTACGGACGCTGCAAATACTGTTAATGGTTCCATACTATTCTCCATTATGGAAATAATTATACACGTGAACAACGAAGGTCATAAACCGGAACATGGACACGTTCCTGGTCTATTCTCACCGCATCTTTATCAGGCTTGCTTAATACATAGCGAATACCTGCATCAGCGGCGCTTACACGGGCAATGGCCTCTTCGGGATCACTGATATCCATGATATGCTCAACCTTAATTCCACAAGCCAAGGCCTGGGCTGTAAATTTGGCAACATTCATCCTGGCCATCTCCATGAAGCGATCACTTTCTCTGGTCCTTCTTTCACCTGTAAACTGTAACGGCTTCTCTGTTACATCAAGGGCGATGATTTCACAGTCAAGTCGCTGAGCCATTTTCATCGCATAGTCTGTGACCTGGGTCATATAGTCCCCGTCCTGGACCATTAGGACCTTTGTCGGGGCGCTTCCCTGTTCTATCATTCTGGCAAGGACACTGGCTGCTGCAGACTGATTACCGGCTGCCATTCCTTCCATATCCACAGATACGACTTTGACCTTTTTAACAGTGACTTGTTTATTCTTTTTCATTCCCAATGTGAGCCAATCTGTAAATCCCATGATGTTCTCCTCTCTATTGTAGGTGTATGTTACAATTTATTTGTTGTCCCTTTGCCCATCATTAATGCACTTGCCATGCCAGACCAGTTAATGTTTTTTAATACTGAAAATACGGTAAGTTAGGCTAAAAGCGGATAATGAATGAGCTGCGGCTTATTGCAGCTTGTAACAACCACTCTCCCCCAATATCGGCAAAAAACAGCTTCCCGAACAACAGATAACAGCACCTCAAATGCATAACATGCAGGAATCTAACACCATTTTTGGACAAGATTTTACAGAAGAGAGGAGATGTTGCAGGATGTAACCACGTAACAGAATGCAACGAAAGAGATAGCAGAGGACAAGAAAAGAGGGAAACAGGGCAGATATTATGGGATACCCGCCCTATTTTTTTTATTTTTATAAAAAAACGGTTCAGGAAAGCAGATGCGGGATTGCTTCGTCAAGGGTATCGACATAGACCAGCTCCAGATGCCCGACAACATCATGGCCTAACGAGGCGACATCCTCCTGGTTTTTTGCCGGCAGGACAACCTTCACACAACCGGTGCGCACACCGGCCAGGAGTTTTTCTCGAATTCCACCGACTGGCAGGACCTGGCCGGTCAGTGTCATCTCGCCGGTAATCGATACCCTGCGATGTACCGGACGACCAGTCAGCAGAGAAACCAGGGCAATGGCTATGGCCAGACCTGCAGAGGGGCCATCTTTTGAAACCGCACCGGCTGGTAGATGAATATGGATATCAGCATGATCATAGAAGTCAGGCGCAATACTAAGGGTTTCAGCATTGCTCCTGATATAACTGAGCGCGGTCTGGGCCGATTCGCGAAGCACTTCCCCTAGTGATCCGGTCAGAATCAGGTTGGTGTTCCCCCGCATTATCAGGGCCTCGATAAACATAATTTGGCCCCCGAACTGGGTCCAGACCAGACTGGTCACCACACCGATCCTGTCATCACCTTCGGCTGCTTCCTGACGATACTTCCGAGGCCCGAGCAGAAAAGGGATTGCGCTTTTATCGATCTCAGGCAGTGATTCGCCCGTATCATTCTGCAGTACCTGCAGGGCCAGTTTTCGGCAGATGGTTCCGAGCTCCCGATTGAGTCCGCGCACCCCCGATTCCCTGGTATATTCAATGATCAATTTGCCAAGGGACTCATCACTTAGCTGAGGATTGACTCCCGTCAAACCGTGAGCAGCTAGCTGCTTGGGGAACAGGTATTTTCTGGCAATGACCTGCTTTTCCTGGAATGAATAACTGGCAAAATCGATTAGTTCCAGACGATCCAGTAAGGGACCTGGCAGTTTGGTGATGTCATTGGCCGTGGCAATAAAGAGGACACCGGATAGATCAAAGGGGATATCAAGATAATGATCGATAAATTTCTTGTTCTGCTCAGGATCAAGCACCTCAAGCAAAACAGAAGCAGGATCGCCCCGAAAATCCTGG
This sequence comes from Desulfobulbaceae bacterium UBA5611, assembly GCA_002424635.1. GTDB lineage: Bacteria > Desulfobacterota > Desulfobulbia > Desulfobulbales > Desulfocapsaceae > UBA2270. Next base: position 35,228 of record DIKT01000051.1, read on the forward strand.
CCGATCTTGTCAATCTCGTCAAGCATAAAACAGGGATTGGTCACCCCGACCCGCTTGATTTCGCTGATGATGCGGCCGGTCATGGCGCCAACATAGGTCCTTCGGTGACCACGGATTTCCGCCTCATCACGCAGCCCAGCCATGGAAAGACGGATAAATTCCCGACCCAGGGAGGTGGCCACGGATTGGCCGATGGAGGTTTTCCCCGTACCTGGAGGACCGGAAAAACAGAGGACCGGCCCCTGGCTGATCTGCAGCTTTTTCTGTTTACAGAGAACCCCCTCGACCGTTTCTTTCAATTCGCTGAGCTGAACCGGCTTGGACAGGTAATGGGTCGCCCCCTTACGCATGGCATCCACGGCATTGGCCACCGTTGCATAACCGGTAACCATAATGACACTGGTCTCGGGAGATACCTTGGCAATCTTGTCAATAAGGGTGAGTCCATCCATCTTATCCATTTTCAGGTCAGTGATCATTACCTCAAAATGGTCGCTACCTTCGACCTGCTGCAATGCCTCCACACCGTTGACAGCCACCTCTACCGTGTGGCCGAGACCCGTGAAGTAATGTTGCATATTATCACGGGCAATCTTCTCATCATCAACGATTAATATTCTTGATTTCTGTTGGTTCTTCAGGGTCTTGGCAGCCAGGAATTCCAGCACGCGCTCTTTGACCGCCTCGAGCCCATAATGATGCGAGGCCATGATGGTTTTAGCCCGCTTCAGATCAAGATTATCCTGGGTCTCCTGAAACCAGGGCAGAGAAAGCAGCAGCTCGACATAGTTGACCCCGATAGAAAACTCGGCGGCAAGGGGATCGATTTTTCCAAGACGATCCAGTTCACCTGTCACCTGACGGGCAACGTAGGGCGGCAAATCAGTGCCGGTGGCTCTGGCCTTCAGCTCCGCTATCTGGCCGGAATAGAGCCTTTCTTCCGTTCCGGAGATCTTGGGCCCTGCTTCTTTTTTGGAGAAAAAACTCATTGCTGTCCACCCATTTTCTTTTAAAAAAAAAGTTCGTGCCGCGGGGGAATGAGAGTGAAAAAACATTCCCCCGCAACACGAACAATACTACTCCTGACTCTTAAAATCTCAACGACAATCGTAGGGCTGAATAAGAATCTTAGCCGGGATGTCGAGATGTCTATGAAGATTGCGTATCATCCGCAGAGAGAGTGGTTTCCGTCGATTCAGCACTGAACTTATGTAGCCGGAGCTGCCGATATCCGCCTTTAAATCCCTGTTGAGCATCCCTCGTTGAGCCATGACTTCTTTCAAATACTCAATGGGGTCCGGCAGATTTTCAGTTGCAGACAACGCTCCGGCAGCCTCGACTGAAGAGATCATTCTGTCAAGGTTCTCTTGATCTTCATTGTACACAAATCTTTCACTCCTTTCCATTACGTGTGCATTGGTCATAGTATTCATAGCTGCTCACCTAAAATAAACGACTGTTAATCAAGAAATGACAGTAGATGCTTGCTGCATACCCTAAGGCGATGATCGGGGTCCATTTCAAATGGGCGCCAAAGGTATAGGTTCCCCGCGCCGTTCCCATAAGCGCCACACCGGCAGCTGAGCCGATGGAGAGCAGACTGCCGCCGACACCTGCAGTCAAGGTTACCAGCAACCACTGACCGACAGGCATGACAGGATCCATGGTCAAGACGGCAAACATGACCGGAATATTATCAACTATTGCCGACAGAATCCCCACAAGGACATTGGCGTTGGTGGCACCCAGTCCATCGTACATCTGGTGAGAGACCAGGGCCAGATAGCCAAACTGGGACAGACCGCCGACACAGAGAATCACCCCGTAGAAAAAGAGGAGGGTGTCCCATTCGGCCCGGGCCACCTTTTTGAAAATATCAAAGGGGGTGTCGTGATCAGCGGAGGAAATCCCCAGGGGATTATCATAATCAAGGGCACGTTTTTCTTTTATCTTGATGTAATAGGAGAACATGCCCAGATAGGAAAGCCCCAGCATCATGCCGGCTGCCGGAGGCAGCTCCAGAAAATTGTGAAAGGAAACCGCAGTGACAATTGTCATCAGAAAAAGAAAGATAATGCGCTTGGCGCCGAACTTCATGGCAATCTTTTCTGCCAGACCAACAGGAACCTCTTTCGACACAAAAAAGCTCATGATAGCAGCAGGAATCAACCAGTTGACCAAGGCCGGAGCAAAAAGGTAGAAAAACTGGCCAAAGGTAGCCTGTCCCTTCTGCCAAACCATCAGGGTGGTGATGTCACCAAAGGGTGAGAAGGCACCACCGGCATTGGCTCCAACCACGATATTGATACAGGCCAAGGCAACAAACTTTTTATTGTCCTTAGCTACGGCCATGACAACCGCTCCCATGAGCAGGGACGTGGTCAGATTGTCGGCAACAGGCGAGATGACAAAGGCCAGAAATCCGGTGATCCAGAAGATAATTCGCAGGGAGAACCCCCTGGAGACCAGAGACGAGCGCAGGGCCTGAAAGATATTTCGCTCTTCCATGGAGTTGATATAGGTCATGGCTGCCAGCAGGAAAAGCAACAACTCCGCATACTCGGTAATGTTGCGCAGAATCGCATTATGGGCCTCTTCAGGCGGAATACCAGTCATACGGAAGGTAATGGCCAGCAGTACCCAGATAAGTCCGGCTGCCATCATTACCGGCTTACTCTTGCGCAGGTGGGTCTGCTCCTCAAAGATAACAAGAACATAGGCGAGGACAAAAAGGGCCAGCGATGCGTAGCCCAGCGCCGTAGTAGTCAGGTTCACTGTTGCCTCCCCCCCACCGTGACCGGAAGCAGCAAATACCTGGCTTGCACCGCCCAACAGGGCGATACAAAACGATAGAAAAATCTTCATTGTGGTATCCTTATGGTATTGAATGGATAATGAAATAATCTTTATTACACGCGGCTCAAAAAGACGCCTATTCCGGAAATCAATGGCCAACAACACCATAAAAGGCATAGACCATAGCCATCATGACCGTAAGGTAGAGGACAGTCATCCCGGCACCAGCCCGGAAATAATCTTTGGTCTTATATCCGCCTGGACGCATGATCAGAGCGTTGACTTGATGGGTGGGCAGGATAAAGGTATTTGAACAGGCCACCGCCACCACCAGGGCCGCTATGCGGGGATCAGCCCCGGCGCTTGCTGCCATATTCATGGCCAAGGGGACCATGAGGACTGTTGCCCCAACATTTGAGGCAACCAGGGTGAAAAACGAGGTCAGAAGACCGATTACCGTCAACAGGATCAACGGTGAAACAGTGCCCATCGAAGTCATAATGGTTTCGGCAATGAGCTTGGCCGCCCCTGTCTTTTCAAAGGCAATGCCCAGAGGAATAAGGCCACCAAGGAGAAAGACCGTCATCCAATCCACAGAGTCATAGGCCTCATCAATGGAGATGACCTTGGACAGGACCATGGCAACAGCCCCAGTGAGCAGGGCTATGGAGAGTTGGACGTTAAAACCAATGGTCATGACCAGAGCCAGAATCAGACTGCCCACAGCATACTTGACCTTGTCCGTGCGGAGAATTTCTCCCTGCACCTCTTCGGTAAAAACAAGATCTGTTCTTTTCTTTAGATAATGAAATTTTTCCCATGGGCCTTGCAGCAACAGGGCGTCTCCAGCCCGCAAAGGCATGGTCGAGATATCACCGACAAAGGTCTTAGTCTCTCGAAAAATAGCCAGAGGGGTCACACCATTTTTTTTCCGGAATGAAAAGGAGCGCAAAGTACTTCCGACCAGCTCAGAACGGGGGGTAATAATGGTCTCCATGATTCCGGCATTGTTCGGTGAGAGGCTCTCGGCAAAGACTTCCAGGTCCTCTTTGACCTGCCAGCCGAAAGACTGGGCCATCTTGGCAACCAGATCAGGCGGTCCTTCTACGGCAAGGATATCTCCTCCCTTAATGATATCAGCGTAGTCGGGCGAAGCAATAGATATTCCCTTCTTATTGGCTATGGAGAGGATCGTGCTGAAAAAGATAGGTCTGATTTCCAGTTCTTCGAGCGTCTTAGGCCCCTTGAAGGAGTCAGGCACCTGGATTTCAAACAGATTACCGATATCATGATATGTTCTCTTCAGTTCCGGGGACATCGGTCCGGTTCCTTGCGCATCACCCTGTCCGGAAGGAAGAATAAAACGGCCAAACAGAACAAAATAGATGAGGGCGGCAACCACTAGGGCCAGGCCGATGGGAGTCACGGAAAAAAGTCCGAAGGGCTTGATGTCCGGACCAGAAATCTTCATCACATCATTGAGCAGAATAAGCGGACTGGAGCCAATCATGGTGAGACAACCGCCGATAATCGCGCAGAAACCCATGGGCATAAGTACACGAGAAACCGGGATATTGGTCTGCAGGCAAATACGCTTGGCAGCAGGCATGAACAGGGCAGCCGCGCCGATATTTTGCATGAAACTGGAGATAAAGGCCACTGTGGCCGAGATGAGCACCATGATCCGACTTTCGCTCTTGCCGGCAAACTTGAGCAGAACCCTGGCCAGGTGATTCATAGCCCCTGTCTTATCCAGCCCGGCGCCGATAATAATAACGGCAATAATTGAAACAACCGCATTACTTGAAAGTCCGCTGATGGCCTCCTTGGGAGTAACCAAACCGAGCAGAGGTAAAATGATCATCATGATCAGGCCAACGACGTCAACCCGAACCCATTCAAAAATAAAGAGCAAGATTGCCACGACCAACACGGCCATGACTAACATTATTGGTAAAGTCATTTTTCCCTTATTATCCTTTTTTGTCATGATGCCCGCTGAGACGGGACATCTATTGTTTAGTGAGACCAAAGTTCTTCATTCATTCCGACAGCAGCGGTGGACCGGCACCATAATGACAACCCGCGATGGATGCCGGCTGAACGCTTTCTCTCTTATTTTTTCCCTCTTTTTCCTGGTTCATCGTTTCCCTCCTCAAAAAAATAACAAAATCGTTTGCAATTCGAGGTTGATAAAAAACTTCCTCTCAGCAAGCAAATTAATCACGACTATATTTTGGTTTGGGATTGCAACCTGTATGCCGTTTTGCAGCAGCCCAAATAAAAACTGCCGTTTATTTTTTACACTGCCGGGCGTTACGTGCAGAAAACTGAAAACGAGAGGGATAAGATGGTGTTGTTGCAGGATGTAACAACTGGCGAGAGCAAGACCTGAGAGACTTTAATGAAAGAATAGCAAGAAAAAAAAAGGCCGGAGCACCTGCACCCGGCAACAATCGTTGCATTTAGCAGCATCAACTGTTGCAATAACATTGCAATTGTGCAACACTACGATGCAACAGTACCAGGCACAGATAAGGTGCGGACATCCCTCTTTTCATTCTTGCACAAAGAGGATGATAGCATCAATCATGTTTTATTTTTCACTTGGCCTTAAATTTGCTAATGATAGATAAAAGGGTATAATTCTTTTTTTACACGTTTGGCTCCAAACAAAGCCTCGTTTTAGGCGAATAAGAGAGGAGAAGACACAAACACCATTGTCACTGTTCTCTCTCCAGACCGATCAAAATGAGTATGAGGTACCATGTTTTCTTTAAATCTGCGCCAAAAGATGATTGGCTGTTTTTGTCTGCACATGCTCTCCTACATCATCATCGGCATAACTTTTTTACAAGATTTCGACATGTTCAATGAGGATGTGGCTTTGTTGATACATGCCGGAAATCTCAGCAATATCTGTCTTGAGATACGACGCTATGAGAAAAACTTCATCATCCGTTATAACGATGAGGATTTTATCAAGGTCCTTGAATACATAAAGGAGGCGCAACAATATGCTCCCCGAGTCATTGAAGATCTGAAGAGCATGCCACAGCCGACACATCTGCAGGATCTTAGCGCCAAGCTGACGGCATACGAGGAGAGTTTTCTGATGTTTAAAGCGCAAGCCAGCTCCGGTAAGGAGGGCGACATCCTCCCTTTACGAGAAAAAGTACGCGGCCTGGGACAAGAGCTGGTCCATATCACCGAAGACCTGGTCTTGTTCGAACAGTACAAAATGAACACCTTCATCAAAAGATTTAAAAGTCAACTGGCCATAACGATCCTCTTTCTTGTTCTTCTCTCAATTTTTACCATCACCCTTCTCTACATCTCCATTATCAAGCCCTTGAAAAGGGTGGAAAACGCAGCCATAAAGATTGCCAACGGCACCTTCTCGCCGCTACCCGTCGATGAAAAAAAAGGTGAAGTGCGCAGTGTACTGCGGGCCTTTAATAAAATGGTCACAGATTTGGAAGAACAACAGGAACAGCTCTTTCAAGCCAAGAAGCTTGCTTCAATCGGCACCCTGGCCTCAGGAACAGCGCATCAGATAAATAATCCGCTCAATAATATTGCAACCTCCTGCCAACTGGCCCTTGCTGAAGTTGATCGCGAGCAGTTTCCTTTTGTGGTCAAGATGCTGAAGATAATCAACCAGGAAACCGAACGGGCCGGAAAAATTGTGCGCGGCTTGCTGGAATTTTCAAGAGCTCAGACCTTTTCCCTTCAGCCGTATCCTCTTATAGAGCTGGTCAATAAGGTCAAACAACTTGTTGCCAGTGAAGTCCCGGCCGGCATCACCATAGACACCGATATTGATAAGGCGATAATCCTCTATATCGATGTGCAGAAGATGATTGAGGCCTTGTTGAATCTGATCATCAATGCTCTGCAGGCCATCACCGAACCGCCTGGTGCTGTGTTTATCGAAGCAAAAAAAGATACAGAGCATACACATGCGCTCATTACCATTGCCGACACCGGTGGAGGTATTGACAAGGAGAACCTGCCGAAGATTTTTGACCCCTTTTTTACGACCAAAAATGCCGAAAACGGTACTGGCCTTGGTCTGGCAGTTGTCTACGGCATTATAAAAAAACATAATGGCTCAATACAGGTAGAGTCGGAAAAAGGAAAGGGAAGTCAGTTTATCCTGACGTTGCCGCTTCACCTGCAACCCGAAAATGTAAATTTTCAGACTCAGCACTCAACATCCAGGAGTGACAATGCCTGAAAACCGTAATATTGCGATTCTATTGGTTGATGACGAAGTCATAAACCTCCACAATGTTGGTCATTTTCTGGAGCAACAAGATTTTCAGGTAACAACTGCGGAAAACGGCAAGGAGGCAAACAGCCTGCTGCATCAGTCCCATTTTGATCTGGTGATAACGGATTTAAAAATGGGCGATATTGATGGCGTTCAGGTGATGAATACTGCCAAGGAGCTCCATCCGGAGATTGAGGTTATCATTGTCACCGGCTATGCGACCGTCAACTCCGCTGTCGATGTTATGGCCCAGGGAGCATTCTACTATCTCCCCAAACCGATCAAGCTCAAAGAACTTCACGCCCTAGTCCTTCGAGCCACTGAGAAAACAATGCTGCGGCGGGAGATCAGCCGTCTTAAACGACGTATCAAAGCCCAGCAGGGAACCACCCAGTTTATAGGCCAGAACCCGGCTATATTAGCACTCAAGGACTCCATTGTCCGTTTTGCCCAACTGGACTGCAATATCTTGATCACCGGCGAAACCGGAACCGGCAAGGAGCTGGTGGCCAGGACCATTTATGAACTGAGCCCCAGGGGTGATAAACGCTTCCTCCCTATCAACTGCGGGGCCATGACAGAAGAGCTGATGGTCAACGAACTGTTCGGCCATGAAAAAGATGCCTACACCGATGCCGGTGCACTGCGCAACGGGCTTCTCGAATCTGCCAATGGCGGGGTCGTCCTTTTTGACGAAATAGGCGAAATGCCGCTGACCATGCAGGTAAAATTATTACGGGTGCTGCAGGAGAGAAAAATTATCAGGGTCGGCGGAACCAAAGAAATCCCCATAGATATCCGGGTGCTGGCTGCAACCAACAGGGATCTTAAGGAAGAAGTGCAAAAGGGGAGCTTTCGTCAGGACCTCTATTACCGGCTCAATGTGGTAAATCTTCATATCCCGCCGCTCCGGGACAGAAAGGACGATATCCCCCTTCTGGTGAACTATTTTCTGGCCAAACACCCCCTCAGTGGCAGGAGCATAAGTGTCTCCCGAGAGGCACTCCGTCGGCTCCAGGAGTACGATTATCCAGGCAACGCCAGGGAACTTGAAAATATCATTGAACGCTCCCTGGCCCTTTGTGACTCTTCAGAGATAAAGCCATACCATCTCCCATCGGAGCTCACCCACAGCCCACAATTTCAGCCGCCAAATCTCGAGATAATCAACTCCAGCAAGAGCCTGGGCGAAAACGAACGAGAATATATTCTGTCTGTCCTAAAAAGCGTTGACGGCAACAAGACCAAGGCTGCCAAGATCATCGGTATTGACAGGGTTTCCCTGTGGCGAAAGTTGAAAAAATATGAGAATAACGGCATTGAGTCAGGATAAATTCTTCCTCCCCTCTGCGCTTGTCCGGCAGACTCGGAGCAACTGACAAAGAGTTCTCAGAACTCCACATAACATGTTGTATATGTATTTTTGGTGAATGGATTGTTTTTCGCAAAATCCATCCTAACTCCACGGGAGAAAGCAATGCTCTATTTTTTATTTTATCTCAGCCTAACCACAGATTCTGCGGAAGAGGCGGAAGATACTGATTTCATTATATCAAAGACTCCTAACTCTAGCATAGTTGTCCAGTTCACATTTTGTATTGTGTGAGCTCAGTCTTGCATGGGCTGAAACTTCAAACTCCAGTTTCAAATATTAAACCATTTCTTCTTTGGCATATGAATCGTCACCCGATTTCTTCCTCCTTTTTTGGCGCCATACAGAGCCAGATCTGCCTGTTTAATAAAATCATTTTTCTGGAAATTATCCCTTGTGGCAGGGTAAGCACTGGCAAGACCAAAACTGGCTGTAACATGATATTCATTGTTTAGATCAGTAAAGGTGGCTGTCTCAATGGCTATCCGTAGTTTTTCGGCCACCAGCAAGGCTTCATCTTCTGCTGTTTCCGGAAGAATAATGCCAAATTCTTCACCGCCATAACGGGCTAAGGTGTCATATTTGCGCAGATTTTCTGTGATAATTGTACAGAAATTTTTTAAGACGAAATCTCCTGCCTGATGGCCGTAGGTGTCATTGAAATTTTTAAAATGATCAATGTCAACGAGCAGCAGGGCAATATTGGTTTGATGACGGATCGAACGATTGATCTCCTGGTCCAGGGTGTTCTGAAAATAACGATGATTATAAACTTCCGTTAAGCCATCGATATTAGCTAAATTATCCAGAATCCTATTTTTTTCCTGCAGTTCCTGACTCAATTTTTCCAGTTTTATTGTGGCCCGTACCAGTTGCTGATTGATCTGGTCGTAGTTGAGGTTTATCAAACTGAGTTTAATATTCGCTTCTTGCAGGATTTCCTGTATCGATTTGGTATTTTGAATATTCAGACCAAAATAGGCTGCGGCCTGATCTACTTGGTGATGTAAGATTGACAGAATATTGTTGATATCATCATTATTAAGACCAAGTAGCTTTTTTGCTTCTTTCTGGAACAGTTTGTGGCTTTCATCCGGTTTGTGTGAGTAGATAATATTAACAAGAAATTCAGAGAGATATACCGCATTAATTGTTGCCCGGATCTTTTTATTCTGGCCAGTATAGTGCGAAGGGTCATGATGGAACAAAATGGGTAGCAGTAATATCTCCGGAAAACCCCAGCTTTTGGCTACTTCATAGCCAATCAAGCAGTGGTCAGCTCCCAGTAGTTTTTGTTCAATTTCTGCAAGCTGCTCTTGTCCCTCACTCAGCTGGCTGAGCACTTTATTATATTCGGCAGGACAGGTTTTAGCGAAGATCAATTCGCCCAGATTTTGCAGCAGTCCTGAAATAAAAATTTCTTCTGTATCGGCCCCCTCTACTTTATCGAGGATCAGTTTGGCCGCAACAGCCGAGGCCAGGGATCTCTCCCAGAATTTTTGAAAATCGAACTGGTCTCTTTTATTGCCGCCCTTGATGGAAAGAAACGAAAAAGACAGGACTAGAGAGCGGACCGCATTGATACCGAGAATCGACACCGCTTGCTTGATGGAGCCGATCTGCTGGGGGAAACTGTAAAAAGCCGAATTTGATACTTTGAGAATTCTGGCCGACAAGGCAATATCTTTTGATACCAGATCGGCAATATCTGATAATGTTGTGTCTTCCCGTGAGGTTAAAGAAATAAGCGCTGAGGCAACAGTTGGCAGCGTGGGCAGTTCAGTGGAGCTGAGTACTACTTTTAGAATATCTGTGGATTGCATGAGGGGATTTTCTTTTAAATAAAAATATTTATTCGTTATCGAAGGCTTCTTAAAGTCATTTGTTCACTATCTTCCTTACCATAAAAGGCGACAATAAGCTTATATACCGTCTCCAGATTCCGGGTAAGTACAGATTTGCCCACAATAATTTTTAAAAACCAAATTTTCCCCTCTTGAAAGAATATAATCCGGCGTTAACGGAATCTTCCCTTTGCCGCCCGGGCCATCGAGGGCAAAGGTTGGTACTGCCAGACCGGAAATATGACCGATCAGGCTGCGCATTATGTTAATCCCTGTCGCGGTCGATGTCCGGAAGTGATTGGTGCCGTAAGTAAGGTCGGCCTGAAACAAATAGTAGGGTTTGACCCGTATTTCCAGCAACTTCAAGAGCAGCTCCCGCATGATTTCCGGTGTGTCGTTGACGCCTTTAAGCAGAACGGTCTGGCATCCCAAGGGAATGCCACCATCGGCCAGCAAGTTACAGGCAGCACTTGACTCCGGGGTTATTTCCGCCGGATGGTTAAAATGGGTATTGATATAGAGCGGGTGATATTTCTTTAAAATCGTGATCAGTTCGGGCGTAATGCGCATGGGCAAGACGCAGGGCACTCTGGTGCCGATACGGATCACCTTTAGGGAAGGAATCTGACGAAGCTCATGCAGAATAAAACCGATCTGGTGGTCCGGCAGCAGCAGGGGGTCACCACCGGACAAAAGAACTTCCCGAACTTGAGGATGTTGACGGATATACTTAAGTCCAGCCTGAATGGTCTCTGGACTGATATGCATCTTCCTGGTGCCAACTTTCCGTTTTCTGGTGCAGAAACGACAGTACATGGCGCACTGATTGGAGATCAGAAAAAGGACACGATCAGGATATTTGTGGACCAGATTAGGGACCGGGCTCAGCTCTTCTTCCCCCAGGGGATCTGCCATACAGACGGGATCAAACAATTCAACGACATCGGGTACGGCCTGTTTCCACAGGGGATCACCAACTTTCTTAATTAATTGCAGGTAATAGGGATTGATCCGCATGGGAAAGGCTGCGGCGACCTTGGCAAGTGAGGTTACATCAATTGCAAAATGCTCATTCAGGGCAGCAGGGCTGGTTACTGATGCATCTAATATGTCGATCCATTTTTTCATAACTTGACATTATGGAGTATCATTCCGGAAATGTCAATTTACGAAAAGGTATATAGTCAAATATCCTAAGGACAGCTCTCAACCTACAGCCTGGAAACGATTGTCTCCAGACTGTAGGTCCTGGCGGTCAAATGGTTCAGCCTACCATCCCTTACCGCCAATAATGTCTTTTATCTTGCCGGCTGTTTCTTCCTGCACCAGCATCATTTTTTTGGTGCTGGCATTCTTGATTTTTTCGGTCAGGATTTCAATGTCAGTTGGTTTCTCCAGAAGATCCAAGGCCCCAAGCTTCATCGCCTCCACCCCTTTTTCCACGGTGGCATGGCCGGTCAGCAGAATAACCTGCAGGTTGGGGTTTTTTGCTCTTATCAGCTTTAGAGCTTCAATACCGTCCATATCAGGCATTTGCAGGTCCAGAACAATAGCATCAAAAGATTCGATATCAATATTGGTCAGTACATCCTTGGCGCTGGTACTGGTTGATACAGTCATGCCTCTGGTACGCATCCGTTCAGCAAGGGTCTCTACAAAATCTTTTTCATCATCGACAAGTAATATTTTTTCAGCCATTGTCTTACTCCTTCCAAATATGATGTAATGTCCCGGCAGATAATCCGTCGAGGTTTATTGTATTCCTGCCCAAGACAGCAGGGTGTAAATCCTTTCCACCAATAAGATTCTCATCAAACCGTCAAATAGATATGCCTGTTATCTGTGTGGCATCTTAAAACTTTTAGGCCACTAAAGATGCAGGCAGATGCAGGATAAGCTCACCTGCCTCATCGTTGATTTCCAGCTCAGCCTTCAATAGCATTAAAAGTGCTGCTGTCTGTTCACTTGGAAAAGTGACTGATTTCTCACCAATAGTGCCGGCATATGCAAATTTTATCATTACTCCATTGTGCACACTTTTGGCAATAATGGATACTGTTTTTTTGATTCCGACCTGATCCATGGTCTTGTCCAGGCAGAGCCAGATAAGGTTTTGCAGCAGAAAAGGCGCCGAGGTAATATGCACCGGGCTGACAGCGGGTTGTTGGCTTAGATGTACTCCCCGGTTAGCGGCAAATCTGAGGGATAGTTTGATGACCACTTCGATCAAGTCATGAAGTGTAATTGTCTGGATCTGCTCGTCAACGCTATGGGCGAACAGGTTCATATTTTTTACAATAAGATCTGCCCGTTTTACTTGTTCTGCAATTTTGGTGGAGATAGTTTTTAGTCGTTCAGGCGCTATCGGAACACCTTTTTCAGCCATTATCGTAAAATCATTAAGCAGGCCAGCATTTTCGTTAATAATGGCTAAAATATTTTTTATTTCATGGGAAATAGATGCCGACATCTTCCCAAAAAAAATTAATCCTTCCTTGCCTACTATTTCCCATTCTGCATGCATGATGTCACCCGTTTGGCACTGCAATTTATCTACTGTTACTGCTCAATAGGTCCTGATGCTCCCAAGGCCTGCCGGGCCAGACTTTCATGAATTTTAGTAATAAGGTCATCAATATTAACCGGTTTGACTAGGTAGGCATCAGCACCCTCTTCCGATGAGGCACTAAAAAAATCCTCAGCTGATCCATGACCGGTCATGAAGATATATCGCATGTTCGGTTGGATTGTCTGTATTTGTTTTCTTAACTCCAGGCCGCTTAGCTTCGGCATTTTAATGTCTAAAACCGCAAGATCATAATTTGTTTCCGCTAATTTTGCCAGTGCATCTTTACCACTGGTAGCCCAGTCCGCATCAATGCCTCGTATTGATAAACGTTCAGCAAGAGTCGAAACCAACTCATATTCATCGTCGACCAGTAAAATTTTCATTTATTCTTTCCTTTGGTGGCTCTTGTATTTTTTAATGGTAAGAGAATGGTGAACTCAGAACCCACTCCAAATTTACTCACCACATTAAGTTTGCCGTTTAATTCCTGGATCAGGCCATAGGTAATGGATAAGCCCAGTCCGGTACCTCCCGTTTTTGTCTTTGTAGAAAAAAACGGTTCAAAAATACGTTTTAAATCAGCCTCCGGTATGCCGCTGCCATCATCTTTGACGCTGACTGAAACGAAACCTTCTTCTAATAAACGTATTTTGATATCCAGATGGCCATTGTCCTGCATGGCAGCAAAGGCGTTATTGACAAGGTTCAGCAGAATCTGCTGCAATTTCCCCCGATCGGTTTCAAACTGCGGGATATTCTCTTCAATATCCAGGTTAACCGCGATACTTCTGTATTCCGCTTCCTTGATTAAAAATCCCAAAACGTCTTCAATAACACTCCTGATATCCACCATTTGTATACTGACATCGAGATGGCGGGCAAAACCCAGCAATCGTTTAGTAATAATTGCGCAGCGTTCTACCGAGGCAAGAACCGAATCGATCAGGCCAATGATTTTAAGATCATGTTTATATTCCTCTTTATATGAAAAGATATCTTTTATCAGACCAGCTTTTTCGTTGATAATGGCCAAGGGATTATTGATCTCATGAGCCACGCCCGCCGCCAGACGGCCGATGGATGCCAGTTTGCTGGATTGTTCTACTTCATGCAGGGTTTGGACTCTTTTCAGGTCCGCTAAAAAGACCTGATTGACCAAATGAGTCGCTACCCGATAAATTACTGCTAAAATTACCAGAATGGCGAGGACAATAAAAAAAATAATTATTTCCTGGGAAGAACGCCAAGGCCGCATGAGTTCGCTCTTTTTTTCAATGAGCATGAAAATGAATGATGTTTCAGGAATATAGGCATAACCTATAATTTTCCGGTCATTATTATCTTGCATCTCCAGCACCTCAGTGCGCTCAGAGTATGCAGGAACAGGAAGGGTGAGCTTCTCCGTGATCTTGCCATGCGATCTGGACGGTGTTTGGATGATACCTTGTTTATTGAGGAGAAAAGCATCTTCAGTGCCACTGAGATTGAGATTGGAGATAATTTCGTTGAAGCGTTTTGTCTCCAGGGTTGCTCGTAAGACGTAAGTCAAGCCGTTGGGCAGTGTATGTTTAACCGCAATGATCAGATGTGGAACTTCACGAAAACCAAGGTAGACATCGCTTATATAATAATTGCGGACTGACACCTCTTTGAACCACTCTTCGGATGAATAATTAACGTCTTGCAGGTTATATGGCCCGACATATTGTAGTTGTCTTCCGGTTGCGTCAATAATACCGAGATCGGTAAAGCCGCCGATAGAATCTTTCAGACTTTGGAGAATGTTGGTCAACTGGCTGTTGTCATTTATTTGGTCAAAGCTGTTACTGCGCACAATAAAGTCCAGAGCCGCTTGCCGTTCTTCGAAAAAAAACGAGATTGTTCTTTTGGCATTGGAGGCCAGACGAATGGTCCGCAGGTGGATTTCCCTTTCGGTATCATGTTTGGTTACCAGAAAAGTGAAGATGGCCAGACAGATCAGAGGTGTTAAGGCGACACAAAGGAGAATGATTATTCTGCTTCTCCATAATTGCCTGAAATTAAATAAGCTTTTAAACGGCCCGGATTCAGCTGCTGAATAGTTCAGGAATTCTGGTTTGAGTGCTTTGAAGAGAGACATTTCTAATAAAACCGAAGGAAATAGATTATATGCTTAAATTAATAATACGAGTTACTTGCTTCATGTTGCAATGAAGCAAGTACAGTAATGAGCATGACTAATAAAATCAGTTTAATTGTGTCTGTGCTTCGTCCTGTTTGGTTTATAGTTAATTAAGCGCTCATGCTTTCTTTTTTTCCTGGACTTTCCTGTTTGCCTCGTTGAGTTTGGTGGTCAATACTTCGATATCAACAGGCTTATGCATATAAGCAAAGGCACCCAGTTGCATACAGGTTTCCCTGTCTACTTCCGAGCCGTGGCCCGTTAAAATAATAACTTCTATCTCCGGTCGTGTTTTTTTGACCCGGCGCAATACTTCAATGCCGCCAAGTCCCGGCATCTTGAGATCAAGAACGAGCACGTCCGGTTCATCCTCAGCAATGAGTTTCAGGGCCGATTCGCCGTCATGGGCAACAGCAGAGCCCATATCCCGCAAAAGAAGTCGCTCTGACAGTGTTTGCACAAATTCGCATTCATCATCAACCAACAATACTTTTGCGGGTACGTTAAAATCATATTTGCGATAAAGGTCTGTCTCATGAAAATTGGTACCGATCTTGGTTTCAACAGCCTCTACACCCCCAACCTTGGCTGCGATTTCCTTCAGCTCATCCTGCAGCCGGTTGAGCATGAGTACGTTTTTGTTGATGGTAATAACAATACGTGCATTCGAGGCGCTAACCTCAACATTGTGCCCGGCATGGCCAAGGGCTACAGAGACCCTGGAGGCAAGAAGAAAATCCTTGACCGCCTGTGTCGAGGAACTGGTCGGGGTCAGAACATCTTTCTGCAGGTAGTCATCAATCAGGGAGGCTGCCTCGTTGACATTGCTTTTGCCCATGGGGATAACCAGATCATAAAGTGAAGAATCCCAAGGCTCTTCAACCCCATAAAGGGTATGCACCCAGTAGGCGCGTTCTTTGTCCAGCTCTTTGATCAATTTTATGGCCTCTTTTTCATTGAGCCCCTGGTTTTCCATGGCCGAGCCAATGCGGTATTGAATGTCGCCAACCAGGCAGACATGGAGAATGTGGGTAATAGAGCGAGGGACAAGCAACCCGCCATAGCCGGCAATCAATAATTTATGCTCGGATAATATCTCAGCCGCGGCCAGCTTCAGGTAGGCCAGAGATAATTCTTTTTCGTGAGTAAACTTATTGAAAACCGAAGTCTTGGACAAGAAAACTCGTTCCAGCTTTTCTTCACTCATGCCGGACAGTTTACTGGCCCTGACTATAAGATCATTCTCGGTGACCAGAGTCGAGCCGGTCCGGTCGAGAACTTCTTTAACAACGGAACTGCCATTGCAGAAATCACTGCTGAATATTGTAATACAAGGCATGTTGATCCTCTTTTAAGTAAGATTATGCTGGAATATATTTAGTCAAAGGACAATTATTGCAACCTTCACTTGGCAGATCGGTCTGTTGGTGGATGATCTCGACAATTTTTTCAACAGCGGTTTTAGTATCGGGATAAAAGTTTTCTTTACCAATCTTAGCAAAAAGATGAGTTCGTTCCATGACCGCTATGATTTTGCCCTTGGCGCTGCTGATGGCAAAACCGAGGCCGGCGGCTCGAACACGGGCGACAACATTGGCAAGCGCCTCTTCACCGGAGGCATCCATGTCATTAATACCGCTGGCATCAAGCAGGATATAGCGCAGATCCGGATGCTCGGTCCGGAATTTGATAACCTGCTCATCGAGGTAACTGGCGTTGGCAAAAAAGAGGGCGCCGTCAAAACGAACAACTGAGATATGACGGCAGCCTTTAAGCCGATAATGCTCGGAGCTCTTAAGAGTTTTCTCTTCATTCATAGATAATTCAGCCACCACCGGTCGCATCGATTTGTAAAGAAAGATAGCCATGGACAGGGCTACACCTACCATAATACCCTTATCGAGGTGCGGGGCAAAGGCCAGAGTGACAAAAAAAGTAATAATGGAAATGGCACCATCATACCATTGGGCCTTCCAGGCATGGACGAAACCATGGATATTTAATAGTCCGATAACGGCCATCATGATAACGGCAGCCAAGGTGGCCTGGGGGAGATGATACAGCAGAGGTGTGAAAAAAAGCAGAACGATAACCACACAGGCACTGGTGACGACCGACGAGATGCCGGACACCGCCCCGGCCTGCAGATTGACGGCTGAACGGGAGAAAGAGCCGGAAACAGTATAACTGGAACCGATTGATCCCAGCATGTTGGCAAGGCCCTGACCGATTAGTTCCTGATTCGGGTCCAGCCGCTGGCCTGTTTTGGCCGCCATGGCCTTGGCGATAGCAATGGCCTCCATGAAGCCCAGCATGGCAATGATGATGGCGGTTGGCAATAGTTTGCCTAATGATTTCACGGTTAACTCCGGAATGGCAAATTGCGGTAGACCCTCTGGAATCTTGCCGATAATAGCGCCCCCACCCATCAATTGGATAGCGGCCGGATCAAGTTGATCGTTTCTCACCTTCAGCCGCCAGGTTCTGCCGTCTGTTGCCAGATCGGCCGGGGCTGAATCCTTGGGATAAAAAGTATAAGCCTTGTCGTCCTCAATGGCGTCAAATTTCAGGCCTCGCAATTGCGACCGCAATTCCTGCACCTTTTCTTTCGAGTGAGCCATATAAGCGGTGATCAGGTTTATTTCTCCTTGCAGTTTGATCTGTTCAACTGTAGGACCGTGCGGGGATTGTTCAGCTTTCTTCAGCTCATCCAAGGTATTGGCCAGCTTCACCCGTTCGAGGCCCTGCTCTTTAATCAAGGCGACTGTGTGGTTAAATTCTGTAATTTTTGTTTCTGCTTCAGGCAGCTTAATGGCTGAAATATCAATCAACACATCTTTGTTAAAGCCGGTGAAATAGGAAATCAGGGTGGTGACAACGACCGCCACCAAGACATTGGGAATTCTCGGATTGATTTTACGTAAGACTACCATAATGATAACGGCGCTTATCCCGTAGAGCAGGGTTGGCATATGTGTATAGTCCATGGCCGCTTTCCCTACCTGGATCATGGTCTCATAATGATGGGCGGCATTATCGACTGAGACACCGAAAAATTTTGAAAATTGCGATGAGGCGATGATGATGGCAGCCGCATTGGTAAAACCATTGACCACCGGATGGGATAGAAAATTAACCACCAGACCGAGGCGGAGAACACCAAGCAGAAATTGAAAGATACCGACTATAAGAGCCAGGACAATAGAGTAAGCGATAAATTCCGGGGAGCCGGCCGTGGCCAGCGGTTCAAGCGAGGCTGCTGACATGAGGGACACCACAGCCACCGGACCGGTACCCAGTTGCCTGCTGGAGCCAAACAGGGCAGCCACCATCGGGGGTAGGAAGGCGGCGTAGAGGCCATAATAGGCAGGAAGTCCGGCCAGCTGGGCATAGGCCATGGATTGCGGAATAAGAACTAAAGCAACTGTCAGACCAGCCATTGCATCAACACGGAGGTCACTGCTTCGGTAGCCTTTAAACCAGCCTAGAAAAGGGAATATTTTGGTAAGCATTTTGATCTCGATTAATTTATTATCTATATTTTTTCAGCAATATTGTGCTGATTCGATCAGTTCATCCGGCTTTCAGTGATGGTGGGGATTTGTCATGAAATATTTTTTTGTTAATTTCTACTAAAATGGATGACCAAAGTAAAAAATATATATTAGACATAAATTCACTCAGTTATAATTTGGTGGGAGCCACCCAATCAAAAGAGACCAGACTATCTCTTCCTTTTGCGGCCTTCAAATAATATATGAAGACCGCCGCAGAGGAATATTGCTATTCCCTTGTCTAATGAGGTATTGTTAACTCTAAAATATTGATAGGGCATCCTTTAGTTATTGAATCCTTTAAATTTAAATTTGTGCCAATATGGGATATCATTTCTAAAATGTCAAATCAGTTATGCTTTGCTTTCTGCTTGCTGAAGTTATATATTTTATTTTTATCTTAAAAATTAGTTGTTTACACTTATGATTTTAATTTATAATTATTATGGATAATGAACAACAACCAGGCGAACAGGCCCAAGAAAAATCTGAAGAGCTCCGAATTCGGCTGTTAACCCAGGTCAAAGAGTTTGAACAGGGCCAAAGCAGTGTTTTATTACAGGATGATTTTGTCCGTAATGTGGCGCAACTACTTGTTAAGTCTTCTCCGGATATGATTTCAGGTCATGCCGCAGTTCTTCTGGAGCTATTGGGCACGCATGCCTGCGGGGAAGATCTCATTCTCAGACAACGGGCAGTCATGGCCCTTTGTGTTTGTTCTCAGCTGTTGTCGCCCCAAGGTAATTATGCCTTGCTGTCAAAGGTGACTTTTCTGCTGACCGACTGGTTAAAGTGTGAACAAAGCTATCAGGCAATTTATGATACCGTCTGTCGACAGTTACAACAGAATGGGCTGAGGATGCTGGAGGAGGGCCATTGGCAGGACTTTGCCGTACTGCAGGACAGGCTATTCCACATTCAAGCCACCATCCGGGAAAAAGAGCATAAAATCAGTGCCCTGATCGCTAAGACTCAGGACTTGCTGGCGGCCCCCTATATTCTGGAAGAGTTAGCCCAGATGTGCCTGTCTGGTGAAGGAGCGCGGCAGGCCCTGGCCGAGAGGATCCTGATCCGCCTGGGTCGTCGCTCAGTTACTTTCCTGCTGAAAAAATTATTGCTGTCGCAACAGAAGACAGAACGTCTGCAGCTGATCAAGTTGCTGTCAACCACGGGCAAAATAGCTGGACCGGTGTTCAAAGACTTCCTGGCTAAGGAACTACCATGGTATGGCGTGCGCAATATTATTCTGCTGATTACCGCCCTCGGTGATTCCTCTCTGCTTCCCTTGGTGCTGCCTTCACTTAAACATACAGATATTCGTGTGCAGCAACAAGTTATTGAATGTATTGATGCGCTGGCCGGGGTTGATAAAAAGAAATATTTCCTGTCCGCCTTGTCTCTGATTAATGATGAATTAAAGGCTGGACTGATTGGCCAGCTAGGCGAACTCGGGATAGCTGACTGTGCCGATGTCCTGCTTGATCTGCTGGAGCAACGCGATACTATAACCGAAGATGTGCGGGCTGAACTTTTATCTAAAATCTGCATAGTCCTTCGGCAGGCCCCCCAACCGCGATCAATTGTCTTGTTACAGCAACTCATTGCTGAGCGGGAAAAACAAGGACTTGGTAATGACTCGGTGGCTCTTATTGCCAGACGCACCCTGTGGCTTCTTGAATCGCAACTGGAGGCAGCAGGTCAGCTGGGCACTGATGAACACGTTAATGCTGCGGTTGGCTCTGCTGCAGCGCCTGCAGAGTCGGCAAGACAGACCTCCGGTATTCTGGAATCGCAGATTCAACAACTATTGCAGGAAGGAAAAATAACAGAACTTACAGCCTTGATTGCTGAGCATGCCATGCAAGCGGTGAAGGAAAAAAAATTTGCCACCGCCGAAAGCTTGCGGGATCAGATGCTGACGGTTAATCCCAATGCCCTGATTGAAGTCATTCGCGTGAGTGAAGCCATTGAGGAAGCCAAGAGCAATGCCATCAGCAGCCATCATCTCAGCCTCTGGAGTGATCTCTATGATTTTTTGGATACCGAAGAATTCTCCGCCCTCTATCATTGTCAGCATTCCAAGGAATATCAGGCCGAAGAGGTAATCGTGCAGCAGGGAGATGCCAACCCCACGCTATATTTTATCAATGCGGGGGTTGTCGGTCTGACCTGTAAGCAGGGCCAGAAAGAAATATTTCTTAAACGTCTGCAGCCGGGAGAAATTATTGGCGTCGGTCCGTTCTTTGATGTCTCTCTCTGGACGGTAACGCTGACCGCCATGACTACTGTCAAGCTTCAGATCCTGGAACGACAGGATTTTCAGAAACTGTTGCTTTATCATCCCGGGCTTGAGTTAAGTCTGGCTGACTTCTGTCGTCGCTCGGATACTGTTGCTGAATTATTGAAGATAGCCGGTGAAAGTCGTCGCCAGGATATTCGCCATCCCGCCCAGGGCATCATTATCAATAATCTGCTGGATGTGCATGGTAATCCTTCGCCGCAAAAATTCAAAGCGCAGCTGGAAGATATCTCCACTGGTGGCCTTTCTTTTGTAATTCGAATTTCGAAAAAAGAAAATGCCCGGTTGCTGCTCGGCCGCCAGGTTGTTTCCTTTATTCCCACAGGCTCTCATAAGGTGCGGGAGAGCAGGGGAGAGATTGTCGGAGTTAGTCTACAGGATTATGTCGATAAAGATTATCGTGTGCATTTGCGATTTGAGCAGTCAATAGAGCCAAGCGAACTCAAAGCCATTGTGCGTCAATGGTGCCAGTAGGATCTTTATCCACCTCATATGAATAAGTCGCTCTCCATTGGAGAACTTACCGTATCGCCGCCTTTGGCGCTGGCTCCCATGGTTGGTCTGTCTCATTCGGCCCTGCGGACTCTGGTGTTGGAGTTGGGGGGAGTTGGCCTCTTATTTACCGAGATGCTATCGGTGACTAGGCTGCCTGAGGAGAATGCTGCGGTTTCGCCTTTTCTGCTGCGGTATCCGGAAGAACAGCCGCTTTTTTATCAGCTTTTTGTCAGTCCTGGTCAGGACGTGGGGCCGGCGGTTGACCGCCTGCACCAGCTTGGCGCCCAAGGGATTGATCTGAATCTGGGCTGTCCGGCCCCCACTCTCCGCAAACAGGGGGCGGGCTGTGCCTTGACCAATGATCATGATCAGGTGCGTCATATTGTCGCCCAGTTGCGGGCGGCTACCAAATTACCGTTAAGCGCCAAGATCCGTCTGGGCGCCAGCCTGAACGAAGATGAGCTGCTCGATTTTTGTCGGATGCTTGAAGGCGAAGGGGTTGATCTTCTGTCCGTCCATGGCCGACTGCATCAGGAAAAATTCTGTCGTCGGCCACGTTGGGACTGGATCGGCAAGGTTAAATCGGCGGTCAATATTCCGGTGTTGGCCAATGGCGGCATCTTCAGTGTGGAAGATGCCAGGAGATGTCTTGATCTCTCGGGCGCCGACGGCTTGATGCTGGGCCGGGGCGCGGTCGGTCGGCCCTGGCTGCTGGCTGATATTGCCAGAGAGATCTATGGGTTGCCTGGCCTGGCGCCCAGCTTGAGTCTGGCCGATATCTATAGTCGTTTTGTCCACCTGCTGGAGCGTTTTCGGCCGGAACGGCGTCTGGGGCGGTTGAAACAATTTACCCATTATTACGGCCGGAATTTTACTTTTGGTCATCACCTGGCGATAGCTGTCCAGACCAGCTCTTCGGTAGAACAGGCCTTTGATCGGGCCCAGCAGTTTTTTGCCGGCACCAAAGAAGTCTAACGGAACCTGTATTTATTTGACTCGGGGAACAGAACCATTAAAATCATCAAGAGGAGAAATGGCCATGATTGAGCTGATGAAGAAGGCATTATTGATGGGTTTGGGTGTAGCCTCTTTGACTAAAGAAAAAATTGCAGAGATGAGTCGGGATTTTATCGAACAGGGTAAACTGACCCAGCAGGAAGGAGAAAAACTGGTTGATGAGCTTTTTGCCAAGGCTGAAGAATCGAAGCAGGATTTAAAAAAAGAAATAGACAACCGGGTTGAAGAGATCATCAAAAAGATGAAT
Organism: Desulfobulbaceae bacterium UBA5611; assembly: GCA_002424635.1. GTDB lineage: Bacteria > Desulfobacterota > Desulfobulbia > Desulfobulbales > Desulfocapsaceae > UBA2270. The sequence continues at coordinate 57,858 of DIKT01000051.1, forward strand.
CTGGTCCGTATGAGTGATCTGGATGAGGTAAAACTGCAGCTTCAACAATTGCAGGAGAGTTGTGCGGTTGCCGGAGCAGAAAAAGAAATACCAGCGGTCCGGGTCATAGAGTCCGAACCTGTTACCAAAGATCCTCTTTCCATATAGAATTTTTATATGATGGTTATCAGTGAGATGGTAATCCTCGACTTCATCTATCTACCTGCAAAGGGCACCGAATTTCATTGGGGTTAAGATGAGTTCTTCATCAGTCCCGATGGTTATTCATTCTGATGAAAATGCCGGCGAATTTCCCGGGCCAGTTCCGGACCGATCCCGGGAACTTGAGTCAGCTGTTCCTCGGAGGCTCGTTTGATCTGCCTCAGACTGCCGAGGGTCTTGAGCAGTACTTCCTTTTTCCGGGGACCGATGCCGCTGACAGCGTCAAGCTCGGAGGCCATGGTTGATTTATGGCGCAGTCGGCGGTGAAAAGTGATGCCGTAGCGGTGCGATTCGTCTCTGATCCGCATGAGATAGAGCAGCACCGGGTTATGGGCCGCCAGGATAATGGCATTTTTGCGGCCCGGCTTATACAGCTTTTCTCCTTCCCCTGATTTTTCTTTGGCAATAGCGAGCCAGTCCAATTCCTGCAGTCCTGCTATTCCTGCCTCGCCCGCCATGCGCAGGGCAATTCCCAACTGGCCGCGCCCGCCGTCTACCAGCAGCAGATCAGGCAGGTCATTGTCCTCCCGACCACGTTTCAACCTGCGTTGCAGCACTTCAGCCATCATGGCATAATCATCAGGGCCGGCAACGGTCCGGATCTTATAATGACGGAAATACTGCTTGGCCGGTTCGCCCTGTTTGAAGCAGACCAGTGAACCGACGGCCTGCTGACCGGAGGTGTTGGAAATATCCAGACACTCGATAGTCTCAGGCGAGCGACTCAGGTGCAGGCTTTTGATCATGGCGTCGGCTAATATCTGCCATGATTGCTTTTTTTTGTCCTGTTCAGCAAAAACCTGTTGGGCATTGGCATTGGCCATAGCGATGAGCTGCAGCCGATCACCGCGCTGCGGCACCTGCAGATAAACGGTCTCACCGCGCAGGTCGCTCAGCCTTTCGCTTAAGAGCTCTTTATCCTCGGGCTCAGAGGGTAGAAGGATCTCCCGGGGCAGGTTGTCGCCTTGATCATAATATTGATTTAAAGCCTGGGAAAGAATGCTGGCGTCATCGCCCAGAGGTTCGGACAGAAAAAAAGTGCGGCTGCCGCTGATGGTGCCATTTCTGACCATGAGGATGGCAAGAGCCAATGACAGATCTTTTCTGGCCAAGCCGAAAATATCCTGATTCTTGGCATGGCTGGCCACAATCACTTGTTTTTCCAGGGTGCGGGATAGGGCCTGAATCTGGTCGCGGATGATTGCCGCCCGCTCAAAGTCATAGTCATCGGCGGCAGTGGTCATCTGCTGGCTGAGGGTGGTGAGCAGATCACGATTATGGCCATCCAGCACCATGATGACTCCGGCCACCATCTCCTGATATTCTTGCTTATTGGCCAGGGCCATGCAGGGAGCCAGACAGTGGTGCATCTGCCCGTTGAGACAGGACCGTGTCCTGGCCTTAACCTGACTGGTTTTGCATCTTCTCAACGGAAACAGAGAGGAGAGGAGTTTGAGGGTGGCCCACATGGCGGATGCCGAAGAGTAAGGGCCGAAATAGCGGGCGCCATCTTTTTTCTTCCGTCTGCTCATCAGCACCCGCGGCCATTCTTCCTGAAGAGTGACCTTGAGCAGGGGATAATTCTTGTCATCGCGGAGGATGATATTATATCTGGGGCGATATTTTTTGATCAGGGAGGCCTCCAGAATGAGGGCCTCTTTTTCGGTGCGGGTCAGTACGGTATCGACCTTGTGGACATGCGAAAGCATCACGGCGGTCTTACCCTGGGTAGATGCCGCCAGTCGTTCGTAGGAGGCCAGGCGTTTGCGCAGATCCTTGGCTTTACCGACATAGATGATGCCGGCTTTTTTATCCACCATCAGATAAACTCCCGGGGCATGGGGGATAGAGGCAAGGAAATCAGAGGGGAACATTGTTTATCATGTTAGTCTCGCTGGCTGGAGAGTGGCTGGTTGGGCCGTTATTAGGTTTATCGGCTCACTGAATTTAACAGTTATTAATTTATAGTAATCATAACCAGGATTGCAAGGGCTTGGTCATTCTTTACAAACACGGCCAAATTGACTAAGCTGGAAGCCATTAAAAGGAATTCTTCCGGTGTCGTTCTGAGTTTCAGGACGGTGAAAAGGGAATACGGTGTAAAACCGTAACGTTGGGCCAGCGCTGTAAGCGGGGACAAGGACTGCCATGGGTGTGATTTTGTAGCCACCCTGATGTCACTGTCTGTCATTTAGTATACTGGATGATGGATGGGAAGGCGCGGTCTGAGGCTGATCCGTGAGTCAGAAGACCTGCCGGAAGAAGATAAAGGAATTCTTGTCCGTAGAAGTCCGTATTGCATCAGAAATTAATTCTGATTGTGGTACGGACTTTTTTTATGCCCAGACGGTACATAAAAAGAAAGGAATTGAGATCATGAAAACACAGATTGAACTGGCACGTGAAGGCCTTATTACTGAGGCAATGACCAAAGTAGCTACGGCTGAGGGCTTTGGCCTGACGCCGGAGACCATCCGCCAGCGGGTGGCGGAAGGCCATATCGTCATAGCAGTTCATCCTAACCGGCCAGAGCAGAAGGTGGTCGGGATCGGTAAAGGCTTACGTACCAAAGTTAATGCCTCCATCGGCACCTCCTCTGATATCTCCGATATTGAGCTGGAGGTCCGTAAGGCGCAAGTGGCGGAAGCAGAACAGGCCGACACCCTGATGGAGCTGTCAACCGGCGGTGATCTTAATCTGGTTCGGCAGCGGGTCTTGGCCGCCTGTAACCTGCCGGTGGGTAATGTGCCGCTCTATCAGGCTTTTTCCGAGGCCAGCCGTAAATACCATAATCCTAATAAGCTCGACAGTGAATATCTGTTTGACCTGATCGAACGCCAGCTGGCTGACGGCATCTCGTTTATGGCCATCCATTGCGGCATCAATCGTTTCTCCATCGAGCGGCTGCGCAAGCAGGGCTATCGTTATGGCGGTCTGGTCTCCAAAGGCGGCACCTTTATGGTCTCATGGATGGAGTATAATAATCGGGAGAATCCGCTGTATGAGCAGTTTGACCGGGTCTGCACCCTGATGAAAAAATATGATGCGGTCCTCTCTTTGGGCAACGGCATTCGGGCCGGGGCTATTCATGACAGTCATGACCGGGCCCAGATGGCGGAGATGGTGATCAACTGTGAGCTGGCGGAGATCGGCCGCGATATGGGGTGCCAGATGATGGTCGAGGGGCCGGGTCATGTGCCGCTCGATGAGATCGAAGGCAATATCATGCTGGAAAAACGAATGAGTGGTGGGGCCCCATACTATGTGCTGGGTCCTTTACCCGCAGATTCCGGAGCCGGTTACGATCATATCACCGCCGCCATCGGGGCGGCCAGCTCCGCCCGCTTTGGCGCTGATCTCATCTGTTATATTACACCGGCTGAACATCTGGCCCTGCCCAATGAGGATGATGTCCGGGAAGGCGTCCGGGCCACCCGGCTGGCGGCCCGGATCGGTGATATCGCCAAATATCCGGAGCGCCGGGAACTGGAGAAAAAAGTGGCACTCAGTCGGCGGGATACCAATTGGAAAGAGCATTTTCCCTTGCTGATGTTTCCGGAAAAAGCACTCGAAGTCCGTAACAGCCGGACGCCTGAGAACAACAGCACCTGCACTATGTGTGGCGATTTCTGTGCGATGGAACGGGGACTTTCTCTGTTTGCGAAGGATATCACCGGAGATAAAAAAACATCCTGATTGGTCAACATTTTACGTCGTGGTCGCCGGCTTAAAGTGCTGACCTACGGACCCCTGCCAGGCTCGGCAGATTATCCCTAAGCTGGAAAAATAACCAAACGGGCTAATGACGTAAAGTTCATTAATTACGCTAATAAAAGGGATACCCACTTGCGGGTATCCCTTTTATTTATTTTAGCGGCCACAAGAAATATCCGCAATAGCGGAATATTTTTCCTGAAAACTGAACATCGCCTTTTCTTTACTTGAAAGTTAATCTGTAAGTAGATGTTATGACTAACTTTATTTGCTAATTCTGACTAGCATGCTTATTGCATTACAATTAGTGACCCGTACAGACACTGCCAGGAAACTAATTAATTCACAGGGAGGAAAGACCATGAAAAAATTATTGTTGATTAAGGCGCTGTTACTGACCGGAGTTTTGGTGGCCAATGGCGCCCAAGCGATTGATATCAGCGGCTGGAGCGGTGTCGGCAATTCCGGCAGCCTAGGTGTCGATGGCGTTGTGACGGCGCCACCTTCCGGCGATGCCCAGTACGGCTGGGTATCAACTGATCAAGGAGTTAACGGTGTTGGCCTGGGGCTAGGTGCGGAAACCAACGGCTCGGTTATCACCTCACCGTTATTCAGCGCCGGGGCCGGCGATCTTCTTGAGTTTTATTTCAACTATGTAACCTCGGATGGAGCCGGATTTGCCGACTATGGTTGGGCCAAGCTGGTTGATGATGCCAATAACGACTACGCCCTGCTCTTTACCGCCCGCACCACTCCCGGTGGCGACACAGTTCCTGGCTTTGGGATGCCGGCCTTAAATGCGACTTTGGAGCCGGCCTCCACCCCGATCATCGCTGGTGGCCCTGTCTGGGCCCCTCTCGGTAGTGATTCCGGTGCATGTTTTTCTGCTGGTTGCGGCTACACCGATTGGATCAAGGCCTCCTTTGCCATCGCTGATGCCGGTCAGTACGCCCTGCAAATCGGCGTCGTCAATTGGAGCGATTCATTGTTTGATTCAGGCATGGCCTTTGATGGCGCGACTATCGCCGGCGAAGATATCGGCAATGGTGGTGGGACACCGGTTCCCGAACCATCCATGATGCTGCTGTTCGCCACCGGTATAGTCAGTCTGGTCGGGGCCAGACTGAACAGAAAGAAAAATCAGCCGCTAACAGTGTAGTTTTAAATTTTCATTTTAAACTATCAAGATGGCTACGAATATTTTTTTCGTAGCCATCTTTTTTGCATAGAAGTCTTATTGCCAACTAATCTTCCAAATGCCATGCATACCAATAAAAAAATTACGTGAAGCAAGTGGCTGGGATGTGTCGAACGACATAAAACAGATGACTGCTCTGGCTTATGCGGATAAAAAACGTCACCTGTATTTACCTGTATTATATAAAAAATAGAAAGAGATTCTAATAATGTGTTGGCCCACCATCATATGTATTCTGGGTCGAATACATATCGGGCCAAGTAAGAAGATATTAATAAGATTATATCCCTGCACCAGCGGTGAAAATGTCCAGCAACCGGCGATAGGCGCCATTGGCTGCCATCAGCTCGGCGTGGCTGCCCTGTTCAATTATACGACCACCGGCCATGACCAGAATATGTTGGGCTCTGGAGATGGTTGACAGCCTGTGGGCGATGACGATGTTGGTCCGGCCGGCAAAGGTTGCGGCAATGGCCTGAGCGGTAAGCATTTCGCTTTCCGGGTCAATGCTGGCACTGGCCTCGTCCAGTACCAGGATCCGCGGCTCCCTGACCAGCACCCGGGCCAAGGCCAGCAATTGTCGCTGGCCGGCTGACAGGTCCATGCCGCCTTCACCGACCTGGGTGGCCAAGCCGTCAGGCAGCTGCCGGACCAAACGGCTTAATTGGGCTTTCTCCAATATTTCCCATACCGCCTCATCCGTTTTTTCGGTATCGAGCAGGATATTGTCGCGGATAGAGCCGGGCAGGAGGAAAACATCCTGCATCACCAACCCTACTTGCCGGCGTAGCCAGTCCGGGTCAAGCGCGCGCAGATCAATGCCATCCAGCAGGATCTGCCCTTCATCAGGATCATAGAACCTCTCCAGCAGGTTGATAATGGTGGTTTTGCCGCTGCCGGTGGCGCCGACAATGGCCAGAGTCTGGCCGGCATGAATGGTCAGGGAAAAATGCTCGAGGACCGGATGCTCCGGATCATATCCAAAGCCCACATCCCTGAACTCGATCTTCCCCAGAGTAGAGGCGGGTCTTAGGGGCGAGAGCGGCAGGGCCAGGGTCTCTCTGTTATCTAATAATTGAAAGATACGTTCAGCTGAGGCCAGGGCTGACTGGACAATAGAATATTTTTGCGACAGCTCGCGCATGGGCTGAAAAAAGAGGCGCATGTAGGATAGAAAGGCCACCAGTACGCCAATGGTCATCTTGCCGGCAATGATCTCGCTGCCGCCGTACCAGAGGATGGTGCCGATGGTCATAGCGCTTAACAGCTCAATAAGAGGCATGAAGACGGCAAAGACCTTGATCTGATAGAGGGATTTGTCAAAAAATGCCTGGTTGAGCCGGGCAAACTGCCGGAGTATGGACTTTTCCCGCAGGAACAGCTGGATGAGGGCGACGCCGGACAGCGATTCCTGCAGGAAAGAGTTGATCTGGGAAAGATGAGTGCGGATCTGGCGGAAGGCGTCACGGGCCAGGCGGCTGAACCACAGGGTGTTGACCACCATCAAGGGCAGCAGCAGGCAGAGAATCAAGGTCAGCCGCCAGTTCATCCAGAATAAAATCCCCAGAATACCAATAATCTTGACCCCATCATTGAACAGAGTGACGATCACCGAGGTGAACATCTCATGCATATTCTGGATATCATTGGTTAATCGTGTTACCAGTCGGCCCGCCGGGTTGCGATGAAAAAACTTCAGATCAAGATGGAGGAGATGGACAAACATCATCTGCCGCATGCGATGCATGATGTTTTGGCCGGTCCATTCCAGGATTAAGACCTGGATGAAATTGCCGAAAAACTCGAGAGCCATAATGGCGCAGAAGGCAAGGGCCAGATATTTTAAGCCATCCAGGCGCAGTGCCGGGGCCAGCTCGGTGTTCAGGATAAAATCATCTACCGCCAGGCGGATCAGATAAGGTAAGGCCAGACTGCAGCCCACTACCATAAAGGACAGCAGGACCGCCAGTAAGGCGCCCAGCCAGAAAGGCTTGCCGAGAAAAACGATCCGCCGCCACAGGCTGAGATCACCGAATTTTCCCAGCTGATCTTCTTCGAAATAACCGTAATTATCGTGCACCATTACCGGTCCTCATCCTCATGCTGCCGCATTTCCTGCTGATAATACATAGTGCGGTAGAAAGGACTGGTGGCCAGCAATTCGGCATGGGTGCCCTGGGTAAGCAGCCGACCTTCTTCCAGAACCATGATCCAGGCTGCCTCGCGCAGGGGGGCGATGCGATGAGAAACAATAAGACAGGTCCGTCCCGGCAGATAGGCGGCCAGACCGGAGATAATTGCCTGCTCCGTTTCCAGATCGACCGCGGAAAGGCTGTCATCAATAATCAGCAGGGGCCGGTCAAGAAGAATGGCGCGGGCCAGAGCGATACGCTGGCGCTGACCACCAGAAAGCTTGATACCCCGCTCACCGATCCTGGTATTATAACCTTCACTGAAGCCAACGATCTCTTCATGGATCCGGCAGATTTGCGCCGCCATCTCGATCTGTTCCTGGCTGGCCGCCGCATTACCAAAACTGATGTTGGCCGCTATAGTATCGGAAAATAGCAGCACATCCTGCGGCACATAAGCCACTTTCTCCCGTACCGAGGCCAGGGATAAGCGATTGATATCAAAGCCATTGAGAAAAATTGTTCCATTATCCACCGGATATTGGCGGGCCAGGAGATGACAAAGAGTGGATTTACCTGAACCGCTACGGCCGACCAGGCCGACGATCTCTCCGCTCTTTATAAGGCAGCTGATATCGGTCAAGGCCTGCTGTTCCTGGCCTTCATATTGAAAATGGAGATGGCGCAGGCTGATCTCTGTCTGCCCTCCGGCAAAGGGCAGGGGGTGTTCCGGGTCTACCAGGGTGGGGCCGGCTGCCATGACCTCCCCGAGTCGGCCCAGGGAAGTGAGTCCGCGTTGAAAAAGATTGGTCACCCAGCCGACTGCCATCATCGGCCAGGTGAGCAGATAGAGATAAGAGATAAAGGCGACAAAATCCCCCACGGAGATTGCCTCGCCGATTACCAGCCGACCGCCGAAAAAGATGGCCAGTAACAGGCTGGTATTGCTTACCAGTCCGGATATGGGAAACAGGGTGCCATGCACTCTGGCCAGCTTGACGTTGTCGCGCAGATATTGCCGTCCGAGTCGGTTGAAAGCCTCGACCTGCGGTGCTTCCTGGGTATAAGCCTTAAGCAGGCGGATATTGGTGACGGCACTACGGGCAAATTCGGTCAAATGAGAAAACTGCTCCTGTACCTTCAGAAAACGGCGATGGAGCCGGGCCGAGAGTACCCGTGTCAATAGCGCCAGCAACGGCATGGGGATCACAGCGATCAGGGTCAGTTGCGGACTGATATAGGCCATGCAGGCCAGGGCGGCAATGCCCATGATAGCAGCATCGGCGAAGGCAACCACGCCCATACCTCCGGCCAGCTGCACTGCGGCCAGATCGTTGGTGGCCAGTGCCATAATTGCCCCCACTGGTTTTTTTTGAAAGAAGGGGCGATCCAAAGTCAGGAGGTGGCGAAAAAAATCAGCGCGCAGGTCGCGTTCCACCAATCGTGAAAAACCAAGGATCAGATAGCGCCAGATATAACGGCAGCCGGCTATGCCGATGGCAAACAGGAGAATAGCCAAGGCGCTTTGGGCCAGTGCAAGCTGGCTGGCAGTACCAGCAGCCAGGAGATCAACCGCTCTTTTAATCAGACGGGGGATGGCCAGCTGCAGAAGATCAACAGCCAGTAAGGCGAAAAGACCACCGATAAGACGGGAGGAATATTGGCGCAGCAAGGGACGGATAAATTGCAAACCAGTAGTTGTTGCTGTTCCTTGGCGGCAGTCTGTTGTCAATCTATCAATCCTTGCGGTAATTGTTTTTCCGCTTTCTGCATCTTGCTTTAGGGTGTCTTAAAAATGAGGATTTTTATTCAAAATCAAGGCATGTGAAAAATTTTACCTCAGGCATGTATTTGATATTCCGAGGATAAAATTTTGAACATAACGCCGAGTTTGGGCAAAAAGACCATTTTTCAAG
>DIKT01000051.1:67131-67259 GCA_002424635.1 Desulfobulbaceae bacterium UBA5611
TACTCGCAGATCATGAGAGATAAAGAGATATGTCATTCCATACCGTTGCTGCAGGTTCAGCAGCAGATCAATTATCTGCTGCTGAATGGTCATATCAAGAGCTGAGGTCGGCTCATCAAGGATCAGGA
>DIKT01000051.1:67272-67774 GCA_002424635.1 Desulfobulbaceae bacterium UBA5611
GCTGGCGTTGACCGCCGGAAAATTCATGGGGATAACGCCGGGCCATGTCAGGGCTCAAGCCAACTTCATTGAGGGTTGCGGCCACGATCTCAAGGCGTTGCCGGGTGGTGCCGCCCATATCGTGCACCCGCATGCCTTCCTCTACTATCTGCTCCACGGTCATCCGGGGAGAGAGTGAGGAAAAAGGGTCCTGAAAAACCACCTGCAGTTCACGCCGTAAAGGCCGCATCTGGCGGTTGGTCAGTTGCTGCAGATCCTGACCGTCAAAGTTGATTATGCCTTGGCTTCTGATCAGTTTGAGAATGACCATGCCGAGCGTGGTCTTCCCCGACCCTGATTCGCCCACTATTCCGCAAGTTGATCCCTGATTGATTGTCAAGCTGACATTGTCAACGGCCTTGACGGTCTTGATCTTCCGCTTGAGAAAGCCATGCCAGCCCTCCTTGAGTTGGAAATGACAATTCAGATTATGAAGAGTGAGCAGGGGCGGCTGTTGCTGTTT
>DIKT01000070.1 GCA_002424635.1 Desulfobulbaceae bacterium UBA5611
TCTCGGAGCTTACCTTGTGCTGCACGGCCCCGATATAATCACCTCGGCCGAAAAAGCTCAAATCTAGCTCCCGGGAGGCGCGGGCGGCCCATAAGCGCATATTGATCACATGATCATTCTTATAGCCGGGGACCAGAATATCACAGGGCAGGGCCATCACATCCTCTGTTTCCAGCCATTGGGCCCGATAGTTCCCGTATTCATCCAGATAGGTGCTGACCCGGCCATAAAAATGGACCGGAAAGACCGGCATGGTCCGTTGAAATATCCATGGCGTGCCATAACGCATCCAGTTATCGGGGCTCTCCACCTGGTAGCCATCAATTAACTGCTGATAAAAAAGACCATATTCATAGAGAATACCATAACCATAAGCCGGGATTTTCAAGGTAGCAATAGAATCCATGAAGCAGGCCGCCAACCGACCGAGCCCGCCATTTCCCAAAGCTGCATCCTCCTCTTCCTCCCGGAGCAGATCCATATCAAAGCCGATCTCCTCCACGGCCTGCCGGACCTCATCATAAATTCCAAGATTAATCATACTGTTGCCCAGAGAACGACCGATCAGAAACTCCAGCGACAGATAGTAGACTCGTTTTTTTCCTTTGGCGTATGAGGCCTTCTGGGTCTTAATCCACTTTTCCATCATAATATCCCGCAGTGTGTAGGCCAGGGCCTTATAGATATCACTCTCGCCGGCGAGCTGCGGATCACGACCCTGGAAACTTATCACATGATGCAGGATATTTCTTTTGATATCCTCTACAGTTGTTGAAATAAAGAGGCTATCACAATCATTTAAGGCAGGGTCTTGCCCATCATATTTCACTAAATCTTTCATCAAATGTTTTCTCCTGAATTGAATCGCAGCCCCTTGCTTTACATCCATGAGTCGCTTATACTTTTTTTATTTTAAATGTCATAAGAGTGTACAGCACTGGCCAATTACTTTACAATGAAAATCAATTTTTTAACAAAGCCTCATTCTTCTTACTGCATTAGCAACAGTTCCCAAGAGTTTGTTTGGGCTTTTGCTAAGCCAATGGTTAAATAAATGATTTTTAAAAAAATATTGCAAGGGAGCATCCATGACTACTGACAAAATGGTCAAAAAAGAGACCATATTTATCGCCATCGCCATCAGTCTGGTTGTGGGATTTTTGACCGGAACTATTTTTACAACTTATAAGTTAAGCTCGTCAAAAAATTCAGCCGGACAATATACCAGCGCTTCCGAACAACAGGATTCCTCTGGGAATGCCGAACAGCTCAAAGAAATCACGGCCCTTGAATTAGAGGTCCAGAAAAATCCTAATAATGGGGAGGCCTGGGCCCAGCTGGGGAATCTTTACTACGATACCAGTCAGGTCAAAAAGGCTATTACGGCTTATAGCCGGGCTCAGGCGATTTTACCGGCCAATGCCGACATTCTGACTGATCTCGGCGTTATGTACCGGCTGGACAAACAACCGGACAAGGCTTTAGAATCATTCAATAAAGCTATCCAGGCCAATGCCCGGCACGAGTATGCCCGTCTGAATAAAGGGATTGTGTTACTTTATGATCAGAACCGCGCCCCTGAAGCCTTGCAGGCTTGGCAGGAATTGCTTGCTATCAATCCCAAGGCGGTGATCGCCAATGGCCGCTCGCTACAAGATCTAATGGCAGAGGTCAGAAAAGAGCTCGACAAAACATCAAAGTAAGATGGCGAAGCCAAACCAGAGTTTGCTTCAACAGTAGGAGCATTATAGATGCCGGCAGTCCACTAAACTGATGATCATGAATATGGCTATATGCCTTTTTCATCTCCAGAGCTGAGTAAGGGATCCCATGTCAGCACCAAAAAACAAGCAAAGCTTTATTACTATACCCCTTGAACCTTGTGACCATGTGCAGAACAATAATGCTTGCCTGCATGACAAGATTCCGGCCGTCGTCAAAGAGCTCGTCGCCTCATGGCAGAGCAAGAATTGCTTTGATCACATAGGGCCTGTCTCCATCCCTTCCCACCGGACAATAATTGATATCGTTTATCAGATCAGACAACTGCTCTTTCCCGGCTATTTTACGCCGGTCAAACTGCACTCCACCAATCTGGAATATTACATTGGCCAGAAAGCAACCGAACTCTACGAAAATCTCAGCGAGCAGATCACCATGGCCATTCGCCATGACTGTCGCCGCGTCAATCTGCCATGTACTAATTGTGAGGAACGGGGCCATCTTCTGGCCTTGGCCTTTATCGAGAGCCTGCCACAGATTACAGCAACTCTGGCTGTAGATATCCGGGCAACCTTAGCCGGTGATCCGGCCACCAACAGTTCTGACGAGGTGATCTTCAGTTATCCCGGTCTGCTGGCCACTGCCATTTTCCGCATGGCCCATGAATTGTTCCTTCTGCAGGTCCCGATTATCCCACGCATCATGACTGAACATGCCCACAGTCTGACCGGCATTGATATCCATCCAGGCGCCACCATCGGTCCCGGCCTGTTTATCGATCACGGTACCGGGGTCGTGATCGGTGAAACCACCATTATTGGTGACAATGTGCGCTTGTACCAGGGGGTCACGCTCGGCGCCCTGTCAGTACCCCGGGATGCCGGGATCACTCTTCGGCACATCAAACGCCATCCGACCATTGAAGATGAGGTCATTATTTATGCCAACACCATTATTCTCGGGGGGGAAACCGTTATCGGCAAAAGTTCGATCATCGGCGGCAATATCTGGCTTACTGAAAGTGTGCCCGCCAATACCAAGGTGATGCTTAAACGACCGGAACTGATTTTTTCTGGACCCAAAGGATAACAAACAGAAAATAAACTAAAAGTAAAGGAGGCATTATGACCGATCTACCACTGCCGCTCAGCGCTACTATCGGTAACACCCCCTTACTAAGCCTGAATCGGATCAGCAAGGGCTATCAGGCCACCATCCTGGCCAAACAGGAATCGCGAAACCCCATGGGCAGCGTGAAAGACCGTATTGCTTATGCCATGATTGAGGCCGGCATTCGCGACGGCCAGATTAATAACGACACTACCATTATCGAACCAACCAGCGGTAATACCGGCCTGGGCCTGGCTTTTATCTGTGCAGCCAAGGGCATGCGCCTGATCCTGACCATGCCGGAAAGCATGTCCATGGAACGACGGATATTGCTCAAATTCCTGGGGGCAGAACTGGTGCTCACGCCGGCTGCCAAAGGGATGACCGGCGCCCTTGAGGCAGCTCGCGAACTAGTCCGGCAAAACAAGAACAGCTTCCTGCCCGACCAGTTCTCCAATCCTGCCAATCCCGCCATCCATAGAACGACCACCGCAGAAGAAATCTGGACTGCCAGCAAGGGCAAGATTGATATTTTTGTGGCCGGCATAGGTACCGGTGGGACCATAACCGGCGTCGGCGAGGTCTTCAAAAGCCGCAATCCACAGATCGAGATCGTGGGAGTTGAACCGGCAGATTCAGCAGTGATCTCAGGCGGTGCCGCCGGGCCTCATAAAATTCAGGGGATCGGCGCCGGCTTTATCCCCAAAAATCTCAATACCTCTATCCTGGACTCCGTCATCACCGTCACCAATCAAGACTCCATGATCATGGCCCGCCGTCTGGCCGCCGAAGAAGGACTGCTCTGCGGCATCTCTTCAGGCGCAGCGGTCTGGGCCGCTCTGCAACTGGCAGCCAAAGCTGAGAATCACAACAAAACCATTATCACCATCCTTCCCGACACTGGAGAGCGCTACCTGAGCACCGAGTTGATGACCGGGGCATAAATTCAGGCGCTGGCATATTTGTTCATCGTGCTTTTCGTAAGAGATGATCAGCCGCCACAGGGAGAAAGTTTGGTCCTGAAAATTTTGGCAAGCCAACTGTTGAGAATATAACGGGCACAGCCGCAGCCGTCGTCGGGGTTGACAAAGATAGCCCCGACAGGACAGTTTCTGGCGCAGGCCCCGCATTCCATGCAGGCATCATAATCAACGATGGTCGCTTTGTTGTCAATACATTGGAAGATGCGATGCGGACAAACAATCTCGCACATCCCACAACCGATACAGGCCGCCTGATCAAGTTTGAGAATCGCGGCGCCATCTATGTATCTGAATTGTTTCATGGTTGGCCTCTTACAGCAAAAATGGCCCGGCCAACCAGCAGCACAGGCCCAACATGGCAGCGATGAGCTGGATAGCCAGCCCTTTACGTATTTCCAGTTCAACTCCTGACAGTGAGGTATAAGGAGTTGAGCCCGTAAAGTTCATGGCTAGATAGGAGCTGACGCTCATGGCCCATAAAGCCATGCCGATCACGGCCGTCCAGCCAACCAAGGGCCAAAACCGCAGCACAGCAAAGATGCCGACCGGCGTTCCCAGAAGCAGACCCTTGAGCCAGAACTGTCGGCCGGGAATGCATGGCAGCAGAAGCGGAACCAGAACCACCCCGACCAGCACGCCCAGCATGATCACCAAGGCCGCCATGCCACCTCGGGGCAAGGCCCGGTCCAGTGACCAGATATCAGGGCCAATTCCGGAGAGCAGCAGCAAAACGGTCAGGATCAGAATAAGCGGTTTCATCAGTAAAAATAATTCCACCGGGATCAAGACTGCCCGTTCTTTGAGAGTGAAAGTAATACTGCGCATGGCCTCATCGGCTTTTCTGCCGCTCGCCAAAAAAGACCTGATATCTCTGGCCCTGATCGGCCCGAATATTCCTGTGAAGCCACAGGCCTTATTGAGCTGCAGGGCGGAGACGCCCGGAGCACTGCATTGCGGCAGTATGAGTTCGCGGTGCTCAACCACTGCCATCAGTCTTGCCCGCTGGACCTGATAGGCAATTTCCGCAGTGGAGAATGTGCCCTTGCCGGCGGCACACCAGACGTTGATGCCTCTGGTATCAACGACCAATATCCACATATCCAAACCCTCTAATTCCTGGCGCAGGAGATCAAAGGTCAGTTTATAATTGGCAGTAACAAGAATGGATGAATCACCGGTTGGCCGACCGACACAATACAATCCTGGGGTGATAAGGTAATTATCTCGCCGCACACCAGTCCGCGCCCCGATTATCCCCCTATAATCATCACGGCTTAAGCTGGTAGCAACCTGCGGTACTGCGCCAGCCGGTGAATCGACAAAACCGCTGACAAAAGGACAGACGGTGTATCCTGCCTGTTCATGTTCCCCAGCCCGGGGTGCCGCTTCTGGACCTCAGCAGATCCCGGCGGCGACTTCCGGCGGCGGCATTAAAGACAGCGGGCCGTCTGGATACTTGGTTGCTTGTAGCAAACGGGAAAGGAGCGGGAGTGATGGGGTCATAATCGTGCTATCCTGTTTTAAGTCAACGGCCGATAGTGGGAACAGCCTGCTGGGGCCGGGTAAGCTCTTTCATATCAGGAACAATAAGCACTTTTGAACAGATCAATTACTAAAAACAACACAATCAATCCGCGTCATTTTTTTTTATTGCAGAAGTCCAGCCTGCGATCATGGCCGTCAGAAACTCGACAAAGAGATCACTATCATTCTGTACCGGACAGACCCGGTAATCCAGCAGACCGATCACCTGGGCGCGCTCTTTATATTCCAGGGCCAGCTCCAGATCGGTCTCCGAATTATCAATAGTAAATGACAGAGGGTAAATAATCACCTTCTCGCCAGCCAGTCCCTGCAGAGTCGTCTCCAGAGATGGTTCCAGCCAGCGCATGGGACCGACCTTAGACTGATAGGCCAGATGAATGTCCTTAAAATCCAGACCGGCTTGTGGTAACAAAGTTTTTAAAATGGCCACATGCTCCCTGATCTGTTGTTCATAAGGGTCATAGGCGGCAATCTTCTGGGGCAGACCATGGGCTGACAAGATCAGGTGATAACTGCTGTCCTGATAATGTTCACGGATCCGCTCAATAATTGAGGCGTTAAAGAATGGATTATCGAAATAAGGATCAATTACCTTTACCTCAGGTCGTTGACCGTGACTCTTCAGGCCGTAATAAACATCCTCCACGCTCGACTGGGTAGTGGTGGAGGAAAAATGGGGATAAAGCGGGATGAGGAGCAACTGGTCAAACTGCCGCTCAGCAAAGAGATCGGCGGCCAGAGGATGAGTATAGCGCATGACCGGGAAAATCTCCTCACCAGTGCGCTGCGTTAACTTTTTTACCAATCGTTCAGTATGCTCATAGATTCTGCTGCCACCAATGAGCTCATATTTGCGCCATGTCTTTTTATAACGAAGAGTCGAGATGAGAGGGGCCAGGAGATGACGCACGGGCGAGCAGATGATATGCCTGTCACTGAACATATGGAATAAAAAAGACCTGAGCTCTTGTGCCGATCGTGCTCCACCCATATTCAATAATAAGACCGCTTTCATCTTCTTTCCTTGTCTCCCTCTACTGAGTCGTTCAGCCTAAGGCCACATCCAGAACCATCATTACCGTAAAACCGCTCAAAGTGGCCATGGTGACCAGATCAATATGGGCCTCAATACGTTGAGATGTGGGGATCAATTCCTCCACTACCACAAAGATCATGGCCCCGGCGGCAAAACAGAGGGCATAAGGCAGAAGCGACTGCATCTGAATGACGAAAAAAGCCCCCAGCACACCGGCCACAGGCTCAACCATTCCCGAGGCCTGACCCATCAGAAAGCTCTTCCATCGACTCATCCCTTCTCTTCTCAACGGCATGGATACCGCCGTCCCTTCGGGAAAATTCTGGAGGCCAATGCCTATGGCCAGGGCCACCGCCGCGCCAATGGTGGCGGCCGGCAGACCAGCTGCTACTGCCCCGAAGGCTACACCTACGGCCAGCCCTTCCGGAATATTATGAAGAGTGATGGCCAGGACCAGTAAGGTACTTCGTTGCCAGGATGTCTTAATCCCTTCACTCTGGTTCATGGCCAGCTCTGGATGCAGATGGGGCAGCAAGGTATCGGCCAAGCGCATGAAGATACCGCCACCCATAAATCCGATGACGGCCGTCAGCCAGGGAATAAGGCCCATCTGCCCGGCCATCTCGATACCTGGGGCCAGCAGCGACCAAAAGCTGGCGGCAATCATCACCCCGGCAGCAAAGCCGAGCATCGCATCCATAAAGCGCTGATTGACCGCCTTGGTAAAAAAAACCAACGAGGCGCCGGCCGCCGTGACTCCCCAAGTGAATAGAGTGGCAAGCAAGGCCTGTATGATCGGATCAAGCTGTTGAATAAAAGCAATCATTGAGAGTCCACGGTCATTGCCGA
>DIKT01000005.1 GCA_002424635.1 Desulfobulbaceae bacterium UBA5611
AAGAAAGCGGATGCATTTTCCCGCACTATTGTTCATAATGTTTTTTTCTAGTTTTTTCTCTTTTCAAGTTCCATAACTGTCAATGATACAAACGAATCTAAACACTATTGGTACGCTTTATGTGGTTGCCACTCCCATCGGTAATCTTGAAGATATTACCCTGCGGGCTCTGCGTATTCTTAAAGAAGTTGATCTCATTGCCGCCGAAGATACCCGTCATACCAGACACTTACTGAACCACTTTGACATCCATACGCCGCTGATCAGTTATTACCGGGAAAAAGAAGTTGAACGATCGGAAGAGCTGGTTCAAAAAATGCTGGCTGGTGAGACGATAGCTCTGGTCAGTGATGCTGGTACTCCCGGTATATCAGACCCAGGGGCCATACTGGTAAATCAAGCAAGAGAGGCCGGGATCACCATTGTTCCCCTGCCTGGTCCTTCCGCTCTTACTGCGGCCCTTTCTGCTGCCGGTATCACTGATGGCTCTTTTCTTTTCCTGGGCTTTCCTCCTGCCCGCAAAGGGCAACGACAAAAGTTGCTTGCTACCTTTATTGACTCGCCCTGGGCCCTGGTTTTTTATGAATCACCGCATCGGATTCAGGCTTTTCTGGCTGATGTCTTGGCGATATTGGGTGATCGTCAGGCATTTTGGGCCAGAGAATTGAGCAAACTCTATGAAGACCTGCAGGCAGGTCCTGTCAGCCACTTGCTTGCTCTTAGCTCTGGCAAGAGAAATCGGGGCGAATTTGTGGTGATTATTCACCCAGGTTCCAGCCAGCAGTCGGCCACAGGTGAAAATGTGGAGGCAATCCTTCTCTGGTATCAGCAAAATACCGACCTTTCTTTAAAAGATGTTAGTCGCCGCGTTGCCAAAGATCTGGAACTCTCTCGCTCTGATGTCTATCAAATGGCCTTGGAGATCTGGGCTGCCGGCAAAGAAGAATTATGAATAAAATTCGTACTTGCGTAACACCGGAGAAGCAGTTTCTTTATGGTATTCATCAACCTTCCTATACGGTCTCAAATATCAGGGGCAGCAAAAAAGTTGAGCACTTAGGCACTAGTGCCGATGCTGTTGATAACGGATTAGCTTTTGATAATCGCCATAATTTCCCAGACGGCTCTTTGACTATCTCCACAGCCGATAGAATCTTTGAGATCCCCAATCCGTTGCCCTTCCGGGGCACTACCTTTATTAATCAAGAGTGGGCGGATGCCAGTGCGGCTGACAGCCGTCGATTCTCTCTGCCGAAAAAGGAGCAGATATCACTGCGCCTGATACTGCAACAGGCAGGAATTTCATCGTCTTTCATTAGTAAACTGCCTTCTGCGGTACTGCTTGCTCTTGCTACCTGCTCGTCAGATCCTCAGGATCTTATCGCGCTTGCGGAGCTTAGTTGTCAGGTGGAAAGAGATGCAGCCGCAAATCCTGTCGGCTTATTTTATAGAAGAAACAAAAATGGTCGGAGGGGTCCCATTATTCATGACCATGCCCTCTTTGAGGCCGTAGCCAATAACCCGAACCTGCCGGACAGTTATAAAAAGGTTATGGTGGTCAGGCCGGGAGCTCAAGGGGATAGCGAAATTGTAGGAGAATATCACAGCAATAAGACCCATGTCTTTGAGTACTTGCGCCGTAACTCTTATATTGCAAACGGCCATTATGCCGCCAATATGGCCGATGATGCCATTCGTTATTCTATTCAGGAGCTGGCAGCCGATGACATGCAAGGTCTGCGCCATCTCTATTATCAGCGGACCTATATTCGGCTGGCTGAGCAGTTAGGCCTTGATCTGCCTGTAGAGCAACAGGACTTAAGCCCTGAACAGCTGGAGAGTTTGCGCCAGAAAATCCGGCAGGCAATCAATAATAATCAGGATATCGCCTCGCCGGCAACATTATGGGGCTGGAATTTCGGCTTTGACTATGCACCCAGCGGCTATCGCCTGCATGCCTCTCACCAGCAGATTCATCAGCAATATGCCTTGATACCGGGGACAGTTAGTGCCTATACCGGTGATCCCGAGACCAGTTATGGCGAATTACCGGCCTTTGGCTGCGGCGATATGGTCGCTGAGGTGATCAGTCATTATCGTGAGCAGTATCACTCGGATTTTTTTGCTGATTATATCGGCTGTATCAGGAATAATCGGAGAATGGATGGCCGCAAGGATCGAGACAATAGTCTGGTGGTATGGGAGGACGAACAGGTTATGCTTTTTGTGCCCAAGGCCCAGACCTCCCAGTGGGAGTTGCAGTTAATGGCTCTGCATGATAGACAGGGCATGGCGGTCGGCAATATCCTGGAGGCTGATCCGGCCATGCGTTTTTCCTTGGATAAAGGAATCCTTCTGGCCCAAAAAATCTTGGCCGCATTAGGGGCGGCCATGGTAACTTCCATTGAGTATCCGAAGCGCATCGGCAGAACAGACGAAGGAGATCAACATCTGCTCTACGCCTTTCTGCCTCGTCTGCCGGAATCTCCCGGGGCCTTCAGCGAGGCCCAGCTCCGTTTTATCAATGGCCATTATCCTGAAGACTTTGCCGCTATCTGTCGGCAGCAGCTGGCCACCCTTGGAGCAGATACTGCTTAGTGCGCTACGATATTGACATTTAATTTGGCCTTGCCAAGCACTTTCTGCAGTCCCAATTGCTGCGGAACATTGAGGACCAGAGGGCCGCTTATATTGGCGCCCAGCTGTGTCTGCTGCAATTGGCTGTCATTGCCAGGTTTAATCAGCATCAGAAAGATGCCGATATCCATGGGATCAGTGGCCTGCAAGGTCTCCTGTTCACTATCGCTGAGATATAAATCATAGTTGAGGTCATATTCCGTTGGATCGATCAGTGTGAAAGTTACTGCCGGGCTTTCACATGATTGCAGCCAATAGGCGGTAACGGCGTCATCATCCTTGTGAAATATCTTGAAAGTAGTGTATTCTTCAAAACCTGGGATGCCTTGAGGAAAGGTGAAGATCTTTTCATTATCAATCCTGGGCTGGCCTGTGACTGTGCTTCGCATGCTCATATGCAACTCCTTTGAATTTAGAGGATAAAAAGCTGTTGCTGTCTGATATCCGTTACAGCTTTCTTTACTTTTTCTTATCGACACTTAAATGGAAAGCTATAGGATATATTCCATTTATTTTATTTTTGATCCTGACATATGGTGACCTCAATGGAGACAAAGGACAGGCAAGGCTTTTTTGGTAACTGGGGAGGAGCATATATCCCGGAAGTTTTACACCAGACCTTTCAAGAGCTGAATACTGAATTTAGAAGATGTAAAAATGATCCTCTGTTCTGGCAGGAATATGTGGATTTGATGTCTACCTATTCCTGCAGGCCTACTCCCCTGACTCATGCCGAGAATCTGTCGCAATATTTCGGCGGGGCGCAGATTTACGTCAAGCGTGAGGACCTGAATCATACCGGGGCCCATAAGGCCAATAATGTCATGGGCCAGGGTCTGCTGGTCAAGAGAATGGGTAAAAAACGAGTAATTGCTGAGACTGGGGCCGGTCAGCATGGTGTCGCCACCGCTACCATGGCGGCCAAATTCGGGCTTAAATGCACCATCTATATGGGTGAGGAAGATGTGCGACGGCAGCGGCCCAATGTCTTCTGGATGGAGAAGCTGGGGGCGACTGTGATTCCGGTGACTGACGGTTCCCGCACTTTAAAGGATGCCATCAATGAGGCCTTTCGCGACTGGGTGACAAACGTCGATGATACTCATTATGTTTTGGGAACCGTTTGCGGGCCACATCCCTTTCCCGAGATGGTGGCTTGGTTTCAGTCCATCATTGGGCTTGAGGCCGCCGAGCAGATTATAAGATATCATGGCCGGATGCCGGCCCGTATCTTTGCCTGTGTCGGCGGTGGCTCCAATGCCATGGGCATCTTTAAACGTTTTATCCCGGAAACCACTGTTGAATTGGTGGGGGTAGAGGCGGGCGGTCTCGGCATTGCAACAGGTGCCCATGCCGCCCGGCTCAGTGGCACTGATGGGTCGCCAGGAGTGGCTCAGGGGTATAAAACCATGTTTCTGCAGGATAGCGACGGCCAGATGAAGGAGACCCATTCGGTGGCCGCTGGTCTTGATTATGTCGGAATTTCCCCCATTCTGACCGACCTCTGGGAGCAGGGCAGGGTACGCTTTGAGTCAGCCACTGATAATGAGGTTATGGCGGCCCTCGATCTGACCATGAAAAAAGAAGGGCTTATTCCGGCCCTGGAATCATCTCATGCCTTTGTCCAGGCCTTCAAAGAGGCGCCCCAACTGTCGCCGGCAGATGCAATTATTATTAATATGTCCGGTCGCGGCGATAAAGATATCTTCACTATTGCCCATGCCTTTAATGATCCTTCCTGGCAAGATTTTATCATCAAGCGGGGTTTAGAATATAGTCAGAAGAAATAAGGTTATCAGCTTTAAGAGGAATAACAATGCAACTGGAACAACAACTACGCGATAGACTTAAGAACAAAGATATCCTGCTCATGACCCATATCGTGCTTGGTTATCCTTCTTTTGAGATCAACCGGCAAGTAATTCGGCAAATGGTGGCGAACGGCGTGGACTGCATTGAGATGCAGATTCCTTTCTCAGAACCTATGGCTGATGGTCCGGTTATTGTCAGAGCCAATCAGCAAGCTCTTAAAAATGGTACTACGGTCGCTGAATGCCTGATTTTTGCCGCCGAAATGGCCGCCAGTTATGACATCCCTTTTCTTTTTATGACATATTATAATATCATCTTTAAATATGGAGAAAAGGCTTTTTTGGCCAAGGCCCATGAACATGGCATCAAGGGCTGCATCGTACCCGATCTACCGCCTGAGGAAGCGGCTAGCTTTCTGCAACTGGCGGCCGATTATCAGATTGCCCCGATTCTTATTTTTGCTCCTACCTCAATTGATGAGCGGATGCGGGTGCTGGCCTCCTATGCTAATGGTTTTATCTATTGTGTGGCCAGAAGGGGAGTTACCGGGACCAAATCGGTGATTGATCAGGATGTGGCTGATTATCTTAAGCGCTGCCGGCAAGCAACTGCTCTGCCGCTGGCGGTTGGTTTCGGCATCCAGGATCGCGCTGATGTGGCGGCGCTGATCGGCTTGGCTGATATGGCCGTGATCGGTTCTCAGACTATTCGTCTGGTTGATGAACAGGGGCCTGCAGCGGTTGGTCCCTTCATTGCAGGATTACGCTGAAAAGCCCGTCGCTTGTCTTCTTATTATGGCATGAATGATCGACAACCATCGGGATAAGCTAAATGGCAGAAAAGATGATGACAGATAAGCTGGGGGCGTCCACGGTATTATGGGATTTGAAGCCTCTATACTGTAATGAGGATGATCCCCACCTGGCAACTGATAGTCAATGGTGCATTGATGAGGCCCAGAGCATTCGTGGTCTGTTTCGCGGCCGGATAGCAAGTCTTGCTAGCGACGAATTGCAGGGATTGGTAAGCCGTTTGGAGGCCCTTGATTGTCGCCTTACCCGTCTCACGACCTTTGCCTTTCTCAATTTCACCACCCGGATGGACAACAGCAGGGCCGGTGCTTTGGAGCAACGGCTGGAAGAGCTGGCTAGTCAATGTAAAAAGACAGTGATCTTTTTTGAGCTGGAATGGAATCTGATTCCAGCTGAGATTGTGCGCGGATTGCTCAGGGCTCCAGCCATGGCCGGGTATCGTCATTACCTGGAGGCTCTGCGCCGTTATCATCCGCATCAGCTCTCCGAAGCGGAGGAGGCGCTGCTGCTGGAATATGCCCCGGTGGGCCGGAGCTCCTGGAATACCCTTTTTGATAAGATCCTCAGCGGCCTGCGTTTTGGTAAGACCAAACGTATCGAAGAAGAGGTGCTGACTGATCTGCATCACCCGGATCGAGAGATCAGACGGCAAGCGGCAGAGGATCTTACAGCCGGACTGCAGGACCAGAACCATATTCTGACCCATATCTTCAACACCCTGGCTGCTGATAAGATGATTGATGACCGGCTCCGCCACCATAAAAGCTGGGTTCACTCCATGAATCTGGATAATGAGCTGACGGATGCCACCGTTGATACCCTGGTACAGGCGGTGACCAGTCGTTATGATATTGTGCAGCGCTATTACCGGGTGAAAAAAGACCTGCTGCATCTGGACGAACTCACCGATTATGACCGCTATGCGCCACTGCCGGCCTTGCCCTCGCAAATAATTGGCTGGGAAGAGTGCCGAGCCATGGTACTGCATGCTTTTAGTGCTTTTTCTGCTGAGCTGGCCACTATGGCCGAACGGTTTTTTGCCGACCAGTGGATTCATGCCCCGGTAATTTCCGGCAAACGGGGCGGGGCTTTTGCCCATCCCTGTGTGCCGGAGGTCCATCCCTATATTATGGTCAATTATACCGGCACTATCAATGATGTCGCCACCGTAGCCCATGAACTTGGTCACGGTATCCATCAGCTGTTGGCGGGCGGGCAGGGCCATTTTAATAGCGACACGCCTTTGGTGCTGGCGGAGACTGCTTCGGTCTTTGCCGAGATGCTGGTCTTTCAGGCCCAGCTGGCCCGGCTTACCGATGCGGCTACGAAGCGGGCTTTTGTTTGTCAGAAACTGGAATCTATCTTTGCCACGGTTTTTCGTCAGATCGCCATGAATCGGTTTGAAAAGCGGATGCATGAAGGCCGGCGGGAGCAAGGGGAACTGAGCAGTGAACTGCTGAGTGAATATTGGCTGCAGACGCAGCAGCATATGTTCGGTGATTCGGTAACCTTGCGGCCGGATTATGGCATCTGGTGGTCGTATATCCCCCATTTCCTGTCAACACCCGGCTATGTCTATTCCTATGCCTTTGGCGAACTGCTGGTCCTGGCCCTCTACGGTCTCTATCAACAACATGGCAATTCCTTTGTAACCCTCTACCTGGAATTGCTGGCGGCTGGCGGCTCGGCCTCACCTTATGAGCTGCTCCGGCCTTTCGGGATTGATCTCAATGATTCAGCATTCTGGCTACAGGGTCTAACTGTCATTGAACAGATGCTGCAACAGGTGGAAGATGGCCCTGTGAGTTATTAGTAAATGACTAAGCAGCAGATTCTCGATCTTGCCTTTATGCAGATGGCCCTTGTTCAGGCCAGGCAAGCGGCTTGCCGGGGAGAAGTACCGGTTGGCGCCGTACTGGTACACGGCCAGACCCTGCTGGCTGCCTCTGGCAATCAGCCCATTACTACTAACGACCCGACGGCCCATGCCGAAATTATGACTATCCGTCAGGCCGCTAACAAAATAAATAATTATCGGCTGGTAGGCACGACCATATATGTTACTTTAGAGCCCTGTATCATGTGCATGGGAGCGATCCTTCATGCCCGCATCCAGCGGCTGGTTTTTGGCGCTCTGGATCCAAAGACCGGGGCCGCCCACTCTCGTTATACCATCGGGCTTGATGGTCTCTTGAATCATCGGTTGGAGATTGCAGCAGGTGTGATGGGTGAGGAATGTTCCCAAGTTTTAAAGGATTTTTTTAAAGAACGGCGCCAGGTCAAAGAGGCGAGAGATGCTCTTTTTTCGCAACCAGATTGACTTTTTTGGTTGCGAAAAACCAGCTCACCGTTTACATATACTCACCTTAAGTTAATCATTTCATTTAATGATAATAGATGTGATGGCTTATCTTAGTTTTTATTGTGGAGAGGTGACCGAGTGGTTTAAGGTGCACGCCTGGAACGCGTGTGTACGCAAGTACCGTGAGTTCGAATCTCACCTTCTCCGCCATTGTTAGAAATCCCCATTGAAATGATGTCATTTCAATGGGGATTTTTTTTGCATTTGCATAGTTTGATTTTTTACTCTTTTTCAGGCATAGCCGCTAAACACATCTATGCGTATCCTGTCGGCTGCAACATTAATTATGGCCAGGGCTTTTTTGAGCGCTTCGACCATGGCAGGCGGTCCGGAGATCATGTAAAAGGCGGTACTACAGGCCGGCACTTCCCTTGCGATTATATCGGCATTAATTAATCCCTGATAAGCATCGGCCATGCCTGTGATGTCTGCGAGGACATGGACCAGCCGGTAATCAGGAAGGGTAAGATTTTCCAGTTCAGTCCGGAAGGCTATATCGTCTCTGTTGAGATTGCCGTAAAGCAGGATGATCCTGCAGAAAGGTTGCTTCTTTTTTTCCAGGCTTTTCAGGATACTTCTGATAGGAGTAATGCCAATGCCTCCAGCGATCATGATTAAATAATTATTAGCCGGTTGTTCATAATAAAATTTGCCCGCCGGTCCTTTGACCAGGATAGTGTCTCCCTTGTTAAGGGCTTCCAGGCGCTGGCAATAGGGACTGCCGGTCATTCGTTTGGTAAATTCGATGAAGCCGGTCTCTTCCGGGCAATCACTCAGGGAGAGAGGATGGATCAGTTCGTCACCAAGATCAACCAGCATGTATTGGCCGGCTATGAACTGCAAATCTGCAGCCCTCTTGAAACGATAACTGATCGCTGCCGGGGTTCTTTCTATCCGCTCCAGAAATTCAGCTTGGTATTCCATGGTCTGCCCTGTTGAGTTGACAATTTACAAAGAGATAGAGGCTCGTTTTTCCTGAACTCGTCTTGTAGCACCTGTTTTATAACTATAGCATATAACCATAACCTTCAAATAACGAAGTTTAAGATGAGCAGAAAAAAATCTATTTGGGATGTGTTTGCCTCAGTCAAGCTTGCAATAATTATTATCAGCCTGGTAGCCGTCACCTCAATTATGGGCACATTTATCCCTCAGAATAAACCTATCCAGTGGTACGACCAGGAGTATGGTACTAATCTGGCCCAATTGCTCCTGAAATTAGATATCACTAATATGTATGGCTCATGGTGGTTTCTGATATTATTGGGACTTCTCAGTACTAATCTCCTCGTCTGCAGTCTTGAACGATTTCCAAGCACTTGGCAACAGATCAAGACTGATGGTCTCGACACTCCCATTACCCGTCTTGAGAATATGAGCAATCAGCAGGAATGGCGCAGCAGTTTATTGCTGTCGCCAACAGTCTCAGCACTAGCCGCCAAACTCCACCTCGGTGGCTGGAACAGCAGTATTCGTCAGGGAGTTGGCGACACTCGGCTTTTTGCTCAAAAAGGCAGGTGGAGCCGCATTGGTGTTTATCTGGTTCATCTCTCTATTCTTGTAATATTTGTCGGGGCCATCATTGGTGAACTCTTTGGATTTAAGGGCAATGTCATGATTCCTGAGACCCAGCAGACAGATAAAATATATACCGCCAGTGGTAATCAGACTATTGATCTGGGTTTTACCGTGCGTTGTGACTCTTTTAATCTTGAGTTTTATCCAACCGGCATGGTCAAGAAATATAAATCAGACTTAACTATTATCCAGGACGGTCAAGAACTGTTTCAGGCGGCAATAGAGGTGAATTCCCCATTGCATTACCAGGGTATTACCTTATATCAGGCCAGCTATGAAGGATATCAGGATTTTATGATCAAGGTGACCAATAAGACCAGTGGTCACAGTAATAACTCAATAGTTGCTTACCAGGAAAAAGGGCAGTGGCCGCAGGAAGGTCTTACCTTTGGGGTCGTTAATGCTGAAGGCATCGGCCCGGCGGTGTCGCAGCTGAAGATCTGGTTTTCCGATGGCAAGGGTGCGCCATCACTCTTCTGGCTTAACAATGGTGCGACCGCAACTATTATAAAAGATAGCACCGAGTATCTCATCACCGGCAAACAAATGTATGCGACCGGTCTACAGGTCAGTAAAGATCCGGGAGTCTGGGTTGTTTATTCCGGATGTGGCCTGATGCTTCTGGGGTTAGTGGTTGCCTTTTTTATGTCGCACCAACGGGTCTGGATTGTGGCCAAAGAAGATGACACGGGCGTAGCAGTGCTTTTGGCCGGCAGTAGCCATAAAAATAAGGAAGGTTTTGAAAGGATTTTTAATGATCTTGCAGAAATCTTGCGCAAGTCAACTTTAACGCAAGATATCGTATGAGTTCAAATAGACCCATTTAAGTTTATTTGAACTCATACGAAAGTTAATTAGTTTTTGTTATTGCGGTTCATCATGACACATATTGCAATCTTGTCTGATAATCTTACCGAATTTGGTTTTATGTTCATCATCATGGCATCTGAAACAGCCGTAGCCCTCATCAGCATTCTGATGTCCTAGATGCTGTCGATAAGTTCCCCAGGTCACCTTCATGGCCGGCCATATATTGTTAAGATAGGCTTCCAGAAGAAAAGATCCTGAACCCACTATCTCTTTTTCATTTTTTGTCACGAAATCATTGCCATGGCGTTTAGCCATCCGTTCGAGCAGGTCGCCAACGATTTTTTCTGTGGCTTCATCCCGACTGGCGTACTCAATCTGCAGGACGGCAATACTGTCTTCCCTAATGCCTTCTATCGCTGGATTAAGTTTTTTAGAGGACAGGCCAAAATCAACCACTTGTTCTAGATCGTCATAAACATGGGTAGGACGATTATGGCAATCGATACAGTCCATCGTTCTCCATTCCTCAGGTGTTCCCTCTTCAGTGGGCTCTGCATTTACAGCGTATTCTTCTGTAATGCCACCTGGGCGGGTAACTTTGACATTGCCAATTTGCGTCCGTTTGTTATCAAGGGCCTGATATTCGATTTTGATGTCACGGCTTACATGCCAGTGAATGCCTTCAAAATCGTTGGTTACCGGATTACGGCCGCCAATACGTAAGGCTACTTCCTGGATGCTGGGCTCGGTTTGATTTTTATTGGAAAAGGTGATGAATTCCTTGATTTTCTTGCCATGGAATTTTTCAGGCCAATGACAAGTCTCACAGGTATCCCGTGCCGGTCTCAGGTGCTCGACTGGGGCTGGTATCGGACGGCTGAAATTGCCATCGATTACCGCCTTTACCTGGCGCAGACCGGAGAGTTTGGCCTGCACATACCAACTCGCACCAGGGCCGATGTGACATGATACACAGGCAACCTTGGCATGGGGGGAGCGCTGATAAGCAGTATATTCAGGATCCATAACCTCATGACAAACCACCCCGCAAAAATAGGAAGAATCGGTGAAATGGTAGGCTTCATAAGCTACCAGAACCAAAATCGTGAGATTAATGACCGAAAGAATAAGAAATAAGACAATGCCTTTACGATGATGTCTGTTAGCAAGATCAATTTTTAAGTTTTCAGGATTAAGCAGGCTGTCTTTAAACCATTTTTTGCGCCGGAAATAGCAGGCTAACGGGATAAGAAACAGGCCGAACAGCATCATGGCCGGTAAAAATAAAAAAGTAAAAATAGCAAAATAATGATTGGCAATCAAGCCCGAGAGATGACCAATAAGACCAAGCACAATCAAGGTGATGGAGACAGTAGTCAGAATTACTCCCAGAAAACCAAGAGGTGTTTTCCAGGTACATCCTAACAATTTCTGCCATGCTCCCATTTCTTTGCCATCTTCTGTGACTGAAACTTCTGTTTCTCTTACATCCTCTTCTTTTTTATCTGGATCTATCATTTACATATCCCCTATTGAATACCTTTTCGGAGAATCGCAGCACATTTTTCTCCATTTTGAATAATTTTAGAAAGTATCTGCTTTTGTTCACTACCTATATTCTCTGCCTCGCAATAATCTGCCAACAGTTGTGAATAGTTGATAATGCCGTTCAGTCTGTTTGTAGCTTCATTAATAATTGCAGAAAACTCCGCCTCTCTCCTGTTATGTGTCAAGTCATCAGGGCCGTCCTCATTAGGTTTTTGAATTAACTGATTAAAAGCAGCAATTAAAGTGCTGATCTCCACACTGTTTCTTTTTTCTGTACTGAGTTTAAGGGTAGTGCCGTCCATCAATGCCTGTTCAGCCTGCGTGGCAAGATCGATCAGGGGTTTGACAGATTTATGATAAAGGATAATAAGACTGAAACAGGTCAAAAAAATAATCATGCCCATTAACACCAGAGCTCTTTTCTGATATTGCATGAGCCTGTTTCTCATATCATTGACTACAATTCTATCAAACTGCAGGAATTGCTTATTTATTTGTCGGAGTTGACTAAGAATGGTGGTAATCAAATCTTCATTGGCGGGCTTTTCGGCAAGATTTCTTAAATTGATTACGACTCGACCCAGATCAAGCTCCTGTAAAAAAGAGAGTTTATATTGGCTCGGAATCAAATGGTTATCAAGCATGGCTATATACCTGCTTTGCAATTGCTCAAATTCTTTGGCTGCACCGAGGAGCTGCGATGAATCGCGAGATAACAGGCCTTCCGTTGCTTGTTCTTGAATGGTGGCATAAAGAAAAATGGTGCTTTCACCTTCTTGAACAATACTACTGTAGTCACTCGTTAGCATATTTTGTCGGATGCCGGTGAGAACAAGTATTCCCAACAAGAGAGCAGTGCAGATAAAAGTTACCGCACTTAATCTACGTAGCGATCGCATCTACCACCTCTTCCATGGATTGACCGACACTGCAATTTTCTTTAGCAGTGCAGTTATTGCAGCTATGATCGGCATCTTTAATGGCTGCTATATCTTTTTTAATACTGCATTTTACAATAATATCAAATTCCTCCCCATCCAGGGTTTCAACCTGGAGTAGAATCTCAGCCAGATTTTCCAGAAGACTTTGTTCCTTTGTTAAAATGCGCACGGCTTCATCATAGCAAGTAAGAAGCAGCTCATTAACTTCCTGGTCAATGAATCTGGCGGTATCCGGGCCCATAGGCAGACGTCCGCCATCTCCGCCAATAAAACCGCCGCTTTCAATGGAGAACGATTGAGGACCCAGAGTTTTACTCATGCCCCATTTGCAAATCATGTCGGTCGCAATTTTGGTGGCCGTCAGCAGATCTCCTTGGGCACCGGTGGTCTGCTGCTGGAACATCAACTCTTCAGCTGCCCTCCCTCCCATCAGGACAATAATCTTGCTGCGCAGATATTCTTTGGAATATGCCGGATAGTCATTGATCGGTAATTGCTGGGTCTGACCAAGGGCCATACCTCTGGGGACAATAGTGATCTTATGCAATGGATCGGAATTGGGGAGTTTGTTAGCCAGAATGCCATGGCCTGCTTCATGATAGGCCAGAATCTTCCGATCATGATCATTCATTACCATTCCTTTACGTTCTATACCCATGAGAATACGATCTCGGGCCTTTTCAAAATCCTCATTGAGGATTTGATCTCGTCCTTTTCTGGCGGCCATTAAAGCGGCCTCATTGACTAAATTCGCAAGCTCAGCACCGGTAAAACCAGGAGTTGACTTGGCTAAATCCTCAAAGGCGATTTCCGGATGCAGCGCCACCTTGCGACCATGTACTGCCAGGATTTTCATTCTGCCCTTCAAATCAGGCGCGAGCAAGTTAATCTGTCGATCAAACCGCCCTGGCCTCTTCAAGGCTGAATCGAGGATATCAGGTCTGTTGGTAGCTGCCAGTACGACCACAGTATCCTCTGTAGCAAAACCGTCCATTTCAACCAACAGAGCATTAAGTGTCTGTCCTCTTTCTTCCTGTCCTCCGGCCGAGGCACCGCTTGATCTGCTGGCTCCTACCGCGTCTATTTCATCAATGAAAACAATACAGGGAGCATTTTTTTTTGCTTCTTTAAAAAGATCTCTCACCCTCGAGGCCCCGACACCGACAAACATTTCGACAAAATCAGAGCCACTGAAGCTGTAAAAGGGGACACCGGCCTCACCGGCCACAGCTTTCGCCAGCATGGTTTTTCCGGTGCCGGGAGGACCCTGGAGCAGGATGCCCCGGGGGATGGTTGCGCCGATCTTCTTAAAATTGGCAGGATGTTTAAGAAAAGAAATAATTTCTTCTAATTCCTCTTTGGCTTCAGGGATACCTGCAATATCGTTGAAAGTTAGTCCAATCTCCTTTCCGCTAAGCCGGACCAGCTTATCACTGGCGAATTTACTCTCTGCTTTTTTGCCAGGCTGAAGAGACCACCAGACCATCATGATTAACATGACCACGAACGCTGCAATAACGGTCATATAAATCAGGTTGAACCTATCTGCCTCCACGACGACACGAATATTTTTTCCTTCTACTTTTTCTAAAAATTTACTGACATCCGGGACTGTTGTTACAAAAGAGTGATTATCACGATCAGTAAAAACAACCCTATTGCCGGTAAATTCAAGTTTGACAATCTGATTGTTATTTAATTGCTTAATGACTTCGCTATAATCCTGACTGGAATGTCTATGCTCCATAAACCAGAGCAGGGCCATAAACAGGCACAAAACGGAAAAAAGAAAAAAAATAAGTAAATTTCGAACAAGAAGGGCCATGTAGTTGATCTCCCTGAAGGCAAATGCCGGTTTCAAAAGACTGTCACGTTGATAGCCGTCACTGTAAAGCTAGGAGAACAACACAGAATAGTCAGCCTGTCAAAATATAACAGTCAAACCGAGCTTTACTTTCAAATATTCTTTTATCTCGGGAGTATATGAAAAAAGCCGGGAGGAAGCAAATCCTCTCGGCTTTTTTTATCGTTCAAATATTTATCTTGCATTATCTGTTAAATTTTACATGCCGCTTACTGCTTTAAACCAGCCGACGATGAGCTGCAGCGGTCCACCTGCCTGATACATGGCGGTTGCTAGACAAGCAACAACCCACAATCCAATAATTCCTGTAAAAGCTGCAACACTGCCGATTATTACTTTATCGATCTCGGCTGCAACGGTAGTCTGGCTTCCATCTTGAACTCTGCTTTGACTCTGTTGTTTTGTAAGTATTCTTCCAGTCATGATGGCATCTCCTTGTCTTCTTAAAGGTTTAATTCCTGCCCGTACTTTCCAGTATCGGTCTTTGCCTTGGTAGTTGCAGAATGTATGCCATAATGGAGTGGGAGGCTAAGTTCTGATTTCTTTTTTAGTATCTAACTGTTTTTCCTCGTATATTTAAAGAAAATATAGGCTTTCACTATTAATGTCCCAAGACAAAATAAAAGTATAAAATAGAACTGTCCCATCATTGTCCCATCATTGTCCCATATCTGTCCCGAAACTGTCCCATAAGTGTCCCCGGGCCTCAGGAGTTTAATTGTTATAAAGATAACGGCTATGTATGTGGCTGTAATAATAGAAAATCAAAGGAAGTTACCAGGAGAGATAAACTGATTTATTGAGGTGAATATTTAGATGAGTTAATTTTTCTTATTAATCTTTTATATTGTAGCGCTCCATCTGTCTGTAAAGTGTCGAGCGGGCAATACCCAAGAGTTTGGCTGCCTTGGCCTTGTTGCTGTTTACTTGCCGCAGAGCATTAATAATCTTCTCTTCTTCTGATAGATAATGAGGAGTTATTGTCAGCTGTTCTGTGGTGATGTGGTGAACACCAGGAGATGGCAGCAATGAGGTTGCAGGAAGTTCTTTGACCGTCGGTCTCTGCAGTTCTTCAGGAAGATGTTTCAATTGCAAAACTTCATCCTGACACAAAACACAGGCCCTTTCTATCACATGGCGCAATTCTCGAACATTCCCCGGCCAGTTATAATGCGCCATACATTCCATGGCCTGATCAGAAATGACGGCAATTTTTTTACCAAGCTGGGTGCGAAAAAGATTCAAAAAATAATTGGCAATTAGTGGGATACTTGTGATCCTCTCTCGCAAAGGAGGAAGTTTGATCTCGATGACTTTAAGTCGATAGTAAAGATCTTCTCGGAATTTCCCTTGTTGCACCATTTGCTGAAAGTCAACATTGGAAGCGGCTATCACCCGAACATCAACTTGTATTGGTTCGTCCTGACCTACTGGAGTAAAAGTCTTTTCCTGTAGAAAACGCAAAAGAAGCAATTGGGTTCGAGGCGAGATATCGCCGATTTCATCCAGAAACAAAGTACCACCATCAGCTTGCAGTAACCTGCCGGGCCTGTCTCTGTCTGCCCCGGTAAAAGATCCTTTGCGATGGCCGAAGAGCTCACTTTCCAATAAGGTTTCCGACACCGCGACACAGTCCACTTTGATCAGCGGCTTATCTCGACGTGCACTCTCGGCGTGAAGTGCCTCTGCTGCCAGTTCTTTCCCGGTTCCAGACTCCCCGGTAATGAGTACGGCAGTATCAACTTTACCAATATTTTCGATTAGATTATAAACCTCCTGCATGGCCGCGCTTGAGTCCACGAAGCCGTGGAAATAACTACGATTGCCTGTATTTTCTACAGACTCGGTAACGACCATATCCCTGGCTACAATGACCACACCCTGGAATTCATCATCTTTTCCCCGTAAAGGTGAAGCATTCAGGCTGATCATTTTTGTAGTATGATCAGGAGTATGGCATTCAATAAGATGCTTTCTTACTTCCCGGCCTTGCTCCAGAACCTTCCGGACATCATCGAGACAGGCGGCACCCAGCTCCACAGGAAAGTGATCAAAAGTTGAAATTTCTTCCCCGTTTTTATACTTCAGCCATTGTTTTGCTGTTTCGTTAAGTTGAATAATCTGTAAGTTGGCATCAACAGTAATAATTGCATCACTGACCGACCGAAAAATAGTTTCCAGATATCGGCGATACTTTTCATTTTCCTGCTGCAGGTGTTTGGCTTTATTTTCCAAAGACCAATGCAGGAGGGCTTGTCTGGTAAAATGTAAAAGAGTCTCTTTATTCACCGGCTTTGAGATATAGTCAAAGGCACCATGACGAACAGCTTCTGTTGCCGAATCAAGATTGGGAAAACCGGTGATCATTATCACAGGACATTCAACTCCTGATTCTCTGATCTTGCGTAACAGATCTGTCCCGCCAGGACCAATAAGAACAATATCACTGATAATCAAATCATAATCAGTTTGGCCTATGGCCTCCATGGCTTCGTCAAAAGTTGCTACGGTTTTGACAAATTGATAACCTTCAGCGATCAGGAATATTTCAAAGGTCTGTCTGATGGATTCTTCATCATCGACAATGAGAATATTGGCCGCATGTAAATCTTTTTTCATAGTGTTAGATACCAGCTGGAAGTTCTATGATCATTTCCGTATATTTTTCCAGGATTGAATTAACATGCAGATTACCACCGTGGTCTTTGATGATGCCATAACTGATACTGAGCCCGAGCCCGGTGCCTTCTCCCGGCGGTTTAGTGGTGAAGAAAGGCTCAAAAAGACGCTCCAGGATAGACTGGGGCAGACCGGTTCCGTAATCTTTTACTATTATCCGGTAAACAGGATGATCGCCATCACGTTTTTCAAGACAGGATATTTCAATAATTTTGCGAGAATCAAAACCAGGGTATCTAGCATTTAAGGCATAGCGACTATTGCTGATCAGATTCAGCAGAACTTGCTGTAATTGTCTGAAGTCTGCCACAATAAGTGAATTTTTAGATGGAAATTTAGTCACGACCGTGATGCCGTCCTTCTGCAATTGATGATTGACCAGGGTAAGACTGGCATTTACAATTTCCACAGGATTGACCGGTTCCCGCTTACCGCTGTCGGCCCGTGCAAAAGAAATTAAATTACGGGTAATAGAGGCTATGCGTTCTCCTTCCTTCATGATCTTCTGTACAATATCAATGCCGGCCGGATCAAATTGGTATTTATCCAGCAGCACCTGGGCAAAGTTAATGATACCGGTAATAGGATTATTGACCTCATGAGCAACTCCGGCTGCCAGCTCACCAATAGCTGCTAGTTTGGCCGTTCGTATGGAATCCACCTTACGCATTTCATCTCGGGTTAATTCTCTGGCTATCAGCATAATCTTATCTATCTTACCGTTCAGTTCCTTAACAGGTAAGATAGTAAAGGAATATTCCCCAAAAAGCCCGGGCAGGCGTGTTTCTTCTACTTTTGGGCTACAGGTCTTGAGAAATTCTTCCAAGGGACATTTGATATGAGGCCAACGGCCGCCGTGCACAATCTTGCATATGCCCTGACCAATAACTTCATCTCTGGTTTTGCGGGCTGCCTGCAGGGTGGCCTCATTGGCTTCAATAATAATACCATCGGGTCGGACCACCAGCACCGGATCCTGGATACCATTGAAGAGTTGCTCCCATGTGCCGGCATTGTCGATATTTTGCTGGTTACAGCAGGAATGGTTGATTAGCTGATTGTCAACTGTGCTATTATTTTTCTTCACGTTTAATGGTGTGTCAGTAGAATTAAAAGTAAAAAGATTTCAGGTAAAGATAATAAACAATTTCTTAATTTTGTGCTGGTCGCTGGACTGCCGAATTTTTTGCAAAAAATATTTAAAAAGTATCATTGGACATTAACTTAAATGATAAATAACTAATTTCAGGAGGCATGACTAGTATTTCTATTAGAGTTGTTAAAGATTATTCATTTATGGGCCAAAAGCTTGGAGATAAAATGATTTATCTACGCTAATGCAGAGGAAGCATTCCAAGGCCGACAGCCGGGAAAGCAGACACGGCTTTACAAACCATGTCGTGCATGTAATAATGCAAAACTTTTATTTATTAATCCAATAATAAGCACAAAACTAGCCCTGTTTTTTATCAAAGATTTAAGGAGGCATTGCTATTGTCCGCCACAAAACAGACAGTAACGACAAACCAGAGCACAAACGGCAGTGCGGTTAACTAAGATAGCAGCATGCCAATCAGCCAATTTCCTGCCGGATTCCTTCTTTATTTTTTTTATGGTCTGACCTTCATTTTCCTGGGGCTTGCTATTGCCGTCAAGGATATGTCGGAGAGCAAGTTACGACTCGCCAGCAGTCTGCCTTCTCTGGCTATTTTCGGCTTCAGCCATGGTCTTCATGAATGGCTCGAATGTTATCTGCGTCTGGGCTATAGTAATTCTTTAGTGCTGTTGCCGATCCATTATCTTAAGCTGCTGACGTTAGTCGTTTCTTTTCTGTTCCTCAATTATTTCGCTATTTCTCTGCTCCGCTCCCAGCCCAAGATTCATTGGCAATGGCTCCGGATTCTAATCCCACTGTGTCTTATTCTGTTAGGGGGCTATCTTTATCTGTCCTGGGAAAATCTGGATCTGAAAAGTTTGCGACAGGCGGATATCTTTGCCCGGCTGACTATCGGCAATCTGGGTGGCGTACTGGCGGCCTTTGCCTTGATCCGGCATGGGCGAGTAATCGAGATATTAAGCCAGTCAGTAGCGCTGAATTTACGGTGGGCCGGTTTCAGCTTTGCCCTCTATGCCTTCTTGGCCGGAATTATACCATCTCATGCGATAATGCCTGTTTTGAATATACCGATAGAAATTTTCCGTAGTCTCACAGCCGCTCTGATCACTTACTTTCTGGTCAAGGCTATGAACGTCTTTAATGTTGAAACCAGAAAAACGATTGAGCAGCAGGTCCTGCATCTTGCTCAGGCGGAAAAACTGGCTGCAATTGGAAAATTGGCAGCAGGCATTGCCCATGAAATCAATAACCCCTTAACTAACATATCTCTGAATGTCGAATTGCTCAAAAAAGAACTAGCCGCCCGGTCAGATACAGGAGAACGCCTTGAAAAGCGATTTGCCGCCATCGATCGAAATATAGGCCGGGCCTCACATATTGCTCGCGAACTGCTGCATTTTTCACGCCACAAGGAAGATACTCTGGTTCTACTCGATCTTAATGCCGTAATTTCCGGGAGCCTGACCTTACTGGATAGTCGCCGGCAAAACTATCGTATTGAGACCAGGCTGATGGAGCTCCCGCCAATCATGGCCGTAGCGGTGAAGATTGAAGAGGTACTCCTCAATGTATTATTAAACGCCATGGATGCTTCTCCGGCTAATGGTCTCATTACGATTCTGACTAAATGCCGGGATAATGAAGTATTGGTCGAAGTTGCCGATCACGGGACGGGGATTTCTCAGGAATATCTTAATCAGGCGATGGAGCCTTTCTATACCACCAAGGAAGTGGGTCAAGGCACCGGCCTGGGACTTTCTATCTGTTACAGCATTATGCAATTATTTCAGGGGAGAATCGAACTGAGCAGCACGGTTGGCATCGGCACGACCGTGCAGTTGATTTTCCCCAAGGCCGCAAAGAGAGTTATGTTATGATTGAAATAATGATGGTGGATGATGATCAGGATCTGCGGGAAAGCGTTGCTGAGGTATTGAGTGAGGCCGGCTTTGCAGTGACTGAGGCCGGCCGTGGTGAAGAGGCCCTGGAGCATCTGGCCCATAAGAACTTCGACCTGATCCTGCTCGATTTGATCATGCCCGGTCTCAGCGGCCTGGAGCTCATGGGCCGCATCCGGGAAAAATCACCCCGCATGCCGGTTATCATGATCACCGCCTTTGCCAGCGTTGACAATGCGGTGGCCGCCATGCGTCAGGGGGCCTCGGATTATATCACCAAGCCTTTTCGTATTGATGCCCTGCTGGCCTCGGTAGGGCGAGTCCTGGAAGAGGCCCGTTTTGATAGCTGCATGACCTCTTTAGATCTGGATACGGTGCTGAGCTGCTTGTCCAACCCTCTCCGGCGCCAGATTCTGGCGCATGTTGAACAGGAAGGCGGCTTGCGTTTCATGGATATCTGTCGCAAGCTGGAATTAACCGATCATACCAAGATGAATTTTCATCTGAAAATACTCAAAGAAGCTGATTTTCTCGATCAGGACGACAACAAGATCTACCTCTTGACCTCTCTGGGTACGCAAGTACTCGGCTGCATGCGGGTCTTGATGAAAAAGCTGGCCTACTCAACAATCAGTTGAGCCGGTTCCCTTCACTGTTCACCTCTTTTCTGCTTCTGTGAATAAAACTTCACAGAAGCGCTTGTTCCGTCAAGCATATTTATCTGGAACGCTTGTCTGATACCCTCTACATTATTCTAAAATAAAAGCTGGTAAAAAGAACAATATTATGAATTAATCATAATAGATGAAGAGAGTTGTCTGCACAAAAACCACTAAAGAGGAGGGGAGAGAAGTTATGAAAAAAACATTCAAGGTGGCATGTCTTATGGGCATTGCCTGGGCCAGTCTGCCAGTCATGGCTCAAGCAGAAGAAATAGACTGGGCAGCATTGAATCCGGGCTTTGCCAAGGCAGCCTACGTCACCGACAAGGAAACCTGTATCGGTTGTCATGCGGATTCCATTGATGCCTATCATAAGACCGTGCATGGTCTGACTTTTCAGCATGGCGCCAAAGGTGCCCTGCAGACTCGTGATTGTGAGGCCTGTCACGGTCCCCGTAGTGAGCATGTCAATGCTCCGGACGACAGCCTGAAATTGTCCACCGAACAATATTCGGCCGTCTGTCTGCAATGCCATCAGGACGGCGGACGGATGCACTGGCAGAACAGCCAGCATAAGACCGGTGAAGTCGGCTGTGTTTCCTGTCACACCCTGATGAAAAAAGAGAGCGACAAAGGCTTGCTGAGCAGGGCGGATGAACCTTCGGTCTGTTATTCATGTCATGCCACGGTCAGAGGCCAGATGAACAAGACTTCTCATCATCCGGTCAAAGAAGGCAAGATGGCTTGCTCCAGTTGTCATAATCCCCATGGTTCAGTTGGCAAGAGCATGCTCAAAGAGGCCACAGTCAATGAGACCTGTTTCACCTGTCATCAGGATAAACGCGGTCCCTTTGTCTGGGAACATCCGGTAGTGCGGGAGAATTGCGCCAGTTGTCATGATGTCCATGGTTCCAATAACAGTGATATGCTGAACGCCAAGGGTTCATTCCTTTGCCTGCAGTGTCATTCCTACGGCGGTCATATTAATCTGCCCCGTTACAACCGGACCAGCAACCCTTATGGCCAAGGCTGTGTAAACTGCCATATTACTCAGCACGGCTCTAATCATCCATCAGGCGCCAAATTCACCCGCTAAAAGGAGGCATGAACATGAAGAAGACTTATGCATTAGTATCATTACTCCTGCTGGCGCCCGTGGTGGCTCAAGCCCAGGAGGAAGGAACCATTGAAACTGCCGGCGAGATAACGGTAGGCATTCGCCAAGGCGATGTTGATACGGACTCTTCCAAATTTAACGAATATCGCGATATCGATGATGGCTTTTACCTTGATAATCTCTGGTTCTGGGCGCTTGATCCCAGCTATGGCCGGTTCCTCAATTTTCAGGGTGATCACCTGCTGAAAGACGATCAATCCATCCGTTTTGAAATAGGTGGTTATAACAGCTGGAATTTCGTTATCGATCGTAATGAGATCCCCCACAACCTGAGCAATAAGGCCATGACGCCTTTTTTTCATCAGGGAAACGGAATATTAACCCTGCCCAGCACGGCGCCTATCCCTAACACCTTCCTGGCGCCCACCGCAGCGCAGGCAGCCGCCGGAGCATTGAGGGATAATGATGCGGTCACTGCCTCCTGGTTATCGACTACTCTCCATAAGACCGATCTCGGCACCCAGCGGGACAAGACCGGAGCGACCCTGTCGCTTACGCCCTTTCAAGATTTCAAGTTCCGTCTCTCACTGACTGACGAGCGTAAGGATGGCACCAATCTTACTTATGGGCCTATCGGCGACCGGCCACCGCGTACCCTTAATGTGCAATTGGCCGAGCCCATCGACTACAAAACCCAGGAGATAAAATTTGAGGCCGAGTACAACCAGCCAGTTTATCAGGCCCTGTTTACCTACTTGTTATCCGGGTTTGAAAATGATATTGACACCCTCCGCTGGCAGAACCCTTATGTGGCTGATATCAATGGCGATGGTTTCGATAGCTGGAATGGCACACACAATATAGCAAGTTTCGGGCAGCGGGCATTAGCTCCGGACAACCGTTATCAGAATGCCTCCCTGGCCCTTGGTTTTGATCTGCCTATGGCCAGCCGCCTGAATACCACGGTTGCTTATGGCATCATGGATCAGGACGAGACCTTGTTGCCCTACAGCAGTAGCAATTTAGGCAGTGCCAGTGCTTTCAGTTCCACCGCCAGGCTGCCTCGGACAAATTCCGATACCGAGATCAACACCACCCTATTTAATGCTGATTATAGCATTAACCCGATTGAACGCCTGAACCTGCGGGCCTTTGTCCGTTATTATGATCTGGACAATGATACTCCTGAGAGCAATTGGCGATATATAACCAGTGATACTGTCGGGGCAGTGGCTGGTGTTGGCAATGCCAACGGTAGTTATAAGAACTCACGGGTCAATCTGGCTTATGCCTTTGATCAGATGAATTATGGCCTGGAGTCTTCCTATAATCTACCTTTCTGGCGGACCGCTCTTGGCCTGGGTGTCGAACGGGAAGACATCGATCGTGATTATCGCGAGGCTAATACCGAGGAAAATATCTTCAAGGGCTCGGTGCGAACGCGGCCCATTGACTGGTTGACCCTGCGGGCCAAATATCTCTACGGCGATCGTGACGGCGACGATTATAATAACAATGTTACTGCCCAGAGTTACTGGTATACAACGGGCACTGATTTAGATAATCCCAAATTTACTTTCAGTAATCATCCTGATATGCGGAAATTTGATGTCTCCGATCGGGAACGCGATCAGTTCGATCTTGCCGCCAGTTTCATGCCTATGGAAATGATGGATGTCACCGCTTCTTATCGGTATCGCAATGATGACTATGATTCTAATGTAGCATCTACCCAGCCGCTGTTAGGCAACCCCTTGGCAAGTCCTGCCGATCAAGTGGCTGCAACTCCAGGCGACCAGCTGGGTTTGCTGGAGAGCGAAAGTCACCGCTATGGTTTAGATGGCTCGTATGCCCCGACCGATCAACTGACCCTGAACGCCTTCGGTAGCAGAGAAACCATAGAAGCCACCCAACGCGGTTTGGAGCACAATGAAAATAATAAGCTGAATCCGACAGTTGCCTCGTTAGCAACCAGCGAGCTTGGCCCCTGGACCAGAGAAGCAAGCCAGTGGATGGCGGTGACTGATGATCGAACCAATACCATCGGCGTTGGGGCTGGCTATGAGCTCATTCCCGGTATACTCAGGTTGGCCTCGGATTATAGCTATTCCCAGGGTAAGGTGGATATCGACTATAGTGGTTTTGGCACCCAGTCTTCGCTTAATCCCAGTTTAACTTTAGCTGACACCTATCAGTTCGCTTTCCGCGACCCGGAGACTGTCACCCATAAACAGTATAACTTCA
>DIKT01000006.1:0-6190 GCA_002424635.1 Desulfobulbaceae bacterium UBA5611
CCCTATGCTAATGAACATTTTTCGGCCATGGTCTTCAAGACTATGGCCGATCCTTATGCCGGCCGACTCACCATTTTCCGCGTTTATTCAGGCAGTCTGTCCGGCGACAGCTTTTATAACGCCAGTAAAAAAGTCAGTGAACGCTTCGGCCATCTTTTCTTTCTGGAAGGCAAGTCGCAACGAACCGTTGAGATGGTAGGCCCGGGGATGATTGTGGCTGTGGCCAAACTCAAAGAAACAACGACCGGCGATACGATCTGTGAGGCCGCCAATCCCATCGTCTATCCGCCACCCCGCTCCTTTGAGCCGGTTATCACTTTTGCGGTCCATGCCAAACAGGGAGAAGAGGAAAAATTATTCTCGGCGATTACCAGAACTCTCGATGAAGACCTCACCCTGCATCTGAGCCGGGATCAGCAAACCGGCGAAGTCCTGCTGTCCGGCATGGGCCAAATCCATCTGGAGGTGGTCGGAGCCCGGATCAAAAGAAAATTCGGGGTCGAAATGGAGCTGACCAGGCCGAAAATCGCCTATAAAGAGACGATTAAGGGCCAGGCCAAGGCCCAGGGTAAACATAAGAAACAGAGCGGCGGCCGCGGCCAGTTTGGCGATTGCACCATTGAGATCATGCCGCTGGCCCATGGCCAGGGCTTTGTCTTTGAGGATAAGATCGTCGGTGGCGTCATCCCTTCCCAATATCGGCCGGCGGTGGAAAAAGGAATTCTGGAGGCCATGGAAAAAGGGGTGCTGGCCGGTTATCCGGTGGTTGATCTGCAGGTCACCCTGGTGGATGGTTCTTATCATGCCGTCGATTCCTCCGAGCTGGCCTTTAAGGTGGCAGGTTCCCTGGCCTTTAAAAAAGCGGTCAAGGACGCCGGTTTAGTCTTACTGGAGCCCTATATGAAAATGACTGTCCGGGTTACCAAGGAACATGTCGGCGATATTATGGGCGATCTTAATTCCCGACGCGGCAAAGTGATGGGCATGGATGCCGATAGCAATAATGAGGTCATTGTTGCCCAGGTGCCCTTGGCTGAGATCCAGAATTATGCCACTGATCTGACCGCCATGACCGGCGGTCTGGGGTCATTTTCGTTAGAATTTTCTCACTATGAAGAAGTGCCGGCTCATATTACCGAAAAGATTGTTGCGGCCGCCGCGAAGCCGCTTTAGAGTGCCTTGAAAATTGGGGCGAAAAGATCAATAAACCGAAAAATGTTGCCGGAAATATAGATGAGACAGGATGCAGAGCGGTTCAGTTGTGCGGTTCTTACCATGAGCGATAAAGGGTCTCGTGGTGAGCGGGAGGATGAAAGCGGGACCATGCTCCAGCAGATACTGCAGGAAGAAGGCTATCAATTACGGGCCTATGACATGGTGCCGGATCAGATCGGAGCCATTACTGATACGCTGATCAGGTGGGTCGATCAAGACAAGATTGATCTGATTCTGACCACCGGGGGAACCGGAGTCTCACCGACCGATGTGACACCTGAGGCCATGCGCGGGGTCATCGACAAAGAGATTCCCGGTATGGCCGAGGCCATGCGGGCGGCCAGCCTGCTGAAGACCCCTTATGCGGTGTTATCACGGGCCATGGTCGGCATTCGAGGCCGCAGCCTGATTATCAATCTGCCTGGCAGCCTGAAAGCTGCCCGAGAAAATATTGCCGTTCTGCTGCCGGCCCTGCCCCATGCCTTGGATAAAATTCAGGGCGGCACCAGCGATTGCGCCAATTTAAGCCATATATCTAAATAAATACCCTTGTCAGCTTCACCAAAAAGAAAGGGGGCATCTATCGTGAGATAAATGCCCCCTGAATGTCTGTCAGATTCTGCTAATCAGTTAATCAGTTCGACCTGTTCCTCTTCACCATTCTCGGTGTTGACGATCTCGCCGATGATAGCGGCCTGCTCACCCATCGCTCCAAAATGATGGACTACGTCCTCGGCGACTGATTCTTCGACAATTGCCATCAGGCCAATACCCATATTAAAGGTACGGTACATCTCGTCCATGGGAATATTGCCTTTCTCGCTCAAGAAGGTAAAGATCGGCGGGATTTTCCAGGAAGAACAATCGATGACAGCCTTACAGCTGCGCGGCAATATACGGGGGACATTATCAATAAAGCCACCGCCGGTATTATGGACCATACCGTTGATTTTATAATGTTTTAATACCCCGAGAACTGACTGGACATAAATACGGGTTGGTTTGAGCAGCTCTTCACCAAGGGTGCAGCCGAACTCTTCTATCTGCTGTTCGACCGACAGGCCCAGATCTTTGAAACAGACCTGCCTGACCAGGGAGAAACCATTGGAATGCAGACCGCTGGAGGCCACGCCTACAATTTTGTTGCCCACCTTGATCTCGGAGC
The DNA here is from genome assembly GCA_002424635.1 of Desulfobulbaceae bacterium UBA5611. GTDB lineage: Bacteria > Desulfobacterota > Desulfobulbia > Desulfobulbales > Desulfocapsaceae > UBA2270. Next base: position 2,381 of record DIKT01000006.1, read on the forward strand.
CATCAATAATGGCATCACGGTTGACAATACCCACTACAAAGCCGGCAAGATCATAATCATCACCGCTATAAAGACCGGGCATTTCAGCTGTTTCACCACCGACCAGAGAACATTTGGCCTGCCTGCAGCCCTCGGCGATACCCTTGACCACCTCGGTGGCGGTATGGATATCGAGCTTGCCGACAGAGAAATAGTCGAGGAAACAAAGTGGCTTGGCCCCACCGACAATGATATCATTGACGCACATGGCCACCAGATCAATGCCGATAGTATCGTGTTTATTGCAGAGCCCGGCAATTGCCAGTTTGGTGCCTACCCCATCAGTCGATGAGACAATAACGGGCTGGTCATAGGTCAGGGTATCAATGGCAAAAAGACTGGAGAAGCCGCCGATATCGTTCAGGACCCCCCGTTGGTGTGTTGAGGCGACTATATCCTTGATGCCCTTGACAAAAGCATTGCCTTTATCAATATCAACTCCTGCTTCACTATATTTTGATTTTTTAGAATCGGTCATTATACGTACCTTACGTCACGGAAATTAAGTTTACAGATTTATACAAATAAAAGACAACCATACGTTAAGTCTTGCCAATGAGGCATCTTATAAGGAGACGTTGAAAAAAGCAACCTCAATTCAGCTCAGCCTGCTAACAGTATTGGAAAAATCAGACTGCTGCGTATTGCCGAAATTGGCATATTGTCATCCAGTAAAAAACAACAGAAATCACCGAGCAGGAAATCCGTTTTGGCAGCAGAGAATTAGGTGCGAATTTTTCATTAGTTGAAAACCGGCTGAAAATATGCTATCCAGACAGACTATGAAATTATTTATTTTATTAATCGGCATGGTCCTGATTTTTGAAGGTCTTCCCTATGTCGCCGCCCCGGAATCGATGCAAGCCTGGTTGAAAAAGCTCAGTGAAATGCGACCGGATCAACTGCGCATTATGGGGATCGTGGCCATGGCTATCGGGCTGCTTCTGTGCTGGATCATTCAAGGTGACAGTTTGTTTTAATTCTCAGCAGAGCGTATGTCCTGGAGATTCAAGGACATCTGTCAGCTACCATTAATCTTCACCTCTCCTTGTTCGTCCTTATCCTTCAATTATTATTAATTGTTTTCAATCTTAGCAAAGAATGTATTTAACTATATTTTATATGGTCTCAATCAAGCCCTGAAGACGAACTTCGTCTTACTACCCAGGTAAACGACATGGAAGATACGACAAAAAGGGAACTGATTGGTAATGAGGGCGTTGTTATCCTTGATATGGTCAAGCGTCTTAATCGCCGTCAAGCCACGGGCCATCTCTTAAAACTGATCTCTAAGACCCATCCGGCCGATATGGCATGGGTCTTCCGCCATCTCTCCAAAGAAGAACGAAACGACGTCTTTCCTATTATAGCCAAGACCAGTCTTATCGGCGAATTCCTCAGTGAGCTTGATAAGTCCATCATGCTTTCCCTGGTGGAAGATCTATCCAATGAGTTTATGGCCAGCGTTATCAGCAAGATGGCAACGGACGATGCGGCCGATTTGATCGCCGCTCTACCCGAAGAAGTAGCTGATAATATCCGTAAACACATGAATAAGGAAGATCGGGAAGAGGTTGATGAGCTCCTCCAGTACGACCCGCAGACGGCCGGTGGTCTCATGTCCACCGATTACATGCATCTGGATGAAGAGTTAAGCGTCGGAGAGGCCATTGCCAAGGTCCAGAAACGCAGCGAAGAAAAGGAGATGGTCTTTTATCTCTATATCACCCACGGTGAAGGCAAACTGGCCGGTGTGGTCTCGTTACGGGAACTGCTGATGCATCCACCCCACCGTCTGTTGAAAAATATCATGAAATCCAATGTGATTTCCGTGTCGACCGATACCGATCAGGAAGAGGTGGCCCATATGGTCTCCCAGTATAATATCCTGGCGGTCCCCGTGGTTGATTCCAGCTATACCCTGGTTGGTATCGTGACCGTTGATGATATTATTGATGTTATCCGGGAAGAGGCCACCGAAGACTTTCTGCAGATGGCCGGTGTTGGTAAAGATCGGGAAATCCTGTTGAAATCGACGTCAGCCAATGCCCTGATCAGGGCGCCCTGGCTACTGGCTACCTGGCTGGGCGGGGTGATGGGTATTTTTGTCATTAACTCCTTTACCAAGGAGCTGAACCAGGTGCTGGCGCTGGCTTCTTTTATTCCCATCGTTTTGGGCATGGGCGGCAATATCGCCACCCAGTCATCGACCATTATTGTCCGCGGGATCGCTACCGGCCGGATTCATATGGATCAATTTTTTAAAATTATCTTTAAAGAGATGCGGGTCGGACTGATTCTAGGTGTCCTTTATGGCATACTACTCGGGGTCTTTGCCTATTTCGGCTACTCCGAACCAAAACTGCTGGGGGTGGTGGTTGGCATCTCCATCTTTGTCTCCATGTCCATGTCGGCCATGGTTGGCGCCTTTATTCCGCTTGTTCTCAAACGTTTTGATATTGATGCTGCGGTAGCTACCGGTCCCTTTGTTACTACCTCAATCGATGTCATTGGCGTCTTTATTTTCTTATGGACCGCCAAATTATTCCTCAACCTGTAATTTGGCGGCAGCAAAGAGGCTCAGAAGGAAGCCAGAAAAAGTACATTCAGGCAGCCGATCAGAAAACCGAGGAAGGCGCCAAAGATATTGATATATTTAAACTGCTCTTCCATAATTGACAGGAGCAGCCTCTCCAGACGGAGCAGATCCAGTGAATCGACCTTCTCTTTGACGATCTGTTTAAGATTGAGCGAGGCCACCAGTCCCGGCACTTCAAGGGCCAGCATATCAGAGGCCATCTTCTGGATCGACTGATAAAGACCATCCCGCACCCCGGCCGGAAGCAAGGAGGACAGACGACCGATAGGACGACTAAGCAGTTCCTGCAGCAGGGCCTGGGTCATAAAGTTCAGGCTCTTTCTGGTATCTGCTGAACGCAGCAGCGACAATACCTCATCCTTGATCCAGCTCTTGCCCTTGCGCATGCCGGCATCACCCAACAGATCCCATAAGGCTTCTCCCAGGGATAAGTTGCCCCCTTCTATATGAGTTTCCAGATTATCGCGGATCATCGATGCGACAGCTGTCGTCATTTCCGGTTCACGAAGAAAGGCTACCAGCTGATGGCTTAACTGCGAGCAGAACTGCTCGACCTTATCCTCTTGCTCCGCCTTTTTACTATCTTCTACCGGAAATAATGTAATTTCGGCCACTTCACCAATAATCCTGGTCAGAGGAGTGGCCAGAAAAGCCTGACTTCTTTCCCGCAGGACGGTTGAGACCCGCTGCTGCACCTCTTCATTCTGCAGCCAGCCTACAATATCATCTTCTTTATCAATCAGATATTGGCGGACCTTCTTCTCTACCGTCTCCATGCTGAGAAAATTCTTGACCATTCCGGCCATAGGTCCCATGGACGCGATAAAATCCTCGACGCCGGCGCGCACCCCTTTGACAATTTTATCGCGAATCTCAGGCTCACTCAAGACCACCGCAAATTTGCCTAACAGCGCCGGCGTCTGCTCTTGAATGGTATTGACAATAAGCTCCTGCAACGAGGCCGGCAGGATATCAGCCAGGGATTTTTTCTGCCTGAGGGTGGCATAAACCTTCTGCTGGACAAAGCTCAGGGTCCATTGCTCCATGGCCGGACTGGCCAGCATGCGGGCCAGATTTTTCTCGATAAAGGCATAGCCGCCTTCTCGTTCGCGGCCGGGAAAAATATCGGCGAGACTGGTGGCCAGGATGCGCTCCAGTTGCCGGTCAATAGC
>DIKT01000006.1:6235-24560 GCA_002424635.1 Desulfobulbaceae bacterium UBA5611
GTGACAGCCCGGACGGCTACATCAAAATAACTGTGATAGCCTTTAGGAATAAGACTGGATAGAGGGCCAAGGTCACGGTTCAATAAGGCGCTGCCCCTGCTTTCGATCAATCCATAGAGATGGTTTTGGAATGATTCATTGGCCAGGGCCTGGGCAATCTCCTTGCTGGTCAGCAGATGTTCGCCGACCATCTCGCCGATATTAACGGCCAGTTCCCCTCTTTTGGAAGGGATAACCCCAGGGGTCAAGGGTAAGCGCATGCCGAAGATCCGCCAGGGATTCAAAGGCCGGAAAAGCATCTTAATGGCGACCTTATTAGTAAGGTAACCGATAAAGGCCCCCACCACCGGCGGTACTGCATAAGGCAGGGCGGTCAGCAGCTCAACACTTATTAATGGCATGATTTACAATCTCCGATGGATGACTGATGATTTTTCCGGCCTTGTTTTCAGCCAGCTCCATACGCTCGCGAAAGCCCCAGAGCACGCCGATGGTAAACATCCCCGCCTTATTTCCAGTCTGCATGTCGGTAGCGGTATCCCCTACATAGAGTATATGCTCAGGCGGTATTTCCATCAAGGCGGCAATCTCCAGAGCCCCGGCTGGATCCGGTTTTTTAGGTACCAGTTCGCGGTGGCCATAAACAAAGTCAAAGGTGTCCTCGGAAAAAAAACGATTAACACAAAGTTGCGTAAAACTATGCGGCTTATTAGATAGCACCCCTAGTTTCAGGCCTGCGGCCTGTAACTGCTGCAGCATCTCCATAATCCCCGGATAAGGCCGGCTCTGCAGATCCCAGCTCTTGCCGTAAATTTGCAGAAAGGTTTCCATGCAGGCGGTAATTTCAAGAGGCGATCTATTGCTGGCCGGGACAATCCGCTCCATCAGAGTCATGAGACCATCACCGACAAAGTAGCGATAAGCAGCCGCTGCATGACCGGGAAAACCGTAATGCGCCAGAGTTGCATTGGCGGCATTCACCAGGTCGTCGAGAGTATCGAGTAAGGTGCCATCAAGGTCAAAAATTATTCCACGAATTGCCATATTACATTCTGAGGTTTTTTTTGAAATTAATCATAAGCCGAGGGCCGAGCCATGGCCGTCAACAGTCTTTTTTGCAAGGACTATGTCTAACACGAAGAGGAGAGTGAAAACAAGGATCATTGCATGAGAATCACGGCAAAAATTGCAGATGCTGGTTTGTGAACTGAAAAAATAATGTTAATAAATTATTTTATTACTGCGTTTCAATAGCGCTACCAAGCCATCAATCTTTTACCGGATGCAACGAGACAGTGCGGATCGAAATACCACCGGCTTCATTTCTTGATAATTTTATGCAGCTCAACAAGTTGGAGGATACGAGTCATTTGTTGTTGCGGCCCGGTATGCTGTTCCAGGATACTGCTCAATGGTGGCGAGCGCAAGATCAACAATCCCCCTCTCACCTGCGACCACATCCGCATGAAGGTCTTGATATCTATCAGCTGCAGAACAGAGACAGAGCTATTATCCCTGTCTGGCCGACAATGCTGATTCCGGCTATGTTAACAGGAGATCTTGTCTATTTTCATCGTGATTTTTTAGGAGAAACTCTTTATATTCGTCATCCGGACAGACGGCAGGGCAAGACGGTATTCCATACGATTTATGGTCATGTATGTCCGGCCATGATCTTGCGGAGAGGTCCTTGTCGGGTCCATAAGGGCCAACTGATGGCCACTATAAGTGCAACTCCTGAAGCTGTCTCTGTGCCGGCTCATCTTCATCTCAGTTGCGCCTGGATTGATGAAGACCAAGAGATAGATGAGCTCACCTGGGAGAAAATGGCTGTTAACAGCAAGGTAATTTTTATTGACCCTCTGCCCTTTCTTCTATCAGAACAGACTATCAACTTATCAGGATCTTTATAAATGCATATTTGGGTGGATGCCGATTCCTGTCCCGGAATCATCAAAGATATTCTGTACCGGGCGGCCGAAAGGACCGGAACCCTGATGACTCTGGTGGCTGATCGTCCCCTGCTTATTCCTTCTTCTCTTTTTATCAAAAGGATTCAGGTCTACTGTGGACTTAATGCGGCAGATAGTCGGATCATTGATCTGGCTCTGCCTGGCGATTTGATTATCACTGATGATATCCCTTTGGCATCCGCCGTCATCAGTAAGGGCTGCCTGGTCCTCAGTCAACGCGGTGAGATGCTGCGGGAAGAAAATATCGCTGAACGGTTATCGGCCCGAGATTTTATGACCGAACTGCGGGACAGCGGCATCAATACAGGCGGCCCGGCTCCATTAAGCCCAAGAAATCGCCAAGCCTTTGCCAACCAACTGGACCGGCTCCTGCGTAAAGCAACTCCCATAGATCTGGATATCGAATAATAGTCATGCATATTCATACTGTCATTGTCGGTGCCGGCCCTGGCGGTCTGGCCTGCGCCATGATTCTTGCCGAACACGGCATTCCGACTCTGGTCATTGAACGGCATGAGACCATCGGGGCCAAGGTCTGTGCCGGCGGAATCACTTGGGGCGGTCTGATCAGTAGAGTGCCGCCGGATCTTGCGGAGAAGTCATTTCCGGTACAGCATATCATTACCCGCCTGCAGACAGTCCGCATTGAAGAGCCAGAAGCCATTATTGCTACCGTCAATCGTAAAAAATTGGGGACTCATATGGCCCAACAGGCCCTGGAGGCCGGTGCTATGATCATGACCGGCTGGCAGGTAAAGGAAATTGACGAGCAGAGAGTAGTAATCGAGCAGAAAGCAAGCAGGGCCCGGCAGGAGATCACCTTTGACTATCTGGTCGGAGCCGATGGCTCCAACTCTCTGGTCAGGAGACATTTAAAACTGGCAAACAACAGGATGGGTATTGGTATCAACTACCAGATCAGTGGTGATCTCCAGCAAATGGAATGGCATCTGAATAATAAATTCTTCAGGAATGGCTATGGCTGGATTTTTCCCCATAGCAATACCGTTTCCATCGGTGCTTATATTCCCAAGGTAACCAGGACTATTACCACCCAGGTCTTGAAAAAAAGTCTGCTGGCCTGGGCTGGAAGCCGGGGCTTTGCTCTGGAAAAAGAACAAGCCAAGGCTGAATATATCAATTATGATTATCAAGGCTATAAATTCGGCCGGTTTTTTCTCGTAGGTGACGCTGCCGGCTTGGCCTCTGGTTTAACTGGAGAAGGTATCTATCCGGCAATCATTTCCGGTGAAGAAACAGCCCGCACTATTATTGATACCGATCACAACCCAGCAGTGATGGATGCCCTGATCCGTAAACACGGTCTGCACCGTCGAATGGCAGAGTGGAGCAGTGCCAGCCCCGCTTTTCATTACTTGGCCGGAGAATTGGTTACCCTGGGCCTGCGCTATGGCATAATAAATTTTAATAAACTGGAAATGGCTACTTAATATTTACAAGAGAAGATCAGGTGATTTTAGCTAATGACCTGATCATTTATCAATCTTCAGCACCAGAGCCCTTTATTATGAATCCTACCCCAGTCCGAAAAAAAAATTCAATTCTCCTGAATGTTGCTTTTCTCCTCACCTGTGCTGCCATTCTCCTGTTTCTGTTTAAGGCCCCGAAAGAGACCACGGCCAAACTTCCCAAAGATGCCAATCACAGCCGTTTCCAGGACATGCCGAAAAAAGAGGCCGAAAAATTCTGCACTGAATGCCATAATCCTGCAGGCATATCCCCTCTTCCTGCAGATCACCCTCCTAAATATCGCTGTTTGTTCTGTCACAAAAGAACCTGATCGTCAAACACAGGTCGGCATAAGCACCTAGGTTCTTTGCTGGTGCAATGGTGCCTTGCCAGATGCTCTTCATTCTGCCTGACTCTTAAGAATGGTGCCGCCCTTTTTTCCTGATATGCACAAAAAAACGTAAGGAAAAAAAGTAAATGCCGATGGCGCATGGTAGAGCAATGACTACGCCACCCGCGATAATGACAATTATCGCCTCATAACCTAGGTCAGCCAGGGCCATCAGTGATATGGACCATCCCCGATGCTGCAGCATGATATCCAGCGCTTCTTTTATCCGCGGCCAAGTGAGCTCGAACGGCGTAATAACATTGCCGATCATGGTGGACAGATAATATTGGGGAATAAAGGTAAGAGGATTACTAACCATAAAACTGGTCAACAATGCAGTCAGGGTTGAGGTTCTAGTCAACAGCGTGACTACAATAATAAACAGCGTATGTAAGGGCATGATCGGCACAATACCAATAAAAACACCGATAGCTGCGCCAAGAGCCAAGGATTGAGGATTACCCTTCAGACGCATGAATTTTAAATAAAAATATCTGGTGCTTCTGTGCGGATTCATCTGTTCATATCTGTGTACATGGAAAATGAGCCATAATACCTGATCATAAAAAAAACTTCTGCTGGCTTTAAATCGAAGTTTCGGGCTGGCTGGATATCTTGGCTAGTTGGAGAAGATGTTTCTGTTGGCGTCTCTTTTTTATCCGGCCAAAAAAACGCAGAGACAGGAAATAACTGATTATGGTAAATGGCAGGGCAAGAACAGCACCACCGACTAAAAGGACGATCATCGCCTCATAACCAAGTCCGGCAAGGGCTATCAAGGCATTATACATTCCAGGAGATTCCAGAAGAAAATCCAGCACTTCTTTGATGCGCTGCCAAGATAATTGATAGGGAGTAAGAACATTACCTATAATGGTGGACAGAAAATACAGCGGAATATAAGTTAGAGGATTACAAATCAGACAACTGGCCAGCATCGCGGCAATGGTTGAGGCTCTGGTTGCAACAGTAGTGAAAACAATAGTAATGGTCTTCAGGGGCATGATAGGAACAATACCCAGGAAAATACCGATAGCAGTGCCCATGGCCAGAGATTGAGGATCACCTTTGGTACGTCTAAATTTTAAATAATAATATCTGGCGCTTCGTTGAGCATTCATTGATATCTCTTAATTCAGAAGATGTTTCTGTTCACGTCTCTTCTTTATCTTCTGAAAAACAGGCAGAGAGAGATAATAACTGGCTATAGTAAACGGAATAGCCAGGATCATCCCACCGACCACAATAACAATCACTGATTCATAACCAAGCTCGACCAGAATCCTCAAGGATTTATAGAACCCTGGATCCTGGCTCATAAGATCCATCGCTTCTTTGATCCGGCTCCAGGTGAGATCATAAGGGGTCAGGGCATTGCCAATCATAGTAGAAAAATAATACTGAGGCACATAGGTAAGAGGATTAGCGACCAGAAAGCTTGATAAGACGGCGGCAATCGTAGAGGTTCTGGTCACAACAGTGGCCAGCACAACAAGAATAGTCTGGAACGGCATGATGGGCATGATCCCTAAAAAAACACCAATAGCGATGCCACCGGCCAAGGATTGGGGATCCCCTTTCAGGCGTAAAAACTTTAAATAAAAATATTTGAAAAATCTTTTTGGATTCATCTGCTCATGTTTTTCTAATTCATACTATACTAAAAAACTATACGATAATTAACCAATACAAATCACTCGTTAGTTTCCTAAATTTGCGAACGTGAATAAACGTCCTGATCATAAGAGCCTGGTGCTGAGTGCTGAAAATAATAAAAACCAGCCAGGGCAATCATTGCGCCATTATCCGTACAAAATGCCGGGCGCGGGATAAACAGAGCCTTTCCCTCCTGCTGACAACGTTTGAGCATGGATTCACGCAGTCGTGGATTCGCTGATACCCCGCCGCCAAGAACAACAGTCTGAATATTATGTTTCCTGGCCGCCAGCAGAGTCTTCTCTACCAAAACATCGACAATGGCCTCCTGAAAGGAGGCACAGATATCAGGGATTTGTAAAGGAATATCCATCTGTCTGCTCTGATTGCAATGATTCAGCACCGAAGTCTTCAGTCCGGAAAAACTGAAATCAAGTGAATCCTCTTCTAAATTCGATGACCCGATATCGCTCGCTCCAGGGAAGGATAAAGAGCGACCAAGCCAGGCTCTGGGAAACTTAATGGCAGTGTTATTACCAGCCCGGGCCTCAGCCGAGACTCGCGGCCCGCCGGGATAAGGCAGGCCAAGAAGTTTTGCCACCTTATCAAAGGCCTCGCCGGCCGCATCATCACGGGTTCTGCCGAGAAGGACAAAAGAAGTATGACTGGTGGCCAGATAGATCGAGCTGGTCCCGCCTGAGACGATCAGAGCAATGTAAGGAAACTCAGGTTTATCATCTTCCAGAAAGACCGCCAGCAGGTGTCCGGCCATATGGTCCACCCCGACAAAGGGAATCCCGGTGGCAAAGGAGAGGGCCTTGGCGTAAGAAAAGCCCACCAGCAAAGAGCCTATCAGGCCGGGACCCTGGGTAACCGCAATCAGATCAATATCGGCAAGGGTCACGCCGGCCCGCTCCAGAGCCTCATGAACAATGGGCACAATAGCTTCCAGATGCTTACGGGAGGCAAGCTCCGGCACTACCCCGCCAAAACGGGTATGGATCTGATCCTGACTACTAAGCACACTGGAGAGCAGGCTGTCGCTATCTCTCAATACCGCCGCGGCAGTATCGTCGCAAGAGGTTTCTATTCCAAGGATGAGCATGGCATAATTCTTTATTTTACTACATTTTGCTAAAGGCTAGAGTATTTTTGAAACAATGCTTGAGAAAAATGGCTATGGCAGAAGCAGATGATTCAGGGTAAATTACCATCGCTATATTGTCTCTTTTGAGTAAAAAGTCAACGTCCGCATAGATCAGATCATATATAACATATCATATATTCATCATAAATAATTATGCAAACAGATCAACAACACAAAGATAATATTCCCGGGCCGCTTGTTGATCAATATGCCCGGACTATTTCCTACCTCCGCCTTTCCATCACCGATCGCTGTAATCTGCGCTGTCTCTATTGTATGCCTCAGCCGGCAGATTCCTCCTCGCTTGTCAAATGCATGGACCTGCTTAGTTATGAGGAACTGCTGCGGATTGTAACGGTGGCCGTGGGCATGGGTATGAACAAACTGCGCTTGACGGGGGGTGAGCCTCTGGTCAGAAACGGGGTCATGGACTTTATTCACAGTCTGGCCGGGATTAAGGGCTTAGAAGAAATCCGTTTGACTACCAACGGCGTTTTACTCCATGAAAAAGCCGCCGCACTGTATCAAGCCGGGATTAGAAACCTGAATATCTCACTGGACTCCCTGAAACCTGCACGATTTCAGGCAATTACCGGCGCCAATCTTTTTGCGCAGGTATGGCAGGGAATCCAGACGGCCTGTGATCTGGGCTTTAAGGTCAAACTGAACATGGTGGCCATGAAAGGCATTAATGATGATGAGTTTGTCGATTTTGCCAGGCTGGCGACGCAGCGGGACATTCAGGTCCGTTTCATTGAATTCATGCCGATTGGTAATAAGGATAGTTGGGACAAATCGCGGTTTATCGCCGCTGAAGAACTAAAAGAGATGATCTCAACTGTGGGGGTTCTGGAAGCAATTTCCGGTTCCCGGATGGAAGGACCGGCCAGGATCTACCGGCTGACTCTACCTGACGGCCAGACAGGCCATATTGGCTTTATCAGTCCCATCAGTCATCACTTCTGTGATAAATGCAATCGCTTGCGCCTGACCTCGGAAGGAAGACTGCGCGCCTGTCTGCTGCATGACCATGAAACTGATCTAAAGGTTATCCTACGGGACGGCGGCACAGACTTTGATATTCAACAAGCCATTTGTCAGACTATTCTTTCGAAACCAAAAGGCCATACCCTGCAGGACGATCTGGCCGGATCAGAGCAAATCAATTGCCAGGGTCAGATGTCACGCATCGGCGGCTAGATGCGTGACATCTGACCCTGGCAATAAAAGCTGATGCCATTTTGAAGATCTATATTCTGCCTTTGGCTTAAAACATTATTCCAGAGCAAATCCGTTCTTGTCATGACAGGGATAGGAGCCAAGCCATTCATAATAGGAACAGATCTCTTTTAAGCGCTCACAGCCCCGCTTGATCTTCTCGTCTTCAATATGGCCCATCATGTCAAGGAAGAACAAGTACTTCCACTGTTTACCCTTGATCGGCCGGGACTCAATTTTGGCCAGATTGATATCTTCTTCCGAAAGAACCGTGAGCACCTCGTTCAAGGCCCCGGGCCTATCCATAAGCCCCAGCAGCAAAGAGGTGCGATCCGTGCCGCTGGGCGAAGGGGAATGATCGCCGATAATCAGAAATCTGGTAGTGTTGCCCTGATAATCCTCAATGCCCTTGACCACCTCCTGCAGATCATAGGTCTTGATGGCAAGCGAGGAGGCAATGGCGCCGATATTGGGGTTATTGGCGGCCATCTGGGCCGCGACGCCAGTGGAAAAGACCGCCAGAGTCGGGGTCTGGGGCAGATGTTTGCGCAGCCATTCCCGGCATTGCGCCAGAGGCTGGGCATGGGAGGCCACGGTCTGGATATCTTCAATATTGCCGGAACGGCAGACCAGGTTATGACTGATCTCCAGCAGCACCTCGCCACAGATCTTGACCTTGTACTTCATGAATGAATCCAAGGTGTTAAAAATGGACCCCTCGATCGAATTTTCCACCGGCACAATGCCGTAGTGCGTCCGCTTCTTTTCCACTTCGGAGAAGACATCATCAATGGTTTCCATCGGCTCAAAAGAAGCTGAGTGCCCAAAGTATTGCACTCCGGCCAGGTGGGTAAAAGTAGCCTCTGGTCCTAGATAAGCCACCGAAATCTTCTTCTGGGAGAGCCGGCAGCTGGTAATGATCTCATTAAAAATGGAACGCAGGGCCGTCTCCGGAAAGACGCCATTATTCATCATAAGCAGCCTGTCGTAAATCTGCCGTTCACGTAAGGGATCCCATTTGGCCTGGTTATTTTTATTTTTAAGCTTGCCAATTTCCTGGGCACAACCAATTCTTGCTTTTAGAAGAGAGAGAATATGGTTATCTATGGCATCTATCTGCTCTCGTATCTGGCCAATATCCAGCTTTTTTTCAGTTGTCATTGACTGTTCCTGTTCATGATGAGGACGGCATACATGCTGAAGTTTGTCTACTTCAACAAAAACGATAAATCCAGGAGCTGGAATCTAGGTGAAAGAAAAAAGTATGTCAAGCTGTAAAAAGATTGATTTAAGTAAGAGGTGTACTATAAGATCAAAAATTATCAAAAATATAGATGTGAAAAATCAATTTTGCGTCCGGCATACAACTATTTTATTCGAGATACCAGCATGAGCAATATTCAAAAAACATATGATGAGATTAACGCCAGGATCAAAGCTGGTGAGGCGGTAATAGTGACCGCCGAAGAGATGGTCGACATTGTCCGCTCCAAGGGACCTGAGCAGGCGGCCCGTGAGGTCGATGTCGTCACCACCGGCACCTTCGCTCCCATGTGCTCTTCCGGCGTTTTTTTTAACTTCGGCCAGATGACTCCTACCATTAAGGCTTCAAAGGTCTGGCTGAACAAGGTGGCGGCCTATGCCGGTCTGGCGGCGGTCGATGCCTATATCGGGGCCACGGAACCTACCGAGGATGATCCCCTCAATAAGATTTATCCCGGTGAATTCCGTTACGGCGGCGGCCACGTGATTGAAGATCTGGTGGCTGGCCGCAAAGTCTTCCTGGAAGCTAAAGGTTATGGCACTGACTGTTACCTGGGGCGCAAGATGCAAAAAGAAGTGACCCTGGCCGATCTTCCCTATGCCATGTTATGTAATCCGCGCAATGGTTACCAGAATTATAACTGTGCCGTCAATCTTTCCGATAAAATGGTTCATACTTATATGGGCATGCTTAAACCGCATTGCCGTAATGCCAACTTCTGCAGTGCCGGCGAATTAAGCCCCCTGCTGAATGATCCCCATTATCAAACCATCGGGATGGGGACCAGGATTTTCCTGGGCGGCGGTATCGGCTATGTTACCTGGCACGGCAGCCAGCATAACCCTAATGCTCCACGGACGGCAGCAGGCGTGCCTCGTAAACCGGCCGGCACGCTCATGGTGCAAGGCGACTTGAAGCAGATGTCGGCCAAATGGCTGCGCGGGGTATCTATCCTTGGTTATGGCAGCTCTCTGGCCGTTGGCCTGGGAGTACCTATTCCTATCCTGAACAGTAAGATGGCGTCTTATACCGGAATATCGGATGCGGACATCTTCACTCAGGTTGTCGATTATGGTTATGACTATACAAACGGCATTGCCCGCAACTATGGGGAAGTAAGTTACGCCCAGTTAAAGTCAGGCTTCATTGAGGTTAATGGCAAACAGGTGCCTACTGCCCCGCTGTCCAGCATAGTCAAGGCCCGGGAGATTGCCGAGACCTTAAAAGGATGGATCAGGGATCGTAAATTTCTGTTAAATAAGCCGGCCCAGTTATTACCTGACGCTGATGATATTTAAAAATCGATCCAATCCGGTTTGCGAGAGGTGAATCTCAACAATAAACTGGTCGCACTGCAGGAACTGTTACAGGCTTATAGCCGGGTGCCGCCTAAGACCTTGGCAGTGGCCTTTTCCGGTGGCGTAGACTCTACACTGCTGCTGCGAGTGGCTTGTGACACCATCGGGTCTGAAAATGTTACAGCCCTGCATGCCGTTTCGTGTCTCATCCCGGAGCAAGATCAGATAAAGGCACAAAAAACAGTATCGGCCCTTAATGGAATTAACTGTTCCTATCAGACGGTACCGGTAGATCCACTCGACTGGCCAGAATTTATAGTCAACTCGGCACAGCGCTGCTATTTCTGTAAGAAAAGGATTTATGAGGCAATCCAACAAGTAATGAGCCACAAACCTTCTCCTTTTATCCTGATGGACGGCACCAATACCGATGATCTTCTTGAGCATCGGCCTGGATTGCTGGCCATTCAGGAGCTGTGCGTGCTAACTCCACTGGCTGAGGCTAAATTCAATAAACAAGATATTCGCGCTTTAGCCGAAAAACTAGGGCTTAAAAATTATAATCAACCCTCCAATTCCTGTCTGGCTACCCGCATCCCGGCTCATCAGCAAATAACCAGGTCACTATTAACACGGATCGCCAAGGCTGAACAGTTCCTCCACAATAAAGGCTTTTTGGGATGCCGGGTTAAAATGGGAGCAGGCACAGTTGAGGTACAGGTTATGCAAAGCGACCTGGACAGATTTATGACCGCAGCTGCTTGTCCTGATATTAGTAAATATTTTAAAAATCTCGGGTTTAATAAGGTATTTGTCGATCCAAAAGGTCGAGTCAGCCTTTAAAAATTAATTTTCAATAGAAATATATATTTTTTGTTGATTCATCTTCTGGTTTCAATTATGCTCTTTTTCGATATGAAACGTCACAGCTTGATTTTAAAGGTGTGTAGAAAGGTAAATTGCAAAAAGATTTAAAAATAAATAGATCTTTTTCTTTTGACAATTCAATATGCTTCTATTAAAGCATTATCAAGCATTTGTGAGGAAGGGGAACAATACTGTCTGCCCCTGTAAGGTTAAGAATGATTTTTCCAGGAGGGATTCATGAACAAAAAAGAATTAGTTGAAAGTATTGCAAGTGCTGCCGACATTAGTAAGGCTGCGGCAGAGAAAGCGTTGAACGGAACTCTTGCTGCCATTGCCGACGCTTTGAAGCAGGAAGACAAGGTGACACTTGTGGGATTTGGAACTTTTTCTGTTTCCAAACGTGAAGCACGTACCGGTAGAAACCCTCAATCTGGTAAAACCATTAAGATTCCAGCAAAAAATGTTGCCAAGTTCAAGGCTGGCTCCAAACTTTCTGAAGCTATAAATTAATTAATAATTTATAATTTTAAATTAATTGCCGTTGTTCAAGAATCTATCCGATGTGAAGGTTTAACAATTTTCATATGATGATTTGACTGCTTGACTTATTTATGTTGAGTTTAAAAGCCGTACAGTAATTACTGTACGGCTTTTTTTATGAGAGCTTTTTGGAATGAAAAAATTACGTTCAGGATACACTACCGGAGCCTGTGCGGCAGCAGCAGCCAAGGCTGCTACTCTTATGCTGACCAGTGGCTCTGCTCAGAAAGAGGTGGTAATCCCCTTCCCTGACGGTTCTCGAATCTCCTTTACGCTGTGCGCCTGCCGCTGGTCTGATCCAGTCTCTACCACAGCTCTTTGTGCAATAATTAAAGATGCCGGTGATGATCCCGACGTTACCAACGGGGCCAAAATCGAGGCTGAAGTCAGATTTGCCACATCCTCTGAAATTGTCAGTGACCAGATCACTATTATCGGCGGCCAAGGTATCGGCACTGTAACCAAACCAGGTCTGGCCATTCCCGTTGGCGAGCCTGCTATCAATCCAGTACCGAGACAGATGATCCGGGAGGCAGTGCATGAGGCCCTGTCGGTGGTTTCCAGTATGGCGGACAGATCCTTAATCGTCACCATTTCCATGCCGAAAGGGGAAGCATTGGCGACCAAAACCCTCAATCATCGCCTGGGTATCATTGGCGGCCTGTCAATTCTGGGAACAACCGGCATCGTCAGGCCTATTTCCGCTGCAGCCTGGACTGCCACCATCATTGCCTCTATGGATGTGGCCCGGGCAGTCGGAGTAAAGGATATAGTCCTCTCCACCGGCAGAACCTCGGAGTTTGCCGTGCAGCAGCGGCTGCTGTTGCCTGAGGAGGCCTATGTGATGATGGGAGATTATCTCCATTTTGCCCTTGATCAGGCCTCGAAACATGGCTTTACCGCTATCCATCTGGCGGCCATGTGGGCCAAGGTCTTGAAAGCGGCCATGCACATCCCCCAGACCCATGTCCGTCATGGCGCCCTGGAGGTCCAAAATGCTATTTCTTTTCTGGCAACTCTGGGCACGGCGCCCGCTGTTCTGCAGCAATTGACCGGCTCCAATACCGCCCGTGAGATCTATGAACGGTTAATCGCCCTGGAGGCTCATGACAGTATCACTGCAGTCTGTTTTGCTGCCCGTGATTATTGTCAGAAAGTGTCCGGTCTGCCGGTTACTGTCTATCTGGTCCATAGCTCCCGCCAGATTGTCGAATCGGTCTAGGGTTAAATAAAATGAAAGAGACCATAATCCATCTCATCGGTGTGGACAGCTCGGGAGCGTTTTCAGATAAAGCCCTTGCTCTGATCCGAAATGCCGAGGCCTTAGTGGTCTCAAGGCGACATCAGGCCAGACTCGTCTCAATCCTAACCGATCTGCCGGCTCTTATACCTATCGCCCCAGTGCAGACAGCACTCGATCAGTTAGCCCTGGCATTACAGAGAGGTGATGTCGTAGTTTTAGCCACCGGTGATCCTCTTTTTTTCGGGATTGGCCGCACCCTGCTCCATCTGTTTGCGCCTGAACGTATTTTGATCTATCCAGCGCTCTCAACCATGCAACTTGCCTTTGCCAGATTTAAAATACCCTGGGATGATGCCGCCTTCTTGTCTCTGCATGGCCGCACCATAAACAATTTGGCCGCATCTATTCTCAGCAGGGATAAGATCTTTCTCTTTACCGATCAGACCAATAGTCCTGATCTGATTGCTCAATCCTTGCTAGCTGAATGTGGCAAAGAAATTAATAATCAGTATATTGTCCATGTAGCTGAAAACCTGGGTATGGATGAGGAACGTCTACACTCCGGCACCCTTACCGACATAGCAGAACAGACCTTTAGCCGTTTGACGGTAATGATTCTGGTCAGGAACTCAGCTGTCGCTCAAAGTCCCGCCTTTGGTTTGACAGAAGACGAGATCATCCATAGTCGGGGCCTGATCACCAAAAATGAAGTGCGGGCGGCCAGCCTGCATAATCTGCGCCTACCACGGCAGGGAGTGCTTTGGGATATTGGCGCCGGCTCAGGAGCGGTCGGTCTGGAGGCGGCACGTTTATTTCCTAAACTGCAGGTCTGTGCTGTGGAACAAAAAGATGAACAGGTGGAGAATATCCGTAGAAACCGCCAACATTTTCAGGCTTGCAATCTGCAGATTTTTCAAGGCCAGGCCCCGGAGATACTGACAGCGCTGCCTGCTCCGGATCGGGTGTTTATAGGAGGCAGCGGCGGACAGCTACAAGCCATTATTAAGCAGGCGACGGACAGGTTACTGCCTGGAGGCAGGATTGTAATCAATGCGGTTCTAGAGAAAACAGCTCGGGAGGCACCCCGCTACCTCTACGAGAATGGCTTGAGAGTAAACCTCACCGAGCTCAAGGTGGCAAGACAGAGCTATCCACAGACCAGGGATTGCCAGACCATGCACACCATTACCATTATTGTCGGCCAGAAAATCAATCAGGAGATCAAAGATGAATGAGCCTAATTCGGCCGCTCCCGCCTATGGCTCGGTACCTCTCCATGAAGCGAGCCCTGCTGACACATCTAGATTTGATGCTCCTGACACGGATGATGTTAGTGGAACTCCAGCTATGGAGCCGATAGCCTTTGTCGGCGCCGGCCCTGGAGATGTCGAGTTGATAACCGTCAAAGGCAGGCGCCTGCTAGATAATGCCGACTGTATCGTCTATGCCGGCAGTCTGGTCAACCCGGCAATTCTCAGCGGATGTAAGGCCCATATCCATGATTCCGCCGGGATGAATCTCGATGAAATCATTGAAACAATGGCTAAGGCCTGGCACAATAATAAAAGCGTAGTTCGTCTGCACACCGGCGATCCCTCGATCTTCGGGGCGATCAAGGAGCAGATGCAGAGATTGGACGCCATCGGCATCCCATATATGGTCGTGCCCGGTGTCAGTTCGGCCTTTGGCGCGGCTGCAGCCTTAAAAGCGGAACTGACCCTGCCGGAAATCGCCCAGACGGTTATTATCACCCGTCAGGAGGGTCGCACTCCGGTGCCCGATCTTGAAAAGCTGCGAGCCCTGGCGACCCATCAGACCACCATGCTCATCTTTCTTTCGGTCTCCATGATGGAGACGGTAGTATGTGAATTACTGGCCGGCGGCTATCCCATGACCACTCCGGTAGCCGTAGTTGAAAAAGCGACCTGGGACCAGGAGCGGATTGTCTCCGGGACTCTGGCTGATATCGCCGCTCGGGTCCGTGAGACCGGAATCAGTAAAACGGCAATCATCTGCGTGGGCCAGGTCTTTGCTGATCTGCCGCTGGCCGCCGTTTCCAAACTCTATGACAAGGAATTCAGCCATGGCAGCCGTACCGGCAGCAAAGGATAAAGAAGCAACGACAGGTCTGATTGCCGTCTTTACCGGTAATGGCAAAGGCAAGACCACGGCCGCACTGGGTCTGGCCTTCCGGGCTCTGGGCCATGGCCAGCGGGTCTGTATCATTCAATTTATCAAGGGCAGCTGGCAGTATGGCGAGCTTGAGGCCGCCAGGATGTTTAAGCCCCTGCTTGATTTTCATGTTATGGGCCGGGGTTTTACCTGGAAATCCGACGACTTGGAAAAAGACAAGGCCGCCGCCAGAGAGGCTTGGCAATTTACGGTGCAGACCATCCGGGACAATAAACATGAACTGGTTATTCTTGACGAGCTCACCTATCTGGCCCATTATCAAATTATTAATGAAGAGGATATGCTGGCTGTTCTCCGGGAGAAGCCAGCGGCCATGCATATCGCCATCACCGGGCGCCATGCCTCTGCGGCCCTGATCGAACTGGCCGATCTGGTCACTGAGATGCGAGAGATCAAACATCCCTTTCATAATGGCATCAAAGCCCAAAAAGGAATGGAATTTTGAAAACTTACCAAGACAACGTGAGTCAGACATGATTGTTTCCATTTTTTATTCCAGGGAGAAAACAAGTGGAATCTTTTGATGAGTTATTGGAAATATCAACCAGGATCCATGGCCATATCTGCGCCGGTCAGGTGATCGGAGTACGGATGTCCATGATCGGTCTGGAAGCCATCGGCATCAAGGACCCCAAAGGACTCGACCGTAAAAAACTCTACGTTATGGTTGAGATCGATCGGTGCGCTACCGATGCCATCCAGTCAGTCACCGGCTGCAGCCTGGGAAAGAGGTCCATGCGCTGGATTGATTATGGAATCATGGCGGCCACTTTTGTCAATCTTGACACAGGTCGCGCCTTCCGGGTGGTTGCCCGTGAAGAATCCAGAGAACTATCAAAAAAATATTGCCCTGAGATTGAAAACAAATATGCCCGGCAACTGGATGCCTACCGGGTTATGCCTGCTGAGGAACTCTTCACCGTCACAGAGGTGACAGTAAGTATTCCTCAGCAGGATATGCCGGGCCGGCCCCTGAAACGGGTCCAGTGCCAGTCCTGCGGTGACTGGGTCCAGGATTGCCGTGATGTCGAGCAGGATGGCAAACTGCTGTGCCGGGGTTGCGCCCATGGCAAATATTATAGTAAATAACTTGGTGTTTGGTAAGTGAGTGTCACTTTAACTTGTTCGCCTTGCCAGATGCAAATTTTAACTTTTAGAATGGCCAAATTATGATAACGCTTCTTGATTATGGCGCCGGCAATGTCCGCAGTGTCAGAAACGCCATTACCCGGCTGGGCCATACGGTTCGTGACGTCCAAGGTCCTCAGGATATTCTTACCGCCGAAAAGCTGATCTTTCCCGGGGTGGGCAGTTTCGGTTCAGTAATGCAGCGTCTGCAACGTGACGGACTGGTGGAGCCCCTTATTGAACGGATTCGCCTTAACAAACCGTTCCTTGGTATTTGTGTGGCCTTACAGGCCCTGTTTGAAGGCAGCGAAGAATCGCCAGGCGTGGCTGGTTTATCAATATTACCCGGCCAGATCAAACGGTTCACTGGTCGCACAGCGGATGCTGGGCAAACCGCCCCCCTGTCTGTGCCCCAGATCGGCTGGAATGGGATTATTCGGCATAAAGAATCTCCCATTCTCAAAGATTATCAGGATCAAAAATTATATTTCGTCCATTCCTACCGGGCCTCGGTGGCTGATGTCGGGCCGGACTGGCTGCTTTGTACCACCGATTATGGGGAGTCTTTTGTCAGCGGGGTCGAGAAAGGCAATATCACCGCCTTTCAATTTCATCCTGAAAAAAGCGGGGAGGCCGGACTGGCTATCCTCAAAAACTACCTGGAGGCACAAGGCCGTGACTCTATTACGGTTCGACCTGCCCCGGCGGTTATCACTAAAAAAACACATATTGCCAAAAGAATCATTGCCTGTCTGGACGTCCGCACCAATGATCAAGGCGATCTGGTGGTGACGAAAGGGGATCAGTACGATGTACGCAGTGAGGGTGAGGTCCGTAATCTCGGCAAACCGGTAGAGCTTGCCCGTCGCTATTATGAAGAGGGCGCCGATGAAATTACCTTTCTCAATATCACCGGCTTCCGGGACTTCCCGATGCAGGATCAACCAATGCTTGAGGTATTGCAACGGACTTCCGAAAATGTCTTTGTGCCTCTGACTATTGGCGGCGGTATCCGTGAATTTACCGATTCAGAGGGTAAACATTATAGTGCCCTAGATGTAGCCGCCGAATATTTTCGGTCCGGGGCTGATAAGATCTCAATCGGCAGTGATGCCGTGTATGCTGTCGAAGAGTTTCTACAAACGGGCCGGAAGAGCGGCAACAGTGCTATTGAACAGATTTCCATGGTCTATGGCGCCCAGGCTGTGGTGATCTCCGTTGATCCCCGACGAGTCTATGTCCATAGTCCTGAAAATACTAATCATAATACCATTCGCACTATCATACCGGGGCCGCAGGGAGAGAACTACTGCTGGTACCAGTGCACGGTCAAAGGCGGTCGGGAAGGACGGGATATCGATGCCGTACAATTGGCCGGTACGTGCGAACTGCTGGGGGCAGGCGAGATCCTCCTCAACTGTATTGACAAGGATGGGACCAACAGCGGTTTTGATCATGAACTGATCAGGCAGGTGCGAGGAGCGGTGACCATTCCCGTGATCGCCTCATCGGGTGCCGGTTCGGCCCAGCATTTTGTCGACGTCTTCCGGGAAACCGATGTCGAGGCCGCGCTTGCCGCCGGCATTTTCCATCGGCAGGAGGTCCCGGTCAGTGAGGTCAAAGAGGCGATGAAAAGGAATAACATCGAGACCCGGTGATCAGGTCAGGGCTGGATATTGGATGAAAGCGGAAGCAGGTTTATCAAACTTATCATTGCTTCTGACTCAGCTCATTTTTGCCATTGCTGGAAACCAGCCGGATCATCATTGCTATTGCTGGAAATTACCCGGTTACGACCTTGTTCCTTGGCTTGATACAGAGCCTGATCGGCACGTTTTACTATCATCTCAGCACTATCCGGGACATCAGAAAATCGATAGCCGGCCACTCCGATACTGACGGTGATATAAATCCTAAATTCCCGTGTTATTGTAACG
>DIKT01000043.1:0-233 GCA_002424635.1 Desulfobulbaceae bacterium UBA5611
TCCGGCACCCGATATCTCAGCGATGCCGGGCGCGAGGCCATTATCAAACTGTTTGAAGACTCTTTTGGCCCCAAGCCGTCGGCATAAAAGAAGCGGACCGCGGCAATAGCACAAAACGGCATCAGGAGCCATAACGAAATTGGACGGCAAATAACAGTTATTTCGTAACGGCTCCTGCATAATTTTGATGAATATTCATTTGATATGATAAGAGAAAAATCATGAGTGAACAC
>DIKT01000043.1:319-481 GCA_002424635.1 Desulfobulbaceae bacterium UBA5611
TGGTCATCCCCAAAAAACATATCGCCGGCCCGGCCTTCATAGAGGCCGAAGATGAGCAGCTGATCGGCAAGATGATGCGCACCGGCGCGCGCCTGGCCAAAGATCTCGGCCTGGCTGACGGCTTCCGCATGGTCTTTAACAATGGCGCCGGTGCCGGACAGA
>DIKT01000043.1:495-25093 GCA_002424635.1 Desulfobulbaceae bacterium UBA5611
TGGGCGGCCGCCAGCTGCATTGGCCACCCGGCTGATTCCTAAAATGCGGGAACGGCCAGGGCGTGCCAAGAGAAAAAAGGCCGCCCTCTTCTGTGACAGACACGAAGCGATACGATCTCTTCCCCCCAATTAATCCCCCTTCCCGCAGGGATTTCCGCCGCCTTCCACAGCCAGCATGCTTCTCTTTACAACCGATATCTGATTCGTAAAAGGTTTGTTCTGGTAATTTCCATTTTGTGAATCCCCAAATTTGAGTCAATATATTTTGGAAGATGTTGACTTGGCGATGTCTTATTGACACATATGAACTCAAATATAGTGGCCCCGNNCATAATAAGGTAAGAAAATACCTTGGTATGCAAAATTAACTTTTGGGATTCCGATATTTTGAGCATCACTGACTATCAAAGTAAATTCATTGCCTACGAACTCACCCGGCGCTGTCCTTCCGATAGTGTGGAAAAGCTTGCCGTCGCGCTTGTTGATGCCCAGGTCGATCTCAACCCACATCAGGTCGATGCAGCCCTTTTTGCTTTCAAGTCGCCTCTCTCAACCGGAGCATTGCTGGCCGATGAAGTCGGTCTGGGAAAAACCATTAAAGCCGGACTGGTACTCTTCCAGAAATGGGCCGAGCAGCAACGCCGCATCCTGGTCATTACCCCTTCCAGCCTGTGCAAACAGTGATACCAGGAACTGCAAGCCTTGGCCTGTTTACTTCACTCGAAAACGAAATTTGCCTTGTTTGTACGATAAACAATGAGTTGATATATACCATAATGAAAAAACAAAAACTCGAATTGACCTGGATCGGCAAGGAGGATCGGCCGAGGCTGGAACCGCGTATTCTGCTGGAAGATCCGGAGTTGTCCTATCATGCGGCGCATCGGGTGACGGCGCACGACATCTTTGACAACCGGCTGATCTTCGGCGACAACCTGCTGGCCTTGAAGGCACTCGAATCAGAGTTCAGCGGCAAGGTGAAGTGCGTGTTCATCGACCCGCCGTACAATACCGGGAGCGCCTTTACTCACTACGACGACGGGGTGGAACATTCCATCTGGTTAAGCCTGATGCGCGACCGGCTGGAGATCATCCGACGACTGCTCTCGGAGGATGGTTCGCTGTGGATCACCATCGACGACAATGAGTGTCACTATCTGAAGGTGTTGTGTGACGAGGTGTTTGGAAGAAAAAATTTTGTGGCGAATGTCTTGTGGCAAAAGCGTACTTCGCCGGAATCCAGGCTTTTACTCGGTGCAGCACATGACCATGTTCTTGTTTATGGGCAAATAGCTGGAAACATTAAATTTAATAAGCTTGCCATATCAACTGAGCAAACGAAAAATTTCAAAAACCCAGATAATGATCTGCGTGGCCCTTGGGCTTCAACCGATTTTACGGCTCAAGGATGGAGACCAAACCAAATGTATAAATTGGTTGCGCCTGGTGGAACTGAGTACGAGCCACCACCGGGCCGATGCTGGGCAAACGTAGAACCTGAATACAATCGTCTCCTCGCGGATGGCCGTATGTGGTTTGGCAAAGATGGAACGGCGCGGCCTCGAGTCAAAAACTATCTTAGTGAGGGAAACGGCATAAGCGCTTGGTCTTGGTGGACTAATTCCGAGGTTGGTCATAATCAAGAAGCAAAGAAAGAGATTAATCAGCTATTTGGTGCTGATGATGCATTTAGTACACCCAAACCTGAACGATTGCTGAAGCGAGTCCTTGAAATCGCAACAAATCCCGGCGACCTGATTCTCGACTCCTTTGCCGGTTCCGGCACCACCGGCGCCGTGGCCCACAAGATGGGGCGGCGCTGGATCATGGTCGAATTAGGCGAGCACTGCCACACCCATATCATTCCCCGTCTCCACAAAGTCATCGCCGGGGACGACCCCGGCGGTATCTCCAAGACTGTCGACTGGCAGGGCGGCGGCGGTTTCCGCTATTACCGTCTGGCCCCGTCGCTGCTCGAGAAAGACCGCTGGGGCAACTGGGTGATCAACCAGACCTATAACGCGGCCATGCTGGCCGAGGCCCTCTGCAAGCTGGAGGGTTTCACTTATGCGCCGTCCGACTCCATCTACTGGCAGCACGGCCACTCCACCGAACAGGATTTCATCTACATCACCACCGCCAGTCTCACCCACGAGCAGTTGCAGCAACTTGCCGAAGAGGTGGGGCCGGAGCGCTCGCTTCTCGTGCTCTGCACCGCCTTTCGGGGTCGGGACGACTATGCCAATCTCACGGTTAAAAAGATCCCCCGCCAAGTGCTTAGCCGCTGCGAATGGGGCCATGATGACTACAGCCTCAAGGTCGAGAACCTGCCGCAGAAACCGGCGGAACCTGGGCAGCTTTCCCTGTTCAGTGAGGTGGCGCCATGACCGCGAAAAAAACACCGGCTCGCCATACAGATATGCTCTTTTACGATCTGCGCAGTCTGATTGAGGAGACCCGCTCCTTCGTCGCCACTACAGTCAACGCTGCCCTGACCATGCTTTACTGGCGGGTCGGCAAACGGATCAACCAGGAAATTCTCCATGGAGAACGGGCCACCTATGGCGCGGAGATTTTGCCGACACTGTCTGCAAAATTGATGCTGGAATATGGAAACAGTTTTAGTGAAAAAAATCTCCGCCGGATGATTCAATTAGCCGACATATTCCCGGATGAGCAGATTCTCGTATCGCTGATACGACATTTAAGCTGGACCCATTTTATTGCCCTGATTCCTCTCAAGGATTCCCTCAAGAGAGAATTCTATGCCGAGATGTGCCGAATGGAACGGTGGAGTGTGCGAACGTTGCGCAGGAAAATAGATTCCATGTTGTATGAACGGACAGCTCTCTCGCGTAAACCGGAAAAGCTCATAGAACAGGAGTTGGAAACACTCCGGCAAGAAGACCTGCTGACTCCCGATCTGGTCTTCCGTGATCCGTATTTTCTCGATTTTCTGGGTTTAAAGGATGCATACCAGGAAAAAGACCTTGAAGCCGCCATCCTGCGGGAACTTGAAGCATTCATTATGGAACTGGGGACAGGATTCACCTTTGTCGCCCGGCAAAAACGCATCATCGTCGATGACGATGATTTCTACATGGATCTTCTCTTCTACCATCGTGATTTGCGAAGACTGGTGGTTATCGAGTTGAAGATCGGTAAATTCAGGCCGGAACACAAGGGCCAAATGGAATTGTATCTGCGCTGGCTCGACCGTTACGAGCGTAAGCAGGGAGAGGAGAGCCCCCTCGGCATCATCCTCTGCGCCGGCAAGGATGATGAGCGTGTCGAACTGCTTGAGCTGAACACAGCTGGTATCCATGTGGCCCAATATCTAACCATTTTGCCTCCCAAAGAGTTGTTGCGGCAAAAACTTCATGCCGCCATTGAACGATCGAGAAAGCAGTTTGAAAACCAGTTGGAAATGGAGAGCAGGGAGGAAAAGCCATGAACCGCCATGTCAATGCCATATCCGGACGCCTGTCTCTGCGGACGCCTCAGCGGACCTCGCTGGAAATCCTGCATCGCATCACCGAGATTACACCTCCCGGCAAGGAGGCGGATGTCGCTGACCTCCTGGATGTGGTCCGCAGCGAGTTTCCGTCGGTCACCGATTTTGAACGCGAGTTTCCGTCCCTCTGTTTCGCCCTGGCCACCGGAGTTGGTAAGACTCGACTGATGGGGGCCTTTGTCAGCTATTTGCACCTGGCCCATGGCATCAACAATTTCTTCGTCCTGGCGCCAAGCCTTACCATCTACACCAAGCTGATCGCCGACTTTACACCGAATACACCGAAATACGTGTTCAAGGGTATTGCCGAGTTTGTCACCGATCCACCGACCGTCATTACCGGTGATACCTATGAGAGCGGAGTGGGGGTGCGCTCCGGCTGGTTGCCCGGCATCCATGCCGGCGTCCACATCAACATATTTAACATCTCCAAGATCAACTCCGAGGTCCGGGGCGGAAAATCTCCCAAAATCAAGCGGCTATCCGAGTACATCGGCGAAAGTTACTTCGATTACCTGGCCGGACTGCCGGACCTGGTGCTGTTGATGGATGAATCGCATCGTTACCGGGCCAGTGCCGGGGTGCGGGCCATCAATGACCTCAAACCAATCCTGGGTCTGGAACTGACCGCCACGCCGTTCGTGGAAACCGCCAAGGGGCCGGTGCCATTCAAGAACGTCATCTACGATTATGCCCTGGGCCGCGCCATGGCCGATGGGTTTGTGAAAGAACCGGCGGTGGTGACCCGTAAGGACTTCAATCCAGCCGGGATGACGCCGGAAGAAATCGAGCGGCTCAAGCTTGAAGATGGTGTCCGGCTGCATGAAAGCGTCAAGGTGGAACTGGAAACTTTTGCCCGGGGGACCGACAACCCCATCGTCAAACCCTTCGTGCTGGTGATTGCCCGTGATACCACCCACGCCGGACAGTTGTTGGCCTTGATTCAATCCGAGGCCTTCTTCGCCGGCCATTACCGGGACAAGGTTATTCAGGTTGACTCAAGCCGAACCGGCAAGGATGAGGAAGAGATGATTGAACGGCTGCTCAAGGTTGAGGCGACTTCCGAACCGACAGAGATCGTCATTCACGTCAATATGCTGAAAGAGGGCTGGGACGTAACCAATCTCTATACCATCGTGCCGTTGCGGGCCGCTAACGCCCGCATCCTCATCGAGCAATCCATCGGCCGCGGGTTGCGGCTGCCCTACGGCAAACGCACCGGCAATATGGTGGTGGACCGTTTGAACATCGTCGCCCATGATAAGTTCCAAGAGATTATTGACGAGGCCAATCGGCCAGGTTCCGCTATTCACTTGCAGGCGGTGGTCATTGATGGGGACGAGCTGGCAAAGAAGACCGTGACGGTGGTATCGCAATCGCAACTGGCCAATAAACTGGGGCTGAAACCGGCCAATGTGACCAGCAGCACGACGGTGGCCGGCGGCGATGAAGCCCCGCACTTTACCAGCCCGGAGGAACTAAAAATCGCCCAGGTGGCCTGGGAAGTGATCAAGAAGTACGAAAACCAGCCACAAACCCTGCCTTCTCTGTCCCATCTAAGAAAGCCGGAGATTCAGGCTGCCATAGTCAAGGCGGTTGAAGAACGGCAACCGGCGCAACAAGTCCTGGAGGGGTTTGCCGAGAAACCGGACATCGCCAAGGTGGTGGCCAAGACCGCAGAGCTGATCATGCAACAGACTATCGATATTCCGCGGATCCTGGTGGTGCCGAAGGGTGAGGTCAAGTCCGGGTTCAAAGTGTTCACTCTCAACCTGGAGGCCTTGAAGTATCAGGCGGTATCCGATGAATTATGGATTCAGCATTTGCGCTCCGACCACCGTGAAGTGCTGGCAATGGGACAAGGAGGCATTGAGGAAGAACGGCTGGAGGATTATGTGGTAAGTGGCCTGATCGACTTCAACGATATCTCCTATGACGATCACGCCGATCTGCTTTATGATCTGGCCGCCCAGACGGTGGGCCATTTTCAAAGCTATCTTCCCGAGGAAGATGTTAGCAAGGTGTTGCGTTGCCACCAGCGCGAGATCGCCAGATTTATCCATGCCCAGATGCAGGATCATTTCTGGGAGGAAAAGGGCGAATTGGAAGTAAAGGTGAGCTGCGGCTTCACCGAACTCAGGCAAAGCGCCTATGCCCATCTGGTCGCTGAGCCTACCGCCGATTACCGGATTTCTCCGGCCGACAAAAGCAACATGACGAAGTATCTGTTCGGGGGGTTTGTGCGGTGTCTCTTTCCGACCCAAAAATTCGATTCCGAGGCGGAACGCAGACTGGCAGTTATTCTCGAACGTGATGCCCTGAAATGGTTCAAGCCCGCCAGGGGGCAATTTCAAATTTATTACCGCCAAGGAACAACTCCCTTGGAATACCAGCCTGATTTTGTGGCTGAGACAGGCGCCACCATTTACATGCTCGAACCCAAGGCCAGTAATCAGGTGAATGATCCGGCGGTATTGGCTAAAAAAGAATCCGCACTCAAATGGTGTGCTCATGCCTCCAACTATGCGACCAGCCACGGCGGCAAACCGTGGCGATATGTGCTGATACCTCATGACGAGATTGCCGTGAACATGACTCTGGATGCTTTGGTTAAGCGTTTTTCGTAGTATTCACATTGAGATAGCTGGTGAAAGATATACCAAACCATGGACAGCCAGGATTTCCTGAATCGTTGTCTCTTATTTGATATTGAAACAAATGAGAATGGGGACATCTTACCTTCCCACTGGAAAGCGAAATCTTATTACCGGGCCTGATTGTGGTGCGGAACAGGGCCTGAGGATAACTTTTTGTTTTTCCTGCAGGTTCGCCCATTAATGCGATGACTTATCACCTTAAATTCAATGGATCAGCTGTAAGGAGGCACTTATGACATTACTATCCAACCACCTGCCAAAAACGATGTTATTAGCGGCAACTATTGGTCTTGCCACTTCTTTACCTCCTTGGATCTGCACTGCTGACAGCGCTGATCTCTCTCAACTCTCACCAGTTCGGGCAAGCAAGCATTCCAAACCGGGTGAGCCACTTGCCGACATGACCCTGGAAAATTTTGTCGGCTCTGCAAAATGTTCCTTTTGCCATTCAAACCTCACTGACAAGTCAGGGGAGGACATGTCTATTACTAATCACTGGCGCTCCACCATGATGGCCAATGCGGCCAAGGACCCTCTGTGGCTGGCCAAAGTTAAATCCGAGGTGGCAAGAAATCCCCATCTTGCCCAAGTGATAGAAGAAAAATGCGTTTCCTGCCATATGCCCATGGCCTATCGCCAAATGACAGCCCTCCCTGGCAGCTATCCCCTTGCGGCCGGTGTAAGCATTCTTGACCATTTTACCTCCCCGGAATCAGCTCTCCACATGGCGGCAATGGATGGTGTTTCATGCAGCCTCTGCCATCAGATCCAGGATCAAGGGCTTGGAAGCAAAGAGTCCTTTAGCGGCAAATTTATCATTGATACAGAGACTCCGGCCCCGGAGAGAAAGATCTTCGGCCCATACAAAGAGACCGATGCCCGGGCTATGCAGACATCCATTGGCTTCGACCCTGTCTACGGGCCTCAAATGAACGACGCAGCTCTTTGTGCCACCTGTCACACCCTCTATACCCCTTACGTTGATGCCAAAGGTAATGTGGTCGGTGAATTTCCGGAACAAACCGTTTATCTCGAATGGCTGAACAGTATTTACGGGGAACCAGCAGGTACTCGACACGAAATCGGTGAAACAAAGGGGAGCATCAGAACATGCCAGGAATGCCACATGCCCCATTCTGCATCAGGAGGCGTGCTCATCGCAAGTCCGGCAACGAAAAAAACTGAACCGCAGGACCATTTTTCCCAGCATCATTTCGTCGGTGGTAATGCCTTCATGCTCAACATTCTGATGGATAATCCAACAGTCACCAAGGTCTCGGCACCAACGTCTAAATTTGAAGACACGCGCAACAGGACCCTCAGTCAGTTGCGGGAAAAGACTGCCGCTCTTTCCATTGCCAAGTTACGACACCGTGGAGATACTATTGAAGCGGTGGTCAAGGTTGAAAATTTCGTGGGCCATAAATTCCCCACAGGTATTCCCACGAGACGTACCTGGCTCCATTTCACCGTGGCCGATGCCTCCGGCACCATCATCTTCGATTCCGGCAAACCTCTTGCCGATGGCGGCATCATGGGCAATGACGCTGATCAGGACCTGAGTTGCTATGAACCGCATTATGACAAGATAACAACTGCGAACCAGGTCCAGATTTATGAGGCTGTCATGAAAAATACAGATAATGAGGTGACTTATACCCTCCTCCGCGGCGCAGGGTACCTCAAAGACAACCGTCTGCTGCCAAAGGGTTTTAACCAGCAGAATGTGAACCCGGATATAGCCGTCTATGGAAAAGCCCTGGAAGATAAAAATTTCACTGCCGGATCTGATACGGTGACATATGCTATTCCCCTAAACTCTGCTGTCGGGCCATTTACGGTCTCGGCAGAGCTTCTCTACTCAGCCGTATCCTTGGCCTTTATGAACGATCTCAAGCGTGACAATTCTATCAAAGAAGTGAAAATGTTCTCAAAACAATATGACCGGGCCGACAAAATGCCGGTGGTGGTGGCCGCAGTGCAAGAAAAAATACGTTGATAATGCACAGGCGTGGAGAAACATAACAGCCGGAATGGCAGCATCAGCAGGATCACGCTTCTACTGTTTCTCCTATGAGAATAGCCTTATAATTTATGGGCTGCTATGAGAAGAATCAGGAAAATTCTAAAAGTCAGTTTTTGATTAACTGGTTAAGGTTTAGTATTGAATATGTTAAAAAAACACGGACGGCTCAAGTTGCAAGAAAATGCTAGACAGAATCTGCCTAGCACAATATTGACTCATTCTGCCTAATACACTGTTGGCAAACAAAATATGGCGACCACAAACTCAACAGCGAAATCTGATAAAGATTCTATCCTTGTGCCTAATCTTGATATTGACAAAGTCGTCAATCCTATTAGTCAAAAACTTGGTGAAATCCAATTAATTGCTGAAAAAATAAATGTTTGGAGACCACTTCATGCCTTTAAGAGCATTCGTAATGTAAAGCGAGAACAACAGAAATACGTTGAGATATATACAAAAATCATAGACCAAATATTTAAGAATTTAAATGAACCAGTACAAGGGGCATCAGGTATTGACGCAGGATGGTTACAAACATGGTCAACTTCAAGAGGGTTAGCTGGGTTGATAAGATTGCAATCAACTTGGTCACAAGTAAATGAATTAACTGATCGAAAGACAGCCTACTCTGTCGCCTGTTTCTCCATTTATATCGCTTTAATATCGCTAATAGTGACTTCAATTTTTGGAGTTTTAAGTCTGCTGTAGATAGTTCTAAATAACGGCCATGGGCCGCCTTCTAATCAGGGTGGTCTACAACGAAGAATGAAAAAAGCCTGAATCGTCACGGGCCGGTTCTTTCATATAAACAACAAACAGTTAGAATAACTCCGCCAACCATCCGCTGGTGTGGGAAGCGCAAAAAGCCGCGCGCCCCACAGCGGTGCGTTAGAACACAAGTCACTTTCGGATATAAGGGTCAAAATGTCTAAATTTCCAGAGTACAAAGGAGCCCATTTTTCAGTAGCCGACGTAGAAGATTATCTAACAATCTTGGCAGGAAAAGGGTGGAAAGTATCGTCGCGTAAAAATGGTACGGGCTATGTGATAGATTT
Organism: Desulfobulbaceae bacterium UBA5611; assembly: GCA_002424635.1. GTDB lineage: Bacteria > Desulfobacterota > Desulfobulbia > Desulfobulbales > Desulfocapsaceae > UBA2270. Next base: position 9,751 of record DIKT01000043.1, read on the forward strand.
CGATGCTGATAAAAGAATTAACATATACTACAACCCAAGAACTAATGAATGGCTGATACAAGAATCCACATGTATGGATGACAGACCTCCCTTTTCCTACGAGGGATTGCTTAACACATTCTCACAATTTCAAGAGTGGATTGTGAGTGCTGCAAAATACTACGAAGTTGATTTAGATTCAGCGCCATCAAAAGTCAGATTAAAAGCGAATGAACCAGCCAGTAATAGAGTTAACCTCTCTAAACTGGCTTCATCCGCTAAAGTTGCATGTATATTCGATCCTTATTTTGACGATCAATCTTTAGCAACCTTGATGACTCTAATTAACCTTGGAATGAAGATTGACGAGAATGCACGTGTTTTGACTACTAAAAAGATTAAGAAAAGACTTTCTCCTGTGATGATAAGTTCCTTTAAACAAGAGTATCAAGTGTCGTTGGACATCCGCTTTTGCGCAAGTGCATCAGAACACCGACGTTTTATGTTACTTTCCAATGGTGAGACAATTATTTTAGGATGTAGCCTGAATTCTATTGATAAAAACGAAACTGCCCATCGAGAGTTTGAGGATTTGGATAGGACTTTCTTTGACGAAGAATGGAAGGCGTCAGAACAGCTAGATATGTAAAACAACGTTCTAACACTTTAATTCAGCGGATGGCGTCAACGGTGGCAGCGCTGACGCGGCAAGTTCATGGGCGCCACCGTTGATCAAGACGTTCGGGCGCAATAAAGAACTGATCTAAGGTAAAAAGTTACTTATGAATATCCCTATCAAACAAGAAGACTTAGAGCTACTAGTTCAACAGCAGGTACAAGAAAGCCTTCACTTAGATTACAAACGGAGTGAGGCTTTATCAAAAGCAGGTCAAAAGGAAATACCAAAGGATGTATCTGCGTTCGCGAACTCAGATGGCGGGGTAATAATCTATGGTATTGAAGAATCGGGGCATCTCCCAGTCCGTATCGATGGAGGAATCCCAAATTCGGCCTTTACCAGGGAGTGGATCGAGCAGACAATCCTGAGCAACATATCACCGAGAATCGAGGGGATACAAATTCAGCAGATTTCCCTTGACATGGATATCTGGTGACATAATACCTATTTTCTTGCCAAACTTTATTTTCATTGCCGGGGCCACTTCTGATATCTTGTAATTCCGAGCTATCAATTGCCTTGTTTTACCTTTGCCAAGCCATTGTCTTCGACAATGTCGTTGTTTTTTGTACTATTTTTTTGTAAGACATTGTTTGTTTGGATAGATTTTAGAATATACTTGTCTTGCGTGCCAGCTTGATATTCCGCTACAAAAAAACAGGGAGATCTTATGGAAAAAAACATGCCCCCCAATAGCGTTTATCTTTGGGGCGGCCATTTTCTGTTTCTGGGGCACCTCAATGACATTACCGAACATATGCACCATGCCCTGCAGGTGATCATAAATCGGAAGGAGTACTTTGGATTGCGGATCGATGGCACCTCGATCGAATGCGGCGGAGTAATCATCGGACCCGACCGTCGTCATCAGTTGCTCAGTTCCAGTGATTCTCAGGTCCACCTGTTCATTGACCGTGAAACCGCAGTTGCCAGAGCGATCACACGACAGCATCTCGAGAAAAAGAATGTCAAAATACTCAATGGCGCTCTTCTTGAGAGGTTACGGGGGTGTATCGATGCCTCGGGTAATTTTCTGGGGTCATGCTCAGATGCTGACGATGTCTACGGAAAAATCGTGTCGGTCCTTGGCGGATATGCTGGGCATTCAGAGGAAACGGTGGACCCGCGTATACAGGCTGTCATGAACCTGCTGCAGGAAAAACTTCTTTCCCACAATCTGACCATCGCGGAACTTGCCCGGCATGTCTGTCTTTCCGAAAGCCGTTTGATGCATCTGTTCTCCAAACAAATCGGCATTCCACTCCGGCGTTATAGCCTGTGGCTGCGGGTATTGACGGCAATGCGATTAATTGCTGAAGGCAAACAGTCTCTCACCGAAGCTGCGTACAGTGCTGGGTTTTCTGATTCCGCACATCTGAGCCGCACCTATAGAAGCATGTTCGGCCTCACTATTTCCAGTTGTCTCAAGATTAGCAAATTCGTTCAAGTAACCTCCTGTTTTTCTTGATACTCTCTCCAACCAGCTGTAGTTGTCTCAACAATAGCAGGTTCATTCAAGTAAATTCCTGCTTTTCGTTATATCCTCCAATCAACTGAACATCCATTTAAGAAAAATTGTTATTCCAGGATGCAGCCGCCCTCCTCGCTGTTCGGGGTGATCACCGCGCATCCGTGGCGTTAACTCGATTAACGTTCTTATCTGGAGTTGAATTGTGGAGCTCCTGCTCGGCTGATGTAACAAAAATAAAAAGGAGGAAGTAGAAATGAAAAGAATTGTGTCACGTTTTGGAATAATTATTGCTCTGGTTTTGCTTGTTTCAACTACTGCGTATGCTGAACTCGGCTCTGACCAGACAAACAAGGTTACCGTTACCTTTTTGGGCCAATCCGCGTTTAAGCTGACCTCGGGAACAAAGACCGTATTGATCGATCCCTGGATAACCGGTAACCCGGTATGCCCGATAACGGTCGAGGACATTACCGAAGCTGATCTCATTTTAGTCACCCACGATCATTTTGATCATTTAGGCGACACCATCGCCATATCCAAGGCAACTGGGGCAATGGTTGTGGCGGTATATGAGACAGCCGCGAAGTTAATAGCGGATGGACTTCCTCCAGATCATATCTTATTCGGCGGCTTTGGACGGGATATCGGGGGACCGATTGATATTGACGGGTTGACGCTCATCATGACCCCGGCCGTCCATTCGTCGGAGAGCGGCGTACCAGTTGGCTACATTATTAAATTTGCTGGTGGCGCCACCATCTATCACGCCGGTGATACCGCCATCTTTTCGGATATGCACCTATGGGGACGACTCTATCCAATAGACCTTGCTTTGTTGCCGATAGGAGGAGGTTTCACCATGGATGCCTTGCAGGCGGCCCAAAGCTTAAAACTGCTCACGCCCACCAAAGCAATACCTATGCATTACGGCACCTTCCCTATGCTGGCGCCAAATGCCGATGAGTTCGTAAGATTGGCCAACAAAATAGCGCCTAACGTGGGAGTGACAGCTCTCAAACCTGGTGAAAGCTATGTCCTAAAGCCTAGCGACGTTCAGTAAAGGGGAACTCAACACGCTTAGCCGAGCAGGAGCTTCTCTTTACAACGTCTGGAGTGGGTGCGAGCGTGCCTCCATTACTGCTACCCCAGTTCCCCCGACTACAAAGGTTCCGGTGCAGAACGGTCTGTGGCTGATCCCATCTGCCCTGACCAGCCTGTATTTATTCCGCAGGCGTAAAAAAACGTCAGCATAAGCAACGATGATCACAAAACTAGATCCCAAGGGAGGTGCTGCAGAGCGTTGCGAATGCAGGATGTTAGGCAGTATCTTCAAATGCCGGAATCCGAGCGTTTAGAACGAGTACTTGGTCAATGGTAATTGAGTTACTTCTACGTTGTTTTTTAGCCGCTCGAGATTTCCCATTGCAATTTTTGCGTCTTTATTCGGTGTTTTTCGAGTTTTTTTAATAAACCCATGCAATAGCACAATGTCGTTATCTGGTGTTTTGACAAACAGTACTCGGACTGACTCTTTATTACAATCTACGCGAAGCTTGTAAATGGTGCCTTTATAACCCCATATCTTAGGGTTCAGAATTTTCAAGCTGTTGCAAATATAAATGTCATTAAGTTCAGCATACGCCTGAAATTTTTTACATATAGCAGCTGCGAGTTTGTCAGAAATCTTATTCAAAAAGACTTCGAACTCTGCTAAGTCATTATACTCTCGTATATTTAATATCTTCATTAATTGGGCGTTAATATTGCCACATCGAATATCTGATTACATCCAAGTGCCCTCAGATTGACCTTATTACTGTGAAGCTCTGACACAGGGAGTCAAAATCTCTCTATCAATCACCTCAAATCCAGGAGCCAGGAGCTGAAGACAGCAAGCCTCTGTAAACCCTCGCATTACTTCTAAGCACAGAGGTGAGCGGGACCACCCTTCAGCTTTTCATTCAGTCCCGTTTTTCTTGGCCTCCAGCATATCCCAGCGTTCATACAGTTGCGCTACCGTTGCCTGCGCCTCCTGCAACTCTTCCCAGCACTCATGCAGACGTGCCGGGTCTGAAACCGTCTCCGGGGCATCGAGAAGGGCCTGCACCCTTTCCTGCTCACCTTCGGCCTCCAGGATCTTTTCTTCTATCTGCTCATATTCACGCTGATCGAGATAGGAGAGCTTGTTTGTCTTCTTCTTTTTTCCCGGACTGCCGGCAACAGGCGTTATGGCGATGGCTGATTTTTCATTCTCCTTGCCGCTCTCCTGCAGGGCCGCCAGCCACTGTTCATAATCGGCAAAATAGTCCAGGCCGCCGCGGCCATCAAAACCAAGGACCCGGTCGCAGACGCGATCGAGAAGAAAACGATCATGGGTCACGAGCACCAACGCCCCCGGAAACTCCAGAAGGCTTTCTTCCAGCACATCAAGCGAGGGGATATCAAGATCATTGGTGGGTTCATCAAGCAGCAGGATATCGGCCGGCTGCCGCATCAGTTCGGCAATGAGAATCCGGGCCTGCTCGCCGCCGGAGAGCTGCCCCACCGGGGTTTCCAGCTGTTCGGGCTGAAAGAGAAAGCGTTTGGCCCACGAGATCACATGCATGGAGTAGCCCTGACAGACGACGGCATCACCATCAGGGGCCAGGGCGCGGCGCAAGGTCACGGCCGGATTGATCTTTTCGCGCCGCTGATCAAAACTGACGATTCGTACCCCGTCCGCCACCTTGATCTCGCCACAGTCAGGAACAACCGCCCCGTCTCCGCTACCAGCGGCGGCCAGGAGCTGCATCAGCGTCGACTTGCCGCAGCCATTGCGCCCGAGAAGGCCAAGCCTGGTGCCGGGAGACAGGACCATATCCAGACCCGAGAACAGCTGCTGCCCGCCATGGCTCTTGCCGATAGCGTGGGCCTCAAGGAGCTTGCGGGTCTTTCTGCCGGTGGCATCAAAGCCTATCTGCACACTGGACGTTGACCGGTTGCGGGTCTTGACCTGCGCCAGTTCGTCCTGCAGCCGGTGGGCCTCATCAATACGAGAACGAGCCTTGGTGGCCCGGGCCTTGGGCCCGCGCCGCAGCCATTCGGTCTCCCGCCGGACCTTGTTCGACAACCGCTCTTCCTGCTGCAGCTGCTGACCCAGAAAGGCCTCGCGCTCTTCCAGGAACTTGCCATAGGCGCCCTGCACCTGAAAGGAGCCTTCAGGATAGACGGCCGACAATTCCACCACCCGGCTGACCGTATTCTCCAGAAAACGCCGGTCATGGCTTACCAGCAGGACTGCGGATGGCCCATCAGCAGACGGACTGCGCAGCATCTTCTCCAGCCACAGGATCCCCTCGATATCGAGATGGTTGGTGGGCTCATCCATAACCAGGATGTCAGGCCGCACCACAAAGGCGCGGCAGATGGAAAGGCGTTTGCGCCAGCCACCGGACAAGACGCGCACCGGGACAGTGGGATCGGCAAATTCGGCCCGGCTCAGAAGGGCATGGACCCGATTATACTGCTCGGTCTCATCGAGATCGAGGCCGGCAAGGGCCTGCTGCAGATTCTCGGCAACACTCTTCTCCTCGGCAAAGACATCGGTCTGGGCCAGATAAGCCGTGCGCACATGCCGCTGCACCATGATCTTGCCGGCATCAGCATCAATCTGATTGCAGATGATCTTGAGCAGGGTCGATTTGCCGCTGCCGTTCGGGCCGATAAGACCAATGCGGTCACCATCGTTGATCGAAAGAAAAATATTCTGAAACAGGGATTGAGCGCCAAAAGACTTGCTTAAGGACTGACAACTGAGAAGATGCGCCATAAAAAAAGTTGGAAATCAGGCAGATAAGCCTTGAAAATTATTAATTTAATAAAATAAGGATGCCAACAAGGAATGAGCAGGGTGGCTTTTTTATTGATTATTCAGAACGTCGCGATTATAAAGATATGCACTTTGCGTTAACATTGTACAAAAAAGAGAATCATTCTCGACAGTTTTATATGCCGCCAAACTCTTTTATATACAATCAATCCAGATAAACTGCAATGAGTGACCATATCCATATCATCATTACCGGGGCCAAAGCAAAGGCCAAAACCATCCTTCTTTCCCGAAAAAAGCTGAAACTGGGTCTTGCGCTCAGTGCCGGCCTGCTCTGCAGTATTGTGCTTGGTGCCGTCGTCACCACCCGTCTTTTTGTTGAGAACAGCAACCTGAACGCCCAGGTTTCAGCCATGAATCTCAAGCTGATCGAAAGCAGTGAAGAAAGTCGTAACTACGCCAATCGGATCGATGACCTGCTGTCTATTAATACCTCACAAACAGCTTTATTTGAGGCCGAAAAAGAGGCCCTGGTTAATAAAACCTTGGCTGAATTCAAAGAGCGCAACCAGCTTATTGAAAATATGATGAAGAATATCGGCGTCAAAATCAAAAAGCAAAAAGCCACGGCCAATAGTGGTGGTCCCTATATCTCCCCCTCCGACTCGCTGCAGGAAGATCTGCTGCTACGCAGTGATAAAAATCTTGATCTTCTCCGGCGTACCCCCCTGGGACGTCCCCTGCCCGGCCCGATTACTTCCGATTTTGGTTACCGGGAAGATCCGGTCAATGGTAAAAAAGGTTTTCATGCCGGGGTTGATATGCAGGGCAAACAGGGCGAGAAGATTGTGGCCACAGCTGATGGTACGGTAATTCAGGCCGATAATAATGGTCTTTATGGCCGTTATATTAAAATCAACCATGGCAATGGTTTTACCACCAGCTTTTCCCATCTCCAGGCCTTTAAGGTCAAAAAAGGTGATAGGGTGAAACGTGGTCAGGTTATAGGTTTAGTGGGAAGCAGTGGTCGCTCGACCGGCGCCCATCTTCATTATGAATTATCCCTGAATGGCAAGGCAATCAACCCGGCCACTTTCATGGAAACAGCCGACCTCTCCAAGGGAAATGTAATTACAAAAATTAATGCCGCCGCTGTCAAAATTAAAAAGAAATTCTCTTCCGCTTCCTCCTCGCTTAACTAACAAGTGTTGCAAATTCCACCACTTATCTTTAACCAACAATATTTAAATCAAAGTCAGCATCAACAGGAATAATTTGCCATGTCGCTTAAAGATCATCCACCTGTTCAGCTGATATCTTGCCCATCATGCGGCAATGATGAAGAATTTATCGAAGTAGCTGAGAATGTAATTATTACAACCCAGTATATCCAGAATCCTGACGGCAGCTTCACCCCTGAAGAGGACAATTCCCAGATTCTGGGCCCGGTCAGACTTATCTGCGGTGAATGTGAAGCAGATCTCACTGCTTTTCATCAACGCTTTACCGATATGCTGTTTTAAGTTTATATCTAATTAGCTTCTTTTCTTACTGACTGCTTCTTTCTCGTTCACAATGAGGGATGGCCACTGCGGGCGGTCCCTTGATCAACATCTGGGCGATAGTCAATTTTATCCTTGGATAAAGCCGCCTGGCCCCATCCATCAAATCATTTTCCAGCATTGCCAACTTACGCAGCAAATCTGTACGGTCGGTCTGGGGCACTGCTGATGGCTGCTGAGAAAACTTCTGTTCCACTAGTTCCTGACAATGAAAACAGCCAGGAAAATTTAGGCGCTGGCCATCAGGCCTCTGCATGGTGGCCGGCACCCCATGGGTCCTGCAGACCATCAGGCGATGTCGATAGAGCACACAACGGCCGTGTTCATTCAATGGACACATGATTTGTGGTCGTTCATTGCGCTCCAGGGCTTGCTCACAGCCAGTTACATACAAACGGCTGCGCTCAAGAATGCCAGCCTGCTGTGCTTCCGGTAGCTGACAGAATCCCAGCCACAGATAGCCCCACTCAACAAAAGTATGATGCTGGAAATAGGAATCACAACAGTTATCCGGACAGCCATCACAACTCAACTGCAGCTGGGTTGCCACCTGTTCATAGCGGCTTGCCATTTCTTCATAAATCCGGCCCATCCGGTCGGCCAGCTCAGGATTGAGCTTAATTTCCTTCATCCGTTTTTCCTTCTTCAAAACATTGCACCTGATAGGTCTCAATCTCAAGATGAGACTCCTGCCAAGCCGTCTGAGACAAGCCTGCTTTCTGACAAAGATGGCCTAAAAAATCTTCCGCCCGCGGCAGCTGTGTCCAGACTTGGGGTAAAAAAGTAGCACAACAACGGCCTTGCCTCAGGATTACACCATCAATGCGCAGTTTGGCCACCAAATCCTGGCCATCCTTATATTCTAAGGGTTGCGGCTTGGTCAGGACGGATATTTCAATATGTACTTCTGCCAGCTCCGCCGCGGTTAACTTTGGAAAGCGGCAATCCTGGAAAGCGGCACTCAAGGCATTACGGCGGATACTGTCATAGATGGAGCCTACCGGCTCTAGATTGCCGATACAGCCTCGCAGTTGACCTTTGAGCTTTAATGTGACAAACGTGCCGCATTCAGTCTTTAAAGCTGAATCAGGGGCATCCCCCTTACCGCTGATCTTAATACCGAATTTCTCACCGATGGTCTGGCGAGCCAATCTTAGCAATTGCTCCCCATGCTCTTTCGTTAGAAAATTTTGCATATCTCCTCCTTTTGTTTTGTTGGCTGGTCTCGTAAACAAATAAGGATACTTAACTTTATTTTCCCCAATCTATACCCAGCATTAAGCAGTTGATACCACTACCGATCCCCAGTATTGCCGCCCGCTGACCCGGCAGAAAAACCTTCTGTTCAATAGCCATGGCCATGGTTATGGGGGCAGATACCGATCCGACATTACCAAGGAAAGGCAGCGTTTCAAAATTCTTGGTCGCATCCAGTCCCAGTGACTCAAAGAGTAATCTGGCATGGGCGGATCCCACCTGATGACAGCAATAATTATCAATATCTGCCGGATGCCAGCCAGGTTCAGCGGAAAAGGCCTGCCAGGTCATTAAGGCGGTCTCAACCCCCCGTCTTAAAAGGGTTTCGGAATCGGTATTCATTATGGTCGTCGCCCCACCCTGTTGACTTCCTTGACAAAGATTGGAATGGGTAGTGTTCGCCCGCCAGCAACCATGGATCAGACGAGGCTGCGTCATTTCGGGTTCGGCCCGGCACATATAAAGGGCCACCGAACCGGAACCGATGGTTAAAGAAGCAAAGGCCGGTTTAATGGTCTTGCGGGTTAAGGTGGTATCAGTCAGTAGGGCCGCAATAGTCGACTCCACCAGTTCTTCCGCCGTTTCTCCGGCCACCAGTAAACCATTTTTGACCTGGCCCAGTTCAATCATATTGGCCAGGACCACCATGCCATCCAGAAAACCGAGACAGGCATTAGACAAATCAAACAGCAGACAATTAGCCGATAGGCCCAGACTATCATGGACAAAGGAAGCCGTAGCCGGCTCCATCATATCTCTGGAGACTGAAGTAAAAATCAGGCAGTCGATCTGCTCGGCACCAAGATCGGCCTGCTCCATTACTTTACGTCCGGCCAGAATAGCCCCCTGACTGGGCCTGGTTCCCGGCTCCCAGAAACGCCTCTCTTTGATACCGCTCATCATCTCCAAGCGGCCCAGAGGTAATTTTAAGCGCTCATAGACCGAGGCTAAGCGCTGTTCCAGATCTGCTGAGCTCACCTTGCGTGGCGGCAAAGCATAACCAAAAGTATGAAGACAAACTTGTGAGTAGTGCATGTTCACTTCCTATTTTTCAGCCTTGACTCTGAGGCCAACGGCCAGCCGGTCGCACCCTTAACTGTTTGTATCCACATAATTATTCCTAATTTTAATTGTATCACACTTAATTGGATCTGCTGAGATATTGATTTTTATGGAAATTTACCCTGTTGTCGCCTATCTTCCTCATAAACAAAACAGCAGCTCTCTCTTTTATTAAGCCTGCTTCACATAAATGCCAATAATTACCAACCAGTGCCTGCAGATAAGCCTACAGCATTTAACTCCCAACCAGGATCTACCTTATGATTAGGATACCAGACAAAAATAGCCGAAAGTGTGACTCTTGCGGCAGTAAGCTCCAGGAAGGAGAATTATTTTATCATTGCCGCACTGAAATTATGGCCATCAAGGATCAGAGCCTGCTTGAATTAAAATATACCGATCGTCTCATAGCGCAGGCCCTCATAGAACTGGACATTACAGATGCCATGGTACCACTGGATAATATTTACCAGGAGATTATTCTCCAGTTATGTCCTGCCTGTTACCCGCTTTTGCTCCAAAAAATTCATAACATGAGCAGTAATCAGAGATGCTGCGGCCAGTGCCAACCAGCACCGAAAAAGCCCAAACAAGGAAAATTGTTATCTTTTCCCGCCACCAAGAGTTCTGACAATGATTCTTTGTAAACGACCATCAAAGCTGATTCTACTTAGCAAGAATGGCCCTTGCTGTTTGGCAATTCAAAAACTTATAAACAAACATCCTCAACATATTTCAATCTCAGCCATAATTCCGTCTTTTTTTCTGCGAAAACGGGTGTCATGAGCAAAAACAGCCTTAGTCTTCGGATACTCAACAAGGTAATGCAGGCCCCGCGATTCTTTCCTGCTTAAGGCCGACTGGATTATCAATAAAGAGACATGGGCAATATTCCTTAATTCTATCATATTAGGGGTCACAAAATAATCCCTATAATGTTGTTCTATTTCTTGAAAAATGGCCTCCATCTGTTTTTTTGCCAACTGCAATCTTTTGATACTTCTGACAATGCCGACATAATTCCACATAATGCGTCTGATAAGATCCCAGTTATGATTAATCAGAATTTCTTCATTCAAGACCTTGGCCTCGCCGGCTCTCCATGGTTCAATGGCAGGCAATTTTTTTTGCGATATTTGCGGCCAATGATGGACACAATATTCATATGCCCTTTCGGCAAAAACCACAGCCTCCAGCAAGGAATTACTGGCTAAGCGATTGCCCCCATGTAAACCGGTACAGGCAGTTTCTCCCAAGGCCATTAAACCGTCCAGCGAAGTTTTTCCCCAACTATCCGTCTGCACGCCGCCGCACATATAATGAGCGGCCGGCACTACTGGAATATATTCTCTAGTAATATCAATACCATACTCCAGACAACGGGCATATATGGTCGGAAAACGATTTTTTATAAAGTTCTTATCTTTATGGGTAATATCAAGAAAAACACAATCAGCACCACTTTCTTTCAACTCCTGGTCTATTGCTCTGGCCACCGCATCTCTGGTGGCCAGCTCTTTGCGACTATCATATTTATGCATAAAGGGCTGGCCCTTCTCATCCACAAGAATCGCACCTTCGCCCCGGACCGCTTCAGAAATCAGAAAATTCTTGGCTTTCGGATGATATAAACATGTGGGATGAAACTGCATGAATTCCATATTGGCCATCACCGCCCCGGCCCTGAAGGCCATGGCCAAACCATCCCCTGTGGCAATATCAGGATTGGTGGTATAAAGATAAACTTTACCAGTACCGCCGGTACATAAGGTGGTAACTTTGGCTTTATAGATCTCAACGATCATCTTATCATCCAGAACATAAGCCCCGGCACAATAGCGCCGATCCTCAGTGGCCCCATCTATCATAAGGAGGTCTACAGCTGTATGATTTTCCAATATTCTTATTTGCGGATATTGCTTAATTTTTTCCAGCAAGGCACGTTCAATTTCTCTGCCGGTAAAATCATTGGCATGGGCCACTCTCCGCCTGGAATGGCCTCCCTCCTGGCCCAGATTTAATCCCGATGAATCTTGTGCATCTTTAACAAAATCAACACCCAGCGCAATTAAATCTCTGACCCTGGCCGGACCATTTCTGACTACTAGCTCTACTATATCTTCATCACACAGGCCGGCCCCGCTCAACAAAGTATCTTCGATATGTTCCTGCGGTGAATCACTCTTGGAGAGTACAGCCGCAATTCCACCCTGAGCCAGATTGGTGGCGCTATCAACGTCATTTTTTTTGGTAACTACTATCACTGAACCTAGTGCCGCCACTCGTAAAGCAAAAGATAAGCCGGCAATACCGCTACCAATTATTAAGAAATCACATTCCATTTTTCAACCATTATAATCTATATGTTTCACGTGAAACATTATTTAACCAATAAACAAGCCCGGCAGTCCAATATGACAAACGCCAATTATCGGAAATCAAATAGTATGGCATAGATTTATGTTGTCTGCCGTTGCAAACTGGGATAAAACAACAAGCAATTGCATAATCTAAGAAACACATATATACAGGTGTCAAGATGGTACAAAACAATATGGCTAAGATAATCGCAGTGGCCAATCAGAAGGGAGGGGTCGGCAAAACTACCTCAGCAGTTAATTTAGCGGCAGCCCTGGCCAAAAAGAAAAAGAAAGTACTTCTTATTGACTCCGACCCTCAAGGTAATGCCTCAAGCGGCCTGGGCATACACACCGGTTCCCTCAAAAAACACCTCTATCACAGCTATACCGGAGGTGTACCTTTAACTGATGTTATCATAAAAACCAAGGTAAATAATCTCTCTATTGCCCCCTCCAATATAAATCTGGTGGCGGCAGAAATAGAACTTATTGCCATGGATGAGAGAGAATTCCAACTGCAAAAAATACTTCAGACGGTAAAGACCAATTTTGATTTTATCATCATTGATTGTCCGCCATCTCTTGGCTTGTTGACTATTAACGGGCTGACCGCTGCACATTCCGTGCTCATCCCAATGCAATGTGAGTTTTATGCCATGGAAGGGCTCTCCCAACTAGTCAAAACAATTCGTTCGGTTAAAAAGGCCTTCAATAAAGATCTTTTTATTGAAGGCCTGCTGCTCACCATGTATGATAAACGTAACAAACTGACCTATCAGGTAGCAGAAGAGGTAGCCAAACATTTTGGTGACCAGGTCTTCAAGACCGTCATTCCTAGAAATGTCAGGCTCAGTGAATGTCCAAGTCATGGCCAAACCATAATCGAGTATGATATCCGTTCAAGCGGGGCAATAGCATATATGAATCTGGCTAATGAGTTTCTTAAACAACAAAGGCTATGGTTATGTCCATAAAAAAAACAGCTTTAGGGCAGGGTGTCGGCCTCCTTTTTATTAATGATAATGAGGAAGAAAAATATCTTGAGTGTGACATTGACAAGATTATTCCCAACAAATATCAGCCGCGAAGTTACTTTGCAGAAGAAGGACTAGCCGAACTTACTCAGTCCATTCAGGAGCACGGTGTAATCCAACCCCTGATAGTAACTAGCCAAGCAGATGGTTATTATCAATTAATTGCCGGCGAAAGAAGATTAAGGGCCTCTCTGCGTGCAGGTTTACAAAAAGTTCCTGTCATTATCCGCACCGTGACCAACGACGACAATCTTTTAGAACTGGCCCTCATTGAAAATATTCAACGCAAAGACCTTAATGTTATTGAAGAAGCTGAGGCATATAATAAACTTATCGAAAAATTTAATTATACCCAGGAGCAGGCAGCGCAACGGGTAGGGAAGAAACGATCAACCATCACTAATATATTGAGATTATTACAACTTCCTGACTATATCAAAAATGATTTAGAACAAGGCACCCTAAGCGAAGGACATGCCCGGGTCCTCCTGCGCATCCTCGACAGCCCTTCTGAATTGCAGGAATTACGCAATCAAATTATTGCCAAGAACCTGTCAGTACGACAAACTGAACAAAGTATCCGGCGCACCAAAGGAACAGGCAAAACAGCGCTTACCAGTAATATCAACAACCAACTACTTGAAATTCCACACTCTTATTGTGTATCACTAACAAATCAACTCACTAACGCCTTACACTCCAAAGTAAATATTACCCAGAGTGGCAGCCGCGGGAAGATTGAAATCGACTATTATTCATTAGATGACCTGGAAAGGGTGATAGGTTTAATCGTGATGGAGTCGGCCGGCATTTAAGAAAATCACCAGCAGGCAAGATACAAAATAGTTGGAAAACAAAATCGTTTAAGTTCAAAGACCACAGGTGGTAAAACTCAATGCTTAAAAAAAATAAGCAAATTTTTTATCGTTTCATTCCCCTCACGATCTTTCTCATTTTGTTTATGATCGGCATTGCGGTTAATGAGCCGCAACGGGTATTGGAACAGGCCTGGAATATCTGTCTGGATTGTATAGGAATCGGTTAAAATTCCCGCCTGATACCGTTCTTTTCACTTTGTAATCAATTTTCATGGAAACTGTCAGAAAACTTATTCAAATCTTTTTTACTTTTTTAACCAACGGATATGTGCTCTTTCCCTGGACCAAAAATATATACCAGGGTCCCTTCAAATTAGTCTGTTCACCAGGTCTAAACTGTTATTCTTGTCCGGCATCAATTACGTATTGTCCGCTGGGGTCTATTCAACAATTATTGCTTGGCATACGCTTCTCCTTTGAAACCGGGTCATATTTTTTTGGTTCATATGTTTTCGGAACTATTGGTATCATAGGTTCACTAACCGGCAGATTGACCTGTGGCTGGCTTTGTCCCTTTGGTCTGTTGCAGGAGCTGCTTTATAAAATACCTAGCTGGAGAAAATTTCGCACAGCCAAGCCATTGAAATATATAAAGTATTTCATGCTGGTGTTTTTTGTTATAGTTTTTCCATTAATACTGACAGATCAATGGGGAATGGGTAAACCCTGGTTCTGTAAGTTTGTCTGTCCCGCCGGTACTTTAGAAGCCGGTTTTCCCATGCTTGCATTACAACCAGACCTAAGAGCGACAGTGGGACTGCTTTTTTATAATAAACTTTTTTGGATGTTCCTGTTTCTCTTCTGGAGTGTTTTCTCCTGTCGCTTTTTCTGTAAAACTACCTGTCCCCTGGGTGCCTTCTATGGACTTTTTAATAAAATTAGTTTTTTACAACTCCATCTTAATGAAGAGAACTGTACCGATTGCGGAGCCTGCTTTCAGGTATGTCCTATGGAAATTCAATTTAATAAAAATGTTAACAGCGCAGAATGCATTTTATGCATGCGCTGTATGAATGAAGCCTGTAAATTTGATGCCATATCTCTTAAATGTGCAGGCCTGCCGCTCTCGCAAATTGCCAGTAAAAAATCAATTAGAAACCAAACATCATAACCTGATGTCTTTAAATTAAAAAAACGGATACTGCATCAATGTTAAAATTAAAAATATTTTTTACCACTATTTTCTTTCTTTTATTTCTAACTAGTTATGTTTGTGCCGAGATGCGCAGTATAAATGGCGAAAAAGTAAATCT
>DIKT01000043.1:25135-92531 GCA_002424635.1 Desulfobulbaceae bacterium UBA5611
AAAGACGGCTGGGTCCAGACTCAGGACTTTGAAAACGATAAGGGCTGGATTCATAATTCACTGCTGAGCAAAGAGTCTCACGTAATTGTAAAAGTAAATAAAGGAAAAAATAAGCAAATCAACATCCGCAGCGGTCCGGGCACCAAATATAAAGTTGTCGGCAAAGCCTATTATGGTGTTGTGTTCAAAAAGACTAAACAGCAACAGGGATGGATCAATGTAAAGCATGAATCCGGTCTGGAGGGATGGATCGACAGTTCGTTATTGTGGGGTTGGTAAAACCTCAGCTAAAGATTATTTTGCTCTTAAAGCCGGCCTTTACCTTATATGTAAAAGCAAAAAACCCTTTTTAAGAAAAATTCTTAAAAAGGGTTGCTTTGGCATTGGCGGAGAAGGAGGGATTCCCTTTCCACCACTTAAGTGCTTGAAATCATTAGAGCGCATGGTGTTATATTCCCGTTTTAATCGTTGAAAAACCGGAATATACCGGAACGCTCAGGGGCGTTTTGCTGAGTTATTTTATCCTTCATTTTGCCTGCGGCCGGTCGAGTAAATTAACCGGCCGGCCGTCGGCAGTCGGGATCCATTTTGTGTACGTATCAACCGTTATTTGAAAGTTTTTGTGGCCGAGCTGGCGGGACACATAGACCGGCGATTCTCCGGCGGACAGCAGGCGGCTGGCATAGGTGTGGCGGATGTCGTGGATGCGGCGGCGGCTGACTCCGGCCAGGGCCTGGGCCTTGCTGAACCAGCGCAGCATGGACCGTTGGGCCGGCAGCTGGCCCCCTTGCTCGAAGCAGTAGAGCGCCCCTGGCGCCGCCTCTTTTTTGAGCTGCAGCAGCACCACCTGCAGGCCGTGGCTCATGTCCACCATCCTGGCCGCGTGGGTTTTGGTGGTCAGGTGCACCACCTGGTGGGTGGCGGTACGCTGGACCTTGATCCGCCGGCCCTTGAAGCTGATATCATCCCAGCGCAGGGCAATGGCCTCACCCAGGCGCATGCCGGTCATGAACAGGGTCAGGAACAGGGGATAGCTGGCCGGGTAATGTTGTTCCAGGGCGGCCAGCACCGCTTCCGCCTCGGCGCCGGTAAAGGGGGCAAATTCTTTTTTCATCTGCCGGGGCAGGCGCAAGCTGCGGCCGATATCAGTCACCGGATTGGCGGCGATCAGTTCGCTGTCGACGGCCATGGCAAAGATACCGGACAGCACGGCGATCATGACCTCGATCAGCGACTGCGACGGCTGGCCCGGGCTGTTATAGATAGCCAGCAGGGCGTCCCGGATCGTGGCCCGCCGGAATGACTCCAGGCGTTTGCGGCCGAGGGCCGGCAGCAGGTGATTGTCGAGCAGGCCCCGGTATTTGGTGTAGGTGCCAGCGGACCGCATCGGCGGCTTGATATAGGTCTCCAGCCACAGGGCGGCATAGACAGCCAGGGTCGGCTGCTTGACCCGCTTCTCCGGATCCAGCCCCAGCCCTACCCTGACCAGCTCGACATTGATCATCGCCGCCAGTTTCTCGGCCGCCGCCCTGGACGCCGTCCGGCGATACTGCTCGCTGCCATCCTTGCAGATCCGCACCCCCCACTTGCCGGAATTCTTCGGCTTTTCGACTGCCTTGGCACTCATCGGTTCATTAAAACTACTGACATTGTTGCTGCTTCGTGTCCCAAGGTTCAACGCAAAGGATCTTACCACCCGTTATTACCCTATAAACAAGGGCATTGTCGTTGCAGTACACCTTGAAAATTTTTCCACCTACATAGGCTTCACCCATAACATGGCCGCCGTCCGATGATTCGCAGCTGAATCCTTTAATCCGGATAGCGTCTTCAAAAAAAGCATAATGCTCAGGCCTGATAATATCCGTTGCACCTTGAGCTTGCGAGGTTGTCAGTAAAATTAATGCAAATATAAATTTTCTCATATGCTTGTCTCCTTAATCCATGTCGTTTTCATAAGTGTTTAGCCCAATGATCTTCGTGAATTATTGCAATCTGGTTGCCATAAGTTCTTTTTCTTTGATCACGAAATAGCATGGCTGCTTCTATTTTTCTGCCGTAGGTGGTGTGCTGCCATTGCTCACTACTAAAGTTTCCTATAACAAGGTAGTCTACCCAATCAGAAACACTTGTTTTCATGTTTCCGCCGCGCTCCATTATTGCCTGCTCACATATTTTTCTGGGACCATAGGCAAATTTCCCGGTGAAGCAAAAATGTTTTCCTTTAAATATTATTGGCGGGGCTGGTTTATCAAGTGGGAAGGTAGCTGATAATAATTCAACCGTTTCTGACGGTATCTGCTCGCCGGTGATACTTTTCAATATTTCAAACAGCTCTTTTTTTTCTTCATTATCAAGAATTCCATCAGAAAGCATCTCTTCTATTCTACCAAGAAGAGTGACAACTATTCTGTCACGGGCATATTTCACGTTTCTTTTCAGCCAGTCGAGAAGGAATACAGCCTCTTGTTGGTTAACTGAGCCATCGGCAACTACCCCTTTTGCAATACCTGTTAGCTCATCAATAGTTCTGTCATTGAGCATTGGCATGTTCATCTCCACACTGTATGGCTGGTAGTTTTCGTCTCTCATAGGATCGCCCCCTTTTGTTTTATTCCCCATTTACGGCATCGGCGGCCGGGTTTTGATTTGGAAAATCTTGGCCGGTCTATTTTTTTTCGATGAAGAGCCTGAATGAGTCGTAGTTGTCTCGCAGATAGAGATAAAAAGAAAGGCCATTGTCCGGGTATTTTGTAAACTCATCATCCATCCATTCAACAATATGCCGCAGGTGCCGCTCTTCCTGAGTGGGCCTCGGTCTCTTCCGCAGTTCCTCTTTTCTTGTTTCGCCCCATATTCTATTTTTTTCCTCGGTGGTTGGCGGGCTATTACTGATAATAGGCCCTTCACCAGTAAGGAGCCAGGCAGGATTGATTCCATATTTTAAGTTTATTTTTACAACCCAGTCTGATGGAAATTTTCCTCTTGTCTTTGCATCAGAAATTGATGCTGACCGTATACCGAGCATTTCTGCCAACTCTGTTTGATTTTTTAAATCTGTTTCTTTCCAAACTCTATCAAGAATTTCTTTAAAAGAATCAGACATTTAAGTTTTACCTATAAATATTTTACGCATAAGCGTATTTTTTTCTTGATTTAATATCAGGCTTAGCCTAATAGTGTTGGCATGAACGTAAATAACATAAAGGCAGAACTAATAATGAAAAACGTCAAGCAAACGGAAATTGCCAGGTCTTTAGGGATAACCTCTGCCAGCGTTAACGAAGTAATAACCGGCAGAAGGAAAAATCCTCGCATCCGTGAAGCTATCGCCGCTGCCATCAACAAGCCGGTCTCCGAGATCTGGCCCGAAGCAGAGCAAAACTAACGGCGGACTCTACAGGAGCAACCGGCCGGAATAAAGAGCAAAACGCAGCACACCGGCGCAATCTACCGGACTCAACAGTACAAAAAAAATGCCCCCGCTCCTGTCGTCGGAATGGTCCGATGGAATGAGATATCAACAGGTTGGCGCCTAGTCGATATCTTTAACAGGATGCGGGGACATAATCAAACATTTTCCCAGTTTAACCGTATGGGAATTTTGGGAGCAGGTAAATGGCAAACCGACGACGACAAATGCAATCCTGGCAGATCCTCCATTTTGCCCGCAAGCATCTGGGCAACTCGGCCCTCTATGAGGTGTTCGGTCGAAAAAATTCCCGGGCGATTGATTACTGGGCGCAGGATCCGGCTTGCACAGATCGCCCACCGGAGGCTTACGACCCGATCCGCGGCATCAAAAACCTGCTCGACCGCCTTGATGATATCGGTCATTGCGGCGTAGTCCGGGCTTGTATTGCCTATCTCTGCAGCGGCACCTCGCTTGATTGCGGTGAACCGCTGCTGGTCGAGCCGCTGGCCACGATCGAGCAGGAGCTGCTGGCTGACTACCGCGCCCTGGCCCTGCTGCAGAATGCAATTGAAGACGGCCAGGATTGTAAAATGATCGACCGCCTGAAGGCCGATGCCATTGCTGAGATCGAGAGAACGGTAGCGAAATATAAAGGAGACCACGCATGAATCTGACTTTCCTTAATCGCAAAGAGGTCTGCGAAAAATTGCGGATCTCGATCGACACCTTCGAGGCCTGGGTCCGGGCCGGTCTACCGGAGTATCGGATCGGCCGGATCATTATGGTTAAGCAGCAGGAGCTGGATGGCTTTATCGAGGCCCACGGCACCGCCGCCCAGAACGAGCTTGTCTCCAGCCTGGTCGCTGATGTGCTGGCTAAACCAAAACGGCAACGAAAGGGTCGGGCCGGCAAGACTCAAACTGGAGCGTCAGCCGCAGCAACCCATATAAGCAGGAGGCCGTTATGATCTGGCAAGAGAAGCGGCCATTGCGCGGCAAGATCCGCCGGGGAATGCGTGACATTATCAATAGTAGTCCGGCTGATATTGTATCGGCCTTATCTGTGGTGTGTCTCCTCGGCACCATCATTATCAGCACCATGTTCATCATGGGAGCGCGGCCGTCAAGCCCTGCTGCGGTGCTCTCCTTCCTCCACCGAGACTTCCTCACGTCTCCCTCCTCCCGTACAGGCCGTGATCCCTATCCAGTAAGCAGGGCGGATCACGGCCGGGTTGTTGCCGGAGGTAGCGAAAAATGAAAATAGGAGTCGACGATAAGCAGGTCCAGGCTATGCTCCGGCGTCTGCCTAAGCAGGCTAGCAGAGCTGCTGAACAGGCGCTCGACTTCACGGCTGTGCGCATTGCCGACGCCGTGCGCACCCAAATGCTGCGGGGTTTTGATCAGCCAACCCAATATACCCTTAATAGCCTGAAGGTGACACCGACCAAGGGTCATAATATGCAGGCCTCGGTGTGGTTCAAAGAGCCTGATCGTATGGGTGATCATTATCTGGTGCCACAGGTGGAAGGCGGCAGGCGCAAGCTTAAGGGCTTTGAGCGGGCCTTAGGTAAAGATGAGTATATACCAGGTGTCGGCGCTAAGATGGACGGTCATGGTAACGTCAGCTCCAGCCAGATCCGGCAGATCCTGTCCGTCCTGGGCAAGGCTGAAGCCTCAGCCGGCTATGACGCCAACCTAACAGCCAGAAGCGCCAAGCGCAACAAGAAGTCCCGTGACTATGTGGTAATCAAGCCAGGAAGCCGTGGCCGTCTGGCCCCTGGTGTCTATCAACGGTATCAGACCGGTGTCGGCTTCGGGGCAAAAACCAAGCGCGCGTTACCTTTTGGCGAATGGCAACGCGGCCGCACCCGCGGTCGCTTCTCATCGGTAGTGCAAGCCAAAGGCCTCAAGCCAATACTGCTCAAGGGCCATACCGGTCGCTCGGTCCGCCCCTTACTACCTTTTTACCTAATTGCTCAAACCGAGTACGCTGCGCGTTTCACACCAGCCTTTTATTCCTCTTTTAATGCATTGATGTCGCGATGATCTTTCTACGACTGATCCTCCTAGATTGCCCCAACGGGAGAGTTACGCTTTACCGCGGAGCGCCCTGGTCAGCTAGGCACATTGTTTTTTTTGTCTTTTTCCCCCGCACCCCCTTTCTAAAAAGCAAACCAGAAAATAAGCACCATCCCAAACAAATGGGTCCTTCCAGGCCTTTGTCTATTCAAGGGGTTTTCGCACCCCGGGGAAATCGCATGGACAAAGTTTTAAAAAGATCGGAAAAACGGAATCATGAAAGAGGATCATTATGAGTGCAGGAAATAATGAAAACCAGCGGTTACTCTGTCCTCGATGTGGGGGCAGTAATATCTGGAAAAATGGGACCAGTCGTGCAGGAAAACAGCAGCACCGTTGTCGGATGTGCAATCGTGTTTTCGTCGCTGAACCATATATTCAAAAGTCAATCGTTGAAATTGCCGACCGGCTCCTGGCAAATAATATCGGCATCCCTGTTGCTGCGCGGGTGTTGCAGGGGTTTGTCTCCAGACGGTGGTTGTATAGCCGAAAAGAGCAGGGTCAAAAATGAGCGACATTAACGGCTACAAAGAACAAGTAAAGGCCAGGGTCTCCCAGGAAGAAGGGATCAAAAAACCGGCAGATCCACAACCTGCAGACGAAGAGCCTGATCTCGACTTCGTAGAACGCTGTTATCGAGCCAACGAAGTCGGAGACAGCCTGCTTTTTAACCGCCTATACCGTGACCAATTTCTCTTTAATGTCGTCTCCGGCCGCTGGATGTGTTACCAGGGTCCGCACTGGGAGATTGATCATCACTCTAAAACCAAGGCCGCGGCCGAGGGAGTGGTCCAACAATATCTCCGCCTCCTGGAGCAGGTAGAAGAAGAGCTGGAAGGACTGGGTGACAAAAACAAAGACAATGCCAGCCAACACGCTATTCTCAATTTTCGTAAAAAAGGCCTGTTAGAGCGGCTTAATCGCCTTCGGTCAGCCTCCGGCCGCAAAAGCATGCTGGAGTGTGCCGTCAGCAACTCCGATCCACTTACCGTCCATACGGATCTGCTCGACCAGCAGCCGTGGCTCTTCCCTTGTCAGAATGGGGTGATCGACCTCCGGACCGGCAATTTCAGCGCTGGTTCCCCCTCTTATTTACTTACCTCGGCCGCCCCCACCACATGGACAGGAATAAACACCCCTTGTCTAGCCTGGGAGTCCTTCCTGCGAGAAATTTTTGATAATAATCAAGAGGTCATCGATTACCTGCAGAAAGTGCTGGGTTATGTCATCACCGGTCTCAAAAGTGAACGCATCTTTATTGTTTTTTATGGGCCCCATGGCCAGAACGGCAAAGGCACATTGATTGATGTGCTCTACCGGATCCTCGGTAAGTTGGCCGAGCCTATCAATTCAGAGATGTTGATGAGTCAGAAATTCGGTAAATCAGCTTCAGCACCATCTCCGGAAGTGCTGGCTCTTAAAGGAAAACGGTTGATCTGGGCCTCGGAGACCGAGGAAAAAAACAGTTTTGCCGAGGGTAAAATTAAGCTGTACAGCGGCGGTGATCCGCTGATCGGGCGCGGCATCAGTGAAAAAGAGCAGATCGTCTTTGATCCCAGCCACGTTTTGTTCCTGATCTGCAACGATCTGCCCAGGGCGAAGGCTAAAGATTCGGCTTTCTGGGAGCGGATCAAGGTTTTCAATTTCCCTCTTTCGTTCGTCTCCAACCCGGATCCAGCCAAGAACTATCAAAGACCGCGCGACAAAGAGTTGCTTGAGAAATTAACCGCCGAATCGTCAGGTATTCTGGCCTGGCTGGTCCGGGGCTGCAAGCTCTGGCAGGATAGCGGCAATCTTATTCCGCCCCAGAAAATAATTGATGACAGCCAGGATTATCGCAATCATGAGGATGACATGCAGGAGTTCATTGATGCCTGCTGCTTGGTTGATTTTACCGATGCCGGCAACGACAATCGGTGCAGTGCTAAAGAAATCTATCAAGCCTTCCGCACCTGGTGGGAAGACAACAACCCGACCAGGCCGATCAGCCAGAAATCATTTTCCGATCAGCTGCAGCTGAAAGGTTTCATCAAGATCAAATCCGACACCATTTTTTACCAGTTTCTCCGACTGGTTGTGACGACAGGGGTCTGATATGCAGTCATTTATCACTACAAACAAGGCTTTGCCTCCCATCCTCCCGCCAGCCTCCCGCTTGCAAGTCTTTGTATCTATGATAAAAAAAGCCAAAATGGGAGGATGGGAGGCAAACTGTAGACCCCGCGTGTACGCGACAATAAAGGATATAATAACGTTCTCTCACGCGCGGCTATATATATCCCTCCCATCCTCCCATTATATAATAAAAGAAAGAAATAAGAGAAGTAAGAGCCTGTTTTCTTTGGTTTTGCTGAATGGGAGGCAAGGCTCTTTTTCCCTCCCATGGCTCTCCCTCCCTCCCATGACTCCAAAAAATGAGGCCGGGCTGTGATAAATCTCCTTGATCTCTATCTGATTGATGCCCCTGGTAAGACCTTTGCCGCGGCCGGCAGTAAAGAACATCGCGGACCGTGCCCTAAATGCGGCGGTACTGACCGTTTCGGTGTTTTTCCGCTGCAGAATAACGGGGCCGGCTCCTTCTTTTGTGGTCGGCAGAAGGGTGGCGGTAATGGTTGCGGCCTGGGCGGTGATGCCATTGAATATCTCCGCAAGATCCGCGGCCTCTCTTATCGTGAGGCCTGTGATTTTCTCGGGATCGAGGCCAAGGGTAAACAAAACAGCCAGCGCTCCACTCGGTACCGCTATCAGCTGCCATCCGCGCCGGTGGCCCAGGCCGCCTTCATGGCGGAGGCCAAATCCTATCCCTCTGAAGTGGTTGATGCGGCGTTATGGGTGGCCAAGGGTATGGAGTTTGTCGAAAAATGCCATCAGGAATTGCTGAGCCGCCCGTTATCGATCGTTTACTTGCAAAATAGGGGTATCGGTATGGCGTCCATTAAAAAATACAATTTGGGCTTCTGGGGCGGTAATGAGCGTAATGGCCTGGAATACCAGACTGCTTACCGGCCGCGTTCCGCCTGGGGCCTCTCGGCTGAGAAAAATGCCAATAATAAACCGCGGATGATGGCGCTGCCGGCCGGGCTGGTGATCCCCTATCTGGTTGACGGCCGTCTGCACCGGCTGACGATCCGGCTGCTCCGGCCGGATCCGCAGACCGGCAAAAAATATCATTATGTGACCGGCTCTATCCGTGACCTCTGGTTGTCTAATCCCGGGGCCCGGGCTTTTATCACCCAGGAGGCCGAACTTGATTGTATCGCCATCGATGAGGCCGCGGGTGATCTGGTCGGCACTGTCGGCATCGGCTCGACCGGGGTGCGGCCTGATCTGCGGACCGCCACCATTCTCGAGCAATCGCTGTGCATTTTAGGCGGCCTTGATTTTGACGGCCTGGGCAGTAAAGCCGCAGCGGCTGTCGTCCAGGCCGGGCAGTGGTGGGAGAAAACCTACAGCCAGTATCAGCGCTGGCCGGTACCGGCAGGCAAAGACGCCGGGGAATTTTTCCAGGCTGGCGGCGATCTGCGTTTGTGGGTCATGGCCGGGCTACCTGATTTTCTGCTGCCGGCCGCTGATAAAGCTAACAGCCTGCCTGCGGTGATCCCGGTTGATACGGCTTTACCAAACGAGGTGGAGCCAATGACGGAAATGGGGCCCGTACCAGAGATGGCAAAAGCGGAAGCGGTACCGGTGCCGCCGGTCTCCAGGGCCGCTGGTGACCTGGCCGAATTAAAAGAGCTGTTGCGGCAGTCCCGCGGCTATGTCCGCATTTTTGACGGCGGGATCAATGTAGCCAAAGAAGTACCGGCACCATGGCAGCAAAAAGAATTCGCTGCCTCCGGCCGCCTCAGTTGGCTGCTCAATAACTCGCTGGTAGTGGCGGACTGGATCGGCAATAGGCCGGACGGGCTCTATAAAGCCGATGATATCAGGTGCTAAAGATGACTAATTATCTTCCAGGCACCCAGGCAGATCAGGACAAAACCAAGGATATCAAACAGGTTGCCCAGCAGTTGGGGCTCGCGGTTGAAGTCCGTCATTTTCAGGCCGTTGTGGATGGATGGCCCCGGCAGATAAAGGCCGGTATGGCGCGGGTGGTTGATCCATTCGCCAATAGAAAAGAAGATGCCGCCCAGGGCGATGAGTTGGACGGCGGTATTGCTGACGCCCTGCAAGGGGACGGTCAACGCCAGAGTGAGCAGAAAGGTGCAGAATACGAGCATGGCCTTGTACCAATAGTCAATAATGAGTTGAGAAAGCGGGTTTCCGGGCTTCATTTTGGCCTGCTCCTTGGCGTTTGTGGGCCGCATTACTGCGGCTGGCGGCGCGGCGCTGGTGTCTCGCTGGTAACGGGACTCCTGCTGCTGATGGTCTATGGTTTGGTTGCTGATAACCATACAGGGAGTTGGTCTTTTATTTCAACGACAAAACAGGTGGATGTGAAAAAAAACTTGCCAAGCGCCGCCGTGGTGGGGTATGTTTCTCGGGTCACTGGGATACCAGTGACCGGGATTTGCAGCCCGGAATCAATCGGCGGACAGAAAACCGCCATCAGCCCTTACGGCTTGATGGTTTTTTTATGTCCAAACCTCAGTTTTGCTCCTTTTGGGAGAGGCTGGGTGGGGAGCCTTCGGGCTCGCCGGGTGCCTTTTGACCGGTCTGCAAACCCACTCAACCTCTCCCATTTTGCGTTTTGCAGCGCAATGGGCGGGAAAGTTTTTTCTTTCTCATCAAAAGGAGTACGCTCATGAACACTGCCCCCAACACGCCCGCCGTTATCCCTTTTCTTTTCCAGTCCCACGAGATCCGCACCGTCATCCAGGATGATGAGCCTTGGTTTATCGTCAAGGATGTCTGTGATGTTCTTGGTTTGGAAAATGCAACAATGACATTAAAAAGGATTCCAGAAAGACACCTGACCTCAATCCAATTTAGGTCAGGTGGTCAAATTCGGGATTTTAACGCTATTGATGAACCAGGTCTCTACCGTCTGGTACTCCGTTCCGACAAACCGGAAGCTGAACCGTTTATGGAGTGGGTCACTTCCAAAGTGCTGCCCTCCATCCGCAAGACCGGCTCTTATGCCCTGCTGGCCACTGATAACAGCGTGCTGTCCGCCGATAAGCTGGCTGAGGTCGGCTTTGCCGCCCGGCATGCGCTGATGGTGGCCAAGGCCTACGGGGTGGCCGCCAATAAGCCCCAGTTGCGCAAGCTGGTCAATGTCATGGTGGTTGATGCCACCGGCTTTGATATGCTGCGCTACCTGCATGATGCCAACCTCCTGCCCGATGATTTGCCGCTCTCCTCGCAGACCGAGGCCGATATCCACGCCTTTATCACGGCCTGCTGCCTGGTGGATGAAGAGGCCAAGGTCGGGGTCTCTGAACTGTATGCCGCCTTCTGCCAGTGGTGCGGCCTGAAAGGGGATGGTGACAAGACCGCCCCGTCAATGAAGGTTTTCTCCCTGATCGTCGGCAAGACTTACCGCAAGAAGAAGGCCAACACCATCTGGTTCTGCGGCCTCGGCATCGCCAATATTGAGGAGGTGGCGGCATGATTATTTCGACAAAAGAATGCCAGGCTTTTAGCGACAAGAGTTATGAGGTTGAAGCTGCTATCAGCTCACTGGTCCAAGGATTAAAGGCAATGGAAAGTCAACGGCAGGTAGACCGGCCGATGTTGATGGCTGCCTTTCGGCAGGCCGATCAGCAGCTGCGCGGCTATCTGAAGTTGCTGCTCAATGCGAGGGTTGATGTCTATAATACCCATCACCGGCCCAAGGCCAAGCTGTACCTGCTCAGCGCTCGGGGCCGAAGACAGCCTGCAATCAGAAAAACGGAATAACTTATGCCTGAAAACTTCACCTCCAAAAAAGCCGCCCTCGACCACCTGGTGGCCTCCGGCTGGCAGATTGGCCAGTCCCAGTTTTATTCCCACTGCAAACAGATGCTGCTGCGGCCGGAAAAAGAGGGCGGCTATGCGGTCAAGGCGGTGGAGAAATACGCGGGCCTGCATCTGCGGCGCACAGAGACCGGCCAGAAGGTTAATGACAAGCTCGACCGGATGCAGGAGGAGCGGCTGGAGGTGGAGCTGGCCACCGCCCGGGTCAAGCTGACCCGGGAAGAGCACGACCTGGGCGTCAAGCAGTCGAAGTTTATCCCCCGCGCTGATTTCGAGTTGGCTATCGTCGGCCGGGCGGTGGCCTTCATGGCCCACCTCAACCATACGATCCAGACCAACGTCCCTGATTGGATCGATCTGGTCGGCGGGGATCAGAAGATGGCTGCCGATCTGGTGGCCACTATCTCCGAGGCCATTGAACAGCGCATGGGCGATTTTGCCGCCAATGTGGAATTTGATGTCATCCTGGATGCGAACGAATGAAAAAGGATTTTGATTTCTCCGAACGTAATTTATCGAGCTGATGGAATTTTTACCGGTCTCCGAAAGGAGGAAGTGGCATGCAAGTAGTCCGGTACTATTAGCATGATCGGGCGGGGATTGACCCCGAAGTGCTACCCAACACCGACCGACCTTTACAGGGAAGTTGGGGGCCATTTTTTATAACGCTGAATTTAACGAGCAATAGTCTTAACAGGAGAAAAGCATGGGAATTGCCGCCGTAGTCATGGAGAACTGGAAGCTGCCGGTTTTTAAAAGGCATCTCGACGCCGCCGGCTACACTTATACCGAGCATCCAGGTGTCACGAAGGAGACGTTGACGTTGCGCGTCCAGTACGAGTGGGTCTCTGACCTGCATCCCATTATCAAAGCAGCTGGCATGGAGTGCAGCACTGTGAAATTAAGCCTACCATCGGCAAAACAGGAGGAGATGTGATGAACGAGAACAATTTGCAAAACTGGCAGGAGACCCACACCATCTGGCACCGGATCACCGGGGCGGCGGACCAGCAGGTGCCGGACGCTGATATAACCGTCCAGGTCTATGACGCCGATCTGGATGATATCTTTTTGGCCGCGGTCGATTTTAGAGAGGATGGCACTCCGCCACTCTGGTCGGATGTCCACTCGGACCAACCCTTGCCCCGCCCCACCTGGTGGGCGGATATCGTCTTTCCGGCCGATATTTAAATGAATTTAGTAACAAACGCGGGAGGCCAGCCATGAGTATGAATTTATTGCATGCCCAGATGAAGATCAACCGGGCGGTATGGGCGCTGAATGATAAAAACGCCGGCAAGCAACATGACCCCGCCGCCCATGACGGCCTGTCACGGGAGCAACATATCGCCCTGTTAATCACCGGGGCGGTCGGCGATCTGCAGCAGGCGGTCAGGGAATATCCGCACCAGCCTTCGCTGTTTTCGGTCGGCTGATAATAATAAATTTATAATGAACGTGTTTGGAGACGTGTATGCCTGTTTTACACCTAACATTGGAGAAAAGGTGGTTTGATTTGATTGCCTCAGGCGCTAAAAAGATTGAGTATCGCATAGCAAAGCCATATTGGCAGACACGGTTACAACGCGGAATTACTCCTCGTAGTGATTTCGCTGAGGTTCATTTTCGGAATGGCTATAGGTCATATTCTCCATTTATGCGGGTAGAGTGCCATGGGATAGTATGGTTTGACCCATCAAAAACACCTGCATTTGAGCCGAAACACGGAGAAATTCTGGAAGGCTGCCAGTTCGGGATTTTGCTCGGTGCTGTCTTGGAATTACGATAATAGATAAAAAACTTCAATCCGAATAAAAAAAAACATCCATGCCATCCCCCAGCGTCGATCTCACCAAGACCCACACTATCCGCCTGCGCACTGCCCCTGAGTGGCTGCCGGAGAAGTTTCGGCGGCGCTCCACCCGGCTGCGGATCTCGTTTCGGCCCTGCAAGGGGGAGCGCCGCTTTCTCAAAAAGCGCAAAGTGGTGGCCCCATCGGTGTGGGCTCCGCAGAACCGGACGGTCACTTACGGGCCGCTGGCCGGCAGCCGCTGGGATAATTCCTTCATGCCCCATTTTCGCGGCATCATGGACGCCTCCATGCACCCGTCGGTGCGCTATATCGGCAATATCAAGGCCCCGCAAACCGGCAGTTCAGCCGGGGTTGAGACCTGGCTGGGCTACATAGCTGATGTCGCCCCCGGCCCGGCCTTCATCGTCTACCCGGATCGCGATACCACTTCCAAGCGTTCCACCGACTACCTGCAGCCGATGTTTACCAAGTCGCCTCGGCTGCGCTCCCTGCTGACCGGCTCCAGCGACGATATGGCCTCCCTGCGGCTCAAGCTTCAGGCCATGCTGATCTATATGGGTTGGTCGGGCTCGGTCACCTCCTTGGGCAATATCTCGGCCAAGTACCTGATCGGCGACGAGATTGACAAATGGCAGATCAATCCCAGCAAAAAAGAGGCAACCAGCCTCAAGCTTTTCTTCGAGCGCTTCCGCTCCTTTGCCTATGGGGCCAAGTGCTGGCTGAGCTCCACCCCTTCAGTCAAATCCGGGCCGATCTGGCAGTATATGACCAAAGAGGCCCAGGTCATTTTTGATTACCACGTCCCATGCCCTGACTGCGGCCGGATGCAGGCCATGGCCTTCGAGCAGATTCGCTGGCCGGAAAAGGTCCGCGATCCCAAACAGGTGCTGGAAGAAGATCTGGCCCGCTACGTCTGCAGCCATTGCGGCTCCATTT
Source organism: Desulfobulbaceae bacterium UBA5611 (assembly GCA_002424635.1). Taxonomy (GTDB): domain Bacteria; phylum Desulfobacterota; class Desulfobulbia; order Desulfobulbales; family Desulfocapsaceae; genus UBA2270. The sequence goes on from DIKT01000043.1 coordinate 39,276, forward strand.
GGAATGACCGCCGGCGGATCAAGGCCCTGCAGGCCGGGGTCTGGTTTGCCCGGGGCGATGGCCGTGAACTGTTCGCCTACCTCCGGGCCGTCAACCCCGAGAAGATCTGCTTCCACTCACCGGCCTGGGTGTCACCGCTGTTCAGCAACTCCGAAATGGCCGCGGCCTTTCTCAAGGCCCTGGCTGATCCGGCCGAGATGCATTACTTCGATACCCAGATCCGGGCGGTCGCTTATGTGCCGTCCCGCCAGACCCGCAAGGAAGATGCTATCTACATCCTGGCTGATGACCGCCCCGACCGGCTGGTACCGGGCATGGGCCAGGTGGCTGCCCTGGTCGCTTCAGCCGATACCCAGGACAACGGTTTTTATTATACAATCAGGGCCTTCGGCTGGGGCCTGGAACAGCAGAACTGGCAGATCCGCTACGGTTTTGTCCACACCTTTGACGAGCTGGCCCAGGTTGTTTTTGAAAAAACCTATCAGGATGCCGATGGCCTCTACTATCCGGTGCATCTGCTGGTGATTGACGCCATGGGCCACCGGACCAGCGAGGTCTATGATTTTACCCGCAAGTATCCAGGCCGGGCCCAGGCTTACAAAGGCGCGGCCGGACGCCGGCCGACAACCTATACCTGGAGCACCATCGACCGCTATCCCGGCACCTCAGTCCTTATTCCCGGCGGTGTGCGTCTGGTAACGGTTGATTCGCACCATTACAAGGATCAGATCGCCGGGAAGATCAAGAAAAAGGCGGATGACCCTGGTGCCATGCACCTGCTGGCCTCGGTAAACGACAAAAACGTACATGGCCGCGACTACGCCGCCCAGATGTGCGCTGAATATGTGGATGAACGTAATCTGTGGCAGTGTCCGGAAGGCAAGGCCAACCATTATTGGGACACCGAAGTGATGGCCATGGTGGGCGCCGATATCCTGCAGATAAAATATTGGCCGAGGGGTAATTAATGAAAAAAACAGCGCTGGCCATCATTATCGAAAAAAAAGAAGAGGCCGCTTCCGGCGTTGATTTCTCAGCCCGGACCGGCGCCCTTTGTCCCTGGTGCGAGGTCAAAAGCCGGATCTACCGGACCCTGCCCTGGGTAGACACTACCCGCATCCGCTATCATTTCTGCGATACTGCCGGCTGCCCGCTGTCCTCTTTGCGGGTGTCTATCAAATCTATTGAGGCCGATAAATAAATAAAAAATTTGTCTGGGCGCCATAGGACTAGCCGAACACCCTGGCCGCAAGTTCAAAAAGAACTTTCGGCCATTTTTTTTGTTTTTTCTTTCTTTTTCCAGTAAAACGCCCCCTTTTTCCAGTAAAACACCCCCCCCTTTCCGCAAAAAACACTGCCCATCCCTTTTGCACAACCACTGCACTTTTTGCCGCCATTCCCGAAACCATCCATATATAAATGCAACTGTCGTGCCAGTGCAAGAATGTTAGTACCAGCATTAGCGCTGTACTACCAGTAGCAACGACTCTCTTTTATTTCTACCATATATAGCATATTTTCCTTGCAGATGATGTTTGACCTCAATCAAACCGCAAAGGGAAAATATGAACGAACAGCAGTTACTTGAGCGCCTGGCGCTGTACCTCAAAGCTGAGACCGCTATCCTGGAGGGCAATCAATCTTATTCGGCCGGTGGCGTCTCTTATGGCCGGGCTGATCTAGCCCAGGTCAGAACAGAGATCAGCCGGATCCGGCAGGAGCTGGCCGTCATCCAGAACGCCGGCCGCTACGGCTGTCAGTCCGTGGTCTTTGGGGGCCGGCGATGATTACCGTCCGCAAGATCTATGACGCCTATTCCGCCCTGGTCGGCGGGGCGCTGTCCCTGGTTGCTCCGGTCCGGGCCGCCCGTTTCCGTTTCGGCCGCGACCTTTATCGCTCCTATCTGTCCGGCAGCGCCACCGGGCCGGATAAATTTTTCAGCCCCCGGCTGCGCTCAGCTGATGCCGATGTCAAGAGCGCCTATAAGCTGACCTCCGCCCGGTGTCGCGACCAGTATCGCAACAATTCCCTGATCTCCGGCGGCATCGAGCGCATCTGTAACAATGTGGTGCGCGCCGGGATCTATCCGCAATTCCTGTTCCGCGATCGTGATGACAAGCTGGACCGGACCGCCAATACCGCCTGGGAAAAACTCTTCCGCCGCTGGGCCATTTACTGCGACTCCACCGGCCATGACAGCTACGGGGCTATGCAGGTCATCGGTTTGCGCCATATGTGGTTTGACGGCCAGTACCTGATCCACCGGGTCTATGATGACTCCCTGCCCGGCATCGTGCCCCTGCGGCTGGAGCTGCTGGAATGCAACCAGCTGGACGCCCTGGTTGACGGGCTGCTGGCTAACGGCAACACCGCCCGCAAGGGTGTCGAGTATGATGCCAGCGGCCGCCCCCTGTTTTACCATATCCTTGATCACCATCCAGGCGATTATATCGCTTATGGTTCTTATGGCCAGAGCCGCCGCCTCCCTGCCGCCGATATCATCCATGTCTGGGAACGGGATATGATCAGCCAGTGTTCCGGTATTGCCTGGCTGGCCTCTGTGGTGCTGGAGGGCTATCGCATGGATGAGTTCCGTCACATCACCCAGGACACCGCCCGCGCCCAGGCCATCTTTGCCTATTTTCTCAAATCTTCTATTCCCGGCTTCACTCTCGGCCCCGGCCTGCCGGCAGGCGGGCAAACCGTGCCGTTTTCGCCGTCCGCTACCGGCGGCTCTCTGGATACCAAGCTGGAGATGAATTCAACCATGGTCCAGAACCTGCCCAACGGCACGGAAGTGCAGTCCATTGCCCCCACCAGCCCCGGCAATAACTACGAGCCCTTTGTTAAGGATTCGCAACGCTGGCAGTCGGCCGGCCTCGGCATGTCTTTTGAGGCCTATACCACTAATTACACCGATTCCTCTTACGCCTCTGCCCGCTCCGGCTCCCTGGAGGAGCGTCTCAGCTATCAGGGCCAGCAGCAGTTCGTCGAGGAAAAGGTCAACCGCCGCCTCATTGCCTGGTTTATCGAGGCTGCCTGGCTGGCCGCCCTTGCTCCATCCGCCATGCCCGGCTACGCCAAGGATCCGCTGCGCTACCACGAGCTGGCCTCCGGCCAGATGCCGGGCTGGACCTGGGTGGATCCCAATAATGACGCCCGGGCTGCGGCAAAATTGATTGACCTGGTGATTGATACCCGTACTGATCAGGCCGCCCAGCGCGGTCAGGTCTTTGAGGATGTGGTGGAGCGCCAGATTGAAGAAGAAAACCGACTCGTCAAGCTCTACGAACTGCGCAATAAACGCCAACAACTGCAGGAGAAAACCAATGCCCCCTCTTAGTCCGCGTCAACAGATTGAGTCCGCCCTCCGTTCCGCAGGCCTCCTCCCCGGCATGTCGGCCAGAGCGGCCAGCCGGCAGCGGGCCACCGCCCCGGCTGCAGATGGCGGTATGGAATGGACCCTGTCCACCGAGTTGCCCGCCCTGGTCTGGGACTGGGAGCGCTGGGATTTCGTCAACGAGATCCTGCTGGCCGCTGGCATGATGGTGCCGGCCAGCGGCCAAGTGCCCTTGCTCGACTCGCACAACCGCAATTCGGCCCGGGATGTCCTGGGCCATGTCCGGGATTTTACCGCAGCCAGCGCCGGGGGCTATCATGGCCGCAACGGCCAGGTCCATTTTGCCGCCGATAATGACTCCCAGGTTATCAAGCAGAAAGTGGCCGATGGCCATATCACCGACGGTTCAGTCGGCTATCAGGTGCTCAGCGCAATCTGGGTGCCGGAAAACACCGAGGTATCAATCGATGGCAGGCTCTTCACCGGCCCGGTCAAGGTCAGCCGGACCTGGAGCCTGAAAGAATTTTCCATCACCCCCATAGGCGCGGACGTGCTTGCCAAAGTACGGATGCTGTGCGGCACCCCGCCGCGTAACTAACACCAAGGAGCAAAGAAAAAAATGAACAAGCAACTATTGGCATTTTTAATGGCAAACGGCCTGCGCGCTGACGCACCAGAGACAGAGGCATGGGCTCACTACGATAAGCTGAAAAGCGAAGGTGTGGAGCTGCCCGGCGTTGATCCTGGTCAGCGTTCCGCCGCCGGTGCCCCTGCCGGTCAATCTCAATCTCCGAAACCAGAGCCAACCACCCGGCAGACTCCGGAGCCGCCGCCCGCCGCTGATCTCGATGCCGCTGTTACCCGGGCATTGGCCCAGGACGCCCAGCGCCGCAATGACATTACCGACCGCCTGGCCGTGTCCGGCCTCAGCACTGTCGACAATGGCGTGTTCGCCCGCTCCCTGCTTGATAATCCGGCCATGTCCGTGGATCTGGCCAGCCGCCAGATCTTCGAGCGCATGAAAACCCAGAACAAGCCTTTCGGCAATGGGGCTTTCGGGACCGAGGTCGGCCTCGAGGCTGGCCAGAAGCTGCGCGCCGCCATCACCGATGGCCTGCTGCTGCGCTCCGGTCATCGTCTGGAAAAAGCAGCAGAAGGTTCCCGCGAGTTCCGGGGCCGCTCTCTGGTCGAGATCTGCCGAGAGGTGCTGATGGCCTCCGGAATGAGTGTCCGCGGCCTCAACAATATGGAGATTGCCGCCCGCGCCCTCAGCGCCGGATCCACTTCCGATTTTCCGGCTATTTTCGGCGCCCTGGTCAACAAGAACCTGCTCAAGGCCTACGCGGAATGGCCCCAGACCTGGCGGCCCTTTGTCGGTATCTCTTCCGCCAATGATTTTAAAGACATCTATTCCGTCCGCCTCAGCGGGGCCTCTGATCTCAAGGGCCTGACGGCAAACGGCGAATACCAGACCGCCTCCTTCAGCGATGCCAAGGAAAATTACCGGCTCATCACGAAAGGCATCAAGGTGCCGCTCACCCGCGAGATGATCATCAACGACGATCTGCGGGCCTTCACCCGCATTCCCCAGCTCTTCGGGGCCGCTGCCCGCCGGATGGAGGCCGATGCCGTCTATTCGCTGATCACTGCTAACGGCGCGATGAGTGATAACGTGGCCCTGTTCCATGCCACCCATCGCAACCTGGCTGCTGCTGCTGCCGCCATCTCCTCCGATTCGCTGTCTCTGGCCCGGGCCGCCATGCGCAAACAGAAGGGCATGAAGAACGAGCTCATCGATGTCACGCCGGCCTTTATCCTGACGCCGGTCGGGCTGGAGACCACTGCAGAGATCCTGCTGCGCTCCGCCGCCCTGCCGAACGCCGACATGTCGGCCGGGGTCCATAATCCCTGGGCTGGTAAACTGACCCCGATCGCCGATCCGCATCTTGATGCCGTGTCGGCCACGGCCTGGTACCTGCTGGCTCATCCCAACCAGGTGCCGACGATTGAGGTTTCTTACCTGCAGGGCGAAGAACAGCCCTATGTCGAAGAGATGGTCGACTTTAATTCCGATGCCCTGGTCACCAAGGTTCGTCATGATTTCGGCGCCGGGGTTGTGGATTTCGTCGGCGCTTATAAAAACGCCGGGGCCTAATCGCTGCCTGCTGCTTGGTTCTAACCGCCTCCCCGCTAAGGAGGCGGCACTCATAATCAAAATTTAAAAAGAGGTACAGAAGATGGCTAAAAATCATGTGCAAAAAGGCAAAGTAATGCCGTGGACCAACGGCACTGAAGCCGCGGTGGTCTCCGGCGAGGTGGTAGTGGTTGGCACGCTGGTCGGCGTCGCTTTGGGAGATATCGCTATCGGCGTCACCGGCGAGCTGGCCCTTGAGGAAGTCTGGGAGGTGGCCAAGGAAGCCCCGCTGGTGATTGCCCAGGGCGATGTCGTCTACTGGGATGCTACCGCTGGCGAGATCGACAAGACCGCCACTAATGTCCTGGCCGGCAAGGCCTTTGCCGCGGCTGCCAGTGCCGCTACCACTGTCCTGGTTAAACTCGGGGTGTAATCAGTGGCCACTCCCCGCGATCATCACCTGGCGGCTATCGCCGGGCTTTTTGCCCATGCCCCTGACGAGGCGGTGGTGGCGGGGGGTATCATCAAGGTTTTTTTCCGGTCCCCCGGTTTTGTCGATGAGTCTACCGGCGTCATCACCAGTGATCCTACCGCCCTGGTGTGGGATGACGATATCGCCACCTATGATATCACGGGCGGCGAACCCGGCTCCGCGATCATTATAAATGCCGTCAGCTATACGGTCCGCGACCGGATCCCGCTGCTGGAAGGCATGACCACCCTCATCCTGGAGCTGGCATGAGTAAAAGGCAAGACATTATCACCGCCCTGGAGGCCCGCCTGCAGACCATCACCATCGCCAACGGCTACAATACCGACGCTGGCGGCCGGGTTTTTGTCTGGCGGACCGCTCAGGTGGAACCGGCCGAGGCCCCTTGCCTGCTGGTGGAAGACACCAAACTGAAGAGGAAATACGACACGGTCATGGGCCAGGTGCATAATCGTTTGCACTGTGCGGTGCTGGCGGTGATGGTTGGCCAGGACGATGAGGCCGCCCGGGTGCTGGAGGCCGATATTATAAAATGCCTTGGTACCTGGCAAACTGCCGGCGGTCTGGCTGACAGACTGCTGGTGGTGGAATCGGATATAGCTATGGAGCCCCACGGCAAGATTATTGGTGCTGCCCTGTCGGCCGTTGAGGTGGAATATTATACCTCTGAGAGTCAATGTTAACAAAAAAAGGAGCAATAGATTATGGCTGAAAAAAAGGCGCCGGGTTCACCCTCGGCAACCGTAAGTGAACCAACAGCAATGCCGCTGCCGGAATCTTTGGTCCAGCGCGCAAAAGAAACGCCATTACCGCCATCGGGCGGCTCGTGGCAGCAAGACCCGCTGACCGGGGCGCTTGTTAAGGTAGTTGAACGGCAGGACAAACAGGCCGTCGTGCCTGAGAAGGAGAAAGAGTAATGGCCCGTTATATAAGAAATACCACCGTCCTGGTCAAGGTTGAGGACGAATACAAGGTTGACGCTGTTCCTACCGGGGGGGCCAATGCCATCCTGGTCTCCGATGTCTCTGTCGATCCTGTTGCCGATAATGTCAAGCGCGATCTGATGCTCCCCTGGATGGGGGCCTCAGAAGAGCTGGTCGGCAATAAGCATGTCGAGCTGGCGATGACGGTCGAGCTGCAGAACGGCGGTACTGCCGGTACCGCCCCGGCCTGGGGCCCACTGATCCGGGCCTGCGGTTTTGCCGAGGCCCTGCTGCTGACCCCGGCCCGTGTCGAGTATACGCCGGTCACTACCGGTTTTGAGGGTGTCTCCATTTATTATTACCTGGATGGTGTGCTCCATAAGGCGCTCGGCTGTCGGGGTACTGTTGATTTCGATCTCTCGATCGGCGGGCGGCCGGTGATGAAATTTAAATTCTGGGGCATCGATGCCGGGGTGTCTGCCGCTACGCCGGCCGGGGTGTCGTTTGCCGGCTTCAAGACCCCGGTTGTCGTCACCGAGGCCAATGTCAGTCAGTTCTTGCTGGGCTGTACTTATGCGACCGGGGTCCTGGCGGCCGGTGCGGCTCACACCTCCCGCGGTCTCACTTTTTCCCTGGGCGCCGATGCCAAATACGTTGCGACGCTGGGTGCGCAGTCGGCTGATATCACCGGCCGTGATGCCACTGGCAAACTGACCCTTGACCTTGATGCCGCAGCTGAAGTGGCGATGCGGGGTGCGATCGACGCCAATACTTTGGTATCGGTTGGCATGGTGCTGGGGCTAGTCGAAGGCTATAAGGTACTGACTTTCCTGCCGGCCTGTCAGCGGACCAATCCCAAAACCGAAGACGTGGAAGGCCGGGCCATGATGGCCATGGACCTGCGGTTGATCCCGCTGGCCGGTAACGACGAGATCCGGCTGGTCTTGCTCTAAACAGCAGTCTTTTAGTTTGGTAGGTGTTTAGGCTTTTAGCTAACAGACTAAACACCTACCAACTAACCAACCTATTTTATAACGGAGTATTAAGTCATGTTCAAACTGCAACCAAACCCGACCTTCTGGGCTCCAGTTTCCATCTCCATCCCCGGCGAGGCTGAGGAAGGTACAATCGAGATTGAATTCAAGCACAAGACCAAAAAAGAACTGGCGGCCTACCTCCGGCCCGCCCCCACGAAGGCAGCGGCCAAGGGAGCAGACAAGCCTGCCGATCCTGACGCCGTGGCCAAAAAAGACCTGGCTGACATGCTGTCGATCGTTGCCGACTGGAAGGGGCTTGACGCTCCATTTACCGCCGACAATATGGCCAGCCTGATCGAAAGCTACCACGGCGCTGCCCAGGCCATCATCGGGGCCTACCTCGCGGCGCTCCTGGAGAGACGGCAAAAAAACTGACAGACGCCGCCCGTCGTCTGGCCGGCAAAGACGTGGTGGTGCAGATGGATGAAGAGGCCCTGGCTGCAGCAGCGGCCCTGGGTATGCCGAAAGAAGAGCTGGCCGCGCGGCGCCTTGCGGCCAAAAAGGCGGCGGAGCAGGCGGTCCTGGCGGTGTGGCCGGAAAACTGGCGGCCACTGCTGCTGGCCATTGCCATGCAGACGCAGGTGCGGGTGACGATGAATGGGGCCATCGGTTTTGATTATACGGCCCTGCCGGTGGTTGAGGCCTTAATCGACTGCCCCGCCCCGGAAGATAAGACGGACCGGGCGGCGGAGTTCGACGCCTTCCGCTGCATAGAACGGATACTGTTTAGCAAGGATTAATTAAAAATAAAAGGACGGTCATGGCCTCAAAAAACGAGATAAAAGTCATCCTCACCGCTGACAGCAGCAACCTGGAGGCCAAGACCAAGTCCGCCACCGCCGCCATCAAAACCGTCGGCCCGGCCGGCCAGACCGCCTCTGCCGGGTTGAATGCCATGAAGGTGGCAGCCCTGGGCTCTATCGCCGGGTTGACCCTGCTGGCCGGTAAGGCCGTCAAGGATGTGGCCATGATGAACGCCAGGTATGAAACCCTGGGCGTAGTCATGAATGTCGTCGGCCGCAATGCCGGCTACTCCGCCAAGGAGATGGCCGGGTTTACTCTGGAGCTGCAGAAAAACGGCATCGCCATGATCGAGAGCCGCTCGGCCGTCACCAAGATGGCGGCGGCCCATCTCGATGTATCCAAATCCGCGGAGCTGGCCAGAATAGCCCAGGATGCGGCGGTCATCGGCAATATCAATTCGTCGGAATCGTTTGACCGGATGATTACCGGCATCCAAACGATGAACCCCATGATATTGAGGGCGATAGGTCTTGAGGTGCAATTCGGAGCAGCGGAGGACAAATTAGCAAAGTCTCTAGGTAAGACATCTGATTCATTATCTGTCTCTGAAAAAATGCTGGCACGGACAAACGCGGTCATGGAAGCCGGCACCTCGATTGCCGGGACCTATGAGGCCTCCATGGGCACCGCCGGCAAGATGATGGGTTCCCTGACGCGGTACACTGATAACTTGGCGACGCGGCTCGGTACTCTGTTCGGGCCGGCCTTGACCCTGCTGGTCGAGGAGTATACCGAGGCCCTGAAGGAAGCAGAAAAGGCCACCAAGGACAACGACGCGGCGGTTAAGGGCTGGGGGCTGACTCTCAGGAATGTGCTCGTGGATGTGCAGAGGGGTACGCTCGAAGATGCGGAGACTCTTAACACCTTTTTTGCCGATGTGGAAAGGGGGTGGGACCGCATCACCTATTGGATTGCTATCCAGACCGTCGAGATCAAGACGATCTGGTCCGCCACCATCAACGACCTCACTAATACCTACGCCTCGTTTCTGGACCTGGTGGCCGATGGCTATGACCTGATTCCGGGTATGAAGGGAGCAGCCTTCGACAAACGGGTGGCCGCGGCTTCCATGATGAAGCCGGTCGATGCCGCTGTCAAGGCCAGAGACGCAGAGGTGGCCCGACTCAAGGCCGCGCATGTCAGGCAAATGGCGATCCTGGACGATGTAGAGGCCCAGGGCAAGCAGGAGCACGCCGACAAGCTGGCCGCCCTCAATGACAAGATTGCCCTGTTGGACGCCCCGGTGATCTCAGCCGAGAAGGTAAAGAGAAAGCTGGAAGTGGCCGGCGCCACTGACGCGGAGACAACGGCCAAGGAGAAAGCGGCGAAGGCTGCAGAAAAAGCTGCCGCCCAATCCGCCAAGGCGTACGAAGCCACCCTCGATAAGCTGATGCCATTGCGGGTCGAACAGCGCGAATACAACGAGGCCCTGGCCGCCCTCGACCAGATGGATCCGAGCCATGCCACGGCTGAATACACTATTGCCCTGGGACGGCTCAACGCCGGGACGACGGCGGCGATTGAGCGCCAGCGGCAGCTGGCAGATGACATCCAGTGGGTAAAAGCGGCGACCGCATCCTACCGGGAAGTGGTGATCTCGACCATGTCCGAGGAAGAGCAGGCCGTCATTAGCGTTACCGATAGCTATCGGGATAAGCAGGCCGCGGTTGTCGATATGATGACCGCGGGTCTAGATGCTGCCGAGGCTGCCAAGATGTCTATCAAGCTGACGGCTATGGAAGCCGTCGAGCAGGAGCGCCTGGCCAAAAACGAGGAGGCCGAAAGAATCAGGAAGCGGCGGGAGGAGCGTGACAAAGACATTGAGTCTCTGAAAAAGAGCAGTTCCGTCCTGGCTGGTTTTACGGCCGGAGTCATGGATCTCCAGGACAATATGCACACCCTGGGGCAGGTCGGGGCCGATGCCTTTACAGCGATCAGCGGCGGGGTTACTGCCAGCATCTCCACATCGCTTAAATACATGGCCCATGGTCTCAGCGACGCCAAGGAGTTGTTGGCGGAATCGCGGGACGACTCGATTGCCGCAGCCGACCAGGCCAACCAGGAGATGCTGGCTGATCTGGAGCGCTCGTTTGCCGAGGGCACCATCTCCGCTGAGGACTACGAGAAGAAAAAGACCGGCATCTTGGAGAACTACACCAAATCCCGCCAGCGGATCCAGGAGGACTATAACAAGGGCGTAATCGAGGCTGAGAAAAAACTCGGCAAGGATATTGGTAATATCTGGACCGGCGTGCTCGACTCTATGCTCGACTCTGTGGCACAATGGATGTCGGATCTGGCCATTGAATTCATCATGAAGGATATTGCCGCCCCGGCCTTAAGCTCCCTGGGCCTCAACATTGATGGTTTGCTCAGCGGCCCGAAAGGTTCGGCTGGAGATCCGTTCTTTGTCAACGTGTTGAACGGCGGCGTGGGTGGCGGTGACGGTAAGTTTGTCAACCAGGCAGGACAAGCCGTCAGCATGGCGGAAGCGTTGGCTGATACCGCCTCGCTGATCTCCAACGCCTCCGCAACTTTTAGCACCTCGGCTGATTATATGGCCTCCGATGCCGGCTGGGGCAGTGCTGCTACTGAGCAACTATACGGCAAGGATTACGCCTCGTCCTGGGACAGCGCCGCTATCTCTAACTCCTTTTGGTCTGGTACCGCTGCCACCGGTTTGGAAAACTCGCTGGCTACCGCTTCATCCGCCCTGACTGACAGCTCATCGGCCCTGCTTAATACCTCCCAGAGTATGGCGGATTTTGACCGCAAATTAAATATTGAATACGGGGCCCTGCCCGAGAATTACAAAGCTGCCAATACCGTTTCTGATTTCCTTACCGAGGTCAAACCCTACCTGCAGGGCGCGTCGGCGGTGATGGCCGGGTACAGCGCTTACAATCAATTTAAAAGCGGTGATGAGGTCGGCGGTTCGGTCTCGGCCATTGGTTCAGCTTCCAGCCTGGCTCAGGCCGGCCAGAGCGCCGGTCTGTACAATATGGGGGCAACCGGGGCCGGAGTAGTCGGGGCCGCAGGCGTTGTCGGCAGCGCTTATGGTTTGTACAAGGGCATTGACTCTATGCTTGAGGATGGTGTCACCCTGCAAAACGGCATTTCGACCGCCCTGTCGGCCTATTCGATGTACACCTCGGCTTCCGCTGCTTACGTCGGCATGACGGGGGGCACTGCCTTTACCGGGGCTGGAGCACTGGGGCCGGCAATTGTTGATGCGATAACTGCAGCTGGTACTTACGTCAGTGGCTTGGCTGGCGGAGCCGGAGGCGGTACTGGTGGCGTAGTCGGCGGAACGGTTGGGGCCACGGGTGGTACAGTTGGCGGAACGTCAGGCGTAGTCGGCGGGGCAACAGGTGGCGCAACAGGCGGGGCAGTCGGCGGCGGTAGTGGAGCCGCGACGGGAACAGCAGGGGCAGTTGGGGGAGTAGTCGGCGGCGTCGTGGCTGCCGGTGTCGTGTTCATGGCATCAAAGGTGGCTGAAACTATTATCGACAACATGCAGACCAAAGGCAACCACGAGCAGCTGCTGACCACCAGCAACGGCGGTGCCTGGGAGTACGCTAAAAATCTCGACAATAATATGGGCAACCTTCACGGTATTATTGAAGGTTCTGCCCGGGCCGCATTTGATCGCATTCAGGACAGCGTCCCCACGGCCCAGGCCATCGAAGGTTTTCGCGGCGGCATCGATGTCCTCACCAACTCCTTTAACACCGGCTCGGCTGAATTATATCGGGCGCTGGAATCAGGGGCCATCTCCTACGAGCAATATGTCGAAAAGGTGGCCGGCAAGGATGTAGCCGGTGAAAAGGCCGCGGAGATGCAGGCCCTGGCCAGTCAAGCGGCGCAAGGTTCGATTGAAGCTCTGGCTGCCCTCAAGACCAAGCTGGTAGAGGTCGGGGTGGAAGGCTATGCCGCCGCCGAAGCAGCCGTGGCGATGACCTCCGCCGCCGAAGCGCAGACCAGCGGTTTTGTCACTTCGACCAGCGGCCTGCAGGCGCTGATGCAGACCGCTGACCTCTGGATTGATAAGGTAGCGCTCCAGGATGTGGCTTTTGAGAAATCAATGGCGATGCATGCCACGGCTGTTGAGGTGTTAGCGACAAGAAATAAGGAGTCTTTTGCTTCCCTGGAAAAGGATTTCGAAGCATTAGGCATGTCGGAGGAAAAAGCTACTGATTCAGCCCTTAGAATGATTGAGGCAGTAGATCAAGGCGGTGCTGGTTTTGCTGCCATGACCACTGCCGTCACCGATAATGTCGCCTTTATGGGCGAACTTACCGGCCGGACCCTGGCAGATATCCAGCAGGGCTTAGTGGCGGATCTGGCAGCTACCTCTGCCGCTATGGAGGTTATAGGCGATACCTACGATGTGTCTGAGGGGGCCGAACATTTTGCCGCGGTCATGACCAAAGCGGCTGAAGATTATGCCTATGCCCTAAAGACGGTAGGGAAGATAGCGGCCGATTCGGTTCATCCCCTGGGGTCGTTGGCTTACTCTTTACAGGAGCTGGCCGGGTTTGATGCCTACGGCATGGCTAATGCCTTTAATAGTCTCTACCATGCAGCTCAACCACCAGCTCCACTAGTTCAGCAGTACGCCTCCGGAGGTGTCGTCGGCGGGCTGCTGCAGGGCGGCTCCGGTCGGGTTGATGATCTCTATATGGGCACCGTTAACGGCCGCACCCAGATTGCGATGGGCGGCGAATATTTCATGCCCCCGGCCCAGACGCAAAAGCATTTACCGCTGCTGGAGGCCATCCGGGCCGATAAGTTTTCCATAGGCGGCCTGGTGGCCGGGGTTATTGGTGCGAACGGGGCCAGAACTACAGTTACTGCCGCCAGCGTCGCTGCCTTACCGCCCATGATCGGCAGCGCCCTGTCCGAGCTGGCCAAGATCATGCAGCCTATTCGGGCCATCGTCGCCGGCACCCAAGAGTACGGCCTGGCTCTCCAGGACCTGAAAAATCAATACCGTGAGACCTACGATAAGGCCAAGGAGGCCAAGGCCAGCGAAGCTGATTTAATCCTGATCCGGAAGGCTCAGGTCGTGGAATTGGCAGCGCTGGCAGCCGCGCATAAGCAGGAAACCGCCGGCATGCTCACCCCCTATCGGCAGCTGAGCGCCGGGATGACCGACTATCGCATCAGCCTGGCTGATCTGGCGGTTAAATATAAAGAGGCCCTGCAGACGGGCCGGGACTTGGGCTTGTCCGAGGCGCAATTAAATGTGATCCGCCAGGCGCAAACCGTGGAGACAACCAGGCTGACGGCTGATCATGGCCGGGCGGTTGTCGATATGCTGACCCCGTACCGCCAGCTTAATGCCGGTATGTCGGACTATCGGATCGGGCTGGCCGACCTGAAAACCAAGTACGCCGCGGCCCTTCTGGCTGGCCGGGATCTGGGCCTGTCCGAGTCGCAGCTCAAAGAGATCCGCATGGCCCAGGGTGTAGAAACTCGGCAGTATGCGGAAGATCTGAAGAAACCGTTTTTAGAGTCGGCCCGCGAGTTGATCGCCACCAACGGCATGACCGACTACCAGAAGCAGATGCGGGAGATCAATGAGCGCTACACGGAAGGCATCATCACGATGCGGGAAGCGGGGGCGACTATTGGCGAAGTGACCACCATGGACAAGGCGCGGGCCATCGAACTGGCCAAGTTAAAACGCGGCTCTTTAAATGAGAACGATTACGCCACCAGGGTCGATTACGAACGGGCCTTGTACCACCTGCCGTCCTTTGCCGTCGGCACCGACTATGTACCCCGGGATATGGTGGCCATGATCCACCAGGGGGAACGCATTACCCCGGCTAAATACAACCAGCGGGCCGATGAAAGTGTGGCGGATTTAAAGAATGAAATAAAACTGTTAAGGGCTGAGCTGAAGGCCCAGAATGAGGCCAACTTGAGAAACACCGGCATAATGGCGCGGATCTTCGACCAGTGGGAACACGACGGCATGCCGGAGGTGCGCACCGCATGAAAATAATCAAACCGATTCCTATCAATCACCATAATCTAATATCTTCAAACATTCCAATCGATGATTATGGGGCCGCTGCCTACGACGCAGCAACCACCTACGCCGCCGGAACCAAAGTTCTTTATATTTTGGAAGCTTCAGTAACAGGGCTTGACGGGTCTATATTTTATATCTCTAGCCACAGGGTCTATGAGTCTAAAGTAGCTGGTAATGTTGGCAACGCGGTGTCAGATACTGATTTCTGGCTGGATCTAGGTCCGGTCAACCGCTGGAAAATGTTTGATCAAGCCGTAGGAACGCAGACGTTTAGCGATATCGACTTTGATCCCCTCTTTGAGGACCCTCAGGACAATATCGCAGTAGTCATAAAGCCCGGGGCTATTAACGCCCTGGTCCTGTTAGATTGCGATGCCACCGAAGTTACTATTACCATGACCGATCCAGTTGAAGGCCTAGTTTACGAGGAGACTATTGATCTGGCCCTCAATACCCATATAGTCGACGCCTACACCTATTTTTTCGAACCTATTATCCTTAAAGATGCCGTGGTTTTGCTGGGCTTACCTCAATACGCCAATGCGGAAATAGCCGTCACTATTACCTACGCCTCAGACCACGTGGCCAAGTGCGGTACTTTGGCAGTTGGTTTAATTACTGATATTGGGGCTACGCAGTTAAGTCCAACCGTCGGCTTTGACTCCTACTCAAAAATTGAGCGGGATCCATTCGGGGTCATGACCGTCCTGCCTCGAGGCTACTCAAAAAAATTATCTTGTCAGTTGAGTATCCCCGCTGGCAGTGTCGATGTGGTGATGAGGAAGTTTACGGAAGTCAAAGATTTGCCGGTTATATGGATAGGAGTTGATGCCGGCTACTCCAGTATGATTGTGTACGGTATCGTCAAATCCTGCCCCATTACCATCGCTTATGTAACTCACAGTATTTGTAACTTAGAAATAGAGGGTTTTGTATAATGACTATCCAAATAACACCATTGACCGAACCTACCCCTTCCCGGAAGGCCCCAGGCTTTTTTACTGAGCGCATGGACCAGACGCTTTCCGAACTGCCGGCCGCTTTTACACAGATGAATGCGCTGATCGTCGAGATGAACGCCCTGGCGGCTGCGGCCGGTTATCCTAATGCTGCCGCCCTGGCTGCGGCCATAGCCGATATCATCGATGCTTCCCTAACTAAAAACGTCTTAGCCGACGCTGATCTGTTTGAGCTCCGGAACTCCGTGGATGGGGAGCTATGGAATATAACCTGGGCGTTACTCAAGACCAATATCCTGGCCTGCATCGCCGCCCTTGATTCCGGCTGGTTTGCGCTGACCCTGGAAAACGGCTTTACCAACTATAGCGGCTTTATCACCCGCTGTCGCAAGACCTCGAGCGGCGTGGTTAATGTCTCCGCGACCCTAGCCAACACCGGCACCAGGACAGCAGGCACCACGGTATTCACCCTGCCGAGCGGTTACAGGCCGACCCAGACGCTGCGGGCGCCGGTGACCATTACCGGCACCGGCGGCGAGCTTACTTATCTGTTGCAGATAGGTACTAATGGTGCATGCCAGGTCTACAATGCCACCTGGCCGGGAGGCACCGTCACCGGCCTCAATCTTTCTTTTATCGCAGGATAAAAATATGACTCAATATGCCCTGATAGATAATGATGGTTTTTTTGTCGAGGATGTAGTCCTGGCCGCTGGCGAAACGCCGACGGCCAATCACATTACCCCTCCTCCCGGTGGCGATTCCGGGCGTTATCGGCATAGATGGAATAGAGGGTCCGGCGTGTGGGAGGAAGGCGCCCCGACGGAGGTTGTCGCCGCCGCGCAGCTGGCAGCTAAGCTGGCCAGTATTGAGGACCAGCGGAACCGGAAATTATACAGCGATGTCGAGGTGGATTTTCCCTCCGGTCCCGCGGTCATTCAGTTCCGCGACGAGCGTGACCGGACCAACCTCAGCAATGTCACCACGGCGGCCATTGCCCTGACCATGTCTGGCCAGGGCAACACCCTTATCGATTACCGCACTCTGGACAATGTCACCCAGCAGGTGCCGGCCTCGCAGTTTATCGCCATTGCGATGACGGTACTGACCGCCAAACAGGCCGTGGTCAAAGCAGCCTGGCAGTATAAAGACACCGTCCGCGGCCTGGCTGCCAAAGAGCTGCCGGCCTATGACGAAACAGCGGGCTGGTAATTGGGGAAGTATATTTTTACCCGGGCCAATCAATCAATCAAAATCAACCTGAAAAGGAAACAACCATGACCAGATCCTTTGTCGTCATCCTTGCCGTCCTGCTGCTGCTAAGCGGCTGTGCCCAAACCACCACAGTCAAGCTCGATCCGGTGACCCAGCAGCCGGTCACTACCACTAAGGCCGGCTTCTTCGCCTCGGAAAATCTGCAGGCCCATTACGCCTTTGAGACCGCCCGCAGTGACAACCATGCACAGGTGGCGCAGGCCAAGATTGATTTTATCCGTCAAAATGGCCTGGCCCGGGCCGGGACCTACAGCTCGCCTACCGAGCAGCTGCAGTCGAACATCATCGACTCGCTGCTGGTGGGCCAGATTCAAACCGCGCCGCCGCCGTCCGGCCTCCAGCCTCCCAAGACCTTGGCTGATGCCCTCGACCGCAACCTGACCTCCTGGCTGGGGCTGGGCCTGCAGGGTTACGGCCTGCTGCGCGATCGGGGCGGTGATGTCTCGGCCGATTCCTCTCAGCATATCATCAACTCCGGATCCGGCGATCTGTTTTTCGAGGCGCATGATAACAAGAATCCCACCTATACCCTGAGCGCCCAGGAAGGCCTTGAGGCAATCTCTTTCAGCGACGCCAACGGCTACACATACACGCCGGACATCGAGGTGACCGAGCAGCAAGGCGATACCTCCAACGGCCTGCAGCTGTTTTAAGGGGGCGCCGATGACAAGCGCGATGGTGATTCCCGCTCCCAAATATCAGCGGGTACCCTACAACCTCACCGGCCTGTCCTGGTGGCGCCAGCTCCTGGTAGTCAGCCGCCAGCCGCCGCAAATGCAGCTGCTGGAAGATTGGATGATCATCTTCCCGGGCGGCCTCCGGATCGTCGTGCCCAAGGGCTTTATTACCGACGGGGCCTCGATCCCGGTTCTTTTGTGGTGGCTGATTGCCCCGTTCGGACCGCTGCTGGAAGGGGCAATTCTCCATGATTTTGGCTATCAGCACGGCTATCTGCTGAGCCCGTATGACCCGGCCCAGATCTACAATATGGCCTCTCTGCGCATGCGCTCGACTTATTGTCTGGCGTTTAAGGAGACGATCCCGGTCTATGTCGGCCGCGACCGGCAGTTTTTTGACGAGCTTCTTTATACCGTGGCCGTGGCCGCTTCCGGGGCGACCTTCCAGGCCGGTCTGGCTTACCGGACCCTGCGCGCCATCGTGCCGTTTATCTGGTACCGCTACCGCCGCCTGGGGCCGGGCGCTTTTAACAGCAATTCGCTCAACCTGCCGGGGGTTAAATGATGGCAACTGTCCGGAGTGCGGCCGGCCGCTGACGACTAGCCATTACTGTGCCCATTGTGGCTGGCTGTCGGATTGCTGAGACCACCATGGCGGCCGGATCGGCTGCGTTAAACTTAACCATCAAGGGATTTAAAATGGATATCAAGGAATTGCTGGCCCTGCTGGTGTATGTCGTCGGCCTCGGTATGCTGGCCGGGCGTCAGGTCACCGACACCAAATATCTAAAAAAGGAAAACAGCAAACGGGAAGAAGAAATCAAGGAATTCCGCCTCCTCTTCTTGACCGCCGATCAGGAACCGAAATACGTAAGCTACGCCGCCCACGACAAGCTGCAGGCCGCCTGTCACAATATGATCATGCTGCAGATTAATCATATCAAGGAGGACCAGGCACAGATCAAGGAGGGGCAGGCCCGCATTGAAGAACTGTTGCTGGCCCGCGTCGGTGATAAGGGTTTCTGGGACAAGAAAGCGGCCGGGAGATCGCCGTCATGATGGGGCTCAGCTGCGGGATTAGTAGCCAGGTCAGCGCCCGCCTTTATACCATCAGCCAGTGGGCTGATTATTGCGAGCTGATGGCCGGCCTGCGTCAATTCAGAAGGAGAGCAAAATAATGGAGCAGATGACGACCGCTTGGCAGGACCAGGCTGATAAAACTTTTCTCGCCTTGTGCCTGTGGCGGGAGGCCCGCGGCGAAACTGCGGCCGTGCAGGCCGGCGTGGTCCATGTGATTTTAAACCGGGTCAAGCGCCCCAGCTGGTGGGGCCGGGATCTGATGAGCGTGATTTTTAAACGGTGGCAGTTTTCCAGCCTGACCGATCCCAAAGACCGGCAGTTGACGACCTGGCCCACGGCGGTTGATAAATCCTGGCAGCAGTGCCTGCAGATTGCCCATGCCGCCAGCGCCGGCACCCTCTTCAACCCGGTGGCCGGGGCGGATCATTATTATGACATCTCGATCCCGGCGCCGCCCTGGGCCGAGACCGGCCGCTTTGTCAGCCAGATCGGCCGGATCCGCTTTTATGATCTGGTCAAGGATTGATCTCGAATGGAAGGAACCCCAATAATACCGGGTCCCATTGGCCCCATTGGTCCTGCAGGTCCCGCTGGACCAGTTGGTGCTGATGGTGCAAATGGTTTAGATGGCGCTCCTGGCCCTGCTGGTGCACAAGGTCCTGCTGGTCCCGCTGGTGCTGATGGTGCAAACGGTATTAATGGGCTAGACGGAGCGCCTGGTGTTGATGGCGCTACCGGCCCGCAAGGCCCTGCCGGTCCCACTGGTCCTGCCGGTGCTGATGCTGCTGCCGGCATAGTCACACCCTTTGCCGCCGCCGACTTGACGGCCGGGATCCTGACCATCACTCATAATCTGGGTGAGAGATTTGTCGAGGTCGCAGTGTGGGACGACAGCGGCCAGCGGCTCCGGCCCAGCCGGGTGATTGCGGTGGACGATGCTACTCTCACGGTTGATCTGGCTGTTTTTTCAGTAACCGGCACCTGGCACTACAAAATTTATCCGTAGGGACTCAACATGCTAAAAAATAACATCCTTACCATGGCTAGTGGCCTTTTATTGCTGGTCGCGGCCTCCGTGGCTGCGGAGCCGGTAGGTGACATTGAGGTGGAGGGCACCCTGGATATCAGGGGGCCGGTGCTTGGCCTGGGCATTTTCAACACGATAGCCGGTGATAGCGGCAGCATCACCGCCAGCGGGCCGATCACTACGATTGAAATAATCGGTGGTCCCGGCGTATTGACTTCCGTTGTCGACGGCAAATTGACCATAACGGTAGGGGCATGGGGTAGTGGTGGGGTGCCCAGGCTGGGCCATGCCGGGGGCCAGGAGGTCTATGGTGGCACGGGAGATAACGAAGATCTGATCCTCGGCTCCACGATCAACTCCGGCAAAGGCTCAATAATTTTAGGGACGGCCGCTAATCCGCTTATCAAGGTAAACGAAGCGACGGCAAAAACAGTCCTGACCGGTACAGTGGAAATACAGTAAGCATGACCGAAGACGAGCGGATAAAAGTGCGGTCTTGTTTCGGCGCCCTGGCCGCCGGGCTGGCTAAAAAAGTCGGCATCAAAAAAGGGACAATGCATAAACGCCTTCGCCAATGGCTGGCCGGTCAGGCCAGTACGACAGAGGTGTTGACGCCGGTGCTGACGCCGCGCAAGGGACGCAAGGGCTGGATGGCCCGGCAATACGGTTTTAATATCGAAACCAAGGCCCGCGAGATTGGGATCAGTCCGGTCCAATTACGCGACCGGCTCCGGCAGGTAGACGCAGGCACCAAGACTCTGGCCGCCGCCTTGGCCCCCCACAGGCGGGTCATTGATGCCGATATTAACAAAGGTCTGTCAGCGGTCCGACTGGCCAATCTAGCCGCTCTGCCCAGGCCAGGGACCTGGGAAGAGCAATACTTATAATAAAGGAGATTTGAGTATGAGCCCGATCAAGATTGTTAGAGCTGCTATCTGTTTTTATCTCGTCCTGCTGTTCACGGAGTACGGCCGGGTGCAGGCGGCGGAGCCTGTCCTCTACGACGCCTTTGTCTATCAGGTCACCACTGTCGAGCAGGCCCGGGACCTGCAGCAGGCCTTGTGCCGCCATTTTGGTTATGAGCCCCAGATCTTTGATCAGGTTTATGTGACCGAGTGCCAAGGATATCATGGCCCTGAGCGGATCCCGCCGGTCATTTATCCGCTCAATAGCATCACAATGGATCCTTTCTGCGAGAGTACGCCGGTGATAGCCAACCCCGAAAACTGCCCCGATTTCGCCAATCGCTCAATGCTAGGCTGGTTTGATACTATAATCGAAAAAGAAGATACGGCGTTGTGGCAAAGTATTCAGACCTACACCGAGACAGCCAGGGCAGCGGCTAAAACCGGCAGAGGGACATCTAGGATTAAAAGAAACCAATGAAAGAACTTAACCTGCACTGGACCAGCGGCCTGACCATGACCTGTCTGCCGTTACTCGACTGGGTAGCGCAACCGGCGATTGAGATGACTGAGCCTGGTGGTTACGGCGATTATACGGGGCATATGACCGGCGATACCGGGGGCTTAACGCTTGAGTATCGGCTGCTCTTTCTGGTTGGTACGGAGCAGGTCGGCACTGGCCGGATCAAATGGGACGGCACCAAGGAAATACCCTGGGATGCTGAGGGGATTGCCGCTGCCGTCCTAGCTGCTGCTGAGATCACGCCGATCCATGCCGACACTAAAAAAATAAACGCTGTGGCCGTAACCGGATCCGGAACCGAGATCGAACCATGGGGGCCTATATAATGGGCGCCTGGGGGAATAGCTTCGGGGTCTGCGGCACCGGCTCCGGCCCGGGTGAACCGGTGCTGGTCGAGGCTATCAGGACCGCTGATGTCGTCACCACCCTGTCGGCTTCGGTCACTGAGCAGACCGCCACCGCTGATATAATCGAAACCGCGTCCGCCTCGGTAATCATGCCGGAGCTGACCGCTGAACTAATTGAAACAACCGAGGCCAACTATGACTGCAATTCCTGAGATCGTCACCGGTTATGTGGTTGACCTGGCAATCAGCCTGAAGAAAAATGGGCTCCCATTCGTTATTCCACAGACGGCCTCGGTTGCGGTTGCCCTGGTGTCCATGGACCACACTCAGCGATTAACCGCCGCCGCTGTCAGCCAGGTCAGCACCGCCCCTGGAGCTAACTGGGCCACCTCTCTGGTAGTAATCGAACTGCTGCCGGACGCTACCGAAGCGATCACCTACCAGGGCCTAGCCCTGCTGGAAATCCAGGTTAATGATGCCGGCCGTCCAAAACCCTGGTTTGTCCCGGTCCGCATCATTACCGGCAATATTCCATAAGGAGCCAGGCTGCAGGACCAGCCCACAACCGGAATATACCGGAATAAAAAAAGAAAGGGCTTGTAAGTTATTGAACTTACAAGCCCTTTCAAGCTCTGGCGGAGAAGGAGGGATTCGAACCCTCGGTGGAGTTTAACCCCCACACTCGCTTAGCAGGCGAGCACCATCGGCCTCTCGGTCACCTCTCCAAACAAAAATGGCGGAGGAAGTAGGATTCGAACCCACGGTACTTTCGTACAACGGTTTTCAAGACCGCCGCCTTCAACCACTCGGCCATTCCTCCATCATTTGTAGCTGTTTACCATTTGCACCAAAAACTGTCAACACCTGCCATATTATAAGATTTTATAAAAAAACAAATTTGTAATATTTAATCGGCAAACATTGTAATTTCTGTTACAAATATTATTTTGCTCTTTATATTTCAAGCTCTGCCACAATCAACTACAATTATCAATTATGGTCGAAAAACAAAAATTTCAGTCAGAGGAGCTCCAGGATTTATCCTGCCTCTATGAAATAACCAAGGCGCTTGCTTCAGCAATTAATCTGAGTGATTGCCTGGAAAAGATAATGCACACTCTGGCTGATTTAAAAGCCATGGATAACGGCACCATCACTATTATCAATCCGTTAACCGGCAAGCTGGAGATTGAAGTGGCCCATGGTCTTACCACAGAGGGCAAAAGACTAGGCCAATATGTGCTGGGTGAAGGCATCACCGGAAGGGTTGTTGCCACAGGTGAACCAATAATTGTTCCCAATATTGCCGAGGAACCGCTTTTTCTCAATAGGACCGGCGCCAGAAGAAGTGCGACTCATAAAAACAAATCGTTTCTCTGTGTTCCGATCAGGGATAAACAACAAATAATCGGTTCCTTAAGTGTTGACAGGATGTACAAAGATGGCCTCAATCACCAGGCTGATGCCGATCTGCGCTTTTTAATCGTTCTCAGTGGTCTTATCGCCCAAACCACCAGAAGGATCCAGACAGTCAACCGGGAACAGGAAAGGTTACGCCTGGAAAACATGAAACTAAAGCGGGAACTGTCAGAAAAAAACAGTATAAATTATATTATCGGAAATTCCAGCCGGATGCAGGAAGTCTACGATATGGTGCACCGGGTAGTTAATTCTAATGCTACCGTGCTCTTGCGCGGTGAATCCGGAACCGGTAAAACCCTGGTCGCCAAATCTCTGCATTACAACAGTCAACGGCAAGAGAAACCTTTTGTCGTAGTAAATTGTTCAGCTTTACCGGAGACTCTTCTTGAGAGCGAGCTGTTCGGTCATGAAAAAGGGGCTTTTACCGGGGCTACAGAGCGCAGGATTGGCCGTTTTGAACAAGCAGAAGGGGGAACTATCTTTTTAGATGAAATTGGTGAGATAAGCCCCTCAGTACAGATAAAACTCCTCCATGTGGTCCAGGAAAGAAATTTTCAACGGCTCGGCTCCACCCAAACTATCGCCTGTGATGTCCGCTTGGTGGCGGCCACCAACAAGGATCTGGAATTAGCAGTAAAAGAGAGGAATTTCAGAGAAGATCTTTATTATCGCCTCAATGTCTTTCCCATTTATATGCCGCCGTTACGGGAAAGACGTACCGATATCCTGCTCCTGGCTGAATATTTTTTAGAAAAATATGCCAAGGAAAATAAAAAGAAAATTAACCGGATCTCTACCTCGGCAATTGATATGCTTGTTCAGTATCACTGGCCCGGAAACGTACGGGAACTACAGAATTGCATGGAAAGGGCTGTCCTTATCTGTGATGATGAATCAATCAAAGGGGCTCATCTGCCACCAACCCTGCAGATCGCAGATGCAGGTAAATTAAACCTGCAGTCACTGGCGGGATCGGTGGAAAACTTTGAAAAGGAACTGATCATTGAAAGCCTGAAAGTCCATAATGGCAATCAAACCAAAACAGCGAGCGCCTTAAGCACCAGTTTACGGATTATTAATTATAAAATTCATCAATATAATATTGATCCCAAAAAATTTAAAATTTCAACGAAATGAACCTCCTTCTGCATATCTGCTGTGGTCCCTGTGCCGTCTACCCGTTACAACAATTACGCCAGGCAGGCATAGACGTATCCGGCTATTTTTATAACCCCAATATTCATCCTTACCGGGAATTTAACCAGCGCATCCTTGCCGTTAAGCAGTTCGCTGAAATTTCCCAGCTAAACATTGAGATTGAGACAGATTACGGTCTGACCGAATACCTGAGGAAGGTGGTTTTTCATGAGCACCAACGATGCGCTCTCTGCTATCATATGCGCTTAGATGTCGTGGCGCAAAAGGCCAGGGCTTTAGGCAAAGATGCCTTCTCAACCACACTTTTATACAGTAAATACCAGGATCATGAAGGTATCCGCCAAATCGGAGAAGAGTTAGCTGGCAAATATCAGCTTCAATTCTATTACCAGGATTTCAGGGAAGGTTGGCAACAAGGGATTGATGGCGCCATTGAAATGAATTTATATCGACAGCCATACTGTGGATGTATATATAGTGAACACGAACGTTACGCTAAAAAAATCAAAACATAAGATGTTCAACACTTCACTTTTTATAATAACAAGAGAAAACATATGGTTACCATACTGATTCTGGCCACTACCAATAAAAATAAGATCAAAGAATTTCAGGAAATGCTGAAAGATTTTGCCATTGAAATTCGTTCACTCAGTGATTTTGGTCCTCTGCCTGAGGCTATCGAGGATGGCGCAACTTTTGATGATAACGCCTACAAAAAAGCTATCCATACAGCCAAAATCTTGGGTTTTCCTGCTATCGCTGATGACTCCGGTCTGGAAGTGGAGGTTCTGAATGGCGCCCCCGGGGTTTATTCAGCCCGATATGCCGGCGCCCAGGCAACTGATCAGGAAAATGTTGATAAATTATTACAGGAACTGCACGGCCAGGCTAATCGCAAGGCTGCTTTTAAATGCGTCCTGTCGATCGCTGTGCCCTCCGGTCCGGCTTTAACTTATAGCGGCAGCTGTGACGGTATTATTCTCAATAAACAACGAGGGGAGAGCGGTTTTGGCTACGATCCGATCTTTTATTCCGAGGAGCTGGGCAAAACATTTGCGGAATGCACCATGGCAGAAAAAAACAGGGTGAGTCACCGGGGGAAAGCACTGGCTGAGATGAAAGCGGAATTTCCCCAGGTCTTAAAATGGCTGGCGCAACGATTAGCCGAAGAAAAACCACCCAAACCAGATCATCGTGAATTTGAACATAACGACTGGTCAAAATAGGATAGAATTATTTTATTATTCTATTTTCATCTCTCTGGTCAATAGATCGAGTACGGCGGCGGAACAATCCTTTTCCTTATATAATATCTGATAAACCTGCTCCAGAATCGGCATTTCCACCTGCAGCCGTATGGCGAGATCATAGACCGATAATGTGGTCTTGACTCCTTCTGCCACCATTTCCATCTCCTCCAGGATAACAGAGATTTTTTTCCCCTGGCCTAATTTGAGACCGACAGTGCGATTCCGACTCAAATCTCCAGTACAGGTGAGGACCAGATCGCCAAGTCCGCTCAGACCAAAAAAGGTCAGGGGATCGGCATTCATTTTTACCCCGAGTCTTTTTATCTCGGCCAGTCCTCTGGTTATTAGTGCCGCCCGGCTGTTTAAACCATAACCAAGACCATCACTGATACCGGCGGCAATGGCCACTATATTTTTAAGGGCAGCGCTTATCTCCAGCCCGATGACATCACTGCTGGCATAAACCCGGAAGCGTTCGGTGCCAAATATACTCTGCAGTTCCTTGGCAGTTTCAATATTATGACAGCCAATGGTCACTGCTGTCGGCATGCCCAGGGCCACCTCTTTGGCAAATGAAGGCCCGGAAAGAACAGCTAAAGATATCCCTTTTTCTTGTAAGTGGGGACCTAAGACCTCGGCCATAACCTGAGTCATGGTCATTAAACTCTTATTTTCAATGCCCTTTACAGCCGAGACAATCCGGCAACCTTTTTCTAAAAAAGGAGCCACTGCTTCAAAGACCAACCGAAAACCATGCGACGGCACCACCATACAGACGGTGGCACAGCCTCGAACGGCAGCCGCCAGATCAACGGCAGGAAACAGGGATGGTGGAAAGTGATAACCGGGGAGATATTTTTTGTTTTCCCGATCGCGATCCAGAACGGCTACATGCTCTGGTTTATAGCCCCATAATGCCGTCTCCAGGCCCTTGCCGGCCAGCACGCCGGCCAGAGCGGTTCCCCAGGAGCCGGCACCGATAACCGCTATTTTGTGACTATTATTCATTAACAAACTCGTCGCCGGCTGTGTCCTCGTCATCATCATCTGATTCATCGCGGGCTACCTGATCCATGGCGACGACCTTTTCGCCTTCTTCCAGATTGATAAGGCGAACACCCTGGGTGGTGCGGCCGATGATGCGCAGATTTTCCAAGGGAATGCGAATCATTTTTCCGGAATCAGCAATAAGAATAACCTCACTACTGTCCTCAACCTGCATAGCGCCAATAACCGCACCATTACGCTCGCTGGCCTTGATTGCAAAGATGCCCTTTCCACCCCTTCTCTGCACACGATACTCATCGACTGGACTTCTTTTCCCATAGCCGTTTTCGGTAACCGTGAGGATAGAGGTATCCGAAGAGATCACAATCGCGCCGACGACAAAATCATCCGCCGCCAGATTGATGCCGTTGACGCCGGCAGCGGTCCGACCCATGGTCCGGATATCGGACTCATGAAAACGAATTGATATACCCTTGGAAGAGATAAGGAGGACAGTATCATCACCACTGAGGATATGGGCGGCAATAATCTCATCACCTTCTTTGATGGTCAGTGCCCTTTTCCCTTTTTTCAACGGACGGCTGAATTCCTGGAGACTGGTTTTTTTCACCCGACCGAAGCGGGTGACCATCAAAATAGTTTTATCCGCTGTCTTATCCTGAATATTAGAGATAGGCAGGATAGCCGCCACCTTTTCGCCCTCGGCCAGATTCAAGAGATTAATAATGGCTTTGCCCCGGGCGGTACGACTGGCCTGCGGTAATTGATAGACCTTCCGCCAGAATATTTTGCCATGATTAGTGAAAAAGAGAAAAGTATCAAGGGTCGAGGCCACATAAAGATTGGTAACAAAATCCTCCTCAATATTGGTCACTCCCCGCACACCTTTACCCCCTCGATGTTGGGAGCGATAGAGGCTGACCGGATTACGTTTGATATAACCGGACAGGGTAACAGTTACCGCCATCTCTTCCGGGATAATCATATCCTCCAGCAGGATTTCATCAACGGCATCAATGATCTCAGTACGGCGATCATCACCATAGGTCTCTTTAATTTCCAGAAACTCATCCCGAATAATCTTTATGACCAGGGCTTCATCGCTCAAGATTCCGGCCAGCCTTTCTATCTCCATCATAACTTCGTTATAATCGGTGATTATTTTATCCCGTTCCAGACCGGTAAGACGTTGCAGGCGCATATCCAGAATTGACTGGGCCTGAATGTCCGAAAAATCAAAGCGTCTGATCAACTCTTCTTTAGCCTCTACAGGATTTTTAGCCGCCCGGATCAGTTGCACCACATCATCAAGATTAGTAATAGCAACCTTGAGCCCTTCCAACAGATGGGCCCTCTCTCTGGCCTTATTCAACTCAAAAACAGTTCGTCGATAGACAATAGTACGACGATGAAGGAGAAAATGTTCCAGTATTTGTTTGAGATTTAAAACCTCTGGCCTGTTATTGACAATAGCCAATAAATTAATGCCGAAGGAACGCTGTAAAGGGGTCATTTTATAGAGCTGATTAATGACAATATCGGCAATCTCATCTTTTTTTAATTCGAGGACAATACGCATGCCATGTCTGTCTGATTCATCCCGAACCTCGGAGATAGAGGTTATTTTTTTTTCTTTCACCAGAATGGCAATCTTTTCCACCAAGGTGGCCTTGTTCTGCTGATAGGGTATCTCTGAAATTATGATCGCCTCGCGTTTGCCATCCTTCATCTTTTCAATATGAGTCAGGGAACGCATCATGACACTGCCGCGGCCGGTTTCATAGGCCTCTCTGATCCCGGAGCGCCCACAGATAAGGGCGCCGGTCGGAAAATCCGGGCCACTGATATGAGTGATCAGTTCATGGACAGTAATATCAGGATTATCCACCAGGGCAATTAATCCATTCATCACCTCGGTCAGATTATGGGGTGGAATATTGGTGGCCATACCGACCGCAATACCCGAGGAACCATTGACCAGCAGGGTCGGTATTTTACTGGGCATAACAGACGGTTCGGTCATGGAGTTGTCATAGGTGGGGACAAAATCCACTGTTTCCTTTTCTAAATCGGCAACAATCTCCCGATCTATTTTCGTCATCCGGGCTTCGGTATAACGCATGGCGGCCGGTGAATCGCCGTCCATTGAGCCAAAGTTACCCTGGCCATCCACCAGGGGATAGCGCATGGAAAAGTTCTGAGCCATGCGGACAATCGTATCATAGGCGGCAGTATCACCATGCGGATGATATTTACCGATCACATCACCGACGATCCGCGCCGATTTTACATAAGGCCGGTTATAAAAGACACCCAATTCCCGCATAGCAAAAAGGGCGCGGCGATGCACCGGCTTAAGGCCATCCCGGACATCCGGCAGCGCTCGACCAATAATGACGCTCATGGCATAATCCAGATAGGATTTCTGCAGTTCTTTTTCGATTGAAATGGTCGGGTTTTGTTGCTGTTCTGTTTCTATATTCATAAAAAACTCTATTTAATAAACCTTTGATGGATTCACGGTAAAATGTGAATTTAAACTATGTATTAGTTTATATATCGAGAGAAGTAACTTCCAGGGCATGATTCTGGATAAATTCCCGGCGGGGTTCAACCTTGTCTCCCATAAGGGTAGTGAACATATCATCGGCCTGCTCGGCATCATTGATTGTTACCTGCACCAGAACTCTGTTTTCCGGATTCATGGTCGTATCCCATAGTTGCTCGGGATTCATTTCGCCCAGACCTTTATAGCGCTGAAGATGACTGCCCTTAAAGGTTTCATTGCGAACCGTCTGGATCATTTCACTCCAGTCTTTGGCTGCAATGCCTGTTTCCTGACCGCTGCTGCTTTTTTTAATAACAATAAAAGAACTCTTTAGATAAGCCCGGATCGCTGGAAAAAGACCGATGGCATTTCTATACTCATTGATCAGCGGAATATGGGGGCCCAGAGTTATATAGAGATGGGCTTTGCCCTTTATCGAAATATCGACCTCATAACAGGTTGGTCGCCAGCGGCAGGTTCGAATAGGACCTATTACCAGTTTTTCGCCGGCCAGCTTACCAATAAGACCTTGTAAAAATTCCTGGTCGGCAAATTGATCGGCGGAATGGATATCATTTTCCAGCAGAAAATAAAGCATCTCCTCCCAGATATTCATCCTTTCCAAATAAGAAACTATTTGCTTATATATGGACAGTTTTCTTAACTTTTCAATGAGAATATCACCAGAAAGATCCTGTTCTGCTGAGCCTTCGGTCTTGATCTCCATTATCTGGCTGGCTTCAGTAAATAGATGATCATTCAGATCCTTATCTTCTAAGAAATATTTTTCCTTCTTGCCTCTGCCCAGTCGATATAGTGGCGGCTGGCCGATGTAGATAAAACCACCCTCTACCAGAGGCAGCATCTGCCGGTAAAAAAAGGTGAGAAGCAGGGTGCGAATATGGGCGCCATCGACGTCGGCATCAGTCATAATTATGACTTTATGATAACGTAATTTTGCCACATCAAACTCATCTTTTCCAATGCCGCAACCCAAGGCGCCGATCAGGTTTTTTATCTCTTCACTATCTAATATCCGGTCAAAACGGGCCTTCTCCACATTCATGATTTTCCCGCGTAAAGGGAGAATGGCTTGCACCGATCTATCCCGGCCCTGCTTGGCGGAACCACCGGCTGAATCACCCTCAACAATAAAAATTTCCCGCTTGCTGGGATCTTTTTCCTGGCATTCTGCCAATTTACCGGCCAACAACAGACTGGTTGATCCTTTTTTCCGCGACAGATCCCGCGCCCGCTTCGCCGCTTCTCGAGCCCGGGAGGCCTCAACCACCTTAATCAGGATTTTTTTGGCCTCTTGCGGATTCTGTTCCAGATAAATAGTTAATTTTTCAGCACAAACAGATTCAACAATTGATTTGACCTCGGAATTTCCCAGTTTGGTTTTAGTTTGGCCTTCAAATTGAGGATCCGGGACGCGAACCGAGATGACACAGGTCAGACCTTCCCGCATATCATCGCCGCTCATTTTTTCTTTCAGGCTTTTCGGGATGATATCATCACTGGCATAGCGATTAATACATTTGGTAAGGGCGGCCCGGAAGCCTGCCACATGGGTCCCGCCTTCTCTGGTATTGATATTATTAACAAAGGAAAAAAGTCGTTCGGTATAGCCATCAAAATATTGAAAGGCTATTTCAACCTGAACCAGATCTTTTTCGCCAAAGACAAAGATGGGCTCCGGAGTAATCGGCGTTCTTTTGCGGTTCAGGTATTCCACATATGATTTAATGCCGCCTTCCGCAAAAAAAGTATCTTCAGCCCCCGATCTTTCATCTTTTATAAAGATACGAACTTCTTTATTCAGATAAGACAGTTCCCGCAGCCTGTTATTAATCGTTTCATAATTATAGATTGTCGTTTCGGTAAATATTTCCGGATCAGGTTTAAAGGTGATACGGGTTCCCGTTGAATTACTTTCACCGATGATCTCCAGTTCACCGGCTTTGGCTCCATATTGGTAAGATTGTCTATAAATTTTACCATTACGCTTAATTTCGGCGCTTGCTTCGATGGAAAGGGCATTCACAACAGAGACACCAACGCCATGCAAGCCCCCGGAAACCTTATAAGAGGAATGATCAAACTTCCCGCCGGCGTGCAAGGTGGTCATTACCAGTTCCAACGCTGATATCTTTTCCGTCGGATGCATATCTACCGGTATACCTCGGCCATTATCTTCTACCGATACCGAATTATCTTCGTGTATAACTACATGTATCTGGCTGCAGTAGCCGGCTAAGGCCTCATCTATACTGTTATCCACCACTTCCCATATCAGATGATGCAGACCTGACTCTGCCGTATTGCCAATATACATGGACGGTCTTTTGCGGACCGCTTCCAAACCATCAAGAACTTTTATCTGTTCGGCCCCGTATGCTTTATTTTCTTCTGTCACTCTGTATCCTTTTATTCAATTAAAATAAAAATATCCATTCATGAAGTATGAATGGATATTTTTTGTAATAACAATATGTTATATTTTTTTACTAAAGTTGCATCGGCATAATAATACTTAAAAAACCTTCATCAAAATCTGATTTTAACAGACAAGGACTATTATTAGAATTTATGAAGGCATCTATCGTGTCCCCTTCCATTACTTGTAATGTTTCGATAAAAAATCGACAATTAAAGCCAAGGAGCAGGGGTTCGCCATGATAGATTATCGATTGTTCATCTTTAGCATTACCAATATCAGCATTCTGCGAAGATAAAATCATCTTATCATCCATTATTTCTAACTGAATAGTATGAAAAATATCTTCGGTAAAGAGATTGATACGTTTAAGAGATTCTAAAAAAGGTAATCGATCAATTTTAATTTTATTATTCAGCTGTATCGAATCTATAATCGCCCGATAGGGGGGAAATTCTCCCTGTTTCAGCCGTATTATCATAACGGCATTATCATCTTTGACGATCAATTGTTTTTCTTCAAAATTTATCTGGACACTATCCCGGTTTTCACAAAACTTTTTAAATTCCTGAATTCCTTTTTTCGGAATAAGGGTCATTTTGCCCAAAATCAAATGGTCCACATCTGTGGCAATTTCTTTTTCCATCACGGAGAGACGATGGCCATCAGAAGAAATCATGCGAATATAAGATCTATTATCTTTTTTTTCTTTTTCAAAAAGAACGCTGGTTAAAACATAATTATTTTCCTGTTCACTGGCTATGGAATAAATTATTTTTTCAATAAGATCTGAAAAGACATGAGCTTCAAAAGTGACAAAGTTTTCCTCATTAAATGAGGGAAACTCAGGAAACTCATCATTAGGCATGCCGGCAAGGTTATAAATACTTAAGCCGGCATGAATGATAACCCAGCTATTTTCTGTTTCTTCAATACTTATGGAATCAGAACCTGATTCTCTGACGATTTCAAAAATTTTCTTACTGGGCAGGGTTAAACTGCCGGAATTTTTAATTTCTGCCGGAATTTTTATCTTAAGGCCGACCTCAAGATCGGTGGCGGTGAGCAGGATATGGTCATCGTCAGTTTCAATAAGAATATTCGAAAGGATAGCCAGCGTCCCTCGTTTGTTGGAAATATTTTGAAGAGCAATCAGGGCTTCTAAAAAAATATTTTTTGATATACTGCAATTGAGAGTCATAAAAAACCTTTATTAAATTGTTTTTTTATTATTGTTATTAAGCTGGTTTGTTTGTTTATTTATTTGGTAACTAGGCAATATTAAAATAATAAAAATAAACTAAGATTTGTGTATTAATTCCTCAATTTTGTTTAATTCCAATTGTTAACAGGTTTATAAACTGTTTTTTAATAAACTATGAACTTTCTGATGTTTAAAACATCTTAAAAAGAAAATTAACTTAATGATATATTTATCTTTTTAAAACTAATTTAAACCACCATAAATTACAATAAAATAAACAAAAGAACAGTGATAAATTTTAACAAAAACAGCTTAAATCAAAGACTTCATACCATATTTTCTTATGCCTTAGATAAGGGGGTTTTTCCTGGGGCAGCGGTTGGTATTTCTTTATGGAATGGGAATCAGTATCAAAGAAAAATAGACCATTACGGTCTGGCCCAGATATATCCGCAGAAAATTAAATTAACCTCTGTTACTGCTTTTGATCTGGCTTCTTTAACCAAGCCGTTGGCAACAGTACCTGCCTTGTTAGCATTAATGAATAAGGGTCAGCTTAACTGGGAGACGAATCTTAAATATATTTTTCCGGGAGAGATAGGTGAAGATAAAGCCGATATCACCATAAAACAATTAATGAATCATTGTTCCGGTTTACCGAGTCATAGAGATTATTTTAAAGAATTATTAACATTACCAGATAATAAAAAAAAATCCTTGTTTACCTGGATCGTCCAGGAAAAATTACAATATCAACCTGGCAGTGATTGGTTATATAGTGATCTGGGCTTTTTATTATTAGGTTATATTATTGAAAAAATATCGGCGAGAAATCTGGCCGAATATATAAAGGAAGAAATTTATCGACCAATTAAGCTCCAGGATAGTCTTTTTTTTAGCGATCAAGAACCAAAAGAACAAATTTATGCAGCAACAGAAATCTGCCCATGGACCGGCCAAATTCTCTCAGGAATGGTACACGATGATAACTGCCGGGCCTTAGGAGGAGTGGCTGGCCATGCCGGCTTGTTTGGAACAATAGAAGGGGTGCTGCAATGGTGCGAATACTTACTATCCCAACTGAAGGAAAGAAAAACACATCCTGCTTTTGCTAATGAATTATTAAAAAAAGCGGTAAAAAAAGAACAAAACTCGAATTGGACGCCTGGTTTTGATACACCGTCACCGACCGACTCCAGCAGCGGCCGCTTTCTCTCCTCATCAGCTTTTGGCCATCTGGGCTTTACCGGGACCTCTTTCTGGATTGATCCGCAAAAAGAATTAATAATTGTTTTATTAACAAACCGTGTTCATCCCAGTAGGCAAAATGAATTAATCAGGCAGTTCAGACCGTTGTTTCATGATACAATTCTGCAAAGCTTGTATGGCTATAAAAAATAAAAAAACCCCCTGTGTGTATAATTAGATACAGGGGGTTTTTTTGTTACTGATTAAAAAAAATTACCACCAGGAAACAGTTTTATCAGCGGCGATAACTTTGGCAACTAGAAGATCGTAATCCGGATTTTCCACATTAAGGTAGAATTCATCCGCCTCACGATCTCTATTTAAAATAGCAACCAGTGTTTTAATATCGCTATTAGGCTCTGAACGATAAACTTGTAAAATTTTCATAATTACTCCTTTATTAGGCGCCGGAACAGGAAGGTGGTGGCTCGTTGGTTTGCTTTGAAAGACCATAAGGGATAATAAAATCAGCATCTCTTAAGGCTTCTCCCAATTCTTCCAAGGATATTTCGGCGATCAGTTTATCGCCGTCTTCGTCTACACAATTATCCGGAGCCGGAGCGCCGCAGGAGTAGACCTGTCCTTCCATATCCTTAACCCAGGCAATATTATCGCTCATATAGTTGGTAAAAGGAGGAAATTCTCCATTCATGATAACGGGAAAGGCATAATGATTTTCAACAGACAAACCCAGGCCTGAACGAACGCCGTCACCATACATCCGGTTAGCGATTAAAAAATATACTTTTAATGATTCCATTACTTTCTACTCCTTATAAAACGATATAATTGCCGCACTCTTCCAGCTGAGCACCGTGGAAAGCCTGGGTTCGCATTTGCTTGTTTGATAAACCAGCCGGAATATCAGCAGCAGAATCATATCCTTCACAGGTATAACTATCGGCACAGATAGCTATGTTTTCTTCACCACACATCTCAGCAAGAGCTTTAAAACGTGGATCTTTGGTTAGATGAATAGATTTATATGTGAAGAAAACCATGGGTTGTTTTCCCGCTTTTTCAGCAGCATTGGCAATACCAACCACGTGCCGCATATTTTGGGATGAGGTTACAAAAATAGCAAATTTATTCGGATCGGCAGCCATTGGCTTTATCCTCCCTGAAGGAAAAATTAAATGATAGGAATTAACCTTTTTTAATAAAAAAGCTTATATAGCCTGACTGTTCTTTCTCGCCCAGGTATTCATGACCGCCACGCGCGCACCAGCCGGGAATATCATTGCGGGAACCGGGATCGGTGCCGTCAATTTGTAAAATTTCGCCCGAGGCAAGTTTGCCGATTTCTTTTTTGGTACGCAGAAGAGGCATTGGACAACTTAATCCCTTGGCATCAAGTGTAGCAGTTACTGCCAGTCCTTCTGGGGCAACTTTGACATCACTCATTTTATTTCCTCCTAAAAAATAATGTAAGTAGATATAAAATATTTTTATATCTGAAATTAATATTCAGAAGCCTTAAATCTAAATATTAAAAAATCAACAGCTATATTTTATACGTTAGCCAATTTTATCTGTCAAGGATAATTTGAATGACCGTTCAATGACGGCTATTGCTGTAACATTTTGTTTTTATAAAAAAAAATCATAAAACAATCCAAGGCTTGTTGTCTATTTTCTCTAAGGTGCTTGACAAAAAATGTCGGCAAGGGTAAACAAAAAATTCTTTTAATCAGTACCATTTTAAAGACTTAGTTAAAAAATAAAAGGGGGACGGCATGAGTGAAGAGAATATAATGGGTGGTAAAGTCAAAGAGCTTTATAAAACCCTGTGTCAGTCGGAGTGGAATGCCACGATAACAGGTATCCTGGTTGGTTTTTTATCGGTTTTGATCATGGCCTGGTGGCGACCTTGGGGGGCTGTTGGTGCTATTAGAAACTGGGGCGATTGGATGATGTATGGTCTAACCAATCTTACCGGATCAAGTGCTGGTATTTTCAGTTATTATGAAGAAGCACCCAGGTCGGTCCTGATAGATTCCGGTTCAGTTATTGGTGTTTGTTTTATTATTGGTGCCTTTATATCCGCCTGTCTGGGTAAGGATTTTGCCTTAAGAATCCCTCCTTACCGGGAGATGGTGAAGGCGGTTCTGGCGGGACTGTTTATGGGCATTGGGGCTACCCTGGCAGGTGGTTGTAATATCGGCGGTTTTTATAATGCTATAGGCAACCTGGCAGCCAATGGTTTTACCATGTGGATCGGACTGGTGGCAGGAGTTATTCTCGGATTAAAACTCCTTTATATGGAGATGGAATATATTACCTGGGGGGATGGCGGTTCGGCCACCATAGAGTTGCCGACTCCTCTTATTTATCTGCTTGGGGTGATAGCTACCGCCGGTCTTATCTGGTGGTCCTACACTTATGCCGGCAATAGCGAAGATGGCTATATGGTTTCTCTCAGCGGGGTTATTCTTATTGCCGCCGCTTTGGGATATGCCATGCAGCGTGGTCGTTGGTGTATGGTGCAGGGTTTTCGTGAACCTCATATGACCGGTAATAGCACTTTGGCCAAATCGGTCGCCTTATCTATTCTTATTGTCGCTATCGGGGCCGCTGTTCTTAAGTATTCCGTGCCGATGCGGGCAGAGGGTATCGCAGTGCTTGATCCTGCTAATTATGTGCGCGGCACTTTTGGTTGGGGCGGGATTGTAGGCGGCTTTATTTTCGGTCTGGGCGCCATGCTGGCCGGAGGATGTGGAACCGGCACGTTGTGGCGGGTGGGCGAAGGCCAGGTGAAACTAATGCTGGTAGTGCCTTTCTTTGCTATTTCCAACTCAATTATGACGGCCTGGTTTCGAGATAAAAATTTTGAGCAGGATGGTGTGCTTGGTTCATATGTCTATCTGCCTGATGTTATGGGTTATGGTGGCACTTTGCTGTTTATTGCCGCTATTATGGGCATTTGGTATTTAGTGGTCACCTGGAATGAAGACACAAATAAATTGATTCTGCCGATGTAATAGGCTGCTATCAACATAAGGCGAGCTTTTTTAATCGCAACTCCATGGAAAGCGGGGTTGCGATTTTTTTTTGATAAAAGGTACAAAGAAAGTGGATGTTTCTTCTGGTTTACGTAACACAGTTCTTCGGGCCCGTGATGGTATGTCTGTTCAAGATCGCCAGGAGTTGAGTGGAGTTATCAGCCAAAAAGTCCTGCAGCTCAAAGAGCTTACCGCCGCGACCACAATTTTTATTTATGTTGATTTTCGTTCTGAGGTGCAAACCCATCTCCTTATTGCCGAGCTTCTCCGACAGGAGAAAAGGGTGGTTGTTCCTGTGACCTTGGTCAAGAACAAAACATTACTGCCCGTCCAGATTCACGATTTGGCACAAGATCTTGTGCCCGGTTACTGCTTGATACCGGAACCACGGCCGGCCCTCAGAGAGAAGCAACTGGTCGCGGCCGTTGATATAGAAACTATTATAATACCTGGGTCTGTTTTTGATGAACGAGGAGGCAGACTGGGTTATGGTGGCGGTTATTATGATCGTTTTCTGGCCGTTGAGGCCCCACAGGCCAGAAGAGTCGGCCTGGCCTTTAATCTGCAGGTAGTTGACAACTTAACCTTGCAAAAGCATGATCAGATATTAGATTTAGTGGTTACCGAAAAAAGAATCATTCAAGGAACACGATAAGGTTGTAGACAGGGAGTAATATGAGAAAAACAGCCGTGTTTAAGGATTCTTTGTTTTTACAGCATGATCCGGGGTTTGATCATCCGGAATCACCGGAACGCTTGAGGGAGATTTATAGCCTGCTGGAAGAGACGGAGTTGGGTGGCTGTTTTCTCCAGCCGCGGTTTGCTGCCGCCACTCCCCAGCTGATCGCCTTGAATCATACCACCACTCTTATTGAGCGGGTAGCGGCGACTGCCGGCAAAAGCTTTGATATTCTTGATCCCGATACCAAGACCTCGCCAGACTCTTATGCGGCCGCTTGTCTGGCAGTAGGCGCCTTAATTACCGGACTTGATCTCCTGCTGGCCGGCGCTATTGATAACGGCTTTGCTCTTATTCGTCCGCCGGGCCATCATGCTGAAAAAAATCAGTCCATGGGCTTTTGTCTTTTTAATAATGTCGCTATTGCCGCTCATTATGCCGTCGAGATCCTTGGTCTGGAGAGAGTGATGATTGTCGACTGGGATCTGCATCATGGTAATGGCACCCAGCAGTCTTTTTATGACAGCGACAAGGTGCTCTATATCTCCACCCATCAATATCCCTATTATCCCGGCAGCGGAGCGCTGCAGGAAACCGGTCACGGTAAGGGAGAAGGTTTCACCGTCAATATTCCCTTGCCGGGCTATCAGGGGGATCTTGATTACGCCACTATCTTTGATGATCTGATTGTGCCTATCGGCCGCGAGTATAAGCCACAACTTATATTAGTGTCGGCCGGCTTTGATATTTACCGGGGTGATCCTCTGGGGGCCATGGAGGTAACGGCGCAGGGCTTTGCCTATATGACCAGAACTCTGGTCCGCTTGGCTGAAGAAGTATGTCAAGGCCGGTTACTGGTGACCCTGGAAGGTGGTTATCATCCTGAGGGCCAGCGGAATGGCATTCTGGCGGTGCTGGCCGAGCTTTATGGTCAGCCCTTAAGGACTAAATATCCGATTAATCTGGATATGACAACAGCGGTACTTCTGAGCCGGGAAAAATCAAGGCATCCGGCAATTCAACAGGCATGCGAGCTTGCAAAAAGATATTGGAAAATGTAAACTCTTCCAATCTTTTTGGTTGTTAAATTTTATTGAGGATGCGAAGTGGAAGGACGAAAGGCAAAGATATTACTTGCAGATGATGATCTCACGGTGCGCAGTACCGTCTCGACGGTGCTCGAGATGTTTGGTCATTCAGTGACCACTGTGGCTGACGGCAGAGAGGTCCTTGAGCTTGTCGATGATTCTTATGATGTGATTATCCTCGATATCAATATGCAGGATATGGGTGGTTTTGAAACAATCAAGCAGCTCAATTCGCAGAACTTTGAGATCCCGGTCTTGTTTCTGACCGGGGCCGGGTCTATGGAATATGTGGTCCAGGCGATTAATCTGGGTGGTTATGATTTCTTAACCAAACCAATTGAAGACCTGGATATCTTTAATGTCAAGATCAGGCGGGCCATAGAAAAAAGATCATTTATTCTGCGCGAACGGCAATATAAGATATCGCTGGAAGAAGATGTCCGTAGCAAGACCCAGGAGCTGGAAGAGACCAATAAACTCCTACTCCAATATAGTCATAGCCTGGAGAATGCAACGGTCCAGTTAATGAGTAGCCTCCAGAATGCGATGGAGGAGAAGGATTTCTATACTGCCGGTCATACCATGCGGGTGACCGAGTATGCGTTGATGCTGGGACTGGCCATGGATTTAGCGGAACAGGATTTGGTCGTATTACGCCGGGCGGCCCAGTTTCATGATATCGGCAAGTTGGCGATCGACCTGTCCTGTATTCAAAAACCGGGTAAATTAACTGATGAAGAGTGGTTACTCATCAAAAAACATCCTGTGGTTGGTGCTAATATTATTCAACCGCTGGGCTTTATGGAACGCGAACAGTTTATCATCAGACATCATCATGAGCGCATGGATGGCAAAGGATATCCGGACGGGTTGAAGAGTGAAGATCTTGATCAGCTGACCAAGATTATTATTGTGGTTGATAGTTATGACGCCATGACTTCCATGCGCAATTATCGGCGCAATCTGAATATGGAAGAAGCCATCTGCGAGCTGAAACTGTTTTCCGGTACTCAGTTTGACGGCGAGACAGTGGATGTCTTTGCCCGGGCGGTTCAGGATTTTGTGTTGACATTCGATGTGTCCTCGAAGGTTTAAGGGAAATGAAGATAACAAAAGAAGAAGTTCTGAAGGTGGCGCATCTAGCTCGCTTAACCCTGAGTGAAGCAGAGCTGGACAGTATGACCAGTCATTTGGATACCATCCTTTCCTATGTCATTAAATTAGATGAGCTGGACACCACCGGTGTGCAGCCGATAACCCATGCCTTTGCCGAAGCCAATGCCTTTCGTGAAGACAGAGTGAGCACGTCACTGGCCCGGGCAGAGGCCTTGGCCAATGGTCCCTGCCACAATGAAGAGGCCTTTGTGGTGCCGAAAATTATTTAGGTACCGTCATGAAACGGGTTATGGTTTTATTGCTTGTTTAATAACGGTTGCTAAATAGATATATGATGACGACGCCAGTTTAGTTAGTGTCGTTGTTGTCGTTTTAGCATTCAAAACGTACTAGTTCAGTTTACAGAGCAGAGCGATTATTTCTTGAGGTCTTAATGAATCCCTATGAATTGACCATTGCCCAGGCCACCGGGCAAATGGCTGCCGGCAGTCTCTCTTCCCGTGAATGGACCCAAAGCTGCCTGGAGCGCATTGAGGCGATTGATGATAAGATAAAGGCTTTTCTAGTGGTTAAGCCGGAGCAGGCCTTATTGCAGGCTGACGCGGCAGATATCATCAGGGCTCGCGGGGATGCCGAGCCCTTGTGTGGCGTGCCCCTCTCTTTAAAGGACCTGCTTTGTACCAAGGGAACAGTTACGACCTGCGGCTCGCGGATGCTGGAAAATTTTATTCCCCCTTATGACGCCACGGTTGTTGAAAAGCTGAAAGAGCAGGGGGCGGTAATTCTGGGTAAGGTGGCTATGGATGAATTTGCCATGGGTTCCAGCTCAGAAAACTGTGCATTTCGTGTCCCTGAAAATCCCTGGAAACCAGGATTTGTCAGTGGTGGCTCATCCGGTGGTTCTGCGGCTTCGGTAGCGGCTTCTGAATGTCCGGCCTCTCTGGGTTCGGATACCGGCGGCTCCATTCGCCAGCCAGCCTCGCTCTGCGGCATTGTCGGGATGAAACCAACCTATGGCCTGGTCTCCCGCTATGGCTTGGTAGCCTTTGCCTCATCTCTTGATCAGATTGGTCCTCTGACCCGTGATGTCACCGATTGTGCCCTGATGATGAATGCCATCAGCGGCCATGATCCCAAGGATTCGACCTCGGTCAATCGCCAGATCCCTGATTTTTGTACCTCTTTGACCAAGGGCCTGCAGGGCCTGCGGATAGGTGTGCCTCAGGAGTATTTTGGTGAGGGTTTGCATCCGGAAGTGCGAGCGGTCGTCACCCGCGGCATTGCTGTGT
This sequence comes from Desulfobulbaceae bacterium UBA5611, assembly GCA_002424635.1. Lineage (GTDB taxonomy): Bacteria > Desulfobacterota > Desulfobulbia > Desulfobulbales > Desulfocapsaceae > UBA2270. Next base: position 80,295 of record DIKT01000043.1, read on the forward strand.
TAAGAGAGGCGGGCGCTGCGATTATCGAGGTGTCACTGCCGCGGACCGATTATTGCGTAGCTGTTTATTACCTTATTGCCACGGCTGAGGCCAGCTCCAATCTGGCGCGCTATGATGGCGTCTCTTACGGCTTTCGCAATCTCGAGAGCCAAGCCCTGATGGAGATGTACAAGGAGACGCGGTCACAGGGCTTTGGCGCCGAGGTGAAACGCCGGATCCTGATTGGCACTTATGCCCTGTCGGCTGGCTATTATGACGCCTATTACAAAAAAGCCTCTCAGGTGCGCTCCCTGATCGTCGATGATTTTCAGCAGGCTTTTGACCAGTGTGATGTCCTGATTTCGCCGGTTGTCCCTACGCCCGCCTGGAAGATAGGCGAAAAAGCTGATAATCCGCTGGCCATGTATCTCTCGGATGTGCTGACTATCTCGGCCAATCTGGCTGGAATTCCAGCGATGTCAGTGCCCGGTGGTTACAGTCAGCAGGGCTTGCCGATTGGTATCCAGCTGCAGGGCGCTCATTTCAGGGAGGATCTATTATTTAAGGTGGCCTATAACCTGGAACAAGGTCTGAACTTGCAGCCCCAATGGCCTGGTATAATTTAAGGCAGAATTGAGATCTGATTATGTTAAGTCTGTATGAGTTAAATTTTAGGATGAAGAGGAAGTAATGAAGATCCAGGTGCCTGATAATATTGCCTCGATAGTGCCATATCCGCCTGGTAAGCCGCTGGAGGAACTGGAAAGGGAGTATGGGGTCAGCAATTCGATCAAGATGGCCTCCAATGAAAATCCATGGGGGCCTTCACCCAAGGCTATCGAGGCCATCCGCGAAGCCCTTACTAACCTTCATCGCTATCCGGACGGCTCTGGCTATTATCTGGTTCATGCCCTAGCCGAAAAACTGGGTTTTACGGCCGCCGAGATTGTGCTGGGCAATGGCTCTAATGAAATTATTGAGATGCTGGTCAAGGCCTATGTCCAGAATGGGGATGAGGTAATTACCAGCCATCCTTCCTTTCTTATGTATCAGAAGATTGTCCAGGTCCGGGGCGGGGTCAATATCGTCATCCCGTTGCTGGTGATGCACCATGATCTGGCCACCATTCTGAGCGTTATCACCGCCAAAACCCGGCTGATTTTTCTTGATAATCCCAACAATCCCACGGGCTGCCCGATCAAACTGACGGATCTTTATTCCTTCCTCAGTGCGGTGCCGGAATCAGTCCTGGTGGTCCTTGATGAGGCCTACGTTGATTTCATGGACAACGAGCTGCAGCCCGATGTTTTTTCTCTGATCCGCAACAGTAAGGGGCGGTGTGGGGTGGTAAGTTTGCGGACCTTTTCAAAGGCCTATGGTCTGGCCGGCTTACGCATCGGTTATGGCTTGATGCCATCAGAGGTGGCCGGCAATCTTCATCGAGTCCGGCAGCCGTTCAATGTCAATCAACTGGCTCAGGTCGGGGCTTTGGCCGCCTTGGCGGATGAAGATTTTTACCAACAGACCCTGCAGCGCACCCGTCAGGGCTTGAATTATCTGCAGACGGAAGTGGCCAAACTGGGCTGTAAAAGCTATCCCGCGCAGACTAATTTCTTCCTGGTTGATGTCGGCGGTGATGCGACGGTTCTCTATGAGGCCATGCTGCATAAAGGTGTGATTATCCGCTCAATGAAACCCTATGGCTATACCGATATGGTGCGTATTACCGTGGGCAGCGCAGAGGAGAACCAGCGGTGTCTGGCCGCCCTCTCGGCCTGTCTGCTTGAGTTGGCCTATGTCTGACCAGCGCGAGATTGTAACTATTGATGGGCCATCCGGGGTGGGCAAGTCTTCTCTTAGTCGGAGAGTGGCGGCCGCCCTTGATTATACCTATCTCGATACCGGCGCCATGTATCGGGCGGTCGCCTTGTACCTCCGGCAACAGCAGATAGATCTTGATAATATACAGGCAGTGCGCGCCGCCTTGGCTGCTCTGGAGTTACAGTTGATACCGGCCGTACGGGAAGATGATGATGTGGGAGTGGTGATCAATGGTCAGGATGTCAGTCGTGCTATTCGGAGCCCAGAGATGGGAATGCTGGCCTCAAAAGTATCAGCGGTTCCGGCAGTAAGAGAGAGGCTGACTGTAATGCAGCAGGCGATCGGTCGGGCTGGAAAAATTGTAGCCGAAGGAAGAGATATCGGCACCGTAGTCTTTCCTGATGCCTGCTGGAAATTTTATCTTGAAGCAGACCCTGCCGAGCGGGGCCGTAGGCGGGCGGAACAGCTGCGAGCAGCCGGACAGGAGGTTGATGATCAGGAGTTGCTGGCTATGATTACCAAACGGGACCGTGATGACCAGGAACGAACCTTGGCTCCTTTACAAAAAGCAAAAGATGCTGTGGTTATTGATACCACCGTAATTGATCTGGATGAGGTATGCAGCAAGATGCTGGAGTATGTGCAGGATAAAAAGATCTGTTGAACGTCAAAAAAGAGGTACAAAAGCAAAAGGGGATATACCATGGCGGCATATCCCCTTTTGCTTTCAGACAGGCAATATATTAATCAATAACAAAGTCATCCCGGCGGTTGTGTTGAAAGCTGTCTTCATCCTGGCCCTCAAAAAGCGGTCTTTCCTCGCCAAAACTGACGGTACGGATGCGGCTGCCATCAATGCCCAGATCAACCAGATAACGTTTGGCATTAATGGCCCGTCTTTCGCCTAAGGCCAGGTTGTACTCATTAGTGCCTCTTTCGTCGGTATTACCTTCAATCACGATGGATTCGGAGGAGGATTTCAAGTAGTCGGCATTGGCCACCATATTCGGGACCATATCCTGACGGATACTTGATTGGTCAAAATCAAAATAGACCGGTTGGAATTGGGCGGAAGAGCGGCCATGTTGGCGTTTATACTCATCGCTTTGTTCTCCTTGACCAAAGCTGCCACTTTGATTATTGCTATCATCTAAGGTACCCTCAGTACTGCTGGAATCCGGATAGTTGATATTTTGGCCAGCGGACAGGTCTCCAGTTGGAGGAACGATTTCTTTTTTACTACAGCCTCCAGCCACCAAAGTGAGTGAGCCTATCAGGCTGAGAAGCAGAAGGGTGTGCAGGGTCTTGTTTTTCATGATGTTCACGTTAAGAAAAAGGATAAATTTGTGGTTTCCGATCAGGTTGAACTGAGCAGAAACAAATATGACAATTCGATAAAATTACTATACCTGCAAAAAGGTGAACGTCAAGGAAATTTGGCATGATTAGCGGTTACCACAATTTTTGCTTCTTTTAATCCAGGCATTCATGGAAGCGTTGGATTCTAATGATTAAAATCAAGCCTTAAAGGAAGATGCGATGGATATCAGTTTTACCACCCCGGCCCTGCTTTTTCCCGCAGTGACATTTCTTCTTATCGCCTATACGAATCGTTTTTTGGCTATCGGTTCCAGGATCCGTAACCTGCATGATCGCTACCGAGCAAATGCTGATGAAGTCCTGTTGGGACAGATCAAAAGTCTGCGTCATCGGGTAATACTGATCAGGAACATGCAGGCTTGCGGGGTGGCCGGTCTTTTCTTCTGTGTCATCTGTATGCTCTTGTTATTTTCGGGCTGGCAGCTGGCAGGTAAGATCATTTTTGTGCTCAGTTTACTCCTGGTGCTGGCCTCCTTAGGTATTTCTTTTCGCGAAATTTTACTCTCTGTTGAGGCCCTTAATATGGAATTAATGTTTATGGAGACGAAAGAGATAACCGGCAACAGCCAAAAAACTATAATTTGATTGCCGCAACAACCTTGTTACTGTTGCTGACCCTTTCTTACTTTTAATCAGTCTTTATTTTATTATAAGGCCATTATTATTGTCAAGCTGACAAGACAAAAGCGGCTATCTGTCTTTCTATGCTGTAGATTCTTATCTGAAATAACAGGGCATCATTGCCGCCAGACACTTCCTCAAAAAAATAACGGGGTGCCGAATAAATTCTCCAAGGGTCCATTACAACAAGAGGGACCGTGCTTGATCAAGTATTATCAGCCAAACGGCACAGCATTTTTTCTATGCGCTAGTTTGACAAGGAGATCTGGAAATGGGCGCAGTTACCACTTTTTTGTCATATGAAATATGGTAATAATGACTGTCTTGATCTATCTTGTCATTGGTAATGTACAAATTATGAAATTATAGAATCTTTATGGGGTATTAATCTGTATGCAAAGAATATATGTTGCTTTAAAAGTTGCTCTGTTGATCTGTCTTCTTCCTGTTGTGGTGGTAGCAGAAGAACCAGCAGCGGCGCGGCCTGCGGTCTGGACAGCCCGTCAGGCTGTCCAGTTCGCCTTGACATATAGCCCGGATAGTCAGGTGGCAATGCAGAGGATAGAGGAAGCCAGGGCCGCGGTCGATCAGGTCAAGGCCGAATATTATCCCCAGATCGGTCTTAATGCTGAATATACTCAGACTAATAATCCCATGTATTCCTTCGGCAATATTCTGAATCAGGGCCAGTTTAATCAATCCATTGATTTTAATGATCCCGGCCGGACTGATGATCTGAACCTGCGGGCGGCTCTGCAATATCGTTTTTATAATGGTGGCCGTGATCTGGCCGGAGTGGAAGCGGCAGAAGCCGGAGTGGCGGTGTCAGAAATGCAGCAGGTGGCAGTAGAGGCCAGGCTTGGTTTTGAAGTGGTCCGGACATTTCATGCTATTGCCCAGGCTATGGAGATGTTGGAGGCTCATCAGGCTTCAGTCAAAGCCATAGGCGGTTCTCTTGCGGTGGCCCGGAGCCGTTTTGAGGCTGGTGATCTGCTTAAAGCTGATCTGCTGAATATAGAGGTACAGGAATCAATGGCCAGAGAGAATCTGATCCTGGCTGAACATAACCTTGAACTTTCTCGCAGGGCCTTTCTCAATCTCCTGGGTCTGCGCGAAGGCCAGATATATATCGATCCCTCCCGGGACAGTGATCAGGAGCTGCCGGAAGATTGCAGTAATGCCAAGCGGCCGGAGCTTAAGATCATTGCGGGCCAGATTGAAGTTGCAGAAGCGGAGCTGCGCGTGGCCCAGGGAGGGCTTTATCCTACTGTCGATGGTCTGGCTCACTATCAGTTTGATGGCGGTACCATTCTTAATGGCTCGGGCAATTCCTGGATGGGCGGTCTGCGGGTCAACTATCCTTTATTCACCGGCGGCAAAACTGAAGGTGACATGGCTAATGCCAGGGCGAAGATTTCGAGACTGGCCGCGGAGAAGAAGAAATTGGAGCTGGCTCTGGATTTTGAGGTGAAACAGGCCGAACTAATCTGGAAACAGGCAGAACAGCGTCTGCAGGTGACGGACAAGATGACTGAACAGGCGCTTGAAAGCGCCCATCTGAGCCGTATACGCTTCAAGGAGGGAGTGATACTTGCTTCTGATCTGATTGATATTGAAACGCGGCTGACTGAGGCCCGTGTGCGCCAGACTGTTGCGCAAACGGCCATCCGGGTGGCTATTGCTGATTTACGCCGGGCTACAGGGCTAGCCCAGTTTTAAATATTCGACCTCAAATAACATATTGATAAGGCAGCTAATGAAAGACGTATTTTTATTAATAGCAGTGCTGGCGGCGCTTGCCGGATGCAAAGGCGGCCATGATGGCGAGTCATTGCCTGAACTGCCGGTAGTGCAGGTGAGCGTGGAAGAAATAAGGGAGGAGAATGTCGGGCCCCAGATTGAAGTAGTGGGCACAGTTCGTGCTGTTGAGCATGCCTCCATTGCCTCCAGAGTCAGCGGCCAGATAGTCGAGCTGCCGGTAGTGCTTGGCTCACGAGTACAACAGGGTGATCTGCTGGTAAGGATAAGCGCTGCTGAGCTTACGGCCCAGGCTCTTCAGACCCAGGCCCAGCTGGAACAGGCCAGACGTAATCTCGAGCGGGAGCAGAGATTGCAGCAACAAGAGGCCTCAACCACGGAAACCGTCAAATCTCTGCAGGATCTGGCTAAAATAGCCGAGGCCGCTCACAAAGAAGTGACCAGCATACTTGGTTATACAACTATTACTGCTCCTTTTACCGGTATTATAACCCGAAAGATTGCCAATGTCGGTGATCTGGCCTCCCCCGGTATGGTGTTATTGGAACTGGAGAATGAAAACCTTTTGCAAGTAGTAGCCCAGGTTCCTGAAGGCTTGATTATCAAAGTCCGCCAAGGTGATATCCTACCGGTTTTTATTCCAGCGGCCGGCTTAAAACTAAATGGTGTGGTCGCCGAGGTCGCACCGGCGGCAGACCCTTCCTCGCGAACGACACCGGTTAAAATTAATATCACGGCAGATTCTGATCTCAGACCGGGCCAGTTTGCCCGGGTGATCCTCAATGGCCCGGAAGAACAGGCGCTGGTGCTCAGCGCGCAGGCAGTCCGGTCTTTCGGGCAAATGGAGCAGGTATTTCTGGTCGCAGATGAAGGCGCGGCCAGGATTGCCCGTCTGCGTCTGGTGCGGACCGGCGCCCGATACAACGGCCAAATTGAGATCCTGGCGGGCCTGGAACCAGGTGATCTGGTGGTGGTGAGACCTGCCTCCAGGTTACAGGACGGCCAGCCAGTGGCGGTGACGCCGGTTGCGGCCATAGAAGAGGAGCGGCCACGGGCTGGCGATGACCCACTGCCGACTGCTCCAGGGACGGAGGAGAGGCGGCCATGAGCAGCGACAAGCCGGCTAAACCGGGCTTTGCCGGCTGGATAGCCGCCCTGTTTGTCAACTCCCGGTTGACGCCGGTGGGTATCCTGGCCTCATTGTTGATGGGGTTGCTAGCTATTGTCATGCTGCCCCGCGAAGAAGAGCCGCAGATCAAGGTACCCATGATCGATGTCATGGTCTCCATGCCTGGTGCTCTGCCCCAGGAGGTAGAACAGCGGCTGTCCATTCCGATGGAAAAGCTGCTCTATGAACTGCCCGGGGTCGAATATATTTATTCAACTTCTCTGACCGGTCAAGCGTTGCTGGTAGTACGGTTTTATGTAGGTGAGGACCTGGAGACATCAATCGTCCGCCTGAACCAGAAACTGGCCACTAATTTTGATCGGATCCCGCATGGGGTGTCGACGCCGCTGGTCAAACCGCATATCATTGATGATGTCCCGATCCTGGCGTTGACCTTTCACAGCAGCAATTATGACCATTTTGCCCTGCGGCGGATGGCAGCGCAAGTAAATGATGAGATCAAAAGTATCCACAGGGTCGCGGAAACCACCTTAATCGGCGGCACCAGGCGGCAGGTCAGGATCCTGTTTGATCCGCTGCTGCTGGCGGCCCGTAATCTGACGGTGGCCGAGCTGGGGCCTTTGATTCAGCAGGGCAATCGTCAGGATTGTTCCGGCCGTCTGCAGGCTCGCAATCAGGAGATCCTGCTGCAGACCGGTAAATTTTTCAGCAGCGCCGAGGAGATCGGTCGGCTGGTGGTTGGCATTCATAACAGTAGTCCCGTCTATCTTGATGAGGTGGCGCAGATTATTGACGGCCCTGAAGAACCCGCTAATTATGTTTTATTTGGTGAGGTTGGTGGCCATGGCCAGGAGGCCGCAGTGACCCTCTCTGTGGCCAAGCGGCCAGGGGCCAATGCTGTAAGTGTAGTGGAAGAGGTGACCCGCAAGATTGAAAGTCTGAAAGGTACCTTGATTCCGGCTGATCTGGAGATAACAGTGACCCGTAATTACGGGGCCACCGCGGCTGAAAAGTCGAACGAACTGCTGCTCCATATGGCCATCGCGGTCTTTGGAGTAGCCCTGCTGATCCTCTTTTTTCTCGGATGGCGGGAATCGATGGTTGTCATGCTAGCCATTCCCTCCACTCTGGCGCTGACCCTGCTCGTTTTCTATCTCTATGGCTATACCCTGAATCGTATCACCCTCTTTGCCCTCATCTTTTCCATCGGTATCCTGGTCGATGACGCCATAGTGGTAGTGGAAAATATTGTCCGCCATCTGCGGCTGCCTGCCAATCGCGACCGCTCGCTTATTGATATCGCGGTGGCGGCGGTAATTGAAGTAGGCAATCCTACCATCCTGGCCACGTTGGCCGTTATTGCCGCTATCCTGCCGATGGCCTTTGTCGGCGGCCTGATGGGACCTTATATGCGGCCTATTCCCATTGGCTCGTCAGCGGCCATGATTTTTTCGCTGATCATTGCCTTTACAGTAACGCCCTGGGCGGCCACCCATATCCTGAAAAAACAATGCAGTGCCAGAGCCTGTGCCAGCGATAATGGTTCCAACGCAGATCATGCCCCCAATGATTTTTTCACCAGGCTCTATCATCGTATCATGGATCCTCTGCTGGCCAGCGCTTCCTGGCGGCTGCTCTTTTTTACCGTGATTATCTCTCTGCTGCTGGCCACCTGCTCGCTGGTCTATGTCGGTCTGGTCAAGGTGAAGATGCTGCCTTTTGATAATAAGAGTGAATTTCAGGTGATTCTCAATATGCCCGAGGGTTCAACCCTGGAGCAGACCAGCCGGGTGGCGCTGGAGATGGCGGCGGAGATCAAGAAGGATCCGGCCGTGATCAACTATCAGATCTATGCCGGCACGGCTGCGCCTTATAATTTTAATGGTCTGGTCCGCCATTATTTCATGCGCAGTGGTCCGACAGTGGCTGATATCCAGGTCAACCTGCGGCCCAAGCATGAGCGCGATGTCCAGAGCCATGAGATTGCGGTACGGATGCGACCGGCGGTGGCGGCCATTGCTGAAAAATACGGGGCCGCGGTGGCCGTAGCCGAAGTGCCACCGGGGCCGCCTGTGCTGCAGACCCTGGTGGCTGAGATTTACGGCCCTACTGAGGCGGACCGGCTGCGGCTGGCCGAGTCGGTTAAGCAGATCTTTGAGGATACCGCCGGGGTGGTTGATATAGACTGGTACCGTGAGACCGAGCGCCAGCGCATGGTGCTGACCGTCGACAAGGAAAAGGCGGCTTTAAATGGTATTTCCGAGGATGAGATCACCCGTACTATGCAGTTGGCCGTGCATGGTCTGTCTGTGGATCTTTTTCATCAGCCGCTTGATAAGGAAGAAATCGATATAGTGCTGGAGCTCCCCCGCCATCTGAGGGCTCGGGTTGATGGCCTCCTCAATATCTCACTGCGCTCGGCCATGGATCGGCAGGCGCCATTGGTGCCTCTGCGCGAGCTGGTAAAATTGAGCTATGTGCCGGTTGAGCAACCTATCTACCGCAAAAATCTCAAACCGGTGATCTATGTGACCGGTGATGTGGCCGGCACGGTCGAGAGTCCGGTCTATGCCATCTTTGATATGAACAGGAGACTGGCGGCCCTCCAGGCCGGCGATTATGGCGGCAGGCAGGATAAGGTGCCGATCTATAATCTGCAGCAGCCTTTTTCCGGGACGGAACCTGCCATTAAATGGGATGGTGAATGGCATATCACTCTGGAGGTCTTTCGTGATCTCGGGCTGGCTTTTTGTGTGGTCATGATCCTGATCTATATGTTGATGGTCGGCTGGTTCAAGGATTATTTCACCCCTCTGGTGGTCATGGCGGCCATCCCTTTTTCCCTGATCGGTATCCTGCCTGCTCATTGGGCCTTTGGCGCTTTTTTTACCGCGACCTCCATGATCGGGTTTATGGCCGGTGCCGGTATTGTGGTCCGTAATTCCATTATCCTGGTCGATTTCATTGAGCTGCGGATCAGTCATGGCCTGCCCCTAGTTGAAGCGGTGGTTGAGGCCGGGGCCATCCGTTTCCGGCCGATGCTGCTTACCGCTCTGGCGGTGGTGGTGGGGGCCTCGGTGATTCTGGCTGATCCTATCTTTCAGGGTCTGGCTATCTCCTTGATGTTTGGTGAGATCGCTTCGCTGTTGATCAGCCGCATGGCGGTGCCGGTGCTCTACTTCATGTTGAAAAATAAACAAAAGGTGCCTGCCGGCAAGGCAGCAATTTTATGAAGATTCAACAACAGAGTGCGCAGCCATCCAGCGAGCGATCGACTCTCGGGCCTCCGGACCCGTCGGCCGCCCTTCAGCCATCCCTGGAGCGGGCGACACTAGGACGTCCTTGCCCTTCGTATACCCTGGTGGCCACTTGTGCCGCTGGTCTGGAAAATCTTGTCCATAACGAGATTGTCTCCTTTGGCGGCCGCGAGATCGTGCAGGCCAAGGGGGTCATTACCTGGCAGGGCAATCTGGCCAGCGGCTATCGAGCCTGCCTGTGGTCCCGGTTTGCCTCCCGTATCCTGTTGCAGCTGGCTGAGTTTCCAGCCGCTAATGACACTGAGCTCTATGAGCAGTGCGGCCTCATTAACTGGCAGGAGCACATGGCGAACAGCTCGACCTTTGCTATTGACTGCACCTTGAGTAATTCGGCGATCACCCATAACCAGTATGCCGCTCTTCGGGTCAAAGACGCCCTGGTCGATCAGTTCCGGGAGCGCAGCGGTGACCGGCCCTCAGTGCAGGTGGAGCGCCCTGATCTGCAGATCAGACTGCATATTCATAATGATGTGGCCAGTCTGACCCTTGATCTCTCCGGGGAGAGCCTGCACCGCCGGGGCTACCGGGTGGAGGGCAGCATCGCCCCCTTGAAAGAAAGTCTGGCCGCCGGCATTGTGGCCCTGGCCGGTTGGAAGAATGATGTCAGCACTGATAGCATGTTTCTTGATCCCATGTGCGGTTCCGGCACCCTGCTCATTGAGGCGGCCCTGCTCTATGGTGATTCGGCGCCCGGTCTCTGGCGCAACTATTTTGGCTTTCTCGGCTGGAAGGGTCATGATGAAGGGCTCTGGTCACAACTGGTGGATGAGGCGGTAGCACGGGAAGAGGCCGGGCTCGAGCGGGCCTGGCCTCTGATTTTAGGCTATGATGCCGATCCGGTGGTAGTGGCGGCGGCCCGCAAGAATGTCGAGAAGGCGGGGCTGACCGACAAGATCAAGATCAGGCAGGGCCAGCTGGCCAATCTGAAACGGCCGGCTAATAAAGGATATCTGGTCTGCAATCCACCTTATGGCGAGCGGTTGGGTGAAATGGATGAGGCGGTCCAGCTTTATCGGGCGCTGGGCCGGGTGGTGCGCCAGCAATTTAGCGGCTGGCAGGTGGGGATCTTCATTGCCAATCCTGATTTTGGCGATCGGCTCGGTCTGGCGTGGCAGGCCAGCCATCGGCTTTTTAACGGGCCGCTCGCCTGTCGGCTTTTTTGCGCTCAGGTGGCTGCAGTTGAGCCGGAGCCGGAGTTCCGCTGGCAGGTCACGGCTGAGACCTTTGAAGGTGAGGGCTCAGAATTTGCCAACCGCCTGAGCAAAAATCTGAAAAAGATGCTCAAATGGGCGGAACGGGAAGGGATCAGCTGTCTGCGCGTCTACGATCGTGATCTACCGGAATATAATGTGACCATTGATCTCTACGGTAAATGGATCCATGTCCAGGAGTATGCCCCGCCGGCCACTATTGATCCCGCCCTGGCGGCGGCGCGTTTCAGCCTGGCCCTGGCTATGATCCGTGAGGTGCTGGGGGTGCGGCGCGACCGGATCTTTATCAAGACCCGCAAAAAGCAGAAGGGCAAGGACCAATATCAGAAACAGGGCAGCCGCAACAAGATGTATGAGGTCCGGGAGGGCGACTGTTTTTTGCTGGTCAACTTTACCGATTATCTCGACACTGGCCTCTTTCTTGATCATCGCATTACCAGGCTGCGGATCGGTCAGCTGGCGGCCGGCAAGCGTTTTCTCAATCTGTTCGGTTATACCGGCACGGCTACCATCCATGCGGCCAGAGGCGGGGCCGAATCGACCACCACCGTTGATCTGTCAGCCACTTATCTCAGCTGGGCTCGCATGAATCTGGCCCTCAATGGTTATGGCGGTCCGGCCCACCTCACTATTCAACAGGATTGTCTGCAGTGGCTGGAAGATGCAGGACATGGACGTCCCAATGTCGCACGCTCCAGGGATGGAGAAAGAGCGAACACCAGTGGTCAGTATGACTTGATCTTTGTCGATCCTCCCACCTTTTCCAATACTAAAAAGGACAATCGGGTTTTTGATGTGCAGCGTGATCATACCCGGCTGCTTGAGCTGGCCATGCGGCAGCTGGCCCCTGGCGGTCTGCTGCTTTTTTCCACTAACTTCCGCAAGTTTATTCTTGATGAGTCCTTACAGTTGCGTTTTGCCATCCGGGATATCAGCCGCGAGACTATCCCCCTCGATTTTGAACGGCACAGCCGGATTCACCAGTGCTGGGAGCTTAGGAACCGTTAGTGCATGAGCAAGT
>DIKT01000085.1 GCA_002424635.1 Desulfobulbaceae bacterium UBA5611
GTCCGTATCATCAGGGCTGACAGCCCCATCCGTTTTGATTTGAAAATGCTTGAGCTCTGCCAAACCCCCCGGGCTCGGGCTGAATTATCGAAAACCTTTAAGATCAGAAGCCAGCTGGTGGCTCAGGAAATCGGTCTTTCTGTGGTCAGTCAGGAAATGCGGCGCTACGGTCTGTCCTTAGCTCTTCTGGCCCAGCCCAACTTCAAGCAGATCCTTCACCATTTCAACATCAAAAGCCTCGAAGAACTATATATTCAGGTGGGTGAGGGGCGATTAAAATTACCTAATCTCATTGATCGTATTAAAACTTTTTTTTATGATGGTACTTTTTCCCTTGTCCGGCCTACCGGGGCCTTTAATACCATTGAACTGACCACCCTTGATCCGACTTTTGTCAAAATTTCATCATGTTGTAAACCGAGCCCTACCGATTCCAGGCTGTATGGCCTGCTCAGTGAACGCGGTTTATCAGTACATAGTATGAATTGTCCGAAGCTTGAGACGATTGAGTTGCAGCGCGAGGATATTGTCTATGTAAGATGGAAGCAAAAAGAAACATATGTGGCCAAGAAACAGACTCTGGTCATCATGGCCGCCACCCGCCAGAGAATGATGATGTATGCCGGTATGGCACCTGCGGAAATGAAAATTCTTGATTTAATCGCACTCTCCAAATCCCCTACTCCAACTCCCGCCTGGGAGTTGACCTTTGAGGTCCCCAGTCTTTATAGTCTGCGCCAGGTCTTAAAGCATTTCGACAAATCAGAATTACCCTATGAGTTTGCTCTTGAATTTTAGGTGCCGTTTAAAATAAGCCTGTTCGCTTATTTTATTACGGCACCTTATGCCGCGTTAAAGTGGCAGCTTCCAGGCTGTCACTTTAAAAGCGGCGTCCAACAAAATAAAGAAACTTATGATTTCTGAGCAGTTCATTTGCTACTCCTTGTCACTTTAACGCGGCGTCCAACAAAAAAAAGACAACCTAAGCTCCTACAAAACCTGCTCATCCACCTCGATACCATCAGCCACCACCTTTGCTTGTGGTCTGGCATAACGGCTCAGCACCCGGGTCAACATATCGGGTAGATCATTTTTTTGTCTGGAACTCCGATGTAACTGCTTGATTGTTTTTTCAAGACTCAACACTTCCCCGAGAAAAACATGTCTTAAGACCAGGGAAACCAGTCGGGTTATGGTTGTTAGATTGGAAATACGGGACTGAAGATGGTGATCCCGATCAAAGGCCGTGGAGGCAAAGATTTCCACCGGATTACCCTGTAATTCACTGACAGATACATACCAGGTATTGAGTTCCCGATCGCGGGTGCGATAGCGGACGGCATCAAGGACTTCCGGCAGTTCAAGTGATGCACCGGCCGGGCATCCCTGGTCACCAGAGCCAGGCGCATCTGAGCGGATCAATTTGCAGATCCGATGCAATAATTGCGGATCTTTTTTGATAATCAAGGCCAAATGCACGCATGATTCACAAAATTCATTGCCCTGCATATCATGCAAAGCAGCACTGGAACCACAACCATCACAAACATCTTTATTTGCAGAAGCTATCATTATACCATTTACCATCGGGAGCAGTTGTTTTAATAAAAAGGTCGAGCTGAGCAAGAAATTCTGTCCCTGAGATCTCTTGAGCTCCAAACTTTAACAGGTGTTGCGTAGTCATCTGACAGTCTATCAGTTGAAAATCAGCGGTTTTTAACCTGGACACCAAGGCGGCCAAGGCCACCTTAGAACCATTGCTGACACGAGTAAACATCGATTCACCAAAAAAAATTCTATCCAGAACAATACCGTACAGGCCTCCTGCCAGGATCTCACCCTGCCAGCATTCAACCGAATGGGCATAGCCCAACTCATGCAACCGGCAATAAGCATCGCACATCTGCCGGCTGATCCATGTGCCTTCTCCCTTTTCTACACGCACCTGAGAACAGGAAGTGATGACTCTGTCAAAGGCCTGATCAAAAGTAACGGTAAAGGGTGTCTTTCTGAACTCTCTGGCCAGCCTTCTGCTGACCCTGAAGTCTTTAAGAAAAATAACCAGTCTGGGATCGGTGAACCACCAGAGTATAGGGTCCCCCGGCGAAAACCAGGGAAATATTCCTGACCTGTAGGCCGCCAAAATCCTGGCCGGCTCAAGATCACCGCCTATGGCCAGAAGCCCGTTGTCATCAGCAAGGAATGGTGGTGGAAAGATGAGCTCATCGGTCAGTTGAAAAAAAGACATGGGGCTATATTACCTGTCTCATAACAGGAAGTCAATCAGCCCGCCTGAGCTTCAAGGGAAATATTGACCTGACCCTGGATTAAAGGCAAAGTTATAATAAATTCAGCGCCCTGTCCAGGTACAGCTGAAGCACTGATCTTACCATGATGGCGTTCAATGATCTTCTTACAGATGGACAGACCAACACCTGTCCCCGTAAATTGCTGGTGGGTATGCAGGCGCTGGAAAATATCAAAGATCTTTTCCTGATATTCTGCTTTAAAGCCGATGCCATTATCTTTTATGGAAATAGCGATATGAGTCTCGGGATCAAAACCATCCGGAACCTGGGTGCGCGTAATGTTTATTTGCGGGGCTCGATCCGGATGACGATATTTCAGACTGTTACCAATGATATTCTGGAAAAGCTGGCGTATCTGCAGTGGGTCGGCCATGATAATTCCCAGCTCATCAACAACAATATGGGCACTACTTTCCTCCCTCTTAATAGTCAGGTCGTCTAGAACTTCACTGATAATATTGTTTAATTGCACCTGGCTAAAAGGCTGTGATTCTTTCTGCACCCTGGTGTAGTTGAGCAGACCATTAATCAACAATTGCATGCGCTCTGAGGAGCTGATGATCCGTTCCAGATAGGCCTTGCCTTTATCGGAAAGAGTTGTCAGAAAATTATCCCGTAAACGCTTACTGAAGGCCTGGATCAGCATTAACGGCTCCTGCAGATCATGGGAGATGACATGAGAAAAATCCTGCAGTTCCTGATTGCGCAATAAAAGATCATGAGCCCCTTGAGACAGAGCCCGCTCGACATTCTTCCAGCGGGTAACATCCCGGGACACCTCTATCATGCCAATGAGCTCACCATTAGAGGCCCGAAAAGGGGTCGCAGTTACCACACACGGAAAATTACTGCCATCCACCCGTACCTTCCTTTCCTCAACCTCGACCCTGGTTGCTCCTTCAAGAATTCTGGTCAGGGGGCACTCAGGGGCATGACAATACCGACCGGCAAAGACTTCAAAACATTTATGGCCGATAACATCTGCACTGCTCTCATGCCCTGTAAGATCCATAAAGGCCTGATTGGCCCGAATAACGGTAAAATTCCGATCGATAATGCGCATACCGTCGGGGGCGCTATTAAAAATCTGGATAAATTCATCATTAATTTCAACGAGGGCCTTTTCCACCTGCTGCTGTTCCTTGATTTTGGCGTCCAGCAGGATATTTGTTCTGCTCAGTTCGACTGTTCGACTGGCCACTCTATGCTCAAGCTCTTCCCTGATGGTAACCAGTTCGTGCTCACTTTGTTTGTGTTCTTCAATCTCCTGTAACAGACACTTGTTTGCTATCAGCAATTGTCCGCTGCGGGCCTGCAGTCTGGTGGCAAAAAAATGTATGACCAGCAGTCCCATGATGGCTGCCAGGATATGACTGATCAAGAGAGGCCAGGGAGAATTATTAAAATGCAGGGGCAGGGAGACAGAAAGGCCGCCACGTATTTCACCCGTCTTATAACCATCATGACAGGGCAGGCATGCTGGGGTAACGCGCAATGGCACCATATAACGGAATATTTCCTCGCCCGGACTACCGACAAAATCGCTCCGCTCTGTAACCCCACTCTCAAAATCTTTAAGCCAGCCCACTTCCCAGGGCAAAGCCTTGTTTTCCGGGCGAATCGGCTGCAGACTGGTCAGATGAAAGCGTACCTTGTCCTGGCGATCAGCTATCTCAAAAACCTGCCGCGTCATATAGGCAGGATTGACGCGGGTCAACTTCCGACCATCGCTGGTCATAAGCGATTGCTGATCGGCAGGCAGATATGGACTGACAGGCGTTTTGTCATTGCTGAAAATAAACACCCCGCCATGCTCGGCATTCCAGGTCCGCACAGCCAGCATATGATTTAAAAAAGATCTGGCTGTCTCCAGGGCAATGGTCTGTTTTTCGCGGCTATCATCAACTTGATTCCAGAGGAACGAAAACAGAACGGTGCAGGCCCAGATGGCACTGGCAATGGCCCGATATTTTTTTATCGGATTGATCATCAAGGATGGAAAAGATAAATCATAATTTTATAGGCTGACCGGCAGGATCCTCGGTTGAGCTTGATGATGACCGTGCGAAAATTAAAATTTTAAATCAAACAGGTCTTAGCGCGCAGCTGCTGATAAAAGACCTCTTCATTCTGCGAATAATCAATCGGCAGTTCGATCAGATGAAGTCCGGGCTGTTTAAGGCTCGCCGCCAGGATCTCGGCAAGCTCTCCTGTACGGGAAATTCGATAACCTTTGGCGCCATAACTATTAGCGTATTCTATGAAATCAGGATTCAAAAAGTCAAGGCCAAAAGCAGGAAGATTCATTCCGCCCTGCTTCCATTTGATCATGCCGTAGCCATGATCACACAAGACGATGACGACCAGATCCAACTGGAGACGGACGGCGGTTTCCAGCTCCTGGGAATTCATCATAAAGCCGCCATCGCCACAGACCGCAAGCACTTGCCTCTCCGGATACAAGAGCTTGGCGGCAATGGCCACCGGCAGACCGGCGCCCATTGCCGCCAGGGCATTATCCAGCAGCAGGGAGTCTGGCCGTAAGGCCCTGAAGTTGCGGGCAAACCATATCTTATACATACCGTTATCAAGTGAAATAATACTGTTGGCGGCGACAGTATTATGAATATCCCGGACTATCCGTTGCGGGGTATCGGGAAAGCGGTCATGGCCCTCGGCACAATAAACATTGGTTTTTATTTCCTGATGAATACGCTTAAAATATTCATAACGGGGAGTCGCTGCCGTGTCTGCTCTCAAGAGCAAATCCTGGGGCGGGTCGCTGGCACACAAGGCTTGTTGCCGTCCTTGTTCTGCAGGGATGAGTTTTGACAACAGCGCCAGACTGTGCCCGATATCACCGATTACCTCATGCTGCGGAAAATAGACCTCCTCGACATCAGCGGGCGAATGATTGATATGGATCACCTGCACATCCCGTTGATTCATAAAAAAAGGAGGCTTTTCAACGACATCATGACCGACATTGACAATCACATCAGCCCGGTCAATGGCGCAATGCAGATAATCATGATCCGACAGGGCGGCCGTGCCCAGTGAATAAGGAGAATGCTCGTCAATGACCCCCTTACCCATCTGGCTTGTAAAAAAGAAGATGCCGGTGGCATCTATGAGCTCTCTTGCCACCCGGCAGACATCAGGCCGCTTGGCCTGAGCTCCGAAGAGAAAAAGAGGGTAAATCGCCTTATTGATCAGGGCTGCGGCAATAGCAATGGATTCCGGATGGGCATGGGTGGGAAAAAGACGAGTAACAGGTAAAGGCAGCTTATCCGTTTGTTCGGCGGCAATATCCTCAGGCAGCTCCAGATGGACCGGGCCTGGCTTCTCTTCGGTGGCTATACGGAAGATATCCCGGACCAGCGGCGCGATGCTGCCGGCAGTGACGATCTGTTTAGTAAATTTGGTCAAAGGCCCCATCATCCTGACCACATCCAGAATCTGGAAACGCCCCTGTTTGCTCTTTTTTATGGGTTTTTGACCGGTGATAAAAAGAACAGGCATGCCGCCAAGCAAGGCATAGGAGACAGCGGTCACAAAATTAGTCGCCCCCGGCCCCAGTGTGGACAGACAAACGCCGGGTCGGCCGGTCAGGCGGCCATAGGTGGCCGCCATAAATCCGGCGGCCTGTTCATGACGAGTGACGATAAAACGAATCGAAGATGTTCTAACGGCCTCCAGAAAGACCAGATTTTCTTCCCCGGGAATACCAAAAATGGTATCCACTCCTTCATTTTCCAGACAGCGCACCAGAAGCTCAGCTCCGTTCATAACTTGTCCTCATATATCTTGTAGAGAGCTCACCAGGCAGTAAGGATCATCATCGTTCCCATCAGGATCAAAAAGGCAAATATCACCTTGAGATAAAATGATCTTTCTATGCGGCCATAGCATAGAGAACCCAGCATCGTGCCCACCAGAACGAAAGGCGCTGAATAGAGAAAAAAAGTAAGAACCGTTCCCGTGGTCAGACCGCTCACGGCATGGGCCGTCGCACCCATATACGAGTTAAAGAGAAAAAATCCGCTCAAGGTGGCCTTTATCTCATCCCGGTCCCAATCGTTCATTGTAACATAAATAATTGCCGGTGGTCCACCGGCACTGAAAGCAGCGCCAATAGCACCAGATGAAAAGCCAGCCAGATATGCCCAGATAGAGGGCACTTTCCTCGGCCTGATCTTAAACATGAGGAAATAACAGGAATATAAAATAAGAAGAATGCCCAGGGCTATGCTTAGATTGTCAGAGCTTACCTTCTTCAACAGAGTGACGCCGACGATCATCCCGGGAATGGCGGCCAGACACAAGGGGAAAATTTTTTTCCGATCCAGATGTTTTTTAAGCCTCAAAGCCAGAAATGTGGTAATCACAACGCTATTAAGGGTACAGAGCGGAACCGCAATTTTGACATCAATAAACAGGCTCAGCAATGGCATGGCCATCAGGGCCGAACCAAAACCGGTCACTCCCTGGACAAATCCAGCCAGCAGAAAAATAATACCTATAATAAATGAGATCAGCATGATGTATTATTTTCTTGAAGAGGGGTGCACTTCTGTTTACATATTATAAGTAATAAAAATCGGCCTATTTTCTCCAACTTTTCAGCTCTTGAAGCTGAGTCGATTATAACAGTTTTAGCAGATAAGTGTCTTGAAAAATGAGGATTTTCGTTCAAATTAAAGGCATGAACTAAATTTTATCATCGGCATATAGTTGATATTTTGAAAATAAATTTTTGAATATAATGCCGAGTTTGGGTAAAAAGACCATTTTGCAAGTACAAATGACTATTCCTCTCTTCTTCGGTCTGGGAAGAAAGGGAGGTAGTGACCAATTCAGGCAGATGATGCGGCCCAGCTATACCTATCTTGACGCCAGATGCTGAAGGATTGCATAAAAGATAACAGATAATGGAAACAGGACAGATGCAAGAGGAACAACATAATAGCAGATCCCCTTTTGACAATGCGTTATTTTTTCCTGATAGCAGCCAAAGCTCTATACTTGAAACAATAAAAAAGGCAATCATAGACTCAACCAGCCTTATCACCTGTGTCAGCTACGAAGGTCAGGGGAAAACCACGCTCTGCAAATCCCTGGAAAACGAGTTCTCTGAGCCCTATCTGGTGATATCTTTTCCTTATTCAGTGGAATCCTTTGATTATGTGCTACAGATCATTGCCTTAAAGCTTAATTTAAACTCTTCCACCGAAGACAATCCACTTGGTACCGCTCAACTTCTGACCGAAATCTCCCGAACCATGCGAGCCCAAGGTAAACAGCTTCTGATTCTGTTTGATGAGGCGGAAAAATTATACCTGGCCACCTTGGAACGTGTCCGTAAAATGATGGATTTTGTTAATGAAGATACTGTCTTACTCCAGATTATTCTATTTGGAAGGATGGGACTACAGCAACATATTGAGCAGTTGGCCTTATGCACCTTTAAAAAAACAAAAGAGCTCCACCTCACTTTACCGTCATTAACCGAAGAAGAGATCTTTGAATATCTTAATTTTTGCATGCGACAATACAGCGGCGCTTCCGAAAAAGACACCTTCAGCCGGGAAGTAGCCGCCAAAATCCTTTCTCTGTCTCAGGGTAATTTTAGAAAGATAAACAGCCTGGCTGGACATTCTCTTCGTTCCTTGCCTGATCATGCCGACAACACTTCTTTCATGGTATTGCTCGAACATGTTCGGGATTCTGATGATCTCCCTGTTGAAGCCCCGCCTGTTTATAAGCTGCCCTTATTTTTTACCAAAAAAAGAATGGCGATTGGGGCTGGTGTTCTGTGCACAGTGGCATTGCTGTTGTTATTCATCAATAAAGAAGAAAAAAAGCCTTCAATTCCGGTGGCAACGCAGCACCAAAGTAAAAAGCCTGCAATGCCGGTGGTAACGCAGCAACCAAGCAAAAAGCCTGCAATGCCGGTGGTAACGCAGCAACCAAGCAAAAAGCCTGCAATGCCGGTGGTCACGCAGCAACCAAGCAAACCTGCGCAACCAATAACAGCCGACCAATCTTTTCAACCTGTGCCGGCGGCTGTGGCACAACCGTTATCTGAGCAGAGCCCACCACCGCAAGTAGTAAGGAAAGCTCCAGTGGCAATAGAACCACCGGTAGCGGCACCGCCGGCATCAGCGCCGGTAATTATAGAAGCGCCCCCGATCGCACCGGTTCCGGATACTGTAGCGATCAATGAAGCAATAGCTGAATCAGCGCCATCAACAACTCCAGCAATCATAAAAGCTCCAATAGTTGAGCCTGTCCAACCTAAGCCAGTGACTGCAGAAAAACACCTATCAGAACGCAAAATATTGATCGCCGATAAAATTCCTAAAAAAACAGGCATCCCGCTCGTAAACCCTGAGCCTTTCAAGAAAAATAAAGATTTATTAAATTTAAAAAAAGGATCTACTTCAGCCTTATCACAGCAATTGCCGAAAAAAAGCCTTGCCGCCGGGGCCAGATGGTTGACCGGGAAAAATAATGATCTCTTTACCTTGCAGCTGATGGTTCTCAGTGCAGATCAAGCTGAGGAAAAATTAAGCGGAATCGTCAAAAACAAGGAAGGATCAGAGCAATATATCATCCTCAGAAAAATGACTTCACCTACCACATTACTTCTCTTTTATGGCGAATATGCAACTTTGGCGGCAGCCAGAATTGCCCGCAACGAACTTCCTGCTTCTCTGCAACAATATACGCCATATCCTCTTTCCATCAAACAGGCGGTGGCCAAAGCCAAATAATTCAGCACCAAAAGTTATTATCAGGAAAGCAGCAAACTATTGGCATACTCGATCATTGGTATAATCATTTTGGACAGTACACCACTGACGGCCAGGACAAGAAGGAGAACAAAGCCATATTTTTCGATAGAGGCATAGGAGCGGGCCAGTTCAGGAGGTAGGATCCCGGCGAGGATGCGGCTGCCATCCAGGGGTGGAATGGGTAAAAAATTAAAAATGCAGAGCACCAGATTAATCCAGACACTGGCAATCAAGGTGTGACTTAGTGGCACCAGGATTAATTCTGCCAGGGCAGAGTAAGGAATATTGTGGCCCACCAACCAGACTATCTTAATCATCAAGGCACTAACAACAGCTAAAATGAGATTAGTGGCTGGACCGGCCAGGGCCACCCAGAGCATATCTTTTTGCGGATTTTTAAAATAATTGGGATTTACCGGCACCGGTTTGGCCCAGCCGATATGAAAGATGAAGAAAGCAAGCGTTCCTAAGGGATCCAGATGTTTAAGCGGATTCAAGGTCAAGCGGCCATTGGCCTGAGCCGTTGGGTCCCCTAGGCGGAATGCGACATAACCATGACTAAATTCATGAACAGTCAGGGCTAGCAGCAGAGGCGGGGCCAGGATAATGAACTGGGCAATAGTATCATTCATAAAAGATTCCAGAAAAAAACCAGCAGAAGTTGTTATTTATGTGAACGGTTTGAAACAAGAATATACGCACGGGTTTACAGAGAAGCAACAGAATCACGGCAGTTTGTCTTTTCTTAAGGCGAAAACATGACAAGCTAATGTCAAGACGCTTACATTAATAGCATATTAAATTTTCAAAATTGTTACCTAAAAATGCACTGCAGAAAGGAAAAAGCTTCAATATAGATAAATAGGCTTGAGGAAACAAGGAAACTAGGCTATATAAACACATCTTTCCGCACCAGTAGCTCAGCTGGATAGAGCAACGGACTACGAATCCGTAGGTCGGGGGTTCGAATCCCTCCTGGTGCACCAATAAAATCAAGGGGTTAGGCCGTTATGGCTTAACCCCTTTTTCGTTTCGTTCTATGCCGATTCTATGTAGTTGGGGAATCTTAGTATTTTCCATTTCTTTGATACCCACAAATCGTTCACATTTTTCCTACACATTCTCCCTTGTAAAAGCTGGAGTTAAGCCCAGCCCTTTGGATCTAGAGTTGGCTTTGCGCAAAAGGTAAAGGCTGTGGTTGCCAATAATTTCTTTCCCTGAAGCAAACAGATAGAACTTTTCATGATCGTGCACAAACCGTACCTCGCTGGGGGCATCGAATGCCAGCTGGCGCATTTTCAGGGGTATAAGGTCATTATTCAAAGAAGTTCCGTCCTTCGTTGCAAATAATAGATGATATAAATGACCTTCAAAACAAATGGCAACCATCTGCTTAGCATTCCATCCGCTGGCTTCGCCAGAGTACCATCCGTTACCAGCTCTGAAGCTCTTCAATCTTTTGTTTGTACTCTGCCCCCTCGTCAGTGTCTTTAATTGTGAAATGATACCTTGCGCTGGAGGCGCAACTGTCAAAATGATCTGACAGTTCAACGTGAGGGCAAGCGTGAAGTGCAGTGGCCGATTGAGTATTACAATCTGGATGTGGTGAGTTCAGTCGGCTATCAGTAACTGATCTTTTACTTGGATGTCTGAAACAGCTCTGCCAACTGCTGTTGCGTCAGCCATAACGTTTCATAAAGTTTACAAGCCACCAGTCGTTTCATAAATTACCGTTCATAAAATATTGAAAAAAGATACTCCATCCCTTTCGGAGATGCTATAGCCGACATCAGAATAAAAAGATATCTTCAAAGATTAAACTTAACCATTTGCTTCTGACCCTTGAAAAGGTGTCCATCAGGCTGTCAACCGTCATGAGCAATTATTCCGCACGACACACTCTTCCCCTCGCTGCTTCTGGCCAGGTTATTCGAGTCCAACCTCGCTATGTATTTGAACGTGTCTGATACCAGTTGTGCCAAAATCCCCTTTTCCCATCACTCACCAGAATGTGGGATAAACGCCAACGTGGCTACCGAGCCATGGGTTATCAGATCAGGCCAACGGATGCTGAAGTGGCATCAAGCCAATAAAGCTCTGGTTGGTTTATTGTCATGCTTTTTTCATACTATATTTATGACACTTTCAAGACTTGCAACCCTAATTTAATTTGAGATAAGAGATTTAACTGGAGAGATGTGCGCTTTGGTGCAGTGAAAACTTTGCTGTATCTTTCATAGAATCGTCCGCCCTCTCACAAACAAGTGGCAACCGGCCTCATTCAAATCGAGTTTTCGTCTCTATAGCCTTCAATGGGTCAAAACTTTTTATTTACTGAGCCTGGGGAACAAAGTTGATTTCAAGTTTATACCCTGCCGCCTTGGCATACTCTTCAATGGTAGATAACTTAGGCGATATTGTAGAATTCACGTTCTCTAGCCTGGATATATTACTTTTTTTTCGTATGCAGGATTTCAGCGATCTCTTCTTGTGTAAAGCCAGCACTCTGACGAATTTTAATCAATTGTTTCCTGAGAGCATACGCAGGAGATAACCGATTATACTCTTCTGCAACTTCTGGATTAGACAAGTCCTTTTCTTGAACTCTTTCAGCGTTGGTCTCATGACTTCACCTCTTTTAACCTGCTTTTGGCAATTTTCATTTCATTCTTAGGAGTGTTCTGCGATTTCTTGATGTCCCGATATAGCATGATCGACTTGCAGGCTTCATTGACCGTATCATAGGCATATCTTTGAAAAAAATGATGCAGGCTGAGATTATACGGGCAGGCGGATAATGAAGGTGGCCCCTTGCCCTGGCTCCGACTCAACGTCCAGTGTGCCACCATGCTTGGCGGCAATTACATCCCGGGCAATGGCCAGTCCCTGCCCGGTTCCCTTACCTACTTCCTTAGTGGTAAAGAAGGGATCAAAGACCTTGCTGAGAATACCCTCTGGAATACCACACCCGGTGTCCTGAAGCCGGACTTCCACCTGACCCGCGACCTGCCGGGTAGAAATGCGAATGCGGCCCTTTTCTCCGTTGGGATTGTCACCCAGCTTGGCGGCAATGGCATGGGCGGCGTTGACCAGCAGATTGAGAAAGACCTGTCCCATCTCATCAGAGAGACATGGAACCTGGGGCAGGTCATTGGCAAAATCTGTTTCCAGGTCAGCTACATACTTCCATTCATTGCGGGAGACGATCAGGGTGGTGTTGATCAGATCATTCAGGGAAAGCGGAATTTTTTCCTTATTGCCGGGGTGGGAAAACTCCTTCATGGCCCGAACAATGGTTGAAATTCGACGGACGCCGTCTTTGGACTGGGCAATAGCCAGAGGAAATTCCTGATCAAGATAATCCCAGTCCGCGGCCTCCAGGGTTTCTTCAACCTCCTGAATCAGTGCCGGGGTTACCTGCTGATCTTTTGCTGCCGTCAGCAGTCGATGATAGGCGGCCATCAGCGTGGTCACATCCTTAAAACCATCCTCGAGAAAATCAAGATTGGTGCCAACATACTGGGTTGGAGTATTGATCTCATGGGCAATCCCTGCGGCCAACTGACCGACAGACTCGAGCTTCTGGGCATGAAGCAGTTGTGACTGCAGTTGACGCTGCTCATTTTCCACATCTTTTTGGGCCGTGAGATCCCGGAAGTCCTCAATAATCCCTTTTAATTCACCGGCACCATTGTAAAAAGGGGTGGCCACCATCAAGCAGATGAGTCTGGTTCCATCTGACCTGATTTTTTCGATTTCATATTCTATTTTCCCGGAGCCATTGCGGATCAGAAGCAAGGGACAGTTAGCGGTATGACAAGCTTGACCGGGAAAAATCTCATGGCACTTTTTGCCAATTACTTGATCCAGGGGAATATTAACAAGACCGGCAAAGGTGTTATTGGCGTTAATGATCTCCTCGTCCAGATTAATGACGCGCATCGCCCCAGCCGCACTATTTAGAACTTGTGTCAGCTCGGCATATGAGTTTTGGAGAGTCTGTTCCATGCTTTTGCGCTGAGTAAGCTCATTATCAAGATCGGTCTTGACATGTTGCAGACGCTGATTCATTCTGAGAAAATAGAGGGTAACTCCGCCGCCCAGCAATAAAAAAAGAAAGAGACCCAAGTGCCAGCGCCAGTATTGAAGCAGGATCTGTTGCGGGGTGATATTCTCAACCACATCATAGGGGTCAAACTTGATTATCTTCAGACAATCATGAACCGTTTGATAATCCAAGGGAATGGTCCAGCCCATCATCCTTGAGGACATAGCTGCCTCATCATCAGAGCGCATCTGGAGCAGGGCGACGGCTACCTCCCGGGCCAGCTCCTCATCAGTATGACTAACCCTGGCAAAGGGCCACTCCGGGTAGAGGGTAGTGGTATAGAGATGGGGAAAACCGGAAGATGTCTGCGATTTTTCATCAAGTACCCGAAATTGATCCAGCCTGATCTTTCCTTCCTGAGCCATCTGTTCCAGGGTGCTTGTCCGCACTGTTCCAGCATCGACGGTTTTGTCAAGCACAGCCAGCACCACCGCATCATGGGTGCCGCCAAATACAATTTTTTTTAAATCCTTGTAGGGATCAATCCTGCGATCAAGCAGATAACGCCAGGCCATGTGCCAGCCGCCAAATGATTTATTGTCCACTGCCATAAACCGTTTTCCCTTCAGATCAGTGACGGTTTGGATATCATTACGATCGCTACGACAGAAAATAACCCCACCAAATTCGGTCAGTCCCTGGCCAAGTATTTTCGTCTTCATGGTAGCGATTCGCGTATTGCCGTAGTGGGACTCCAGACTGACATACATGGCAGGATTGGTAATGGTGAAATCAACCTGTTTCCCTCTCACGGCCTTACCCGTTTCATCAAAATCCAAGGGCACGATGGTAAACGAGAGGCCCGGAATTTTCCGGGTCAGATATTCGGCAGTCGCGCTCCACTGTTGCCGACATTTATCTTTGCCGCGCAGCGCCAGGACACCGATCTTGACTTCGGTTGGTTCCGCTGGTGTCGCTGTTTCGGCAAGAGAGGCAAGAGGACAGCACAAATAAAAACAGAGAGCCACAAGAAAAAGGCAAGATAACGGGGAAACAGGGAACTGCTGATTTTTCATATCCGCCTCATTTGTTAAGATACTTTCAAAGCACTTCTATCTTTTTGGCAAGTTACACAATTACCAGTTATCCTCCAAGCCTTCGCGTGCCTGCACGACACTTGAGTCCCCTTCTCTTTTACCGAAACATAAAGTGTTGAGTGCCACAACATCGCGCACACTTTTATGTGCCACGACATCGTCACAAGGTTGGGTAGAGCGTGCGAAACCCAACAAAATCAGGTGCAGGTCAGGTTGTTCTGCGGCTTACACAGCTTTTTGTTGGGTTTCGTTTCACTCTACCCAACCTACTTTGTGCGCGATGTTATGACACATTTTTTTTGTAAACGATGTTGTGGCACTCAACAATAAGGATTTAAATGATCAGGTTAGTTTATAGCAGATCCTGATCTCCAATCCCTATCCGCACACAAATAGGTTCTTGAATCCCAACCTGTTTGGAAAAGTTACCCAGCCCCTGCAGAATTGGCCAAGTCACAACCTGGCCTCGAGGAATAATCAGAACACCATTATTGGCAAAGACATCTTCCTCGGCCACCATGCCCGTCTGGATATCCTTCACCTTAAGATTAGCAACTTTCCCCTGTACTATTTTAATCTTCATCCCTTCCAGCGCATCGAGTATCTCCGGATTATAGACTCCCGGCATCTTTTTCATCCTCTGCAGGATTTCTTTTTGATTCAATCCCTGATAATGGAGCAGATCATAACCAATGGCCACCTTTAACATCTGGGCTCCGAAACATGCCTCATCATCGACGGAGGAAACAGGCTCATGTTCATACTCTTCCATACGATACAACTGCATGCCTATCATATCGGCAACGCTTTCCATCCGCGGGATGTGGGTAAAAAGTTTTCGTCCAACCTCGGGATGCTGTTCATACATCCGGCGTTCATCAGCAGTGAGCTCTACTCCCGCATACAGTTTATGTAAAATATCAGTTGGCAACGTGATACAGCCAACCTGAGACATCAGGGCGGCAATCTCATACTGCCAGGAGTTGTCCAGATGCAGTTGTTCACAAAGACGCACCACCAGGTCCTTGATCCTTGACCCGGCGCCGAAGACCGTGGCATTGGCTTGACTGAGTAATTCGCTCACCACCTTCATGCTTCCTTTCAGGGTCTCATTCAACAACTCCTTCTCGGCAATGATGAGCTTATGTTGTCTCACCCCCAAGGCCAATGCTGTGGCAAGGGTGGCCGTCGAACAGGGTTTGTTCAAAAAACGAAAGATCTGACCGCTATTCGCTGCAGCCACTGCCGTCTCCTGATCCGCATTACCGGTCAGCATAATACGCACTGTATCCGGGTACATATCTTTAACCCGGGCCAGCAGCTGCACACCGTCCATCCCCGGCATCCGCATATCTGAAACAATAAGGGTAAAAGGGCCATCAGTCTTCAAGACCTCCAGGGCCTCTTCCCCGCTCTGGGTGGTCTTGATCTCAAAACGGTTCCGCAACTGGCGCTGAATGGATTCAAGGACATTGAGCTCATCGTCAACCAGAAGAATTTTTTCGTTCTTTTCACTCATCTGTTATTATTCCTGATTAAAAATTTCAGCACAGATTTGCCGCCACCCATCAATTCTATCGGCAAGACCAAGCTTTTCCAGATATTCATAATCAAGCAGTGGGGCCATGCCAACGACATCCTGTGGACACTGTTCATAATAGATCGCATTGGCCGCATGCACCGCCAGGACGGTATTAAAAGAATTATCGGGATATTCTCGTACACGGTGATGAAAGCCAATGGCCTCCACCACCGGACTAGGCAAACCCCACAGCCCGATAAGATAGGCGCCGACCGCATCATGACCAGCAGCCAGGATCGCTTTCTCAGCATCATAGAGCGACTCCTCCTGTTGCCGGGCCAGAGTTACCACCCGATCATAGCTTGCCGCCATTTTAGAGGCAAAAACAAGTTGACCGACATCATGGAGAATACCGGCGATAAAACTGTGATCAATAATGGCTTTGTTATTGGTCTCGGCCAGGGCAATTTGTTTGGCACAGGCGCCAACTGCCATAGAATGCGCCCACAGTTTTTTCAAGGAAAAGAGCTTACTCTTACTCTTCATCTCTGAAAAAATCTGCATTCCAAGGACAAGTCCCTTGATGGTCTCCAGGCCGAGCAGACCCACTGCGCGGGCCGGACTATCAACCGACTGAAAAAGTCCAAAAAAAGCGGAATTGACCAGCTGCAAGACCTTGGCACTCATAGCCATATCTTCTTCAATAATCGCTGCTACATCGGCAACCGATGTATCAGCCCGAACCAGGGCTATCTGTAAACGGGCATATACTTCCGGCAGACTGGGCAAACTTTCAATTGAGGAGATTATCTTTTTAAGATTTTCATCGGCAATCAAGGTATGCAAGGCGCTTGCCCGTAGCAATACCGATTTCAAAATCTCCGGATCGCTCGGTTTTTCCAGAAACTGATGAACGACCCCCACTGTCCGCAAAATGGCGTCCTCGTCTGCCTGCCCTGTCAGCATAATCCTGATGGTACACGGATAAAGAGACTGAACCATTTTTAAAAAATCAGCGCCATCTAGGCCAGGCATCCGCATATCAGAAACCACGACAGCAAACTCAGCCCCGGCCATCACTTCCAGGGCTTCCCTGCCGCTCCCGGCAAACTGGAGATCAAAATCATTGCGCAAGGAACGAAGCACCCGGCCAATACCGGCCAGGATGTTCGGATCATCATCCACAAAAAGAATACGTCTTTTAGTCATCCAGTCACTCCCAGCACCTATGAATGAAACTCAAAAGATGCAATAGCATCCCCCACTCACTATTAAACGCTTAATATTTTTTCAAAATTATATGTCACGCCATTGCCAAATGTCCCGTCATTTCGGTCTTCGCTGGAATGACGGCTTTTGCAAGAAAGGATAATAATCGTGAGTCGCTTTTGATTAAGAAGCCTGGATTCAAAGTTGCAAAATGCAACTCGGATTATGTCCCGAGAAACAACACTCTACCTTGTGCAATTTCCTAATTTCTTTTTCCTGAATCCTGTAAATAATATTAGTAATAATATCAAGGAGTTAAATATAAATAAAGATATATTTGTCCGATAAACAGGAATGTCTTTAAAATCAAATAATAAATTTATTATTAATTATCAAAATAAGCATATGATTTATTTCGTTAAATATAAATTAATCAAAATGGCGTATTCTTTGCTTGGTGAAATACAGGCCAACTAATCTTTAATCCATAAGCATTATTTCAGCGAGCAGGGAAAAATAAAAGGAGGATAATGCAATGATCAAAATGCCTATGATTATTACCTGTAAGAGTTCCGAATGCGCCTATAACATGGACATGAAATGCCATGCCTTGGCAATTACAGTTGGCGCGAGCGCTCCTATTTGCGACACTTTTGTGAAACGCACCACGAAGGGAGGAGACAGAGATGCGAATGGCGGGGTGGGGGCATGTAAGGTTGAACAATGCAAATATAACATGGCCCTCGAGTGCTCGGCTGAAAGCATTAATGTGGACATGCGTTCCGGTCAAGCTGAGTGTGCGACATTTGCTGCTTCATAAATACGAGAGGACCTGACCGTTCTAACGCCATGCCGGACTTGATCCGCATTCGATCGCCGCATCCAATCGACAACATTCTGGATTCCGGCCTTCGCCTGAATAAACGTCATTTTTCAAATGCTGTTAATAGTTTCAACTATTATCAGAATCTTTGACTGTCAAAAAGAGAAATACCAAGCCTATTTGTGTTAAACGGTAAATAAAATAATTCTCTGTTCGCTGATTTTTTAGATCGAACCAAGGTTTTTAAAAAAATTAGGTCATAAACAAACCGCTGTTGCCTTACTGGCGAATGTACGCCAAAGCAGGCTGGAATCTCTGAATTCCTTTTATTCACGTGCAGACAGAAAACGATATACTCAATTGCAACCCCCTCGATGCCACTGATAACTTTATTGCGCGAATGGTTGGAAAAGAACATAAAAAAGACAGAGCCATAAAAGAATGACCCTGCCTTGTGAGAGAGAATATTAATCTTTCTTTTGACGCCTCACTCCCACCAATCCAATGAGACCTGTGGCTACCAGTAATATGGCTGCTGGTTCCGGGACTGTTATCTGATCGGAATAAATATTAAAGTTAAGGCAGCAATATTCATCTGATGAGCCATATTCATTATCATAAGCTTCTACGAAGCTTGTGAAGCGATAGATATGACCATCCAATAAATTGCTGTTTTCCCCGTCCCATGCCGTATAGGCTGCTTGTGTCACTGGCACGTTTTGTGTGAGGTCGAACAAATCATAGTTAATAAAATTAGTATAAGGGCTTGGAAAATTGTGCTGCACCGAGAGAGCTGCACCATCACCAAAAACACTGAAGGTGGTTTCCCAAGTACTGCGAACAAAAGCTTTTGCGCCGACAGTTGGTGGGTAGACATAGTCGAATGATGGATGATAAAACATCACTTGACTCGACATACTTAAATTATTGTTACTGAAGTAAAGGTCGGTAAGTGCTTCGCCAAAACTCACATTACTTTCAATATATATTGCAGCACTACCCGACTGACCTGAAGAAAGTAAAGATTCTTCATGACGTGTTGTCACAATGGTACCATTCGGTTTCGCTAAAACCTCAACTCCGTCTACATCCTGGACGTATGTTGCCATTCCCTCAAGAATTAATCTGTCAGAAAGAAAGTTAACCATTGTAGCATTGGAACTTTCCGCAGTGCATAAGAACAATAAAACAATTGCCAATCTTGCCAATAATCTCTTTTTCATTTATCCCCCCTTTGAGTTGACTATGAAGAAGCTGATATTTTTCATTGATCAATATATTTTGCAGTTTCCATTCCAGAAGAGTTGAGAAAAATAATTAAAATTATATATGTCTCTAATTATCCTAAATATTTAATAAAAAAAGATCCAATACATTAGTTAAAATTAAAAGCTATCATTGGAAATTAATATTTTTCCTGAATCAAGGAAGAAATTACGGAATAACGGAAGAACTTGCTAGATTTGAAAACACTGATGTTTTATCTGACTGAAGACAGCCAAATTTGCGTCAGACTTACAGATGAGGTGGATTTTCCTTCAGAGCATTTTATTTTTTCATCTCCCGCAGCTGTTCGTATCGGCAGACATATAGCCGATATCCGAGGATAAAATGTTAAACATAACGCCTGATTTAGGCGAAAAGTGCTTTTTACAAGCACTCAACAGAAGTTCCTGGTATGCGGGCCCTTACAAATGCATCTGGATCGTATCAGGCTGACGCAACCTCTTCGACCCCCCATGTTAACAATTTGTAATATAACTAATTAATTTTAAGTAAAAAATAATACAAAAGCAGGGGCGGATAATGATAAGATAAAAACATGATTGGCCAGTAACTGTTAAGACGCTGGAATAGGACAGTTAGGCCTATGCGAAGGAGGCAAGACATAGGCCAACTGCTAGAGTTGCCGTAACAGCCACAACGATAAAGGCGCACACTTGGCCAGAGTCGACAGCCAGGATGTCTGGAATCGAGTCTTTGCAAGCCGTTATTCCAAGTATGACCCAGGATGGTTCCTGGAATGGCGCAGGAGATACCACTCCATTTTCACGACCTAAGACTCCAATCCGATAGCTCATTCAAGGCCGTTAATATTCTAAGATAAAATTTTGAGCATAACGCCGAGTTTAGGCGGAAAGACTATTTAAGGCACCCATCAGATAAACAACTCTGACCCCATAAATAATCAGATAGAAAGAGGCTTCTCCATGAAAAAAAGGAAACTTCCCTATTTACTGGTCCTGATCGCATTCCTCGCCGGCGGCGCCTATTACTGGAACTGGAAGCGGCGGGAACCGGCAAACAAAGATTTTCTGACACTTTATGGCAATGTTGATATCCGCAAGGTGGATCTTGGATTTCGAGTCGGGGGTAAAATTTCCGAAATTACTTTTGAAGAAGGAGAACGCGTACAAGCCGGACAGATTATCGCTCGACTCGAAAATACCCCTTTTCAGAATGAATTAAACCTGACCCTGGCCCAGCAAGAGCAGGCGGCCGCGAATCTACTGAAGATGGAAGCTGGCAACCGTCCCCAGGAGATTGCCCAGGCCGAGGCGTTAGTGCGGGAAAGGCAGGCCACGGCCAGCAATCTGGAGATCGAATACCGGCGCCTGGATGCCCTGCTGAAAATCAACACCATTGCCCGCCAGTTGTTCGATAATGTCGATGCCAGCCTGACCGAGGCGAAGGCCCGGCTGGCAACCGCCAATGAAGGACTGAAGCTGGCCCGCGAAGGATTCCGAACCGAGGACATCGACGCAGCACGGGCCGCCCTGCATGCTGCCGAGGCACGCTCCGCAAGCGCCCGCACCCGTATGGATGACACCGTATGCAAGGCCCCGAATACCGGCATTATCCTGACCCGGGTGGAGGAACCGGGAGCCATTGTCGGCAGCGGTCAGACCGTGCTGACCCTCTCTCTCGACACCCCAGTGTGGATTCGCGCCTATATCGAGGAACCGGAACTGGGGCACATCTATCCGGGGATGACAGCCCGGATCTTTACCGATTCCCGGCCACAACAACCGTTTTCAGGACATGTAGGCTACATCTCGCCCGAAGCGGAATTCACCCCAAAAACCGTGCAAACCAAGGAATTACGGACGCGGCTGGTCTATCAGGTGCGTATCATTGCCGATAACCCGGATTATGGCTTGCGGCAGGGAATGCCGGTAACTGTGAAACTGCGGGCAGACGGGCAGCAAAACCGTTCTGCATCCAGCCATGGCCAATGAATCGCTGGTCATCGAAGACCTGACCTACGGCTACGGCAAACATCTGCCACTAGCCTTGTCCGCGCTGTCGGCAACGATCCGCCCCGGCATAGTCACCGGCCTGGTTGGCCCGGACGGCGCCGGCAAGACAACCTTGATGCGTCTGATGACCGCACTGCTCCTGCCGTCATCAGGCCTCCTCACGGTCTTTGGCCTGGATACCTGCAGCAACGCCAGCCAGCTGCACGAGATCATCGGCTATATGCCGCAGAAATTCGGCCTGTACGAGGACCTGTCTGTTATCCAGAACCTGTGCCTCTATGCCGATCTGCGTAATGTGACCACGACCGACCGCCGGCAGGTATTTGCACGGCTGCTCGCCTTTACCGGACTGGAGTCATTCCAGCAACGGCTGGCCGGACGTCTCTCGGGCGGCATGAAACAGAAACTCGGTCTGGCCTGCGCCCTGATCCGCAAGCCGCGTTTATTGCTGCTGGATGAACCGAGCGTCGGCGTGGACCCGGTCAGCCGCCGGGAGTTATGGCGCATGGTAGAGGAACTGGTGGACGAAGAAACTGCAGTTATCTGGTCCACCGCCTATCTCGATGAAGCGGAACGGTGCCAGGATGTTCTGCTTCTAGATGAAGGACGACTGATATTTTCCGGGCCGCCCCAAAACTTATCGGAACGGGTGGCCGACCGCTGCTTCCAAATCCAGGGTATTTCCGGCAATCGCCGCCAGGTGCTGGCCCGGGCCCTGCAACAACAGGAGGTGCAGGACGGTATCGTCCAGGGGCAGAATATCCGCATCGTCCTGCGAGCCGGTCATGGCCAACCCGCCCTTTCGGTGCTGGACGCCGGCTCTGAGGCCCGGTTAACGCCAGTTGTTCCCCGCTTCGAAGATGCCTATATCGATACCCTTGGAGGTGGCCCCGGTGGAACTTCGCTGCTGGCCGCGGCCATGACCTCCTTGCCGCGTAATCGGGATGTAATTGTCGAAGCTGAGGGCTTAAC
Source organism: Desulfobulbaceae bacterium UBA5611 (assembly GCA_002424635.1). Classification (GTDB taxonomy): domain Bacteria; phylum Desulfobacterota; class Desulfobulbia; order Desulfobulbales; family Desulfocapsaceae; genus UBA2270. The sequence continues at coordinate 22,038 of DIKT01000085.1, forward strand.
TAAACGTTTCGGCAGCTTTACCGCCGCTGATGACGTCAGCTTCACCATCCGCCGGGGAGAGATTTTCGGGCTGCTCGGACCCAACGGCGCCGGCAAATCAACCACCTTCAAGATGATGTGTGGCCTGCTGCGGCCGACCAGTGGTACCGGCCGGGTCGTCGGCCTTGATTTGCAGAAGGCGCCGGGCAAGGCCCGCTCCCGCCTGGGGTATATGGCCCAGAAGTTCTCCCTGTATGGCGATCTTTCCCCCCGTCAGAACCTGGATTTTTTTTCCGGGGTCTATGGTCTGACCGGAGCGCATCAGAAAGAAACAGTGGCACGCATGATCGACATCTTCGGCCTGACTCCTCACCTGACGAACTCGGCCAAGGATCTGCCCATCGGCTTCAAGCAGCGTCTGGCCTTGGCCTGTTCCGTCATGCACGAACCGGCGGTGCTGTTCCTTGACGAACCGACCTCCGGGGTCGATCCTCTGACCCGGCGTGAATTCTGGACCCACATTAATGGTCTGGTCGAGCAGGGAGTAACGGTTCTGGTCACCACTCACTTCATGGATGAGGCGGAATATTGCGACAGGATCGGTCTTATCTACCGGGGCCGGATGATTGCCAGCGGGCCGCCGGATGAACTGAAGACCCAGACCAGGAGTCCACAGATACCGGATCCGACCCTGGAGGAGGCCTTTATCACCCTGCTCCAGCAGTGGGACGCAAAGCATGAGGAGGCGCCGTGAGCAACCGCCTGCGGCGCATGAGCGCCCTGATCCGCAAGGAGTTCGCTCAGATCCGGCATGATCCTAGCAGTCTGATGATTGCCTTCGTCCTGCCGGTGATCCTGCTGTTTCTCTATGGATTCGGCGTTTCCCTGGACGCCCGAGAAATCAAAATCGGGGTGGCGCTCCAGGATCAGGGCAAGGACGCCGACAGTCTGACCGCAGCCTTTCTCGCCAGCCCCTATTTCCAGGCTCACATCAGCCGTGACGAACAGCTCCTGGAACAGGAGCTGGTGGCCGGCCGGTTACGGGGCCTGGTGGTGATTCCCATGGATTTCTCCCGGCAGGTGGAAAAAGACGGCGCTTCTGCCGTACTGCAGGTCATCGCCGATGGCAGCGAGGCCAATACCGCTAATTATGTCCAGAACTATGCTCAAGGGGTAGTCAATACCTGGTGGGCCATGCGGCAGCGGAATCATGCCGTCTGGGATCAACACGGGGCGCAGCTGGCAACCCGCATTTGGTTCAACCCGGAGCTGGAAAGTCGTAACTCCCTGATACCAGGGGCTCTGGCTATTATCATGGCCATTATCGGCACCCTGCTCACCGCCCTGGTCGTCGCCAGGGAATGGGAACGCGGCACCATGGAGGCGCTGATGGCCACACCGGTCGCCATCAGCGAACTCATTATCGGTAAACTTCTCCCCTATTTCATCTTAGGGATGATGGCCATGCTCGGCAGTGTCGCCATTTCCGTGACCCTGTTTGACTTGCCGTTCCGGGGATCATTGCCGGCCCTGCTCCTCAGTTGCGGGGCTTTTCTTTTGGCGGCCCTGGGCCAGGGGCTGCTGATCTCCTCGGCGTCCAAAAATCAGTTCATCGCCGCCATGATCGCCCTGATCACCGGGTTCCTGCCGGCGTTTCTTCTTTCCGGATTCATCTTTGAGATCGCCTCCATGCCGCCCGTGATCCGCGCCTTAACCCATATTATCCCGGCCCGCTATCTGGTGACCAATCTCCAGACTCTGTTTCTGGTGGGAGATGTGTGGTCGCTCCTGCTTCCCAATATCGGTATTTTGCTGCTGCTGGCGGCGGTGCTGTTTTTCCTCACCGCCAGAAAAACCGTCAAACGCCTGAGGTAAGCCATGTTCCACCGCATCCGCGCCCTGATTATCAAGGAGCTGTTGGCCCTTCTGCGGGACAAGAAAGGCCGTATGGTCCTCATCGTCCCCCCTCTGATGCAGCTTTTCATGTTTTCTTTTGCCGCCACCCAGGAGGTCAAGAACCAGACCCTGGCCATTCTGAACCTTGATCGCGGGCAGCCGGCCTTGACCTTGGAACAGGATTTCACGGCGGCAACCACCTTCAGCAGGGTGATTCACCTGCAACGATCGGAAGAGATCCCGGCAGTTATCAACGAGCAGCAGGCCATTGCCGTGCTCTGGATCCCACCGAATTTTTCCCGCGACCTTGAACACGGGCAGACGGCCCAAGCCAGCTTCATTCTTGATGGCCGCAAGACCAACGCGGCCCAGATCATCCAGGGCTATGCCGGGCGGATTATTGACCGCTATCGGACAAGACTGGCAGACAAAGGTCAGCAATCCGGCATCAATATAGTGGCACGCAACTGGTTCAATCCCAACCTCGATTTTCGATGGTTCACCGTACCCAGCCTGGTCTGTATCCTGACCACGGTCATCGGCCTGATCGTCACCGGGTTATCCGTGGCCAGGGAACGGGAAATGGGCACCTTTGAGCAACTGCTGGTTTCTCCCCTGCACCCCCTGGAGATCCTGGTGGGCAAGGCGCTCCCGGCCTTGCTGATTGCCATGCTCGAAGGCTCCTTGATCGTTGTGGTCGGTGTGCTTTTATTACGGGTGCCCTTTAACGGTTCCCTGCCACTGCTGTTTGGCAGCATGGCTGTCTTCCTGCTGGCCATAATCGGAGTCGGCCTCTTCGTCTCCTCCCTGTCCATGACCCAGCAGCAGGCAGTGCTCGGCGTCTTCATGTTTCTGGTCCCGGCCACCATTCTTTCCGGTTTCGCCAGTCCCATTGAAAACATGCCGCACTGGCTGCAGACTATCTCCTACGCCAACCCTCTGCGTTACTTCATGACCATTGTCCGCGGGATCTTCCTGAAAGACGTACCGGTAGCCGTTGTCTGGGCCCAGACCTGGCCCATGGCCATCATTGCCTGCGTAACCCTTTCCATGGCGACCTGGCTGTTCAAAAAACGGATGGAGTAAGTTTAAGGAGTTTCAGGATATGACTGCCCCTACTTCCTCCCAGTTACATCTGAGATAATGATGGGCCTGTTGATGCGGCCTTCGGACAGGCGGCATCACCTCCAGTCCCTTCAGGATAGACCGGGGCCAGCATTAGACAGTTCCATCGCCGAACTGATAGTCATGTTCACACCATGCAAAATAGTTGCCTGTTGCAGCAAGAAGTCAAGACAACTCTCTTTAGCACTCTTGTCTGTACTTATTTCACCGGTGCCATCAAGTGCTGGTATGGCGTGCCGGACCACATCACATAGGGACCCGAGGTATCAGGCTTTGCGTCCTTCGGATACATGTCGTAAAAGCTCGCATCCGCACCGACGATCATCACGTGCGGTCCGGTCTTGATCCAGTTGTTGTCAGGCTCGGGCTTGGTCGCGTAGGGATCGGTATTGCTGGCATCCGTCCCTCCCGCCAGCATGTACATAAAGCCGATCTTGCCCGGCGATGGCGTCTTGTGCGCAACCCAGGCCTGCACCCACTCCCAGGCGTTCTTGTCCATGCACATGGGATCGGGCCCTGGCGTCGCCGGGTTGTCCGGCATGCAGGTAAAACTATTTTTTCCTTCGCGGATAGTGCGCATTGTCCCGTCAGCCTCCATGGCTACGATGGTGGCGCTTCTCCCGACCTTGGCCGGCGCCGCGGACATTGCGCTAGCGCTCAGCTGCTTGTCGGTGAGGGGCTTCTTAACCTCCGCCGCCTGGACAATCATCGTCAACGACAAAGATGCTGCAAGCATCATCAAGCTGTATACAACAGTTCCTGGCTTTTGCATTTCGTCCTCCTTGAAGTTAATGGTGTTTTACTTCCTAGTCAAACAACCGTCATGTGCGCTGTTATGGCCGCTTTCCGCTTTTTTCTTCCAGATTGTTATGAATGACGGTGCTCTGAAAATTATATATTTAATTTCCATAATTAAGATGATAGGTGAGGAAATTTGGGAAGTCAAACGAAAGCTGAAAGGCAGAGAGATAATGGACTTGGAAGATGAGGGATGTTTTTTCCGCAGTAGCAGTTCAAGTCACAAGGTATGTCCAGTTGCTATATATACCACTGAGGCAAGATGGAATAATTGCGGACTCCATCGGAGATATCTTAATTTCTTAGGTTGACAGTGATTTAAGACGCCCTTTCATGATCTATAAACTGACTAATAACCTTGGACAAGTCCTGAAATCGATATGGTTTTACCAGTGCTGAGCAGAAGCCATAATCCTGAAAATTGGCCATGACTGGATCATTGGAGTAGCCGCTGGACACCATGATCTTGGCGGCAGGGTTGATTTCCAAAATTGCCTGCCCCGCTTCCTTGCCGCCCATACCTCCGGGAATCGTCAAATCCATGATCACAATATCTATTGTGTTGTTGGCGTCTTTGAAGGACTTGATCGCCTCATCCCCATCCACTGCCAGTATAACTTCGTGGCCGAGAGTGGTCAGCATTGCATGCGCCACATCGCGAACCATCTTGTCATCATCCATGATTAAAATTTTTATTTTGTTCCTGGCCGGCGCAATCGCGACTTTTGCCGAAGTACTTGTTTCGACCTTTGAGGAAGTTGCCGGTAGATACAGCGTAAAGGTGGTGCCTACCCCAGGCGTCGATTTGACAAAAATATGTCCTTCATGCTTAGTGATAATGGCATGAGAGATGGCGAGGCCAAGGCCGCTTCCCTCTTTTTTGGTGGAATAATAGGGGTCGAATATCTTGTCAACGACATTAGCCGGTATGCCGATTCCATAATCGTTGATTGATATCTTGACGTATTTTCTCTCTCGTGACTGGGTACCATTACGTTCCTCAATCATATCGGTATTGCAGCACGTGATACTGATGGTTCCGCTACCGGTGATGGCTTCGCTGGCGTTCAAGGCAATATTTTGAATGACCTGGCTAATCTGTCCCTTATCAATCTCTACACACCACAGGTCATCAGGAAAAGTAAACTGACATATTACCTGTTTCCCTCGCAGGATAAAGTTGGCTGAATCTTGGATCACCTCAACAAGCGACGAGATTTCCTTGATCGGGAAGCCACCTTTAGAAAAAGTAAGAAATTGCTGGGTGAGATCCCGTGCCCGTAACGATGCCTTCTCCGCATCCTGCAGGAACTCTCTGGTCACAGTACTCAGGCTTTCATCTGTCAGAGAAAGAGAAATATTCCCGAGGATCGCGGCCAGGATATTATTAAAATCATGGGCTATGCCGCCAGCCAACACTCCGACTGCTT
>DIKT01000030.1 GCA_002424635.1 Desulfobulbaceae bacterium UBA5611
ATATGCCTGCGGTAAAATTTTTCACATGCCTTGATTTTGAACAAAAATCCTCATTTTTCAAGACACCCTGATGACATATTTTTTTTATTTTTTTCTTACCCTTTTTTTTTGGCTGGAAAATTAAAAGGGCTATGGCCTGTTTTCCGGCGAATCCAGTTTAATGCCTTCTGCACCGCTTTTCTGTGGATCAAGACACCCAGCGCTTTTTGTCTCCAGGAAAAATCAAGGAGCGACACACCGATCAGGATGGTGAGCAGTCCCTGACCTGGCAGGAAAAGCATCAAAAATCCCGCAAAACACAACAGTAGACCCAAGCCGTTTCTGATGATCTTGATTAATAGAGCCTTAGCTGGATGATGCTTATGGCGTTGTTGGACCAATTGAGAATGGGTGAGAAAATAATCGGTAGAGGCACGGGATACAAGAAAAGGAATGAGCAGCACACTGATGAGAAAGGTCGTCATCGACAGAAGCCCCAGCCATTCGAAGACACTCTGCAAGGATATATCAAAAGGTACAGCGATCATAGTCCTGCCTGCTCGATATATTGTAATCCGATCGCTACCTGATTGCCGGCGTTCTCCGCGGGGCTTTGCTTTATTTCCTGAAGCATGAGCCGGTCCGAGGTGAGGCCAAGATCAGCAGTGAAAATATCATATACCTGCAAGGCTCGCTCCTGAGCCAGATTGTTGAGATGGCTATCGGAAACATTAACCGGATCAGGAGAAAGGGGGGCTGGCGGGGCTAATTCCTGGCGGGGAATATCCTTTTCGGTAATCTGGCCTGACGGCTGGGCCTTAGGAGCTGTTTGTCGTAGTTGTTGCTGTTTGTTCTGCCAGTCCTGCAATCTCTGCTCGTTGAGCAGGGTCACCCTTTGTTTTTCTTTTTCTTCCAGCATTTTTACGATTGCCGCCCGGTCCTGGATTGGATCGGCCATGCCCGTAAGAGTGAGCCCTAAACGGGGCCGCACGGCAAGTAAGGCCGCGAAACGAGCTAAAGTTTTCGATTCGGCGTCACTCAACTGTAACTCGCTGAGACCAGGCGGGAATTTGATTTCCTGTTTATGTTGCAGATCAGCAAACTCAGCTCCAGTCAGCAACAAAGGTGCCACCTCGGCTTTGACAATCATGGTCCGAAACGTGGTGATTGCCTCTTTAAACAGGACTTTGTCGACAGCTAATGGGATCAGCAATTGAATTTGATCCTGATTGTCTGCAAGCAGAGCCAGGGGCAGGGCGGTAGCAGCTTGAGCATTAGCAGGTCGAAGTCCGGTGAATAGCAAGGTCGCTTCTTCTTGTTCCTCTTTATTGTGTCGACTTTGTTGAAGGGCAAGATCAAAGTGGCCGGCATCAGGGTTAAGATCAAGAAGCGGGGTTATCTGTTCTGCTAACCCTTGGATCGGAAATTCTTTAAGCACGAAATTTGCTGTGAAATCGCCCTGTTCCTTCAACAGATCTGCTGTACCAGCCAGGGAAAAAGGGACCGTGTTTATCTGGCCGACGAGATCAAAGCTTGTGGCGGCATCAGCTTTGGCCGACAGATTGTTGATAGTGCCGTTGAGTTGACTGATTTCTGCAGACCAGGGTGGCGTGAGCCGCTGGTCCATATATTTGATGGTCCCATCTTGAAGGCTGATTTTTTTGATAAGAGACGGAGAGGAGTCATCCTTGTTTTTGCTTTGAATTTGCTGGTTTTGCGGTGAGGCCACCAGCTTCCGGATAAAGGAGCTGACCTGGGCAATAGGATCCTGACTATCTGTTTCCTGCTGCCAAGTGAGCTGTGGACTATCCAGAACTAATTCATTGAGATCGAGGCGCAACGGCTTGGACTTTATCAGAATATCTTTCAGCTCCGCCTTAGTAAAGGCAAGTCCGGAACCCTTGTCATCATCCTGGATTACAGTGGCGCCAAGCTGTAAAGTGCCGGTAAAGCTGGGATCAGGATAGTGGAATGCCCCCTGGCCACCTATTGTGGTCCTGCTTTGGTGAAAAAGAGGTAGATCAGGCAACCAGGGGGCGACCTGTTCAGAGTTGATGGCATCAAAAACCAGTGACAGCTGGGCCCGTAATGGATAAAGAGCTGTCAGGCCTTGGGCTTTAACCGTTCCTGTCTGATTGATCGTGGCCGCTAGTTCTAAGTTGTTTCGGCTGTCAGTGGTCATCAGTTTACTGGCTTTGATTTGTAGCTCGGTCAGTTGTAGAGGCGAACTCTTGTCTTTTTCAGCATACAAGATGGCGTTTCCTGAAAATACCAGCTCCTGCAGCTTAATTGTTTTTTTATTTTCTCCGAAAAATTGCAAAAAGGCAGGCAGCTTATTCTGTTCAAGAGTAAGCGTGCTCTCTTCCAGCCTGATAATGTCAAGCTCAAGGTTTTCTTTCTGGAGCTTCGGTCCTTTGAGCACTACTTTTTTGGCTGAGAGCCAAGGTTTTTTCAGGTCAGGCAGAACCAGATCCTGGATCTCAACAGTGGCATCGACCAGGGATGTCAGTTCGATATTGGCAGTTGTCGGATCGAGACTTAAATAACCGTGGAGATTGGCAGACCCTGACGCCGTGGCAGCCTGCACCGGGTCTATAAAAGCCAGAACAGTACTGGCCTCGATATTGTTTAATTGCAGGATGCCGCCCGGTATTCCTTTGATGAAAGAACCCTGCCAGTCAAAGGTAGCCTTGGTTTTTTCCTGCTGGCTGCTGAGGGTGAATGATCCTTTCTCTCCGGTTTCTGAGCCAGGTATAAAGTTTTTCACCGCCAGCTGGATGGCGTGCCATGAGTTTGACTGCTCTTCATTTTTCCCGGTATTGCTAAATTGCAGGGTACCATCGTCGATGGTGAAGGAGTCGATCTGCAGGCGCGATTGTTTTTGCCCGGCTGGTACCGGATTGGTGGCCGAGTTTGCAAAAAGCTGGGCCATAGCCCCTGCAAAATGGGTTGGATCGGCTGAAAATTGCGGCTGCCTGATCTGCAGATTATCAATCTGCAGAACCCCGTCCAGAGGCTGCAGGCTTCCTTTGACCACAACGGTCGGCGCCGTGATGGACAGGGTCTGTTCGGTGTTGCTTAAGGCCATCCCGGTGGTGGTCAGTTGAAAGCCAATGATCAGGAGGCCGCCTTTTTTATCTGTCGGCGCAAAGGAAATGTGGATCTTGCCCTTGCCTGTGCCCTTGCTCAATACCAATGGTAGAGATTTAGGCAGGTAGGCAAAATAGAAGGACAGATCGATATCCTCGATATTACAGGCAAGATCAGTCCGTCCGTTATTATCGCTGGTGCCTGGCAGAGATGCTTCACCGGTGAGCTCTACCGGACTGCCGTTGATAATGGCGGAAAAGTGCGGGCTGATATATTCCTGGGCCTCAAAAGAGTAATTGGAGAGGTTGGGCAGGTCCAGCTTGATCTGTTCAATCCGGTGTTTCTTGCCGGCCACCCGGTCATCGAAGATAATCCGACTATTACGAATGGTGATGTTGTTCAGAGAGTACAGCATGGATAGAGGAGACAAGGAAGGCTCCGTAGTCCCCTTGCCTTGATCAGCTCTGACAGGGTCAGGGAGATTGTATGACTTATTGGGATGGCGAATAAGATCAACTGACAGACCTTCAATTTCCAGGTGACTAGAGACAAAATTATTGCGCAGCAGGGCAATCAGGTTCAGCTTGATAAGCAAGGACTCAATCTGGAGGAGCGGCTGGGTAGACGCTGCGCTTTGCGGACTGGCGGTGGAGACAATATCGCGCAGTTGAAGGCGCAGGGTAAAGGGATTAAAACGAGCCTCACCGGCAGATAAGCCGATGTTGGCAGTCTTGAGAAGATAGCCTGACATCAATTTGGTCAGTTGCTCGGGAGCCAGCAAAAACCCCCAGGCTCCATAAAGAGCAAGCAGCACAACCGGGATAAACAAGGTAAAATTTAGCCAATGGCTGGACCTTTTTGGGCCGAAGTCAGTTTTTCTTGATCTTGGTCGCCGTGCCGGTTTGGCTCTTTTACGACGCTGAGCTGGGACTTGAGATTCCGGATTGATAGAGATAGTGCTAAAAAGATCAGACATGATTAGTCAGGGTTGCTGATGACGATATTGAGATAATATTATTGATTGAAAATAACCTAACATTTTTCACTTTCAATTTCCAACTTTTACCTTGGACTTGATATAGCAAAATAATCATTATATCTTCAATTATTATAGAAAGACGCAGAAAGATAAATTATCGGGTTATTTTTGTCTGACTTGCAAGTATGTATTGAAAACAAAAGAGAATATACTGTACACTGAAAATTATAAATAAAGATGCTGGAGGTCAATTAATTAAAGCTGATCGGTCTCTTCTTTCCTTACTTTTGCCTTCGCTCCTTTTTTGTTTTTATGCTTGAAATATTAAAACTGCTCCGCTGGCAGGATATCCTCGATATTCTGGTCGTTGCCTTTATCATTTATCAATTGATCCTGTTTATCAAGGGCACGCGCTCAGTCCAGATGATACTGGGGCTGGTGGTTCTCAGTGCTGTCTATTTCATGTCTGTCGTTCTTGATATGGCGGCCTTGCAGTGGTTGCTGAACACCTTTCTCGGCTCACTGCTATTGATTGTGGTTATTGTCTTTCAGCATGATATCCGCCGGGCTCTTACCCAGGTAGGGAAATCTCCTTTTCAGAAAAACAGAGATATAGCCGAGAAAGAACTCGATGAAATTGTCCGGGCGGTCTTCTATCTGGCTAAACGGCGTATAGGCGCCTTAATCGTCCTGGAAAGGGAAAGCGGGCTGCGTGACTTTGTCGAATCCGGCTCTGATCTTGATGCCAGCCTGAGCAAAGAACTGCTGATTTCTATCTTTATGCCTGTGTCCCCTTTGCATGATGGCGGGGTGATCATTCATAAAGGACGGATTCAAACGGCAGGATGTATTTTACCTCTGACTAAAAACCCCTATATCAATAAAAAATTTGGTACCAGGCACCGGGCGGCCATCGGCCTTTCAGAGGAAACCGATGCGGTAGTTATTGTCGTCTCTGAGGAGACCCAGGAGGTTTCCCTGGTCCAGCATGGCGCCCTTACGGTGATGAGTGATGAAATGACGCTGACCAAGGGGCTGCATGCCATTTTTATCGTAAAAGAACAGCAGGGACAAAGCTGGAAGAGTTGGGTGGGCAGATCATGAGTTTGTTGACAAGACCATTGCGTATCACTGATCTCAGTAATCTGCAGAAAATATGGCCGAAAGATTGGACCTTGCGTTTTATCTCTTTGGCACTGGCCGTACTGCTCTGGTATTTTGTTGGTGGTGATGATACCGTTGATAAAAACGTGTTGGTGCCTGTTGAGGTTATTAACCTGCCCCGTGATCTGGTTATTTCCAATCAGTTTAAGCGCGAGATAGAGGTCACGGTTAGCGGTCCACGCAGTTTGGTCTTGAAGATAGAAAAGGGCGACATTACCAGGCAGGTAGATCTTGCCCATGCCGTCCCCGGCACCATAGTGATCAAAAATGAGAATCATATGATCCCGGTGCCTCGCGGGATGCAGGTCCTGCGGACGCAACCGGACTCTATGATTTTCTCGCTCGATAAACTGATCCAGAAACAGCTTGTCATCAAGCCGGTTACTATAGGTGAACCGGCATCTCATCATGTCCTGCAGAATATTACCATGAAGCCGGAGACCATATCGATAACCGGGCCTCAGGCCGTGTTGTCACACTTAGATTTTTTGTCTACACAGGTAATTGATATTACTGGTTTGTCTGAACCGCGGCAGATTCAGGTACCTTTAAAACTAAATTCAGAACTTATTGATTTGATCGGTGAAACCTCTGTAACTGCCGACCTGGTTATTGTTGAGGAAACCGTGGAGAAACGTATCTCCGGTCTGCCGATAGAGATGAACAGCTATGCCGGTATGCTGCAAATAAAACCAGCCACAGTCACGATAATTGCGATGCTGCCGCGATCTCTGGCTCTTGAAACTAAAGACCTCCGCACCCTGTTCAGAGCCATTGTTGAGGACGATAATGAAGAAGGGCGCATGACTGTCAGAGTTGTTCCCAGGCAAGATGAAGATGCCATAAAGATAGTTAAGGTTGAACCTCGGGTAGTGACTTTTAGTGAAAAAAATCAAAAATTATCGCCGGCTTTATCCAAGCCTGACTAACATTTTCTGCAAATAAAAGCCTGGTAACAGGTGGCGGGTTTTCCATATAGTAAATTAGCTGATGGCGACCTTCATTTAAAGGTGTCTGATGTTAACAACCTCATTATAATTTTATGACAGCGATAGGCAACACAGGTATGAAAAAATTATTCGGCACAGACGGCATCCGCGGGGTGGCCAATATTTATCCCATGACCACCGAGATCGCCATGCAGGTGGGCCGGGCCATTGCCTTTCAGGTCAAAGACCGGGCCAAGGGCCATCGCATCGTCATTGGCAAGGATACCCGTGTCTCCGGCTATATGATTGAAAATGCCCTGGCCGCTGGTATCTGTTCCATGGGGGTTGATGTGCTGCTGGTCGGTCCCTTGCCGACGCCCGGTATCGCCTTTATTACTACTTCCATGCGGGCCGATGCCGGAGTGGTAATCTCCGCCTCCCATAACCCTTTTCAGGATAATGGCATCAAGATTTTTTCCAGCGATGGTTTTAAGCTGCCGGATGAATATGAGGCCGATATCGAAGAGCTGATCTTCTCCCAAAAAATGGCAGCCCTCCGACCCGTGGCTGACGAAGTGGGTCGAGCGCGCCGGATTGATGATGCCAAGGGCCGCTATATCGTTTTTCTGAAAAACACCTTTCCTAAAAAGTTTACCCTTGATGACTTCCATATTGTTCTCGACTGCGCCCATGGTGCCACTTATGGGGTAGCTCCCCATGTTTTTGAAGAGCTGGGGGCCAAGGTCACCACTTTTGGGGTTAGTCCGGATGGCAAGAATATTAATAAGGATTGCGGGGCCTTGCATCCGCAGCATATGGCTGAGGTGGTACGGCAGACCGGCGCCGATATCGGCCTGGCCCTTGATGGTGATGGCGATCGCCTTATTGTGGCTGACGAGAAGGGGCAAATTATTGACGGCGATCATGTCATGGCCATCTGTGCTGCCGAACTGTTGAAACAGAGAAAGTTGAAGAAGAAGACCCTGGTGGCGACGGTCATGTCCAATATGGGTCTGGAAATTGCCATGCAGAAGATGGATGGACGAATGGTGCGTACCAAGGTTGGTGACCGCTATGTCGTCGAGGAAATGCGGAAAAACGGCTATTCCTTCGGCGGTGAACAATCCGGCCATCTGGTTTTTCTCGATCATATCACTACTGGTGATGGGACCCTGGCCGCTTTGCAATTGCTCGCCATCATGAAAAAACAGCGCAAGCCTTTGTCTGAACTGGCCACGGTCATGGAGAGCTTTCCCCAGGTCTTGAAAAATGTTCGTACCTCGTCGCAGATAGATACAAATCATATTCCTGATTTTACAGCCACCATCCAGAGAATGGAACAGAAGCTGGGAGATACCGGTCGCATTCTGGTGCGGCCATCAGGTACGGAATCGCTGATCAGGGTGATGATAGAAGGGCAGGAAACAGCGGAGATTCAAGCTATGGCTGATGAGCTGTGCGCTATGGTGAGCAAGGCGGATTTGGGATGAGTGCTTTAAAATTTCAAGGCATGTAGGGTTGCAGATTCTTTACCTGGTTGGCAATAGCTTTCAAGCCATGTAAGAGGACAAAGCGACCCAATAATACCACCCGGCAGGGGAATGAGGCGACAAATAAAGGGTTATCGCACAGGCCGCCGGACAGGTAAATGATTTCAGGATTACCGGCAAAGTTATAGGCATTGAGGGCAATGCCTTTGACAAATTTCGCTACTGCCTCAGCCTCACTGGCCCCGCCGACCACCGCATCAAAGATATGGCTCATACCGAGGACTCCGCAAGTGACTGAAAAAGAGCTGGCCGGGACCTGCATCGTGGTAAAATCAAGATTGTAATAACGTTCCAGCAGTTCAATGGTGAAGCCCATAGAGGCGCCGCACTCCGCATTCCAGCCCATGTTTTTGATTTTACCCTGTTCATAACAGATGTATTTGATATCCCGACTACCGCAGTCAAGCAGGGTGTAGTGGTCAGCTTCGATCAGGACATTACCACCTCTGGCCAGGGCCGTCAGTTCATTGACGTAATTATTGGTATGCCTTTTACCGTTATGTCCTGTGGCGAGATCAACCTTCAGGCCCGGATCTATTTCCTTGGTCGCAATGAGTTGAGGGGCTGCTGCTGTGGTGTCCCAAAGCTTGCAGTATGAGGTTCCGAAATCAGCCAGTAGCATATTAAAAAGATAACGGGTCCGAGGAGGGAGGGTAGGAATCCGTTAAGCTTCCTGGCGGAGTGGTTGACAGTTCCAGAAAGGCTTCGATCTTGGCTTTGGTGCTGTTGCCGGCCGTGACATCGCAGTCGACATAGAGCCCGTGTGGATGTTTATTGGCCAGATGTCTGGCCAGCGCGGTCTTGGCGCAGAACGACTGGGCAAAAAAGACTGTCGGGATGTCCGGATTGATCAGTGCTTCCAGTTGCTGGTGGTCAGGAGTTTTGTTCTCCATGCACCTGGTCCAGCCAAAGACATGAGTGGTATCCGGAAAGAGACTGAGCAGGGAAAAATCACGGGGCGGCACCCCCCAGAAACCAGCCGTCGGCACGCAGGCTGCCAGATCCTGATAGGGTCTGGCCGATTGTACCGATTTAGTGATGGCGCTTATTTTCTCCAGCAGAGGCAGCCGGGCGGTGCACAGCGGTGTGCCGAAAGCTGCGCTATCTTGATTTCTGGTGGTGATTACGGTGGTCTCCGGCAGGATGTCAGCCAAAATAGTGGCGGTATGCAAGGCACAGTCGCATTTACCTGGCCCGACATCAATATAGATCCGATCCAGTTGCAAGCTGAGGCCATTTATGATCACGGTACGCAGGATAGCGCAAAAAACTCGGGGCAGATAAGACGAGGCCAGTTCAATATCTCTTTTGACATGAGGTTCATCCAGATCAAAGATGATACAGCCTTCGGCCTCTAGTTGTTTAATGATGGCAAGGGGCGGGATACCGACAATACCGATTCTTTTGGTGGTCGCACTGGTTGTCATTGCGGTCAGTTGTTTTGGCGGTGCAGAAGATAGAGGCCGGCGCTGCCAAAAAGGAGATGGATAATCACTGCTGCCAGTAGCGGACTGATATAATCGGCCTTGGCCAGCGATTGCAGCGCTCCCCACAGTCCCCAGGCAAAAAAGGCCAGACCACAGCTGGCGGGAATGGCAATGGACAGATCACGGCCCCATTTATTATACGAGATGAGCAGCACCGGCAGGCCAAGCAGCAGCAGTGGCAGGCCAAGCAGGGTATAGGAGATACGTCCATAAAATTCGGCCCAGGCCTTGACGATTTCTGCAGCTGTCTGCTGTCTATAGATTCGTTGATAAAGATCAGTTATGGAGAGCTCAGAGGCCTCATATTTCGGGACAAAAAAATCATCCGGCGTTTCGGTCAGGGCAATTTTCTTCTCACTAAATAGTGTGGTTTGATAGTTGTTTTCGCCGAAGCGCGTTTGGGTCTGACCATTATGGAGTATCCATTCCTGATCTTTCCATTCAGCCGATTCGGCGCTGATCAAGGTGTGCAGATGGTAGTCTTCGGTCCAGCTTGAGTAAGAAAAATTTACAAATAAAGGTTGATGCGGATCTGGTCGACTAAAGGAATAAAAACCTTCCTGGCCCTTATAATAATAACGGCCATTACGGAAAATTCCCAATGGCACCATACCTTTTACATTTTCATACCAGATGGAATTGGTGCTGGACATGGTGGCCGGCAGCAGCCATTGCGCCATAGCCAGAAACAGCATGGTACAGAGCAGACCGCCGATAAGCACTGGTTTGATAATGGTCCGGAGTGGAATGCCGCCGGCCTTGAGTGCTGTCAGCTCATGTTGATGATTGAGCAATCCTATGGTAATGACACCTGATAACAGGATCAGTACCGGGCCTAGCTGATCAATAATAAAAGGGATACTGAGAATGAAAAACTTGAAGACCAGGCTCAGCGGCTTGCCCGCCTCCATGAAATTATCTATCTTCTCAAAAAAATCGATGAGAATATAGATAGCGGCAAAGCCGGCGGCAACAGTAGAGAAGATCCTGATAAACTGGGTTAATATATAACGATTTAATAATAACAAAATTAAGCCTGATTTTTTTCGGTCTTGTATGCAGATACCATTTTATGATGACAATTCTTTATTGAAATTAGGTAACATCATCCAGCCCTCTCGTCAAGCAGAAGACGGTTGCAGGAGCGGAGTTCCGGCACCGTTTAATATAAGTACTTCCTGAAAAAAATCTAACAATGCCCCCAGAAAGCCATGAAATAAATGGCAGGAACAGAAGGAAAACTTTATGTGGTCAACAAACATCCCGTTGGTACTCCCTGTATCTTTGACGGCGGACACCCCTTCTTTACATGATAACAGTGCCGATCTTGATCGTCTGCGCCGGGCCCTTAAGCTATTATTGCCCGATGCACGACCTCTGGAGATTCCTTTTGCCAGGATTGTGCCGCTATGCAGGCGTTTTCGTCAGTCAGGATTTTCCGGAGTCGCTCTGGTCAATGATCTGCCGGACAGATGGGTGCTGGCCGATTTCTTAGCTGAACTGCCGTTAACACTGCTTGCCATGGCCCTCGACCTGGGCACTACTCACCTGGAGGCGACGCTGGTGGATCTGCTGAGCGGTCGGAGTCTCGCCTCTGCAGGACGTGAAAACAGCCAGATCGAATATGGCGCCGATATCCTCAGCCGCATTCATCAGGCCACCCAGGTAAGAAGACAGTTGCAGGAAATAGATGCTTCATTCCTGGATCCCGGCCTGGCTGTTCTGCAGCAGAGCATTATCGCCTGCATCAATGCGCTGACGGCTGAACTGGTCGCCGACAGCGGCTTCAAGACCAATGAGATCAGGGCCATGTCCGTCTCCGGCAATACGACCATGATCCATTTTCTACTGGGCCTTGATCCTTTTCATATCTGCCGGGAGCCCTATATCCCCATGGCCAATGTGATTGATCCCATGGAAAGCGGAGAGCTCGGCTTGCTCCTGCATGCGGCCGCTCCACTATGGATCATGCCTTCGGTCGGCAGTTATTTCGGCGGCGATCTGATCTCCGGGATTTTGGCCTCTGGACTTGCTGAATCTGAACAGACCCGTATGTTGATTGATGTGGGCACTAATGCGGAGGTGGTGCTCGGTAATCGAGACTGGCTTATTGCCTGTGCCGGGGCCGCCGGACCTGCGCTTGAAGGCGGTGTGGCGCGTATGGGCATGCGGGCGGCGCCCGGTGCTATCGAATATGTAGCGATTGATCCTGTAACATATGCTCTGGAAGTAAAAACCATTGACATGGTCCAGGCCCGCGGCCTCTGCGGCTCAGGGATGATTGATCTGGTGGCCGCGCTGTATTTAGCCCGAATTATCGATGTCCGGGGAAAATTCAGAGACCCGGAGCAGGAAAGCGATCCTGCTCGGGCCGCCTTTATGAAAGAACGGCTGATCAGGCGCAATGATCAATGGGCCTTCATTGTGGTAGCGGCAGCGTTGGCTGCTGATGGAGCTGATGTGCTCCTTGAGCAGATTGATCTTGATGCGATGATTCGCTCCAAGGCCGCCATGTATGCGGTCCTGACTACCCTGATTAATCAGGTGGGCCTTGATTTTATTGATCTGGCGGAGATCTGTGTAGCCGGCGCCTTCGGGATTCATATCAATCCGCAGAGGGCAATAACTTTGGGAATGCTGCCGGATCTGGATCTGGCAGTTTATCGGCCTATCGGCAACAGTTCGCTCCAGGGGGCCGTGCTAGCGCTGCTTAAACGTTCTGCTCGTCAGCAGTGCCTTGATATTGTCTCCAGAATCACCTATCTTGAATTGAATGTTAATCAGGAGTTCATGATCCGCTTTTCCGGCGCTCTTTTTATTCCCCATACTGATCCCTCGCTGTTTCCCTCTGTTCCTTTATTTACCGAATAGACTGAAAAAATGTGTGGATAATAAGTCAGATATCAGTATATGGGAGTCAGGCTTGCGTTCCTACTTTCTGATATGCTATGGTTGAAAATGGATTGCGTCGGTGGTCCATGGTTGATCTGTCATTGACTTAATAATTGTGGATCCGTTTAATCCTATTGCTGTTGATCATGCACCAGCATTTTTTGAGCGTTTGATATTTGGGTCGTTTTTAACTTATTGCTCGGCATATCCCATTATTCCAGCAAATAAAATTGCAGAGAATCAGGTCGTAGACTGAATATAATTTACATGGCTATAAAAAATAAAAATGGCTCCAAAACCTCTTTGGTCAGTATATGTCATAGAACGGCCAAAGAACGGTTACAGGGCTTTTGGAATGTTTTTGAAAAAGATGATGATGTCCTTATCTGTATCAGTGCTGATCCTGATGCCCTGGCCTGTGCCATGGCGATTAAACAATTGCTGCGCTATAGAGTGAAGAGTGTAGTAATCGCCCATCCTAATGAAATCAGGAGGTTAAATAATATCGCCATGGTCCAGCGGTTAAAGATCCCACTGGAACGGTGGCATAATATCAAGCTTGATGCCTTCAGCAAGAAAGTGCTGGTGGACTCGCAACCGGCCCATCTTCCCAGTTTTGAAAAGGTCAAATTTAATGTTGTGATCGATCATCATCCCTGCGTTGGTGAGTTTCAGGCAGATTTTGTCGATATCCGGCCTGATTACGGCGCCGCTTCTTCCATGCTGGTCGAATACCTGCGCACCGCCGGGATTAAACCCACAGTAGCCACCGCCACCGCTCTTTTTTACGGTATTAAGGTGGATACCCGTAATTTTGAGAAACAATCCCGTCTCTCTGATGGGATCTCTTTTCGTTATCTTTTTACACTGGCTAATAGAGATCTGGTCCGCAAAATAGAGCTTACTGATCTGCGCCGTTCGGAGCTTAAATATTTTCAGGCTGGACTGACAGAACTGAAATATTCCAAAAGGCGGCTCTATACCCATATTGGTAAAGTTCGCAGTCCTGATGTCCTGGTGATTATTGCTGATTTTCTTAATCATGTAGGTGAAGTGGACTGGGTCTTTGTCTCGGGTATCCATGGTGAACGGCTGATTGTGATTTTTCGTTGTGATGGCTATCGAAAAAATGCGGGTAAACTTGCGAGTCTCATCTTCGGGACCATAGGATCAGCAGGTGGGCATAAAGAGTCGGCCCGGGCCGAGGTGCCCTTAAAGAATCTTGGATTGGATGATCAGGAGTTTACCTCTCTGACGCTCAAACGACTGACGACACGGCATATGAAGTAAATGGCTGACCCAGGTGGTACCTAAAAAATAAAAATTCCTTTTTCCAGTGGGTGAAGAATGAACGCACCTTCCACAATTGCGATGATTCTAGCGGGTAGTCGGGTGGATGAATTGAATGTTCTGACCTGTTATCGTCCGAAGTCAGCCGTGCCCTTTGGCGGGTTCTGTCGGGTGATCGACTTTGCCCTGAGCAATCTGATGAATTCAGGTATCGAGCAGATTGCTATTCTCAGCCAATATCGCAGCTTTTCCCTGATTAATCATATCGGTACCGGAGCGGCCTGGGACATGATCGGCCGTTATCGTGGTATCTCCATCCTGCCTCCCTTTAAAGGTATGGAAGACAGCGCCGACTGGTATCTGGGCTCTGCTGATGCTGTTTATAAAAATCTTGATTTCGTTCGATATCATCGACCGGAAGAAGTCCTGATTCTTT
The DNA here is from genome assembly GCA_002424635.1 of Desulfobulbaceae bacterium UBA5611. GTDB lineage: Bacteria > Desulfobacterota > Desulfobulbia > Desulfobulbales > Desulfocapsaceae > UBA2270. The sequence goes on from DIKT01000030.1 coordinate 13,797, forward strand.
CCGGCGACCATATCTATAATATGGATTACCGAAAACTGATTGCCTATCACCATGATAAAAAGGCCGATCTGACGATGGGTGTCATTCAGGTGCCTCTGGACAAGGCTCATCGTTTCGGTCTGGCGGCCTTGGACGATGAAGACGGAGAGCAGGGGGGAAAAGTCATTTCCTACTGGGAGAAACCTGCAGAACCGCAGTCGCAATGGGCCTCGCTGACCGTTTTGTGTTTCCGGCCGGAGATTTTATATCAGGCCCTGGAGGAAAATCAAAATAACGATTCATATGAATTCGGCCGCGATATTATTCCCATGCTCATGGCCTGGAACTGCCGGATCTTTGGTTATAAACACCAGGGTTATTGGGGCTATACCAGAACTATAGAAGAGTATTGGCAATCCAATATGGATCTTCTCGGTGAGAAGCCCCGCATAGATATGGAACAATGGGGCGTCCGGACCAACCTTGCCCATCGTGGCATTGGTGATGCCCAGCCCACTCTGATCGGGGATGAGGCCAAGGTGCAAAACAGTATGATTTATAATGGTTGTGTGATCGAAGGTGAAGTCAGGAATTCGATTATTTTTCCCGGCGTCCATGTCAAAAAAGGAGCAGTGGTTGATAGCTCAGTTCTCTTTTTTAATAATGTCATTGAGGAAAATTGTTGTCTCCACAAGGTCGTGGCCGATGTTAACAGCGTTTTCGGCGAGGGCGTGCAAGTAGGCCCCAATACTTTCCAACCGGGGCAGGCACCGCCAGCCAAGGAAGGCGTCAAGTCTTGTGAGCCAGGACTGGCTGGAGCTGCTACCGCCAAAAACGGCCTGAAGCATTGTGAGCCTATGATGGCGGGTGGGGTGACGGTGATCGGCTGGAATAATAAGATACCGGCCCATACTGTTATCGGTGAAGGCGCCACTATTGATCCCCATCTGCCGGCTGAGCAGTGGAAAGCTTACGTGGCGCCAGGGGAGGTAATATAATGGCCGAGAATAAAGATGCCTTGGTCCTGTTGCTGGCGGGCGGAGTTGGCAGTCGTTTAAATATATTGGTCCAGAGCCGGGCCAAACCGGCGGTGCCTTTTGGCGGCTTATACCGGATTATTGATTTCAGCCTCAGCAATGTTATGAATTCAGGGCTGACCAGAGTCGGAGTTTTGACCCAGTATAAACCATTGTCGCTGATGAAGCATATCGGTACCGGCGAAGCCTGGGATTTCACCGGCCGCAGCCGAGGCGTGAAGATCCTGCCGCCGCATACCGGCTTCAAGGATTCTGACTGGTATAAAGGCACGGCTGATGCGGTACGCCAGAATATTGATTTTCTGGAGGCCAATCCTTCCGATGAAGTGATTCTGCTTTCTGGTGATCATATTTATCAGATGGATTTTCATGCCATGCTTGAGTTTCATCGGCATAAAAAAGCGGATGTCACCGTGGCCATGATGGTGGTTACCACGAGCGAAATTCACCAGTTTGGCGTCGGCATTATTGATGATGACAATCGCATTATCGGCTGGCAGGAAAAACCGCAGCATCCGCGCAGCAATCTCGCTTCCATGGGCATTTATGTCTTCAACCGCCGTTATCTCCTGGATACTTTAGCCAGAAACCGCGATGAAGTCGATTTTGGGATGCATATTCTACCATGGGCTATTGAGAACGATAACGTCTTTGCCTATCCTTTTACTGGATATTGGCGGGATGTCGGTACGGTCCAGGCTTATTGGGAGGCCAATATGGATCTGCTCAAGCCTGACAGTGGCATTTCGCCGCAAAATTGGGGGATTCGAACCAATGTCGAGGCTGAAGAACGGCGGGCTGACCGGCCTCCGGCCCGATACGGCACAGAGGCCGTAGTCAAAGGCTCTATGATCTCCGCCGGTTGTACCATTAAAGGCACTGTCGTAAATTCCGTGCTGGCGCCAGGGGTGGTGGTAGAAACAGGGGCGGTGATCAAGGATTCCATCCTGTTTTCCGATTGCCTGGTCGGAGATGGCGCTTTGATTGATCTGGCCATTCTTGATAAAAATGTGCAGGTGGGCTCCGGGGCGGTGATCGGTAAGGGCACTAATCGTCATATACCCAATCAACAAGAACCGACCCATCTCTATACCGGCATTACCTTAATCGGCAAAGGAGCAGTAGTGCCGGCGGGGCAGGTCTTAGGACGGAATTGTATCGTTACTACTAATGCCAAGGCTCATGACTATCCGGGTACTGAACTACAAGATGGTGAATCGGTCTAAGGAGTAATGCTTTCCTGGTCTTGATCTGGAAACATATTGCGTTTTCAATAAACTCAGGTATTATGCCACCTGTTTTAAAGGCATCTGCCCGCGTAGCTCAGGGGATAGAGCACAGGATTCCTAATCCTGGTGTCGCGCGTTCGATTCGCGCCGTGGGCACCAAACCATATAGAGGGATTAATGAGCAAAATTAGCTTGTTAATCCCTTTTTTTTGTTCTTCATTACAGGATTATTTCCATTTTGTGTAATGAGCCTCACCATTTGGAAAGGTGACTATAGTTGCCCATCTAATTTTTGAAAGGCATGTTTCACAAGCCACTCTTTCTTGAAGTAATTCATATACTCCTTCTGTATTTACGCTAAAATAAGTAAGCATTGTTGTTGAATGCGGAGTCTTATTTACCTCTGTCAAGCATCGCAATTGTGAACCAAGTTTAAAATTTTCAAAATGTTTCGAACTGCCAGGCTGCAGTCTAATGAATGGTGTATAATCATTATCGGTTTGTGTGTCGCACTTGAGTAATTTTTCAGAATTATTCACGAAAGACACGCTGGCTTTTCCTCCTGTCGCCATAGCATTGCCGGATAAAATCAACAATATTAAAAGTATAGAAAATCTAAAATATTTCATACTTAAATCCTTGAAATTCAAAATTTTCTCCTAGCTGAAACGCAATCTATTTAGCGTTAACGTTGTTGTCTAAGCAAACAAACCATCAATTATCTACTAGGCAGATTATGTCTTTTATTATTCATGAGTTACCAGTAGCTCGTGTCTGCCGATTTTTTTATTGTGTATCAATACCTGATGTGATCGGTAATCACAAAAGTTTCAGTATTAGACTTCTGTGCCTTCTCAAAGCTCTCATGACTTCGACTGAGAGCTGGCTCCGATCGTTTGAACAGTATCTCCCGTTTTTAGGTGGAATCTCTGCTTGATTCAAAGTTGCCTGTTCAACCGTCGGCAGCAGCACGGTATATGCCTCGTCAGGTGTTTGTTTACCTAATTTTGACGATCCAGAGATATTTAAAAAAATTTAAAGACAGGTTTTAGTATTTTTTTCACATACAACAAACCTGGCACAACCATTTCAAGTTAAGACGGCAAGTACACTATATCTTGCCAATTTTCCAATGAAGGTGAGTAGAGAAAAAAGCAGGAAGTTACAACGTAAGGAGCCACTGACCAGGCACAGCGGATCACCGATGATGGGAACCCAGGAAAGCAGAAGCGACCAGGAACCATATTTCTGGTAGAAAAGAGTGGCTTTCGCCAGTCTTGCCTCATCGATACGCAGGACTTTTGTGGTCAGCCAGGAAGAACCCCAGAATCCGATGCCGTAAGTAGTACAGGCCCCCAGAAAGTTACCGAGAGTTGCCACCATAATCACAGCTTCTAACTGATTACCCTGCAGGAGCAGGGTGACTACCAGCCATTCTGAGCCAAGCGGCAGGAAGGTTGCCGCCAGAAAGCTGATAATAAAAAGCGTGGTCAGGCTGTGCTGAAGAAGGAAGTCTTCCAAGGCTATATTCTTTTTTATCGGCTGGCAGGCTGGATTAACAGATGGCAGTTTTAAGAATTAGTTATTTTTCTTATGTCGCTGCAATTCCTGATGTTGTATTATTTTGAAAATGATACAGTTGTTAACTGTTAACGATTGAGCACTTTTTGATCGTACTTGCCGGATTAAATTTAAGCTATCAAAATTCCCCCTCTAGCGCCTGCCTCAAGGCGATATCTTCCGTGCCCGGATATGGATTTCCGCTTGAGTTTCATCCATCATCAGTCAGTTATAATCGGGAAAATATGGTGAACAACGAAGTGGAACGAGAAGTTGTGATTATGATGACCGATATGGTCCATTATTCGCAACAAAGCTCTGGTATGATGCCGGAAGAGATCAGAGATCTTTTGATCAGTTATCACGGGAGAGTAAGGGAGATTGTCTATTGCCCGGAAAGTATGCCCCTGGAAATTGAACCTTCGGCCGGTGACGGTAATCTGATAATCTTTGATAAACGCCAGGGAGAAGATTATGCCGGTATGTGCACACGGGCCCTGGAGGCGGCACTGAGAATGGCAGAAGCTATTGTTGCCGGCACTGTGGCTCCCACTCGTATGGGGCTTTTTCTGGGCAGTATAATTGAAGCAAGGCTTGGTTCCAGAATGGCCAAATTCGGCGCCAGTTTTGCGGTCGCCAATCGGTTAGAGGAGCTGTGCGGCCATTTCGGCACTCATCTATTGATGGATCGGCAAGTGGCCCGTTATCAGAAGGGGTTTGACAAAAATCTGGTCAATATGGCCAAGATCAGCCTGACAAGTTCTCTGCATCCGATGAATATTTTTTCCATCTATAAACCGGGAATCCATCATTGTCCGCCGGAGCTGAATGAAGATAAGCTGCAGGAATTTATTCAATTGAAAAATAAGGCCATGGAGTTGTTCAGTGGTAACTTACAGCTCAATGTAAAGCCTGATTTCCCCAAGGTGCGGGAGAAGCTGCTAGCGGCCCAGAACATTTTTATTGATTTGACCGGCCAGGAGGATTTCGGCACCGAGAGAATTCTCGAATATATCCGGGAGACACCTTTACCGGCCCGTGATTTTGGAGAACTCGGGATGAAGCTGATGGAGAAGAAACGGGACTCTTTAGGCGAGCGCCTAGCCCATCTGTCGAAAGAGTTACTGCGGGCGATGGATTTTGATGTCTATCATGCCCTGGTTGAGGATACCAACTGGGAAAGATATTTCAAGCTGACATGGTGTAAGAAAGGTGAGACCATAATAGAGGTAGGCACCGTCCCGAACGGTATTTATTATCTGGAGAGCGGTACAATAGAAATTTTTAATGGTAAAGGAGAATTGATTGCCAGCATGAAGTCAGGGTCAATTTTTGGTGAGATGGCCTATTTTGATCGGGAAAATAAGCGTACTGCTACGGTACGGGCCAAAACGGATCTCGTTTTAAGAATGATCTCGACCCAGGACTTTCATAAATTACCGGTGATTAAAAGAATTTTTGAAAAAATTGCCATGGTGCGCCGCCTGGAATGTCAGTGAGGTGCTTTGGTTAAATTGACTATTATATTTCCCTGTATCCAGGGAATAGAAGATCTGTTTATTTTTCACCCCTTCATTTTTTCATAACATCAAGGTATTTTCCCTAAAAACAGAGAAAATATCTTGATGTTAACTCTGGTCCGTGTCATTCTTCCATCAAGACAATAAAAAATCCCGCAATAAAGGGCGAATTATGCAGAATAGTCTCGCAGATAT
>DIKT01000046.1 GCA_002424635.1 Desulfobulbaceae bacterium UBA5611
CCCAGGCAAGTATGACCGATATCAGTATGAACGCGAAAAGCAAAATCAAGGACGGTAGAGTTGACCGGCAGATAGATCAAATCGCCTTGCGGAGTGTAGGTATAGATCTCTTTTTTGCCGCTGGCTGCAATAACATCACGATAAGAGACCGAATCATCGGACCCGAGGATGTCGAACATCTCCTGGATCTCACGGATAAATCGCCGCTGGTTCGTGCTTTGCGAGCTCCAACCTTTAAAGAGGCCGCGTTGCGCCCGCCTGGTCATATCCTCAGTCCGGATCTTGAAGAGAAATTCCCGGCCTTTAATATTGGCCCGGGCATGCAGGGCCTGATAACCGGTATTTTTGGGATTGGCAATAAAGTCCCGGATGGTTCGCGGGATGGGCGGAAAGGTCTGATTCAGAATCCCCAGGGCTTGGTAGCAGGCATTGGTATTGTCAACGACAATCATGATTTCCAGGGGATTATCTATCTGTTTACGGAGAATATGGTTTTTGGCATCATAATAAGCCCAGAGTCCCTTGGCCCGAATAGTGACCTTGCAGGTAAACCAGACTTCTTCGGCCTGTACTTTGAGTTGCTCCACAATATCTAAAACGACAGGATCGTGTTCAATCTGTTTGATCTGACTGGCGAGTCTGGTGCTCTGTTTAGGGAATTTATAGGAAAGAGCCAGATTGAACATCTCGCGTTTCAGGCTGAACAGGCCAAGCACGGTGGCCAGGGGGGCATAGATATCAATTGTTTCATCAGCAATTTTTTGTCTTTTGTACTGCGGCATCGCGCTGAGTGTCCGCAGATTATGCAGTCTGTCGGCCAGTTTTACCAGCATTACCTCAGGACGTAAGGCGGCGCCTGAAAAAATCTTGCGATGGATCATCTTATAATGGGTCTGTTTGTCTCCTGTAAATTGGGTAATCTTGGTACAGCCTTCGACAATGGCCTCAACATAATGGCCAAACTTCTCTCCGATAAAGCTGATGGTAATTTCTTCGACATCCTCGACGGTATCATGGAGGAGGGCGGCGGCCAGGATCTCAGGATGGGTAACATCCATTTCTTCGGCTAAGATCCTGGCAACCGAGCAGGGATGCATGATATAGGCATCACCTGATCGGCGCCATTGGTCATGATGAGCCTCAATGGCAAAATCCAGAGCCTGCCAGAAAACTTCAGCCTTGGGGTCATCCCCCACTAACTGTCGCATCTGCGTACGATATAGTTCCAGATCAAAAGGTATATTGTACTGCATTTTGCCCGATTATTATGGTTGGTACGGTTGAGGATATGGCCCTGCAGGAAAGAATTACCTTAATTGCTTTGCCCACCGGCTGGAGTGTGCTACTATAAAAAATAATTTAAGATTTGCAGTCTTTTACGCAGAGAACACCAAGTTCAGAGCCTCAAAGAGGCAACGTGGCTTTTAAGCTGTAATTCAGTAAATAGCTTACCAAAAAATAACGATTTGAGGAAAAATAAACATCACTTATGAGAAAAAAAAGAAAACTGTTTTCAGGAAAGCACTCAGGCAAAAGACATACTAGCCGATCGGATCGGCAACCAGTACGCCAGGATAAATCATTGGAACGGGATGTGCTGACCTACATATACCGTAGTGAACAGGCAGTCTCACCGGCTGATATTGTTGATGAGCTTGAGCTTGATCATGGTATGCATATAGAATTGACGGCACTGCTTACTGATCTGGTTGAAAAAAAGATCCTGAATCTTACCAGTAAAAAACGTTTTTCTCTAGGCAAGCTGAACAATATGGCGACGGGGGTACTTGAATTGCATCCCCGAGGTTTTGGTTTTGTCACCAGACTATCAGTCAGAGCCGGCGGTTCGATTTATGCTAGAGATCCTTCGGTTGAGGCATCTCATATGGCCACTGCCCGGCATGGCGATACTGTTCTCGTCCGCATCTATAAAGTTCGTCAGGATGGTCGTCCTGAGGCGGAAGTGATCAGCGTGCTGGAAAGGGGTTCAGATCGTCTGGCCGGCTTTGTCTCCTTTGAGCACAATAAGGTTCGGGTCAATCCTGAAGATCCCCGGTTCCCTTTTGCTGTTTATCTAGACGGCAGCATCCCGGAGGGTTTGCAAGAGGGTTATGCCGTAATTGTTGATCTTGTCGATGTCGTGGACGAAACAGGAAATGTCCGGGGCAGACTCATTGAGGTCCTGGGTGATCCGGATTCTATCGATGTCCAGATGAGCTTGGTGATTGAGAAATTTAAACTCCTGCATACCTTTAGCGAGCAGGCCTTGCAAGAGGCCGCACAACTGCCGGAAGAGATTACGGAGACCAAAGATCGAGAGGATCTGCGTGAGATCCTGCATGTAACGATTGACGGAGAAACCGCCAAGGATTTTGATGATGCCGTAGCCGTGTTAAAGACCAAGAGAGGCTATCGGCTCTATGTCTCAATTGCCGATGTCAGCCATTTTGTCAAACCAGGCAGCGCCCTCGATAAAGATGCTTACGAACGCGGTACCTCCATCTATTTCCCCGGCCGGGTTATTCCCATGCTGCCGGAGAAGATTTCTAATAATCTGTGCAGTCTTATTCCCGAACAGGACCGGCTGGCCTTTACCGCCATTCTTGATTTTGACCGCCAAGGCAATACCACCGGCAAGCGCTTTATTAAGTCCATAATCAGAAGTCATAAACGTTTCACTTATACTACCGTTCGGCAAATCCTCATCGATAATAACCCGGAGGTGCGGCGTGAGCATAAGATCTTTCTTACTCCTCTCAAATGGGCCAGCGAGCTGACAGTAATCCTGCAGAAGCTGCGTAAGGATCGGGGGGCCATCGGCTTTACCCTGCCGGAGCCGGAAATCGGCCTTGATGACAGTGGTAGGATACACTCTATTGGCCGGGCCGAGCGTAACTTCGCCCATCAGGTCGTTGAACAGTTCATGCTTTCGGCCAATGAGGCGGTAGCTGAGACCTTTACCGAGCACTCTGTTAATGCCCTCTACCGTATCCATGAACGACCTGATCCCATTAAGGTGGAAGAATTTACCGGTTTTGCCCAGACCCTGGGTCTTAATATCCCCAAGCATCGGCAGGATCCGGACTGGTTCGGCCAGATTCTGGATATGGTAAAAGACAGTCCCAAGGAATATGTAATCAACAATCTGCTCCTGCGCACCATGCAGCAGGCCCGTTATGATGCCCGTAATGTCGGTCATTTTGGTCTGGCGGCCACAGACTATACCCATTTCACCTCGCCGATCCGGCGCTATCCTGATCTTTTGGTGCACCGCGCGCTTTATAATTTCATCAGCAAGTCTGAGAAGAAAAAAGAAAAAATCAAAGCGGAAGAATTAAAAGTTATCGGTCCTTTTCTCTCCGGTCGGGAACGGCTGGCGGTTAGTGCGGAACGAGAGATGAATGACCGGTTGAAGGTCCGCTATATGCAGGATAAGGTCGGCGAGAGTTTTGATGCCGTCATCTCAGGCGTCAGTAGCTTCGCTTTTTTTGTCGAGTTGCTTGAGTTGTTTATCAGCGGTGCTGTAGTTATTGGTGAGTTACGTGATGATTATTATAACTATGATCAAAAGCATCACCGTCTCGTCGGGGAGAGAAGCTCAAAAGTCTACCGCATTGGTGATCTGGTGCGGGTGACCCTGCTTGAGGTTGATCTGCGCCGAAGCAGGATTAATTTCACCCTGGCCAAGGAGTAGGGGACAGTGCAGTTGGGTAAGGCTTTTTCTTGAAAATATAACGAGGCTTGACGGGACACCTTATTTCGCCTAAAGAGAGGGGAGACTCATGGTGCCCATTTGTTATGATGCAACGGGCTATCCCTTAGCTGCTTGGAGAATTAAAAAATATGGAAAATTCGAACTGGTTCATGGGCCTGCTGGCCACTCCTTTTGTGCAGGGTCTTCTTCTCGGCTTTTTTGTCTGCAGTGTCGTCTATATTCGTGGCTGGCTGCGTCGTCGTGAACTGGCCCAGGAAATAAATAGGTTGAAAACACATCTGCATACTAAAATGGAGATTGATTCGGCTGATAACGAAAAAAGGAAACAAGAGCTGATTGCCCTTAAACAGGAGCGCGATAATCTGCGCATTACTGTTCAATCATTAAATCAGAAGCCAGGCCGGAAGGAAATCAGGCAGTATTATATTTATCAGACCGCCCTTGATATTATGTTTGAAAAAGCGCCGGGCTTTGCCCCTGCCTGGCAGGTCACACTCAAGGAAGCGGAGCGTCTGTTTGATAAATCCGAACAAGGCGTGGTCCCGTTGCTCAAACGGCTGATGCCAACCAGCACCAACAAGCAGGTCGAAGATTATGAAAAGATCAGCAGGATTTCACATGAAGAAGGTGCGGAATAAGTTATTGATTACCGGATGATTTGAAAAAACAAGCGGTGACGACATAAATTGCCTCAGCTTGTTTTGTTATTTTTTTATCAGTGAAGAAATTTTTTCATTTCCTGTCACACCAATCTCTTCCTTCCCTGTTTTTTGCTATTTCCCCATGACCCTTGATACCACTCTTCTCGATCACGTTGCTATTGTTCTCATGGAGCCGAAATTTCCGGAAAATATCGGCTCTGCTGCCCGGGCTGCCTGGAATATGGGGATCAGCCGGCTGATTGTGGTTGGCAGTGACTCTCCTGATCCTGAACGTATGGCCATGATGGCCACCCATAAGGCGGCGCATCTGCTGGAGAACATGGAGCTTCACGACAATCTCGAAACGGCACTGGCCCCTTTTTCCAGGGTAGTGGGCACCACTGCCAGACGAGGCCGCCAGCGTATCCGGGAAAAAGGACCGCGCGAAGTGGTCAGTGAGATTATGCCCTTGTTACCAGACAACGATGTGGCGTTCCTTTTCGGCCCGGAAGATCGGGGGCTCACTAATGATGATCTCAAATACTGTCATCTCCTGTCTGCCGTGCCAACGGCTGATTTCTCCTCATTGAATCTGGCCCAGGCGGTGGCTATTCATTGTTATGAAATTTATCAGGGCATAGTGCATTGTCAGAAAGGAGCAGCTCAGTCTCCGCGCCTTGCTACAACCTTCGAGCTGGAGGGGATGTATCATCAGCTGGAAAAGACTTTATTGACAATAGATTTTCTGCAGGATAAGAGTCAGATATATTATATGAATAATATACGGCAATTTTTTGGCAGAATGCGGCTGAGTCCCAAGGATGCCAGCATTATCCGCAGTATCTGCCGGCAGTTTCTCAGCTTTAAGGATGCAGGATTATCAAGGAAAAAATAAAGGATGGCAAGGTTGCTTGATCGGCATTGCCAATCTGTTAACAGAAGAAAAATGAGAGACAAGATTCTCCTGGAGGTGTTTTATGATTCCTGCCATGCAGTCAGCATTGTCCGGCTTGTCCGCTTATAGTGCCAAAATTGGCTCCAATGCCAATAATATTGCCAATGCCGGTACTGAGGGTTTTAAAAAAAGTCGTATCCTGCTTGCCTCCGCAGTACCTTATGGGGTAGAGGTGCATAGGGAACGAGTGGAGAATCCCGGTCCGCTGTCTTATGAAGAGAGCAGTAATGGCATGGCGCTGATTGAGCAGTCTAATGTCGATCTGGCTGAAGAATTGCCGGCCATGGGCCTGAACGCCAACTTTTATAAGGCGAATCTGAAGACGATTCAGATGTCCGATGAGATGTTAGGTACCCTTCTTAAAACCAAGGCTTAAGGGAACCTTGCAAAATGGTCTTTTCGCCCAAACTCGGCGTTATGGTCAAAATTTTATCATCGGAATATCAACTATATGCCTGCGGTAAAATTTTTCACATGCCTTTATTTTGAACGAAATCCTTATTTTTCAAGACACCCTTAATATTTATATACCCTGTAAGGGGCATTGCTCGCATCTGGGCTTATTCTTTTTGCAATACTCTTTGCCCAGCATCACAATCAGGGCATGATATTCATTATAAAGCTCTGCTTGTAAAGGCAGCCTGTCATGAAACTCCTCTTGTAGTGAGTAGTAGTCATTCTCTTCTGCGATTAAATGATGTCGGGAAAAAATACGATGTGTATAAGTATCCACCACAAAAATCGGGTGATTGGCGGCATATAATAAAATTGAATCCGCCGTTTCCGGTCCTATGCCCTTTACCGCGAGCAAGACCTCTCGTCCGTGAGCTAAATCTTCTTGAAGTAAGAGTTCAAGCCGGCCATTGTATTGCTCAGCTATCATCTGCAGCAGGTTTTTCAACCGTTGCGCCTTGATATTATAATAACCTGACGGTTTAATCAGCTGGGCCAGTTCGTCAACCGGCAAAGCAAAAAGAGCGGGAAGAGACAACACACCAGCCTCTTTCAGATGGGCAATCGCCTTGGCTACATTTTCCCAGTTGGTATTCTGGGTGAGCACAGTTCCGATGATGACTTCCAGGGGCGAGTCGCCGGGCCACCAGCCTTGAGGACCAAAATGGTCATAAAGCAGAGTATATATCTCTTCAAATTTATTCATTTTTGCTGATACTTAGCAGTAATCCCCTAAACAGATGCCGATATCCCTCGCCGTTAAAATTTTGTCACTGGTCAAGTCCACTTTTTTTCGAGACTTAATGGCATCAATCAGAGGCACGGGGACCATGGTGGACGCAGAAAGGGCCACCATATGGCCAAAGATGCCATTTTCAACCAGTCGCACGGCTGCGGCGCCGAAACGTAAAGCCAGTAAACGGTCAAAATTGGTCGGAGAGCCGCCTCGCTGTAAATGACCAAGCACCAGAGAGCGGGTATCTTTCTTTATTCTTTTGCGGATTTCAGCGGCCACCCATTCACCAACCCCTCCCAGTACAAGCTCCGCCCGTCCCAGTTCACCTTCACCTTTATTGATGACCGCGCCCCCTTTAACACTGGCGCCTTCAGCGACCACTACGATGGCGTAATCTTTGCCATGCAGTTCATTATTGGTAATTTTATTGCAAACCTCGTCCATATCAAATGGAATCTCCGGTAACAAAATAACATCTGCTCCTCCTGAGATCCCTGAGTAAAGAGCTATCCAGCCGGAGTCCCGCCCCATGACCTCAACCACCATGACCCGATCGTGGGATTTGGCTGTGGAATGTAATTTGTCTAAAGCCTCCGTCGCGGTTGATACTGCGGTATCGAAGCCAAAAGTGCGGTCTGTTGCCTCCAGATCATTATCAATGGTTTTGGGCACACCGATAACCGGCATTCCTTTCAGGGCAAAACGATGAGCTATTTCAAGGCTGCCATCACCACCAATGGCAATATGGCAGTTAAAACCCATTCGTTTGAAATTATTCATAATTTTATCAGAGATATCAACAATCTGAATTTCGCCGGCTAGATTTTCCACAGGTATGGAAAAAGGGTTTCCCTTGTTAGTCGAACCCAGAATAGTGCCGCCGGTGGCATAAATGCCTTCCACATCCTTCAGAGTCAGGGGTTTAAGCTCATCAGGATTTAATAAACCTTTATAACCGCTGCGGCTGCCATAAACCTCCCATCCTCGGCGATAACAGGAATGAACTACAGCGTAAATAACGGCATTAAGCCCCGGGGCGTCGCCACCACCGGTAGAGATGACAATTTTTTTCATATCAACCTGTTGATAAGTTTAATTTAATGGAATACTCATTTATTTCCTCTTGATCTAGTGAGGAAAATGTGCGCTTGTAAGTTACAATCCCTGTAGAGGCATACGAAAGTGGATTGACTTCTTGAGTTTAGCAACTTAAAATACAGATTATACATGTTTATGGATGATTGGAAGTGTTCATTTGTTCTTCCGAAACCCTAAATATAATATGCTACCAGTTGAAAATACAACTATTTTTTATTAACCATAGATTTACAGGAGGATTTTATGTCTGATTTTACCGTTACGGATCAAGCTGTGCAAAAACTTACTGAATACCTGGAGCAGAACAGTATCGATTCGGCTTTACGTATTGCCCTGATGCAGGGTGGCTGAGCAGGCCCCTCTTTGGGCTTGGCTCTGGATGAGCCAAAAAATAATGATAAAGTTTTTGAAAACGGCGGATTGAAGTTCCTCATTGAAGAAAGTCTGTTAACTACCTGCGGTACAGTTAGTGTTGATTATGTTGATGCCGGTCCACGTTCCGGTTTCGGCATTACTTCAAGCAATCCTATCAGTGGTGGCGGTGGTGGATGCAGCTCCGGCTCCTGCGGTTCCGGAGGGTGCAGTTAAGCCCTTATTTGTTCTAGGACGAACCTCGGTGGTATGAGGTTCGTCCTTTTTATTTAGGGCTGTTGCCCAAAATTATTAATTTCTAAACAATTCCTAAAGTAGTTTTTGCCTCTCATTTCAAATGACCATTTGAATAACTTTTTCCTTTCTGGGCCTTGTCTTTTTTTTACCATTTTTTTTATTGTAGAACTTGATATCTTATTGGTTTCGCCTTACTTTTAAAGGCGATCACATAAAAAAGTTGGAGAGCGGATAGTACTTTTTTTACTTAGCCGTAGAAGATAAGGCGGCATGAGATGTCATCACGGGAGGGGAAGTGGCATGCAGTTTGATAAATTTACTATAAAGTCCCAGGAAGCAATTCAAGCGGCTCAGCAACTAGCTCAGGAAAAATCGCATCAGGAAATTCAGCCAGCCCATTTGGCCCGGGTCATCCTTGAACAACCGGAGGGTGTTGTGGTGCCGGTCCTTCAGAAAATGGGGGTTGATCCTGCTATTATTTTGATGGAACTGAATAAGATAATTGACAAGATCCCACAAGTATCAGGCAGTGGAGCTGGTCAGGCTTATATCTCTGCTGTGCTCAAGCAGCTTCTTGACAAGGCCTTCACCACTGCCAGCCAGATGCAGGATGAATTTGTCAGTCAGGAACATCTCTTTCTTACCCTTATCAAAGATGAAAGGTCTGAGCTCTCCCGGATGCTGCGCAATAAAGGCATTGACGAGAAAACCTTCCTGACGGCCCTGACCACTATTCGCGGCAATCAACGTGTTACCGATCAATATCCTGAAGACAAATACCAGGCCCTGGAAAAATATGCGCGTAATCTGACTGATATTGCCAAAAAAGGCAAACTCGATCCCGTCATTGGCCGGGACGAGGAGATCCGGCGGGTGATCCAGGTCTTGTCACGCCGCACCAAAAATAATCCTATTCTAATTGGAGAGCCAGGAGTCGGAAAAACGGCTATAGCTGAAGGTCTGGCCCAGCGCATTGTCAATGGCGATATTCCGGCCACCCTTGAAGGAAAGCAGGTTGTATCCCTTGATCTTGGTTCCTTGATTGCCGGGGCTAAATACCGCGGCGAGTTCGAGGACCGGCTGAAGGCAGTGCTGAAGGAAGTGGAAACCCGAGCAGGAGAAATAATCCTTTTTATCGATGAGATCCATACCCTGGTGGGAGCCGGGGCGGCGGAAGGCTCCATGGATGCCTCCAATATGCTCAAGCCTGCTCTGGCCCGGGGCGAGTTGCACTGTGTCGGCGCCACGACTCTGGATGAGTACAGGAAATATATAGAAAAAGATGCCGCCCTGGAACGTAGATTTCAGCCGGTCCTGATTCAGGAACCCAGTGAGGAAGACACCATTGCCATCCTCCGCGGTATCAAGGAAAAATATGAAGTGCATCATGGCGTCCGGATCCAGGATGCGGCAAC
>DIKT01000078.1:0-2282 GCA_002424635.1 Desulfobulbaceae bacterium UBA5611
ACTGCTGCCTGCGAGAGCAATTCCAGGGTCTGATGATCAAAGATGACTGCGGTCAGGTCATAATCAAAATAATATTGTTCCTGAGAAGGTAGAAACCCCAGCAATACAAAGATCTGGCCTTTGATTCCGGCCTGGCGTAACGAGATTGCTTCGCTGATTTCAGCAACCCCAAAGCAGTCACATCCTGTCCTGCTTAAATTAATGGCGGTCTCAATCATGCCATGGCCATAGCCATCAGCCTTGACCATAGCCATGATGCGGATATCAGGGCCTACCCATTGCTGTAAAATCCGAAAATTTTGTTGCAGGGCTAAGGATGCAATGACGACCTGATTAAAGGACCTGGAAGATGACAGCTGACCAGTCACTGTTGATTCCACTGAGCAGTTATGTGGAGCCAGGCGTGCCGACTGGAGAAAAACAAGGACCATCCTATCGCAACATATAAACCACCCAGCAGTTCTCCCGGCAGGCTCGAATGGCGTAGCAGCATGCCGGCTCCGATCATGCATAGTACCAATAACCATGTTTTTACCGAATAAACGGCACCCAGGCAAGTTCCATCGGCCATCTTCAGGATACGATGGATGCCTTTTTTGGCGGCCTTATCCAGGATCAGTAATGATTTTATGGTTCCGATCATCACGGCGGGAGCGATAATCCAGAGTCGGGCGACATCAATCAGCCAGGAAAGCCCGCGGAAGATTAACATGCTTCCTATTAAACACCACAAGATAGCTGTCAGCAGCAGATGAATCTGTCTGGAAGCTCCTGGTTTTAATCTTTTAAGTATTCTATATTTCAATTAAAATAATATCTCTGTGTCGTCAGATTTTTTAAATATTATAAATTTTTCAGCGAATACTTAAAACAAGACGAGCCCATTCCCGGCAAGGGAATGGGCTCGTCTAGCATAAAAGACCGAAAGGGAAATTAAACTTCGGTAACGGTAATGGCACCCTCAGGACAAACTTCAACACAGGTCTCACAGCCAAGACATTCGTCAGGCTCGGCCGCAAAAGCCTTACCATCACGCATCTCATATACCTGAGCTGGACAAGCGTTTACACATTCCTCATCACCAACACATTTATCTAAATCGATTACGATATCCCAAGACATGATACACCTCCAATAGAATTAAAAAGAACAAGTATTTTTATACTTAATGGCAAACAAGATACGATTTTATTCGCACCTGTTTCAATAATTCACCGTCTAATTTTTGTCAAGTAGAAACCATTGCTATATGTGTTCCGTAATTGCTCTCATTCTTAATAAAACTCAGCTTAGACTTCAGTGAAATCTGAAGGCGGATTATGTAAATATTTGACAAATTTAGCCTTATCAACACAATTGGAATAAGCGGAATCAGGACTGATCATTTTTTTATCCAGAAAGCCCAGGATCGCATCATCAAGAGTTTGCATGCCATATTTCTTGCCAGTCTGCATGACTGAGGCAATCTGATAGGTCTTGCCTTCCCGGATAAGATTTCTGACGGCAGGAGTGGCGATCAGGATTTCCAGGGCGGCACAACGTCCTTTGATATCTATCCGTTTAAATAAAGTTTGCGAGACTACCGCCTTCAGGGCATCCGATAAAGTAGACCGAACCTGGCCCTGCTGATTGGCTGGGAAGATTTCTATGATCCGGTCCACGGTCTTCATGGCATTCAAGGTGTGCAGGGTGCCAAAGACCAGATGACCGGTCATGGCAGCCTCCATAGCCAGGGAGATGGTTTCCAGGTCACGCATTTCACCAACCATGATGATATCAGGATCTTCACGTAAAGCGCCACGAAGAGCGGCCGTAAAAGATTTGGTGTGGAGACCGACTTCCCGATGATTAATAATGCATTTCTGGCTTTGATGCACAAATTCTATGGGATCTTCAATCGTGAGCACATGATCTTTTCTGGTCTTGTTGACCTCATTGATAATAGCTGCCAAGGTCGTTGATTTACCGGAACCGGTGGGGCCGGTCACAAGCACCAGCCCCTTGGGCAGTTGAGCGAGACGAGAGACAACTTTTGGCAGCCCCAATTGTTCGCAGGACAAAATGTCACTGGGGATCTCCCGGAAAACGGCGCCCATGCCGTGTTTCTGCTGAAAAAAATTACAGCGGTAACGGGCAAGTCCGGGGATCTCGTAGCCAAAATCAACATCACCTGATTCTTCAAAAATCTTGATTTTTTCTTCCGGGCAGATCTCGTAGAGCATTTTTTTGAGATCTTCATTGCCCATGATTTTAAATTTAACCCGTTCCATATCACCACGGAT
>DIKT01000078.1:2297-2458 GCA_002424635.1 Desulfobulbaceae bacterium UBA5611
GCGCCTTCATCGTGCATCAATTTAAAAAAAGCATCTATCTGAGCCATGCCGTCACCCTAATTATCGTCAGTTTAGTGGCCGTCTTAGCGGCCACTTTTATGTATCTTGGAAATCATTTGTACGAACTATGTCATGTAGCTGCTGGCTTGTTGATGCCAGTT
>DIKT01000078.1:2574-4259 GCA_002424635.1 Desulfobulbaceae bacterium UBA5611
TTGGCCTCTTCCGGAAATCCGCATTGCAACTGCGCCTTGGCAAGTCGTAAGTAAAATACCGGGGGCTTGGGGTTCAGTTCGATACTTTTTTCGCATAATTTGAGGGCGATCTGGTCGCCTTCATGGTTGTCAAGGTAGACTTCACCCAAAAGACTCAACGCGTCCGCATCAAATTCATCAAAACGAATAGCCCGTTGCAGCCAGATCATTGCTGCCCGATCCCGACCAAGGCCATGAAAAGATTCGCCAATATAGCGTAATGCTCGGCCGGTCCCAGGAAGACTGATGTTGTTTTCATGCCATGGTACCAATAGATCTAAGGTCTCCTGGTATCTACCTGTTTGACAGTAGAGCTTGCCAAGTTGTAATGTCAGCTCACTTCTGACGTCTTTTATATACTGTTCGTTAGCAATGTGGCACTGGCAGGCTTGTTCAAAAGATTCCACGGCCCCGGCAATATTGCCCTGCATTTGACGGCCAAGCCCTAAATTGTACCAAGACATGAAATCATCATTTTTTACCGTCAGGGCCTTAACAAAGCAGTCATTGGCCAGTCGATGTTTATTCATCATGGCATAGCAGACGCCCAGGCTATTGAGCAGATTGACGTCCTCGGGTTGTATGATTAATCCGCGTCTATAATCTTTAACAGCCTTGGGGATATCACCTTCTCCATAAAAGATATCACCGCTGACATTCAAGCTTAAGGCATCAAAGATGGTGATCATGCCCTCACCCAGTAAGGCCCCATGCAGGAGGGCTTTCCGGCAATTAAGCACTGATTCCGATTTTTTGAAATCAGCAAAAGGATAAGTAGTGATACCGGCTGCCACAGGGGTTGAAACTTTTTGGTCCCGGTTTACGAAAAGTATTATTTTTTTAACAATAGATTTTACCTTTTTGGCATCGGCGATTGGCAGCAGTAGGTAGACATCGTTATCAGGTCCCTTAAATTTTTTACTATCAACCATATCTAATATAATGTGGTCGTAGATATTTTCTAACGGATCGGCAGTATGGAGAAGAATCAGGGCGAATTGCTCCAGCTGCTGCCAGCAAGGGTGCAGTCTCGCCAGTAAGTTTTGATTGGAAGTGTAGAGCGGATGGCGCTGAAAATTTTGTAGTGAGCGATAAGTACAGAAGCTAAAAGGACCTCTTTTGCAGGCAATCTGCAGAGCTTGCCAAGACTCATCCAGGATCTGCCGGGTATCGTTTTGTCGGCAGCGACTGATTTGTCCTTGGCTGAACCCTATATGGATGCATTTAAATTGTTCTCTTTTTAAATAGGAGATCAGTAAAGGGCCAAACCGGGCAGCAAAATCGTCATTGCACTGCCGGCAGGAAAAGGCAAAGACAGATTGGCCAATATGATAGAGAGGAATATGCTCTCCGAGAAAAGATTTAAGCACTGCTGCTGAATGACGAACATGTTGCATGGCCTCCAGGGCCGTACGGACCTTGGGATAAACTTCGACCAGCACCAGGCCGACATGCTCATTTTCGGGAAACATATCAAATAATGCATGCAGATGGGCGCCATTGAGAAGACCCGTCTGCAGATCAACACCTGCCTGCTTTATAATCAGAAATTCGCGCTGTAAAGTAGCACCAGTCTCCTGCAGCCAGTCAAGGCCAACCTTTTTTACCAGCAGTCGATCAACACCGGTGACCAGGGCCACAATAGT
>DIKT01000078.1:4315-6158 GCA_002424635.1 Desulfobulbaceae bacterium UBA5611
GAGGTTGGAGCCAGCGCTGGCTAAGCTTGCCAACTGGCCGGCATCTTCCAGGAAAAAAATGTCGCAGACCGTGGTAAATTTCTCTTTTATCTTCCTGGAAAATGGTAGGAAAAAGTTACGAAAGTCATGATGAGAAAGCGTATTAGCTACGGCAAATAAAGGAAAGTGGTGAATCATGAGGGCTGGCTTGCTCTGAAAAAGTTAAGTAAAGAAGCGGCCAATTCTGCTATTTCCTTATCATCTATGGTTCTCATGTCCAACAGTAAAGAATCATCTTCAATTTTGCCGATAACGGGGATGGCAAGCTTGCGCAATCCTTTTTCCAGCGCGCTGATCGGCATATGGACGGGTCTGAAGGCAACAGCCCAGCTTGGCAAGCCATGTTCGGGCATGGCGCCGCCACCGACACGAGATATCGTCGGCATTAGGCTCATGGCACAGATCGCCTCGATGCTAGCGTGAATTTTCAGCATGAGCCTTTTAGCTCTTTTCTTAATTTGATCAACGGGTTGCGTTAGCATTCTCAGGGTCGGTATCTTGGTCAGGGCCTGATCAAGATCATAATAATTACGTAAAACCGCCTCCAGTGAAGCCAGCGTGAACTTGTCTATGCGCAGCGCCCGATTTAAGGGGTTACGTTTGATCCGGTCAATAAATTCTTTTTTTCCGACAATCAGACCCGCCTGGGGGCCGCCAAGGAGCTTGTCGCCACTGAAGGTGATAACATCAACTCCGGCCTTGACAATCTCCTGCACGGTTGGCTCTTTCGGTAGACCAAAGGAGGAAAGATCCACCAGGCAGCCACTGCCCAGATCTTCCATGACCGGCAGGCCTTTTAATCGTGCCAGGGCCACCAGTTCTTCAGCGGAAACTTCAGAGGTAAAACCTATAACTCTGAAGTTGGAGGTATGCACTTTAAGAAGCAGGGCAGTCGCATCACTGATCACTTTTTCATAATCAGCCAGATGAGTTCTGTTGGTAGCACCAACTTCGACCAGATGAGCACCGCTTTTGGCTATCACATCAGGGATACGAAACGAACCGCCGATTTCCACCAGCTGCCCTCTGGAGACTATGACTTCTTGACCATTAGCCAAGGTATCAAGGGCCAATAAAACGGCAGCGGCGTTATTATTAACAACCAGAGCCGCCTCCGCCCCGGTCAGATCGCAGATGATCTCTTCCACCAAGCTGTATCTACTGCCGCGCTTACCACTGACGAGGTCATATTCCAGGTTGGTATAATGCGCGCCGGCCTGCTGGATGGCATCAACCATAGGCGCTGACAGGATCGATCGGCCCAGATTGGTATGAATCACCACGCCGGTGCCATTAATAACACGTCGCAGGTTCATCTCATTTTTCAAGGATATGGCCTTCAGGAGCCGCTCTTCCCATTGCTCGCGACTTAATAAGGTACAGTTCGGAGCGTTTTGTAAAATGCGTTGTCGCTCAGCGTCAATGCATTGCCGGACCGCACTTTTAACTAGCTGAGCAGGTATTGAGACCGTCTTGTCAGCTAGACCGGCAAGGGCCTCATCAATTTTTGGTAAGGCGCTAAGGAGTTGTTTCTTATCAGTCATAAGTTTGTGTGATCAGAGGTAATAGGCAAATACTAACATATATTAGTTACCAAACAGAAATATTCGTCAGCTATGTTACGGTTTCTACAAGACAAAAGCAAACGAATTTCAACGAATGAAAAATGATAAGAAGAATAAAAGCAACAGGTCCTGTATTCCTGTTATTTTGTTATTGACAGTCTCCTTATGATTGAGTAGTTTGCCGCGGTCCTCGGAAGCGCCGTGAGCAGCGGCCCAGCTGGGGAATAAGTGAGTAGTAA
>DIKT01000079.1 GCA_002424635.1 Desulfobulbaceae bacterium UBA5611
TCATCTTCATGGCAGGAGCTGCCTCTTGCCGGAGAAATCGTGCTCGATGTGAAGGACCTTTCAACCTTGGCCGTGTTGGCAAATTATACAGTGGCTCCCACTGGTTCGCTGCAAGGTCAATTTTCCATAGAAGGTGTGGTCGGCAATCCTCGGCTGAGTGGTGAACTGCGGCAGATTACAGGTGATATCTTTATTCCGACCACAGGCATAACACTTGAAGAACTGCTCCTTTCTATTCAGCCAAACCGGGAAGGTCAGGGCATGCACATGGTCCTTGATGTGGTTTCCGGTCCGGGTAAACTCCAGGTTAAAGGTGATATCAACCGGGAGCAGGAACAGTGGCAGGTTGATGCCCTGATTAGCGGTCAGGAATTTCAGGCGGTGCATTTGCCGGAATATGAAATTATAATTGATCCCGATCTGCATTTCGTCTTTCGTGACGAGATGATGCATCTGACGGGCCAGGTGGTAGCGCCACATGCCGTGATAACAATCAAGGAGTTTGACGGCGCGGTGACCTCCTCGCCTGATGTCATTATTATCGATAGTGATGATAGCAAGGAAAAAGGCAGAAAGATAGATCCACCATTGTTCATCTCGGTGTTGGTAGAGATGGGCCAGGATGTCCGGATAGATAGCTTCGGCCTGCAGGGACGGGTGGCAGGCAGTGTAATGGTAAAAGACGGCCCCGGTATTCCTTTGACCGGGAAGGGGAGTCTTGTCTTGCATGAGGGTGTTTTTGTCCTTAAGAATCGGCCACTGGCTATCTCCAGGGGACGATTCTTCTATACGGACTCTCCTTTGGATAACCCGGCAATTGATGTCCTGGCCGAGAAAAAAACGAAAAAAAAGACGGTGGGCGTGATCGCCTCAGGAACAGTAAGTGATATGGAACTTAAATTGTTTTCAGATCCCCCCATGGCCGAGAGTGAGATCCTGACAGAACTGTTAAGTGGCCGTTCTATTTCCGGAAGCAGCAGCCAGATGGGCTCCATCGTGGGGATAGTGGTGACGGATCTGGGCTTTGAAGAGGGAGGGTCGTTTGTAGGCGACATAACTTCGCGCCTGCAGGATAGTTTAGGGCTGGATGAAATTTATGTTGAAGGCGGTGAAGGCTTTTCCGATATGTCGGTAATGTTTGGTAAAGAGCTCTTTGAAGACTTGTATATCAGTTATGGCTATGATCCATTTAATGCCACCAGTATCTTCAAAGCCCGCTATGATTTGTGGAAGGGGTATTCTATTGAGACAGAGGTCGGAGCCGATAAGACTGGCGCTGATTTGCTCTGGTCTATTGAAAAATAAAAAGAAAAAAGGTGAAAAATATGAAAGTTGTAGCATTTAGTGGCAGCGCCAGGAAAGATGGGAATACCGCCCTGCTGCTCAAGACCGTTCTGGTTGAGCTGGAAGCAGCAGGTGTTGAGACTGAACTTGTCCAGCTGGCTGGTCAGGAAACACGTGGCTGCATTGCCTGCTACGAGTGCTTCAAGAGAAAGGATGGATATTGTGCCGTTCAGAAAGACAGTATCAATGACTATCTCGATAAAATGAAGGGGGCGGATGCAATTCTGCTGGGTTCACCCACCTATTTTGCCGATGTCTCCTCTGAAATGAAGGCGTTGATGGATCGTTGCGGCATGGTTAGCCGGGCCAACGGGGATATGTTTAAACGAAAGCTTGGTGCCGCGGTCGTGGCCGCTAGAAGGGCAGGAGCAATCCATGTCTTTGATTCCATTAATCATTTTTTTCTCATCGGCCAGATGATTGTCGTTGGTTCCAATTATTGGAATATCGGTATGGGTCGTGAAAAGGAAGAGGTGGCCAAGGATGAAGAGGGAATGCAGACCATGCGTGTTCTGGGGCAGAATATGGCCTGGCTGCTGAAAAAATTGGAAGATTGATGGTATTTTGCTGAGTTCGATGTTGGTGCTAAGGGAGCAAGAGTGACTAAAGAAGGGAGACAGGTAACCATTCTGGTGGTGGATGATGAACAGGTGCATCGTTATATGCTCTGCTCCATGTTCCGGGAATGGGGTTGGAAATGCGTAGAGGCCGATGATGGCCGCACGGCCGTGGCCGCAGTGGAGAATGTCGATTTTGATGCAGTGCTGATGGATGTCCGTATGGCCAGGATGAACGGCATGGAGGCCTTTGCCCGGATCCATGTCCTGAAGCCCGCCCTGCCGGTAGTGATCATGACCGCCTATTCTTCGGTGGATGACGCTGTTGAAGCAATGAAGCATGGAGCTCATGATTATCTGACCAAACCCCTTGATTTTGATCGTCTCCGGCTGACCCTGACCAGGGCCCTCGATCATCATCAGGTGGAGGAAAAACGGCAGCAGTTGCAGGTCGCTGACCAGAAACCACAGCCTGCGAATAGCTCTATTATCGGTTCTTCTGCTCCTATGGAAGAATTGCTGGAGATGATCTCCTATGTGGCGGCCACTGAGGCCACCGTCCTGATTACCGGTGAATCTGGTACCGGCAAGGAGCTGGTGGCGGCTGAGTTGCATAAGAACAGTGACCGCCATGATGGGCCTTTTATCAAGGTCAATTGCGCGGCCCTGGCCGAAACCTTATTGGAATCTGAACTGTTCGGTCATGAAAAGGGGGCCTTTACCGGAGCTGATCGTCGGCGGGAAGGCAAATTTGTGCAAGCCCATGGTGGGACCCTCTTTCTTGATGAGATAGGCGAGACTACCCCGGCCATGCAGGTCAAAATGCTGCGGGTCCTGCAGGAGCATGAACTGCAACGGGTGGGCGGTGAGGAGACTATTAAGGTAGATGTGCGCATTCTGGCGGCCACCAATCGTGATCTGGCCACCGAGGTGAAGGCGGGAAATTTCCGGGAGGATCTCTACTATCGATTGAATGTAGTCACTCTGTCGGTGCCGCCCCTGCGAGAAAGGCGGGAGGATATCCCTTTGCTGGTGGCCCATTTCGTCCGAAAATTTGCCGAGAAGAACCGGCGCACGGTGGAGACGGTGACAGCCAGGTGCCTGGAACTGCTGGTCAGTTACGGCTGGCCCGGTAATGTCCGGGAGCTGGAAAATGTCATCGAACGGGGAGTGATCCTGATGCGCGGCGACCAACTCAGCGAAAAAAGCCTGCCCCTGCCCATTCAGAAGCAGGAAGTCCCTGGCACAGAAATAGGGACAAGTGGCGGACCCGCATCCCTGCAGGAAGCGGAGAGGCTGCTGATCCTGCAGACCCTGGAAGAGACCGGCGGCAACAAAAGTGAAGCAGCCAGACGATTGGGGATTACTCGCAAGACCCTGCAGAACAAATTGCAAAGATATGATTTAAATTTTAAATTTTAAGTGGTAGATAAACTAAAAGGTTGAGCAATCCGAGATTGAAAGATTTTAACGGCAGTAAATCCCGGATTTTTAAATAATTATATTCAGGAGTTTGTTCAATGCGAACAGATATAGTTCACATCGGGGCTGGAGAGTTGACATACGAGATCAGGAATATCGTCAATGTCGGGATGAAGCTGCAAAAATTGGGTTTAACCACTAACTGGGAAAATATCGGTGATCCCATTGCCAAGGGCGAGCAGATTCCCCTGTGGATGAAGGAAATCGTGGCTTCGGCAGTGATGGATAATGCGACCTATGGTTATTGCCCAACTAAGGGTGTGCTGGCGACCCGTGAATTTATTGCCGCCGAGACCAATAAACGGGGCGGAGCCCAGATTGATCCGGAAGATATTATTTTCTTTAATGGCTTAGGCGATGCCATTGCTAAAATCTTCGGCTTTCTTCGAAGCACAGCCCGGGTACTGGTACCGACCCCCAGTTATACCACCCATTCCTCGGCTGAAGCCGCTCATGCCGGTGATAAGCCCTTGACCTATATCCTGGATCCGAATCACCACTGGTATCCTGATCTCGATGATCTGGAAAAAAGTATTAAATATAATCCAGCCGTAGCCGGCATTCTGATCATCAATCCCGATAATCCGACAGGCGCAGTCTACCCGCGCGAGATCCTGGAGGCCATTGTCGAGCTTGCCCATCGCTATGATTTGTTTATCATCTGCGATGAAGTCTATCACCATATTGTCTATAATGGGACTTCTACACCATCGCTCTCGGATGTGATCGGCGATGTTCCGGCCATTGCCATGCGCGGCATCTCCAAGGAAATGCCATGGCCCGGTTCACGCTGCGGCTGGATCGAGGTTTATAATGGTGACAAGGACCCCATGTTCGCCAAATATATCAAGTCTATCCTTAATGCCAAAATGGTTGAGGTCTGTTCGACCACCTTACCCCAGGTGGTGTATCCCAAAGTGGTGACCCATCCGGCCTATCATGGTTATCTGGAAGAAAGAATCAGCCGTTATGAAAAGTGTTCAAATATCGCTTATGAGAGCCTGAAGGATGTTAAGGGCGTGCTGGTTAACCGTCCAAATGGCGCCTTTTATATGAGTGTCTGCTTTGAAGAAGGCATCCTCAATCATCGGCAGACCTTACCTATTGACAATAACGAGATTCGAACGCTGGTCGAGTCATTGGTTGCGGCACCGGGTGCATCCGTTGATAAACGTTTTGTTTATTATTTACTTGGGGCCACCGGCGTCTGCGTAGTACCTTTGACCTCGTTTGCCACCGAGCTTCAGGGGTTTCGGATTACTTTGCTCGAACGGGATGAGCAGAAGTTTATCCAGATTTTCCAGACTATCGCCAGGTCTATTACCCAGTACTTGAAAAGTTGAGAACGTCAGCAAACAACAGACAAAGGTAAGGAAATTTAAAGCTTATAATCCTTATGCTGGATCTGTGTCTTATAATCATGAGCTCGCTTTCCACTCCTTGGGCTTGATGCCAGGCAGAAATCCACTTTTTAAAAATTACGATAAAATTTATCTATGGATTCCATCGAATTATTGATTTCCACCCTCTCCGGCTGGATCTGGGGACCACCAATGCTGACGCTGCTGGTAGGAACCGGCCTGTACCTGACTGTGATTATGCGCGGGATGCAGTTTCGCGTCCTGCCCCACGCCTTGCGGCTCATCTGGAACAAAGAGCATAAAGGAGAAGGCGATATCAGCCATTTTGCTGCTTTGATGACGGCGCTTGCCGCCACCGTAGGCATCGGTAACATTGTCGGGGTGGCAACCGCCATCAGTCTTGGCGGGCCAGGAGCGGTATTCTGGATGTGGATGACGGGGCTGGTGGGGATGGCTACTAAATATGCAGAAGCGGTGCTGGCGGTAAAATATCGGGAAAAGGGCGAGCACGGCATGCGCGGCGGCCCTATGTATTATCTGGATAAGGGTGCTGGTATGCCCAAGTTGGCCTGGCTCTTTGCCCTTTTTAC
>DIKT01000061.1 GCA_002424635.1 Desulfobulbaceae bacterium UBA5611
CCGCCAGCCAACACTCCGACTGCTTCAATTTTCTGGATCTTGAGTCGTTCCTGCTCGGTCCTATGTTGTTCCGTCACATCCCTGAACACGAGAACTACACCAATAATCCGGCTTTGTTCATCGCAAATCGGCGCGCTACTGTCAGCAATGCAGCGCTCTGTGCCATCTTTGGCAATAAGAATGGTATGGTTGGCCAAACCGATTATCTGGCCGGTGACCAGGACCTTATTAACCGGATTTTCACAGGGCTGCCGCGTCTGTTCATTGACTATCTGGAAGACATCCAGGAAAGGCCGGCCCATGGCGTCTTGATTTGACCATCCGGTCAATGCCTCGGCAACCTTATTCAGCATCACGATGTTTTGTTCTGAGTCGGTGGTGATCACACCATCTCCGATGCACCTCAGGGTCACAGCCAACCGCTCGCGTTCAGCGGCAAGTAGTATGGCAGCCTCACGCCTCTCGTTGATATTACGCACCGATGCAATTATATAGCCCTTGGCTCCGATCTTGGCGAACTTAAGAGCCACCTCACACCAGAACAGTTGGCCGTCCTTTCGTTTGCATAACCACTCAAAGGTTTGGGGCTGGTGCTGCGCCTTACGAACTAATTTGTCCGCTTCCTCCTGGATATAGGGGTGCTCGCCTCCGCTTATCCGGCCGATTTTGAGCTGCAGGGCCTCATGATAATCATACCCGTACATTTCAAGCATGGCCCGGTTGACATCAAGGATAACGCCAGTCTCCGCGTCATGGATAAAGATCGCCTCGCTGGGCGAGTTATAGATTTCCCGGTAGCGTTCTTCGCTCTCCCTCAGAGTCGCTTCCGTCCGCAGTCGTTCCTGGATTTCCTCCTCCAATCTCTGGTTGGCAAGCTTCAGGGCATAACTATTGCTCTCGACTTCTTTAAAGAGCCTGGCGTTTTCAATGGCGGCACTTACCTGATTGGCAAACAGACTCAGCACATCGAGATCGTGAACTGAAAAACTGCCGCCGCCGATCTTACCAATTCCGGAAAGCCCGCCGATAATTTGCTTTTCACCCTTGGCACCCATCAGCGGCACTAACAAGGCCGATTGTTGTCCCTTCTCCCACCGGGTTTTCTTATCCATCCACCACTCATCGGACTCACCAAACAGGAGCGGCCGTTCATTTCTTAAGACCCAGCCACACATCCCCACTCCAGTCTTGAAACTCACATTCAGCATGTCGGCAGAGCCAAGGCCCGACGTGGCCAGGTAGGTATAGGTTTCGCGATCAGCATCGATAATGGGAATAATGAGCAATTCGGCAGAAATAAGGTCACGGGCTGTGTCCGCCACCAACTTGAAAATCTTATTGATATCCAACTCGGCAATGATGGCTTTGCCAAGTTCAATAATTTTTGCAAACTCATCTTGCTGCCGGATCAAACTGTGACCGCACTCTGTCTCATTCACGGCTCGGCGCAGAAGATCGTTCTCTTCTCGCAGGCGCAGGTTCTGATGCTCAAGCATGGTTAGATTGTCACGGCTCATAGCAGTCTCTCCACAACACAGGTACTTGATTAAAAAACCAAATTCACATGGGCATCCATAGTGTCCTTCATGTAGGTAGAGACCCCCTTTATCTCCACATTGGGGACGATCAGGTCATCCACACTCAGCCCCAGGGCGTCACAGCAGATTTGGCAGATGTAAAATTTGACCCCTAGTTCATCGGCGCTGTGGATCAACTCTTCAAGATGGGGAATATTTTTCTTTTTGAGCATCTTGGCAAACAACACGGGGCCCAGACCCATCAGATTCAGTTGTGATAAGGGCAGATGCTCAGCCCCGCCGCGATTCATCATCTCAACCATGGGTTGAAGGATATTGTCGGTCGCCAAATCCCGATACAGCCCTTCTCGTGTCGGATCAGTGCGCCGACGAGCAAAAAGCCTTTTGCGCTTCTTCAGGCAGTTATGACCAAAGATCATAAACCACATTTTCATCTCAACACCCAAGGCGGCAAACCCTGTGGCAATGATAAAGGCGGCCAGAGCCTTGTCAAGATCTCCACTGAGAAGGAGAATTGTGCCTTTTTTATTCATAAAATTCCTCGCACATTTCTGGAAGCAGTCCTTGCTTACACCTGAAACATAATTGTCACTTTTTTCCCCTCACGCTGGGTATCCACCAGCTCATGTCCTCCTTCACGGCAGAAATCGATGACTGAGTCCTCGAAGATAGGATCATCCCCAACGATGCTCATCATCTGCCCCTTCTGCATCGTCCGGACCTCTTTCGCCAAGGTAATCAGCGGCAACGGGCAGACCTTGCCCATGACATCAACCATTCTATTAGCAGCCATCACATATCCTCCAGTGGTATGGGTACAGCAATTTAATTTTACTATCACAGTCCGTGAATTCAACTTCTCTAACCTCAGTGCGAAGCTGGTGGTGAAGTTGTCGTAACCGGCTCAGATTGACCTTACAACTGTATACGTTTGCTTCAATTAAACAGGCTGCGGGTATCCTCCAGCATAATCTCCAGTTCAGCCAGATTAATCTCGGAAAGTTCTAATATATTTGCTTCAATGGTCGCTTCAAGATTCACATTTTGGTCTTGAGTCGGACTGATACCAAGCTTATGGCATACTATATTGGCCAGGCGGACCATGACCAATAAGTGATCTTTTCGGTCAAAGTCTGCCCTATGGTGGTCTCGGACTACCAGGGAATATTGTTCAGGCATATCCCATTTCTGCATCAGAGCATATCCCTGCCGGGCATGTAGGGTGTCGATGGCTTCCAGGATTAAAGCATGTGGCATCTTGATATTTTTAGTATTTCTCAACTGCTCAATGACTGTCAGGACAAAAAGTTTGCCCACATCATGAAATAACCCGACAAAAAAAGCCTGACTCAGGAGATCTTCAAATTTACAGCGCCGGGCCAGCCAGTGAGAAGCAAGGCCGCATCCGACAGAGTGCTGCCAGAGCTTTTTTATTAATTCATTAATTTCCGGATCTTTACTGTTGAACTGATTTTTAGAAGAGGCAAGCAAGACAATTCTCCCAACCTCTTGTATGCCAAGACGAACAATCGCGGCCTTGACACTCAATACCTCAACCAGACCACGATAAAATGCTGAATTAGCCATGCGCAGGATTTGGCTGGCCAGAGATTGATCGCCGGTAATCAGTTTTTCCAGAACTTTGCTATCAGGTTCTTTTTTCACCAATTCCTGTTGTACCTTGAGGGCAGTCGGGTTGAATACCGGCAAAGAAATCTCACCGGAAGCAATGTATTTTTCAATCTCGTCAACAAAGGAATTTTCAGTCATAATTATTCTCCGGAAAGGCGGCGTAGTTCAGAAAGTGGTCTTGGCGGGGCCAGTTTTGGCAAACAACGGAGGATCTCATCGATAGTTGTGAGCCCTGCGGCGGCCTTTACTATGCCATCCTCCAGCAGCGTCACCAGTCCGGAATGCTCAACACTTATGCTGCGGATTTCATGACTGGTCCGCTGAGCCAGAATAGCATCACGGACCAGTTCATTGAGGATCAGCAGCTCATAGACACCTATACGACCTTTATAGCCTGTTTGTTTGCATTCGGTACATCCTCGGCCTTTTTTGAATTGTCCTTCCCGGAGATCAGTCCCTGTACAACCCAGTCGCTGTAACTGTGCCGGGGTAACCTTGGTAGGCACTCCGCAAGCAGTACAAACGCGCCGCAGGAGCCGTTGTGCCAGAACACTGACCACTGTTGAAGAAACAAGGAAAGGGGCAATGTCCATGTTTAAGAGGCGGATAAGCCCTCCTATACTATCTTCGGTATGAAAGGTGGTAAGAACTTTATGACCGGTCAAAGCAGCCTGCATTGCCATGTCTGCCGAAAGACTGTCTCTTATTTCGCCAATCACAATAACGTCCGGATCTTGGCGGACAATGTGGCGTAACGTTTCCAAAAAAGTGAGATCAATTGATGGATCTATGGAACATTGAGCAATGCCGTCAATGACAAACTCAACGGGTTCCTCGGCTGTAATAATACTTATCTGAGGATTTTTAATATGCTTGACACAGCTGTAGACGGTTGAAGTTTTGCCGGATCCGGTTGGGCCAGTGACCATCAGAACGCCGCTTGGCTGGTAAACTGCCTCATCAAGAAATCGGTGCAGCATGCGGGGTGAAAGTCCCAGCTTGTTTATATCGAGTAATTCATCTTTTTGTTTGAGCAGGCGCAGGACAATATTTTCGCCATGAATAGTGACATACAAAGACACCCTGAGATCGATCTGCCCCTCATCATAATCAAATAATATGCGACCGCCTTGGTGCCTGCGCTTCTCCGAAATATCAGCCTTGCACATTATTTTTAGTCGACTGGTCAGGGCTAGAATAACCTCTTTTGGAAAATCTTTGTAATGACAAAGGACACCATCCTGACGGAAGCGCACATGCAGGCAGTCCCCGGAGGGTTCTATATGAATATCACTGGCATCTTCATTGATAGCAGCCAGAATAATGGAATTGACAATCCCTATGATTGAGTTGTTATCAACATTGATCACAACCCCGGCGGCCTCATTGTGTAATAGTTTTAAGGTGTCAAGCAGGGTTTTTCGATCAGCAATGGCCGGGCGAATGTCTGTCCCGTATAAATGCATGGCAGCTTTCACGGCCACTTGATCAGTAGGATCTTTGAATGCTACCCAGGTGGACCCTTCAGTTGTTTTTAAAGGTAAAAAAGCATTTGTGGTCAAAATTTTCAGAGGAGCTTTGGCGACCAGTTGTTTGTCTATCGTAGAGATTTCGGGTTTGATCAGAGGAAACCCTAGTTGCAGGGATAGAATACGGTAGAACAGCTTTTCCTCAATAAAGTTATACTTAATCAGAATATCTCCCAGCTTCAGCTCTTTTTCTCTCTCTTGCTGGATCTTGAAAGCAGCTTGCAGATCATCGGCATTCAGATAGCCAAGTTCAAACAAAAGATCGCCGATTCTTAAGGTCAACTGTGAACCAGCAATGGTTGCGTGAATCGCCTCATCGGTAATCAATTTGAGATCTTTCAAGACATTGAGGAGAGGCGCCGGTACTGTCAACTTTGCTCGTATTCTCTCCGCATACAGGACATCTTTTTCCTGCAACATATTTGCTTGTAAGAGCAAGCCAACGATCACGCCATGGGTTTTACCAGTTTTCATATAGCCTCATGCAAATAAAGAGTTTGGATCGCTAATTTTACAATGGTTCGGTTAAGAGCAAGAACAATCATCTTTCTCTCTGTAGCCTTGGACCGCGAATCCGGGGTCACTTTCTATATCTTTTTATGGCAACTCATACATAACCGTTTTACAGTAGAACGGCGCAAATAATGACTATGAGAAGTTAACGCTTCTTTGCCCTTATCGTGGTAAAAATGGCAGGTAATGCAGCTTGTTTGTCCTTTATTATCCAACACCAGGTCATTGGGAATAGTCATACTGGGCGTCATGTTAAGCGGATGAATGTTGCCGTTATTGGTATCAGTATCATCCTTGCAGGGATAATGCTTATGGCATGTCAGGCAGATGGAGGGAATATCACTGTAAAAAGACAAGGCAATCCTTTCAAGGGGCAGTTTGATATGACAATCAAGACAGCGGATTTCAGCGTCGTCATGGGGAGTTTTTGAAGCTGCCAGGCCATTGTGAGGCAAGAGCAGCAGAAGTGTGACAAGGTAAAAAATTTGCTTCATAGTTTCAGCAACTCCAACTCTTGTTTCATGGTTTTCAGACGACTATGACATTCTTCTATAAGAGTAGTGCTTTCCTGTTCATCTCCCTCCCCCAGCCTGCTGAGATTTGCGCTGTTGATTCGTATGACCTGAATTTTTGTTTTCAACGCTGTTCTCATTGCATCAAGCTTATCGGCAAAGGCTTGAAACTCTTCCTTTTTCCTTAAGGCGATAACATCTCGCAGATTCCCTCCTTTGATTGTCAGGATAGCTCCTTTTAATTTGATCAACGGCCCTTCAATTCTCGAAAATATTTTCATAAGTGTATAGCTGAATAATAAGATAACCACAATGACCGCAACGCCTGTAGTCAATGCCATTTCCTCGAAAAGCAGGTCGGCCATGGTTGTTTTGGGTATTTTCATAGTGTACAGGGACTTTTCAAGTTTTGCATGGGCAAGAAAGATAAAAACGAAAACTGCTGTCAGGTCAGAAATCAGGGCGGCCAGGGCAAAACCGGCTATGAATCTAACCTGGACCTTTTTGTCGATAAAGTAGTTTCTACGTTCATTATGTCGTTGTGTCATGATTATCTCCTAATAAAGAGGGCAAACAAGAATGCCGATATTCGAATTTCCATGCAGCTTTTACGATTCCATTAATCCAGCATATGGCAGGCAAAACAGAGTGCACTGCCCCTGTCGCTCATAACCAGCTGATCCTGGCCCTGGCTGTAAGGATTGTGGCAGGAGCCACATCCTATTTGACCATCAAAAAAGTTGATCCGTTTATCAACTTCATCAATGGGGCGTAAATCTGTTTTTCGACCTGGTCTCATTCGAGCCTGCTCATAATGAATACCGATAGGATGTTTTTTACCAAGTGTTGGTCCAGGAAAATTGCTGCCGTGATCCCATCTGCCCGTATTCAGGGAGACTGAGGATCCCTGAGTGCTATCGTGACAACCGAGACAGTTTTTTGATAAGGGGTCAATGGTGCCGGTCGTTCCGCTTTCGGAAGCAATGTGACCGGCAGTAAAATGGGCCTCAGCCAGAGTCGACGCATGGCTTTCTCCCATGCTGTCATCACTGTGGCAAATCAGACAAAAAATATACGGCGGCTCTTGCCGGCGCAGGAAGTTGGGGAACTTCTGGTAATCAGCATGAACATCATGGCAGGTATCGCAGGTTAACAATCCGCTTCTGGAGAGGGGCATATCCCTTGGAACAGTAACGTTCTCGGGTATTATATCAACAGGATGGATATAGCCGCTTTCAAAGACGTCCTGATGACAAGGTTTACATGTCAAAGAGGAGCTTCTGACATTCAGGAATTCCGGTGAGTCCGGATGCCCCGTATGGCAGAGGATGCATTCAGATGGAGCAAAATCATGGGGATTCGGCCCGAGACAATATGTCACCAGAGCAGCGAACAGACTAAAGAATAATAAACCCCATATAACGGTAAAGAGTTTCATGGACAATACTGTTAGGATCGATGATTCTGCAAAAAATATAATTTACCCTCTAAGGGCCACTTCCTGCGGGCATCAATAATGGCCGGTTAGCAATTTTTGTAATCTTGCACTGCTCTACCGCGCCATCATAATTGGAATTGTTCGGTCAGTTGATGAATTACCTTTGCCTTTTTCTTTATTTCGGAAAGGCTTTCCTCGCTTTCGTCCATCCCGGCAGCCAATATTTCTAAGGCTTGCAATTCTTTTTTGATTTCCTGGAATTGGTGATGATACACATTTACCAGTGCATTCAGTTCTGCGGCCACAGGTTGTATGATATCTTTATCCCTGATACTGACCCTTTCATTCAGGTGGCCCTCTATTATTTTTGTTACGAATTGGGTCAGCCGATAGAGGGGTTCTGCTATCCGATGTGAATAGAGCAGGGCCAGAAGAAGAATGCCGATGATCATAAAGAGGAAGATATTTCCGAAAATTATCAAGGCCTTGTAGAAAATATCCTGTTTCAGGGCTGTGAGCATTTTGATACCCATAGCGTAGGTGGGGCCGATATCATGGTGCATGGTATAGTACAGGACGGCAAGGGTAGCTACCAGGCCGGTGATAAAAAATATGCACAAACTAAAGAGGACTCGGCTTTTGAACCAGGAATTGTCGGTATAAATATTTCTCATTATTGTCTCCTGAATACAAACGTTTCCATTACTCTATGAGATAACAGAACCTACCAAAAGAGGATTTATTTGCTACGATATTTCCATATCAATCAATCAGCTTGATATATTTTTGCCTAAATTGGGCCAAAACAGGTCAAGACATGGTGTTTTGCAGATTGAATAGCAACAGAAGAAAAAAGTATCGTTTAATTATTTGAAATCACCATAATTTTATTTGTATTTTATTCCTACTAATTTATGCTTAGGCGCTTCTCGACACTTCACCGGCCTGCGTAGTTTTTTGCGCAAATCCGCTGGCATGATGGGTCAGCTCACATCGCCCACAAGATACGCAAGGATGTTCGTCATCAGAACGTTGATGGCCGCATAGCTGGCTGCTGGTACGGCCCGTAATGCGAGTGCCGACTGAATATAACGCTGCGACGGCAGCAACTCATCGGCGCAATGGCTTATTAGTGCTTCTGCGCTCTGAGGAGTTGTCTCCAGGTGAAATTGCAAGCCGATCACTCGCGCCCCGATCTGGAACGCCTGATTGCGACAGGCAGCGCTGCTGGCAAGATGAAGAGCGCCGGACGGCAGATCAAACGTTTCGCCGTGCCAGTGGAACACCTCAGTGCTTTCCGGGAAATCAAAGGCGCCGGACACGGCCGGTTCCGCCAATACGGGAAACCAACCAATCTCTTTTTCCGGGCCGGGGTAGACCCGCGCCCCCAGTGCGCCGGCGATCAGCTGGGCGCCGAGACAAATCCCCAGCACGGCTTTGTCGCTTGCGATTGCTTGAGCAACAAAGTGTTTCTCAGCGCGCAGCCATGGCAGTTGCTGCTCGTCGTTCACGCTCATTGGCCCGCCCAGGATAATAACGAAGTCGATATCAGTCAGCGGCGGCAACCGGGCGGGCTCGAAAAACCGCGTATAGGTGACGCGGGCGCCTCGCTGTGATAGCCATGCTTCGATACTGCCAAGACCTTCGAAGGGAACATGCTGTAAAACGTGGACGTGCATAGCGGACTCCAAAGGATACGGGCTACACCAAGATCAGCAGCCGAGAGTTGTTGTGGAATTTAAAAGCGCCTCTTCCGCTCTGCGGTAGCGTCTGGTTAGACGTTTTTGGCTTTCATGCCCGCAATTTTTGCAGTAGTTGCCACAAACATATGTTGGTTCCTGGCAGTTGTCACAATTCTTAAATTGTTTTGTCCCACAGAATGGGCATATGTATGCTCCCTGAGGGAGGTTCTTGCCGCAGAAAAAACAGGCTCCTTTCATAAGTCTTTTTTGTTGTGTCCTTTGCTTGTTGAAAATTTTCTTTTGGATAATAAACACAGCGAACAGCCCAGTGCAAACAGAAACGAAAATTACCACGTAGTGCCAAAGAGCAATTACATGTAATGATTGCAGCACATTGAAGATGTTCTTGAGGAAGTGGCGAGGGATCAGGTCTAAGACAAGCTCGACTATTTTCAGGATAATGGGAATTGACGCAATAACTAATAAGTGGGTGGCAATTAATGTCTGGACCCTATTGTCTTTCCTGACACTGCGGCAACTCCATATGTAGAATATGAATAAAAGCGGCAGCATAAATACTAATTGCCACCCGAGCTCTTTTAAGGGATAGATTGCCTGAAATTTTTTAAAATCATCAACTATCTCTTGCCGATATTTATTATCCGGTCTTAGCATTCCCCTTAAGTCTGCAACTAAAGGCTCTACCTTAACTCTCGTTTCAGTATTGATTAATTGTTGAGTAATTACCTCTATTCCGGTTTTGTGTGAAGTAATTGTGCTCTTTATTGCCGGCAACCCGTTGGCGGTTGAATCCTGGTCGGCAATATTCTCAAATAAAGAGGTATCGTAAACGTCTTTTGATTTTTTAAGCTACTTATCAGCTGGTCTCTTTGCTGTAATAACTCCTGCCTCTTAATAAATATATTTTTTAGTTCTTTGTTCTCTGCAATGAGTTTTACTTTGGAGTAAAATTCTCGGCAGGAATTATGCATAATTTCAGTATCGGTTCTTTGCAGTAAGCTGTCGTTTCTGTACGAATAATTGTTGTGCTCTGAGAGAACCAGCCCTTGTAATTTTATTAAAAAATTAGCATCAGACCAACTTCTATTTATAAAAATTTCCTGGCATTCATAGGGCACACTGTCAAATGGATTGAAGTTTAATATTTCGGTTCAGCCAACCAAACACTGTAACGATGTGTTATGTCAATTATTTTATTATATTCATTGTGGCCGAGGCCAGTACATGATGATGCTTACACCAACCAAGGCAACCAGCCCGCCGATGATGTCAACTTTATCCGGCACAACTCTATCAATTTTCCAGCCCCATAATATTGAAAGGGCAAATAAATACTCCTCCGTAAGCCGCGTAAACACGGCCAAAGTTAGCAGGCTGTAAAGTTGGAAAACACCGTACAAAAATAGTATTATCTGAAGTAGTTCATGCAGGATGGTGATGCCGATCACCAGGAGAGAGGTGAGCTAAATTCTGAATATCATTTTTTGGGTCAATCCAATCTTCATTCCCTGATGTCCTTTTTCAGGCGCTCGAATTCTTCTTTTGAGATTTCCCCTCTCGCGTAGCGCTTCTTCAGGATCTCCTCCGCTGTTTCTTTCTCCCCTGAACCGGTTTTTTTCGTCAAGTAGACAACTATGAAGATGACTATCACCCAGAAAAGGATCATGAAAATCCAGCCAAATCCCATACCATAACAGTAATTTCCAAACCCGTGCATCATTGCTCACCTCGATATCAATAATCAACTATTTGAGTTTATTGTAAATCCATCCGAATAGATAAATAAAAACAAAGGTGATAACCGCCGCTTCAATCATTCCGGCAAGTATACCCAATGGGGTCAGTGAGAAAAACATGTGCCACTGACTCATCATCGAGACCGCGCCGGAGTAAATACCCAGATTGCCCAGTATACCAAGTATCAACATCCCGATGGCAGCTACTATTGCCGCTGCTGCTCCAAAAGAGAAAACATTCAGTTTGTCGTTCATGTCGAACCTTCTTGTCGCTGTATTCTCATTTTTTTCCAACTCGGCAGAAAGGCCGGTACAGCCATGGCATAATTG
This sequence comes from Desulfobulbaceae bacterium UBA5611, assembly GCA_002424635.1. GTDB lineage: Bacteria > Desulfobacterota > Desulfobulbia > Desulfobulbales > Desulfocapsaceae > UBA2270. The sequence goes on from DIKT01000061.1 coordinate 10,932, forward strand.
TCATAAGCGTGGCCGAATTCCTGCCGCACCAGTTTTTCTTCCTGTCTGGCCAGTCTGATATAAACGACCACCAGCACCGGGAACATCGCCAGTGTCAATAACGTCGGCCACATGAGCAGGAAACCGAGCATGACCAGGATAAAGCCGTCATACTGAGGGTGCCGCACCAGGCCGTACGGGCCGGTAGTGGCGAGCTGTCCGTTCTGTTGGGCGGTGTGCAGCACCAACCAGGCCCGATAGACGAGGTAAAAACCGGCGAAGATCAGGACATTGCTCAGCAGATGGATGGGATTGGTATGCGGATCGCCCTCGAAGCCGAACAAGGTATGCCAGAGATGACCGCTGCCGTGGGCGAAGAGATCGGTCTGCGGAAAGTTGGATTGCAGCCAGCCTGACAGGAAATAGATAGTCAGTGGAAAACCGTACATCTCGACGAAGAGGGCGACGATGAAGGAGGAAAAAGCGCCCAGCGACCTCCAGTCGAGCCTGGTTTTCGGTTTGATGAAGCTGAAGGCGAAAAAGATAAAAAAGGCCGAATTGATAATGACCAGTGACCATAAACCGTATGCCGGGGCCTCGTTCATATTTTATCCCTCCTTCTTCGGGAAAAGCTTTCTTTTTTAGGGGACCCGGAAAATCCTAATATACAATCACGCATCCCGTCTTCGAGCCATCTTTGGCCGCGCCTCAATCGCAAAATCCTCAACGTACCCAGCTATGCCTGTGGTTTTGCTCAATCGGCGACCAAATATGACCCAAATCCGGGTGCGATCCAGGTATATTAGTATTGGCCGACTCCCTTAGTGATTTTCATGGTCATGCATCTCGTCACCATTCTGGTGGCCGCCGTGCTTTCCATGGCCGCCATGCATGAAGATGTGCATCAAGGGGCACAGCAGCAGGATCAGATACGGCAGGGCGGCCAGCAGGTGGGCCTGATGTTCCGTCCAGAGGAAATAGCCTCCGGCGGCGACAAATGCCAGAAAAGCCAACCGCGGTCCCGAGAGAATCCTTAGTAAATCCGACATGGATTTTTTGCTTGTCATGGTGTTACCTCCCTCGAGCAGTGAGTCTCATGAGACGGAACTGAGCCACATCATGCCGCCCATCATGGCCATGCGATCAGCCATGGGCATGGAACCCGTATCCTTCTTTTCCGTCATCATGCCGCCCTTCCCGCCCATCATGGTCATCATGTTCATGCCATCCTTCATCATCCGCATGTGTTGTTGTTTGTTGTTATTAGTTCTTCACATATTTCTCCGGCTTCAGATCAAACGCCTTCTTGCAGTCCGCCGAACAAAAATAGTAAGTCTTGCCCTGATAGGTAGAAGTATATGTAGCCTTTGCCTCATCGACTTTCATGCTGCAGACCGGATCCTTTGCCATAATTTCCCTCCATTTCTTTTTTATGAAGATTATTCTTTTTTCGCTGCGGAAAGTTCTGCAACTGCATCAAGCAGTTTCTGCTTTCTCTGCTCAATTTTTTCGACAGACCCTTTCAGATCATCCGCAATCTCAGTAAACAGAGAATATGCCACCTCATTGGAGGAGGCTTGTGCAGACCTTCGGAAAAACTGTTCTTCTGTTTCCTGTCTTGCGATGGCCAAGCCGAGAATTTCTATCATTGTTTCAAGATCCTGAAAACGCCTCATGCTATCATCCCCATAAAATTACCTGTGGTTCAATCTGCCGCCGTAAAAGCCTTCAACCATCGACCCAACCAGCAACAGCAGTATTCCTGCAGCATACAGCCACATCCACACCTCATGCAGCAGCGGCGGGAACAACATTCGAATAAATACAAGGGTAAAGCTTAGCCCAAGCATTCCAAAAGCAATTCTAATCTTGTGGAGAAACATCTTGCCGCGCATCCCTTTGTAACGACCTTTCCAGGTGAGCCAACCGCTGATAGTTGTGGGCAGCATTATTAATGCCCCCGCCAGCAAACTGAGAAAGGCTGAAAGCTCAAAGCAATCCACTCTGGTAAACAAGTGCAGAATCATGAATCCGGATGAAAGCATGAAGAAAGACACAGGAAAATGAGTACAAAGAACATGCCAATGGATTTTATACTTCAGTTTTGTTTGCCCTGTTTGTGCAGAGTTGCTCATCCGATACCGCTCCTTACATCATTATCATTATTTCTTAAGCCATAATTCATAAAGCGAAAATAATATCTGTATTGTAAACGAGGCACCCATGAGGCCGCCTCCAATTATCACTGTATATGCAAAACCAGGTTCATACCTTGTGAACCACCATGAACCTATATCTAACCAAATAGCTATAAAAGGCGTTAGAATGATGGTTGTTTTTAAGTACTTATTTATACAGCTAAAAGAAAAAATCAGGCTCGTCCAAATGAAAATAAAACTGATCCCGAAAAAATGAACATGCGAAACACGGGCTAATGTTTTTACTGATTCCCCTAGATCAATTTTGGTTAAATCTTTAATTTCTTCATAACTGATTAACGATACAAGTCCCATTCCAGCAGCAGGGTTGTGACATTCAATACAATTATTATCGAAAATCGCCCTCACTTCTGAATATCTTTCATCGGGAACTCCATTCGAATATTTTTTCTTTTTCAGAGCCAGTTACATAAGTTCCCATGCTCCCTTTTAAAGCGGCTTCCAGCCGAGTATCTCCTCTATTGCCATAATATTTGTGGACAATGCCCTCCAAGACGTCCATACCCATTTTTTCATGTGGAGCAATATTTATAAGAAATAAATACAAAAAAGCCATGAAATAGCCCAAGGCCATAGTCAGCAAATAGGCGGTGAAAAGTATTTTCACTGAGAAGGGAAGGTCCGCCAGCCTAAAGTGAAAAAAGCTCAGTTTGTCCATGGCTAATTTATAGTCATTTCTTGTAGGTGTAGAAGGGTAAACTTATGTTTTCCTTTCGCTAAAAAAGCGTTCCAATTCGGAAATTGACGGCATGCCTTTGAATACAACCTGACCATCCACAATGACAACCGGGGACGTCCTAAGTCCATATTTTTCTATCACTTCAGGATGATCTTCAAAATAACGAACACAATACGGCACCTCCATCCTTTTTAGTTCCCTTTCCAGAATTGGGCAATGATGGCAACTTTTGGTGACAGCAAGAATAACTTCCATGGCATGATCCTTTCGGGGTAAACAAATTATTTAAAAAACTGAACCCTACTTTGAGTCCTTTATCTTTAATAATTTACAAAAGAAACATTAAGCGGGATCCGGCAAACAATTAATGTTCATACAATCAACCTATCCCAGGCTGCATACCGTTCCTTAATAGTTCCACGCGGAAGGCTTAACAGAATTAGCAGGAAACCTATAACAAGGTCATGCCACTTAGCGGTTGCAGCCGCTCCAACAAGCAGCCAGGGGGCGGCGATGACCCATGCTCCAAACAAAACGTTCAAATACCGGCAAGCCCTGATAACTTCCGCCATCACTATCACAGAGACAGTTATAATAAGCGCTCCCACGATGTGATTACTATCAGCAGCTCTGCCTATTGTGCCGAAGACGTCAGGCGCAAACATAAGCCAGATTCCGAGAGCGGCGCTTGCAAGCAAATTCCACGGCATCGTAATACCCCAGGCAGCGGCGGGTAACAACGAAGATGGGGGTGAACCATACATGGGGGTTCTTTTATCTGCATTTTCCTCCGCGAGGGTGCCTCCGACCCAGAAGGTGCGCCAGAATGGTTTCCCTTCACGCACGCTTTGTTTGAGAAACTGCCCCATGGCGACTAATTCATCCACCGTGAATGGAATCATCACGAGCATGATCAAGGCGGTCAGAAGGCAGAGAGAACACCAGTAGCCAACTACCACCGGCTGGAGTGTCACCAGGACAATGCTCGTGACTCCAAGCGGCACGACGAGGATGAAAAAAAACGTCACCATCCAGGGCATTGTCCGCCATCGCGTTTTCCCCCCCATCCATGCCATGAGCATTTCAAGGGTGTAGGCGACCGCGCCGAGCCCGGCGTCTGAGATCGGAAATGACTTGGATACTTCCGAAGTCAGTACTCGCACCGTTCCATCAGCAAAAAAAGGCTCCCAGATGGTGTCGATATAGCCCAACTGGAATGCTGCAAGATAACGAGAAATGAGCAAGCCAATAAATGCAGCGGCAATCATCGGCGCCCGCTGGTGCCAAGAAGAGGGATTATAACTCCAGCCGAGAGGAATTACAGGTCCAGGCTTCGCCATTTCCATGTGATGCGCCATGCCCGGCATCGATGGTATAAGTATTGAGAGAGCTATGGCCAGCGCCCCGATTAAGGTATCATTTACAAGTGCGGCCGGATTTTCCGCCCAGAACACCAAAGGTGCAAACTGAAGCCATATGCCGATGAAGGAAATGCTCCAGCGTCCGATAAAATCAAATCGCGGCAGCAGGGCCAGCAAAGAGAAAAATACCAGCAGGACGCCGCTGAGGACATCGCTCCATATCATCCCCGTCTTGACGTAACCGAATGTAAAGGGACTCGTGATAAGCCAGAATCCGAAGCCGACAATGGTAAAATTTGTCCATAACCACCTGCGACGCATATCCAACGTCATCATGCCCCCGTTCATGTCCTGGAGTTCCGCCGGGGGCTTGATCTCGTTTTGTTGATACCAACCCAGCGGGTCACTTTTCAGGGCATCCACCATCTTCGGCAAGGTCTTTCGTAGCGTATGCTTCGGCTGCCAGTCGAGCAAGGTACTGGCCCGCGATATGTCAAGCGCGAAATGGTCATTCGCCCTATCAATCATCCATGGTTTTATGAAAGTTTCTCCCGGCAACTGGTTCTGCAGCCAGGCGCCAACTTTTGCAATCGAGGCGGGAATTTCGTGGGTCTCCCATGACTCACCGTGAATAAGTCGGGCCAGGGTGTGCTGTAGTTCGTCATAGCTTAATGTTTCGGGTTCACCGAGCAGTAGAGGCAATTCCGGCGGCAATTGCTTGCGACGCAACACAATGCGCTCGATGGCGTCAACCAGGTCCTCCATATGCAAAAAAGCCTGGCCGTGCGCCGACTCGCCGGAATACAAATGGCTGCTGAACTGGCGCTCATAAATTCGTTGGATCTGATGCGACAGCGGCACAGAATGGCACATATCATTATAAACCCCGGCAATGCGCAACAGCACAACTGGAATAACGCCATGCTCCGCCAGAATAAGCTGCTCGGTCCGGACCTTTGATTCCGGATAGGCCCAGGTCGGCTCAATCGGCCAATCTTCGGTTATGAACTGGCCGGGGTCGCAAGGTTTATGGATGAGCATCGTGCTGGAAAAAATGAACTGTTCTACACGAAAGTTTATCTCTTTAAGCCCTCGCAGGAGTCGTCCGGTGCCTTTTACCGTAATTTCATCGTATTTCTGACTCGGCTCCCCGAAAAAATCGTAATACGCGGCAAGGTGGACCACCGAGGCGATGTGGTCCCCATGGTGCTCGCGGAGAATGCGAAGTCCGTTCCGGACACTTTCATCCGAGGCGATATCGACCGGCATATAGACACAGTGGGGTGGCGGCGGACTTGGCGCATGGCGGTCAAAGCCGACGGTGTCGCCCAGGAGCCCGGTCAGGCGCTGCATGACGGCATCACCGATTGAGCCGTTCGAGCCGGTGACGAGGATAATACCGTTATTCTGTTTCATATTTTCACCCTATGTCGATTTTCTCCATACAGAGAGCCCATAATCAGCATACCGGTACGCGTTTAACGACAGCCAAGGTCAAGGCGATACCACGAAAACACCAGGCGACGTGAACGAGTTGGTGTTCACTATTCCCGGCCGACATCCCTTGGAACAGACTCAGCAATCGCCACCTGAAAATTTTTCCCCTCCCATCCCTCCTGCCATAAAAACGTGAACACGATACCGGCGCCGACCTGAAGCTTGCCCGACGGCAAATCTGCGAACCAGCAACCGAATCCCGTATCGCGCGTTTCCATGTCATTCGCCGACGCCCATCCATCAATGCTCCAACGAATCTTCGCCGTTTTTTCGGTGATAATGCGCAGCGTTTTCCCTTGGGCGACCCGCGGCAGTTGATGCTCGAAGGTCCACATTTCAATCTTGCTGCCCTTTCCGGCCTTGACGTAGCGCTTATAAACCGGCTCGATGCGGTCAAAACAAACCCCATCCTTGTGACTGCGCACCAGCGTCACGTACTCCGCGTGCGACCAACACAACGGCATGGCCGAACCGGTCGGGTAGCCGCGTTTCATTTTTCCGCCCGGCAAATCGTCAGTGTCCCAGAGCTGTTCCGGCAACATGCCGCCGTCATTGGCGAATTTTTCCAGGGCCTTGATGAACGGCAGCGGATCGCGTCCGGCGGCCAGCTCGTAATGACCGCGTTCGCCCGTCAGAATCGGCCAGGAGCGGCCTTCCCCGGTCCCATCGTAGGCGCTGCCGTCCGGCTTCTGTCCATAGCCATCGTGATTGTAGCGCCGCCAACAGGGCCCTTGCGGCAGATCGCGTTTGAGTACTTGATCGATCACCGCGAGGGAATCGATTATCAGCGGGTCAGCAGCAGCCCGCACACCCAGACGGACAAGCTGGAGAAAATCGCCGCCGACGATATTGCGTGCTGGATGTTTGCCGCTGCCGTTGGCCAGACTGATCTCGGCATTGTCCGGGGCAGGCGCGGCAACGGCCTGATTCGGATCGGCGGGAGTGATACGGATGTAGTGCCGTGGTTTTCCCTTCACCAGTTCGCCCCGATTGGTAACCGTCCATTCTTCCAGGTGCGCCGAAAGCCAGTCCGCGTACTCGAGCAAAAAGTCCGCCGCGAGTTTGTCCTTTCTGCCGCTGGCAAATTCCGCCGCGCACACCACGCCCGCAATGATTGTTGCCAGCGTCGAAGGCGAGTAACCGGAATTCTCCTCCCACCGTTCCTGCGCTGTCACCGGCCCGTGCAGGATCAAATAACGCGCGGCCCGCGAGACCAGCGCCCAGGGATCGAACTGTCGGAGCGCGTCGGCCTGCCGCAATCGCCAGGCGAGCAGAATCGGCACAGCCACTTCATCCAATTGAATCCCTTTCCAGTAAGCCACGCCGATAATCGAACTGTTTTGCGGCAAGCTGCCGTCGGCGGATTGAACACCCGCCAGCCAGATCAGCGCACGCAACGGCGACTCCGTTTGCCCGCAGGCCAGCAGCGCCGTGGCGGTTTGCACCATATCGCGCGTCCAGACCAGATGATACCCGCCGCTGTCGCTGTCATCCTTCGTATCTCCCCACGGAATGCTCAGCGACGCCACGAACGCGCCCTGGCACGTCTTGTCTTCATGCGCCAGCAACACGCCTTGGCTCAAGCGCAGCATCTTCCCGCCATCCTTGGTGTGCTTGCTCAAATCGATCTCGGCGCGAGTGCGCTGCCATTGGCTGACATACTTCTCTCGCTGGCGAGCGAAAGGAGTGGCAAACGTTTGCAAGAGGTGGGTTGAAGCGCTGTGCCGCGTGCGCCCGAAACCGACGCCCAGCGTGAACTCCATTCCGTCCGATAAATCTATTTCTCCTGTCAAAGCGATGTTGCCGTTCTCGGCCTGTTCGAATTCCCAATCCATTCTGAAGTTGTCCATCAAGTCCTGCCAGCCATCGCTGAATCCGACGTAACCGATGGATCGCCGCGTGAAATCGGGCGCGCAACCAAACGACATATTAATGTCCTCCCGTTGCACGTCGAAGAATTTCCGGCTACCCGATCCACACCACCAGGCCGAGTTGTTCTTGCCCGTGCCTTTCATGTGGGGGGCGAGCAGCGCGTAAAGGCGCAATTTGCCGCGTAGCGTCCGGTCTAGGATTTCCAGCTTCGTGTGCATCAACAAAACCGCCGAGTGCGGGTCTACGATGATTTCTTTAACGAGCCGATAGCGGCCTTCGCGGTCTGAGTTGGTGAGCCGGTAAAGCAAGGCGTTTTGCTCCGGGTATGCGATCTGGTGCAGCAGGTCGCGCCGTTCCTCGTGGCAGAATGATTCGCCGTCGGTGATGAGAAACTGCAGGTCACGCGTGTTGGGCGAATCCACGGATGGGAAATAGATCTCGTTGACGATGCCGTGGCTGATCGTGAACCAGACGCGGGAACTGGTATGATACGCGGTCCCGATGCCGGTCTTGGCGCTGGACGTCCAGCGCGGCTCAATACCTGGCGCCCCAAAGACGATGGCGTTCTTATTCACAGGTACACCCTCCACAATGCCGATTTTTAAGTTGCAGCGTTGTTTTGACTGTGTCAATCAACTCCGCAGTCGTTCTTGCTGCCGCAAGACGAATTGTTCCATCGCGTTGGCGAAGCCCTCTTCCTCGTTCGAGGTCGTGACGAATGTCGCCTCGCACTGCACGTCCGCACTCGCGTTCTCCATCGCGGTGCTGACGCCGCTTTCCCGGACTATCAGCACGTCGCTCGGCATATTTCCGATGGTCACAATCTGCTCGACCGGAATCTCCAGAGCCTCGGCGAGCATGAGCACAACCTCCCCCTTGTTGGCTTTCGCGTTCGTTACGTCCAGGTAGTACGGCTGTGAGCGGGCCGCCGTGACCTCTTCGCCCGCGGCGGCGTGCACGCTCTTTTCGCAACGGGCGACGAGGTCGAGATCGTCGCTCATGCCGACGATTTTGACGGCGCGGTCGAGCAGCTGATCGAAGTCGGAAACGACCGACGGAGAAAACTTGACGGTCCCTTATTCGCGCGCCACGTGCGGCGCCTGCAAGTCACGTACGAACCACTCGCGATCGGTATAGAGCCACACATCCAGCCCGTGACCGGAAATCGTCCGAATGGTCTGGCGCGTCGAGGCCGCCGGGAGGAGATACTGCCGAAACACCAAGAGACTTCCTATCATGACGTATGAACAGCGCTACGGTTCCTTATAGTTACACCGCAGGCCGCCATGAGTGTTTATCCGCAGCAGCATCCGGACTTGCCCTCCGGCTTAGTACCTGCGGGCGTGGACAAAAACTTTTGCCGGCAGTGGTCACAGCAAAAGTAGAATGTCTTTCCATCGCGTTCGGCGTGGGGAGCGGTTGCTTTGTCCACGGTCATTCCACAGATGGGGTCCTTGGTCATGGATTTCGATTCTTTCATGGTCATTTTCCTCCTTGATTGTGGGTTGTCACTGTCTTTTGATTACTGATTTCTCGTTGTCGTTCCTTTCGGCGCTCGGTCTGGCACCCGAGTCAACGGTGTTTGATCACTCTCGGCGGGGGTGCCGTTCCGCATTGCGACCAGTTTTCGCCCGGCCAGATCTCCTGTCCCGTCGAAGATGGCGAACTCGGTCGATTCGAGTTGGTCATTTACCTGCGTCAGTCTCATTCCTCCCATTCGGTATGGAATGTGCCTTCAGCGTCAATCCTGCGCCCTTGACGTTGATTTTGCACCCTCTTGATCGGTAGCGTCATACCAGTGTCGTTTGCCACGGGCAAGCAATTCAGCGGCAGCCGCGGGACCGGCGGAACCAGCGGTATAGTTGGGAAAGTCCGTTGACTTTTCCGATTCCCATTTTTTGATAACCGGATCGACTATCTCCCATGCCGCTTCCACTTCATCCGCGCGGGCAAAAAAGGTCGGGTCGCCGCGCATACAATCAAGCACGAGATGTTCATACGCCGAAGGGGACTCCGTTGCGCCGCGCTCATCACTGTGGCAGTAATCGAGCTTTATTGACTGAAGCCGCATCTCCTGCCCCGGCTGCTTCGCTTCAACGCGCATATAGATGCCTTCCTCAGGCGAGACGTTGACGACGAGCAGGTTGGGATGCGCCGCCTTGCCGACCATGCCGCCCGTTATCCACGGCGTGTGCGGCGCGGGCTTGAATTCGATGACGATCTCTGTGGCGTACTTCGCCAGACGTTTGCCCGTGCGCAGGTAAAAGGCACACCCGCCCATCGCTGGTTATCGATATGGAGTTTGAGCGCGGCATAAGTCTCCACTAAAGAACCAGCCGCCACTTTTTCCTCTTCACGATACCCAGGCGCACTCTCGCCGCTGGTGCTGTCCGCTACGTACTGCCCACGCACGGCGTCGCGTTTGACCTCGCCGGGATTGATCTTGCGGACGGAGCGCAACACTTTCACTTTTTCATCACGCACGACGCGAGCGTTCCATTCGGCGGGCGGCTCAATGGCAACCAGTGCGCAAAGTTGCAGCAGGTGGTTCTGCACCATGTCGCGCATGGCGCCGGCGGTTTCATAGTAGCCACCTCGCCCTTCCATGCCGAGCGTTTCCGCCGCCGTTATCTGAACATGATCGATATAGTTACGATTCCACACTGGTTCAAAAATACCGTTGGCGAAACGAAGGGCGAAGGGGTTCTGAACGATCTCTTTGCCTAGAAAATGATCGATGCGATAGATATCATCTTCATCGAAGCTGTGGGCAATGTCGGTGTTGAGAGCATGGGCCGAAGCGCGGTCGCGCCCGAAAGGTTTTTCGAGTATGAAGCGCGCCCAGCCTTCTTTGGCAGATTGGTAGGCATGGCCGGCGAGTTTCGCATCGTTGAGGTGCTTCATGATCGGCCCAAACAGTGCGGGCGGCGTGGCGAGATAAAAGACCCGCCGCACGCCTGCGCCCGTGCCGCCGTCAAGCGTCTCAAACCTGCGCGCCAGTTCCGCGTAGCCTTGCAAGTCATAGCCGTCGTATTCCGCCGGGATGTAAGACAGGCGGGCGGCGAAATCAGTCCAGGCCCCCTCGTCGCCCGCTCCCGCCTCACGCAATACCGCCTTTCGCATCCGCCGGCGGAACTCTTCGTCGGTCATCTTGCTGCGCGCGTAACCGATCAAGCGGAACTCCGGCGAGAGCAGACCGCGCCTCGCGAGGCGAAAGATGGCAGGCACAACCATGCGTTGCGCCAGATCGCCGGACGCGCCAAACAGAACCAGCGTGCAAGCGTTCACGGCGGCAAAACCTCGATGTTGTTTCGCATCAGTAATCATTGCTTGTCCTGTATACCTTGTCCGTAATCGTTCACCAAAGGCTCAAAAATGTGGCCAAACCCGGGGCCGTAAACGTCCAGCAGTGCCGGAGAAGCGCGAAAGAGGCCTGTCCGCGATACACACGGTAGCGGATCAGCCCCGTTGCCGCCAGGATTGTCTTATTCTCATTTCATCATCATTTCCTGCTGCATCATCATGCCGTTCAGCATCTCCTGCATCATCATCATTTTTTTCTCCATCATGCCATTCGCGGGATTGCCGGAAGCGCCGCCGCCCATCATGCCGCCGCCCTGGCCCATCATCTTCGACACCTCCCCTGGGTAATCTGTAAAAATATCAATATATTAATTATAGGGTAATCGTGAGGATTAAGTCAAACAGTTTGTTTCTGGCAGCGGTCGGAGCAGAAGCGGACTTATCTATTCAACCATCTTGGAATGAACGCCTAATTGTCTGCCAATCAATCATTTGCTCAATCTATTTGAATGTCAGTTTGGCATGAATGTGGCAAGAAGCTTAATGAACGAATGGCGGGTGGAGGTTAGAGCTGCTTAATGCCGCCGCTCTCCTCCGCACTATTAATGAATTTCTTACTGCCGGAGGTGTCCGCATGGAAAGAAAGTTTTTAGAAGTTAAAGGAATAAAAATGAGCTGGGAAGAGTCAGGCCAAGGTTACCCGGTCATTTTCCTGCATGGCATTCCGACTTCTCCGAGTTTGTGGCGTCAGGTGGTCCCAGCTGTCACAGCCGCGCGTTCTATTGCCTGGGAAATGGTCGGCTTTGGCGGTTCCATACCCGAGGGAAAGGGACGTGATATTTCTATCCGCAGCCAGGCCGACTATTTTATATCATGGATGGATGCAGCAGGAATAGATAAGGCGTTGCTGGTCGGACATGACCTCGGCGGCGGAGTGGCACAGATCGTAGCTGTCCGGCATCCGGAACGCGTGACTGGGATGGTACTGGTTAACACCATTTGTTATGATTCATGGCCCATAACGCAGGTTAAACTATTGCGGGCGGCAGGCTCACTGGTTGAAAGACTGCCTGAAAAAGTATTCCGGATGATTTTTCACCAATTCATGAATCAGGGACATGACCGCAAGGCACGGGTCGAGGAAGCGATGACCATTCACTGGTCCTATTATGCCGACACAGACGGCCCGGCCGCTTTCGTCCGCCAGATTCGATCTCTTGATGTGCGTGACACTCTTGCCATCAGCGATAAATTGAAGGACCTGAAGCTGCCGGTAAGGCTTGTCTGGGGAGCCGGGGATCACTTCCAGAAAATCGGCTACGGCTATCGTCTGGCACATGACCTGCATGCGCCCCTTGAACGAATAGAGGACGGGAAGCACTTTGTTCCCGAGGACCACCCTGAGGAAGTGGCAAAGAATATCAATCTGCTTCTAAATGACATTCAGAAAGAATAATATCAGAGCTCCGGCTGCCAGGCTTGATGAGTGGATATTTTTTCAGTCCAGAATGCCCACTTGTCAAGCCTGGCCCCAATGAACGACTTATTTTTCAAGGTTTGTTGCTATTTCCCCATAAAGGATCGTTACCAAATCTTTCAGACCACCAGTCTTCAGCCGATAAATAGCGTTCGACCTCTTCTTTTGCAAAAGAATATTTATATTTATTACAGTACAGAATCACAGTCTTATAGGCAGCGTTCAGTTTTTGTGTCATGTCATTGCATTCTTCATTACTGCCGTTGCCTTTATCCGGATGCCACTGCATGATGAGTTTTCTGTAATTTGTTTTAATCTCTTCCATTGACGCCCACTCAGGCAGATTCAACAGTTCTTTGGCTTCAATAATATCATTATATTTAATCATTTTTTCCCGTGGATGACTGCAAACAATCCGTTTCCGTATCCTGTGCTGACAATTTCTCTGTCAGTGATTTCCGATAGGTCCTTAAAAACGGTCTGCCGGAAACTGAAATCAGCAAAGCCTGTTGCCCTCATTATTTCAAGTATCTCATCAACCGAATAAAATTTTGCCTGTTTATAAAACAGACTGTGCTTTTTATGGTTTACATATATTTGTCCCAGCGGACTGCCGCTGTCTATCATGCCGATCACGATACTGCCGCCTGCGGATAAAACCCTGAAGGACTCTTGGAGAGTTTTGTAAATATCATCAACAAAACATATAACCATAACCATCAGGACCAGCTCAAATGATGAATCTTTAAACGGGAGGCATTCAGCCTTGCCCCCTAAGATATTAACTCCTCTTTGTTGGGCAATTGCCCTCATGCTTGCCACCGGTTCCATGCCGACTAGGATGTCCAGAGGAGCGGAAAATCTTCCTGTTCCTGCCCCGATTTCCAAACTGCACAGTTTGCCGGGAACAAACGACCTGAGAGCCCTTAGTTCAGCTTCATAAACCTGTCTGTTCTCATCAAACCATGCATCATATTGTTGTGCATAATTCTGATACGGATTGGCTTTAAACATTTGCACCGCTTTTAAAAAGAGTCCCATATCAGAGAGTTCGCCGTCTGATTGACCAGCTTGTTATCTGACTTTCTTTCGTATTTTCAATGTTAACGGCCAGTTAATCGCCATCTTCCTGCTTGGTTCGCCCCAATATGGATATATTTCTTCATACAACCTGTCGAGGGGAGATACCATAGTTGCTGATTGAAATTCCTTAACGGCTGACCATGTTGATATGTAGCCAATAAGCTCAAATAAATTCCATTCAGCTCTCATTTCAAAGTATGGCGGGGTTACCTCCAGAAAGGGAAAAGATATTTCGCGGTACCCACTTTCAACCAATTTTCTTTCTTGAGGCCAATACCGACCAAGGATCTTGCTGTAAAAATGAGAAATTATTTGATCAATATCAGGGGTTACAGAAAGCAAATTGTACGACCATATTGCCAAGATGCCATTTGGTTTCAAAACCCTTTCTGCCTCGTGGAAAAAACTGTCGATTTGAAACCAATGTAGAGCCTGGGATACTGTGATGAGATCAATTGTTCCGTTTTCCAAGGTGCTGCTTTCAGCTGTGGCCACAAAGTATTTAATGCCTTTAATTTCCTCGGCATTTTCGATTTGAGAACGACTTGGATCAGAGGCAACAACGCTCTTAAAAAATCTTACCAGGCCTTTTGCCGTTTGCCCCGATCCCGTTCCGCAGTCCCATGCTATTTCATGCTCTGACGCTATAGAAGTTAAGTAGGAAAATAGCTCTGCTGGATATTCAGGCCGATATTTTTTGTAATTTTCCGAATTGCCAGAAAAATGATCTTTAAAATCAAGACTCACGTAGATTACAGTTATTTTATGTGATTCTGGACGCGCCGGGCGATTGCCTGACCGATTGATCCGGCGCCGATAACGACGATTCCATTTATCATTGCAGTCTCTCCCTGAATAAGCATTAAGTGTTGAGTGCCACGACATCGTCATAAGGTTGGGTAGAGCGTGCGAAACCCAACAAAATCAGGGGCAGGTCAGGTTGCTCTGCGGCTCTACACAGCTTTTTGTTGGGTTTCGTTTCGCTCTACCCAACCTTGTACCTGCGTTTCTTATAGCGAGCTCCAGAGTCTGGCTTGACAATTTGATGTTTTCTTTGGCAGAATACCCACTTGTCAGCCTAACCTCAAGTACATTCTCCCAAGTCAGCGGTTCGTCCCGCTGGCCCCGGGCCGTTGCCAGATCAGCTCATCATTGCGGTACACCTCGCGCACTCGGTGCAGGGGAATCCGCTGGTAAACGCCCTCCTTGTCCATGAGGAGAAAGGACTCTTTGTTGCCTGGTTCAAAGAGGAGATCAACCAGCGGTCGCCTGATAATGCCGGCAACCAGACGGTCATAGTAGCCGATCTCAAAGAGGGCGTCGCCGAACTCCCTGTCCCATCTGATACGATTCAGTACCTGATCAATTGGCTGCATACAAGATTAGTTCGCGGAGCACCAAATGGCGGGATATCTTTTTTTCCGGCACATCCAGATAAAAAGGCCGGAGCAACGAATAGGATTGCATCAATGTGTGATATTTTGATCATCGTGCCTCCCGGAAAAGGCTTCCAAGCTATTGTCTAGTTTCTAAATATCACAGCCAGTAAGTGTTGTACAGAAAGAGCAGCACTGCTCTTTCTGTACAACATATTGATAATCCTGAGAGGAATCATCATTGTAACCTTCTGCATCTTAAGAAGCTAAGAAATTTGACGTTGCATCTAATGATTTTTACCAAATCTAATGGCCGGCCTTGGGTTGTATGACATGCCAATCGTCCGGTCCTCTGTAAATGCGTTAATGGCCTATATGTCAAAGGCCGTTATCGCCAATTGATTTCCGCTATGCCTGGCAGTGAGTAGTCTCTTTCCTCCTTGAAAAAAGGTAAATTTTCAGCATAATGAAAGAAAAGGGCCAACCATATTCTGGGCACCACCGTCACCGTGGGCGGCGTATTTTTTCCGGTCTCGGACCCGATCTCCATGTTGCTCTGACCGGCCATGGGCCGCTATTCCCGAACAACCCGGCGAGATTGGCGCAGCACCGCCACCGATCTTGCCGTCTGATCCTTTCGATAGAACCGCAATCCCTATGGACGGCAATATCTTTCGTCTCCCGTAAAAAGCAAAAAGAAGATGACGACGTCGTGTGCTTAGAGGGGCGGGGCTGTTGTAGGAAAAATCAGACAAGGAGGAGTGACATGAAGCTCTTACGACTCGGATTCAGGTGGTCAGCCCGCGCCGGACCAGTAATGGCCGGCGCGGGAGTGTGAGTGAGCGCGGTATAAAAAAGCGCTGCTCTTGGGCAGTTCGGCGCAATCAAGAACGGATTTTTAGTAAGTTGTCCCTCATTTTCTACCAACACAGGAGGAAGCATATGAAAAGCATTACAAGCGTGTTTACCGTGGCGTTTCTTACGGGCCTGTTGCTGACAGGGGCAGTCGCCATGGCTGACCATCATGCGGTCAAGGTCTCGAAGAAGGAAGGGATCGGCAGTTTTCTGGTCGACATTAAGGGTGTGACTCTGTATTATTTCAAAAAGGATACCCCCGGCAAGAGCGCCTGCGAAGGCGATTGTGTTACCCGATGGCCGCTCTATTTTCGTGAGGCCGTGGCTGCCAAGGACGGCTTGAAGACCGAGGATTTCGGGAGCATCACCCGCGACGATGGCCAGAGACAGACAACCTACAAGGGCATGCCGCTGTACTATTTTGCTGGAGACAAGAACCCCGGAGAGACGACCGGGCAAGGAGTGAAGGATGTCTGGTATGTCGTAAATCCCTAGCCGCTGCTTGAAAATACCGCTTGACCAGGGCCCCGTCTCCGGACGGGGCTTTTTTTTTGAAAGAACCCACAGTAATAGGATATCCATCATCAATCTCCCCATCCATGAAATCCTGCCGGAATTGCGGGCGCAGCTGGCTAACCACGAGGCGGTGGTTCTCAGTGCCCCGCCCGGCTCGGGCAAAACCACGGTGGTACCCCTGGCCCTGCTGGCCGAGCCCTGGCTGACGGGGCGGAGCATCCTGATGTTGGAGCCGCGCCGCCTGGCGGCCCGGCTGGCCGCCGCTTTCATGGCCAGGCAGTTAGGTGAGGAGGTCGGGAAGACCGTCGGCTATCGGGTCCGCTTTGAAGCAAAGGTCTCCCCGGCAACCAGGGTGGAGGTGGTAACCGTTGGGGTGTTCACCCGCCGGATTCAGGACGATCCCGAGCTGGCCGGGGTGGGGCTGGTCATCTTCGACGAATTCCACGAGCGCAGCCTGCAGGGTGATCTGGCCCTGGCCCTCTGCCTTGATGTGATGACCGGCCTGCGGGATGATCTCAAGCTCCTGATCATGTCCGCCACCCTCGACACCGGGGCGGTCAGCCGCCTGCTGGACAATGCCCCGGTGGTCATGGGCGCGGGCCAGACCTATCCCGTAGGCGTGGAATACAGCCGGGGTGGACAGTTACTCCAGCCCTACCCCCGCGAGATCGCCAAACAGATGGCTGCGGTTATCCACAGGGGGCTGACTGAGCAGCCGGGCGATATCCTGGTCTTTCTGCCCGGCGCCGCCGAGATCCGCCATACCCAGGCGCTACTGACCGCAACCCTGCTTCCTGCTGAAATCGCCATTCATCCCCTCTATGGCGACCTGAGTCTCGCGGCCCAGACCGCCGCGGTGCAGCCGGACCCGAAGGGAAGACGGCGCATCATCCTGGCCACCCCCATCGCCGAAACCAGCATCACCATCGAGGGTATCCATACCGTGGTGGACAGCGGCTGGAAACGGACCCTGCAGTTCGATCCCAACAGCGGCCTGAGCCGCCTGACCACCCAGCGCATCTCCAGGGCCTCGGCCACCCAGCGCGCCGGTCGGGCCGGACGCCTTGGCCCGGGCCACTGTTACCGGCTGTGGAGCACAGGCGAGGAACACGGCCTCAAGCCCTTCGACCCGCCGGAGATCCTGGCCGCCGACCTGACTCAGCTGGCACTCGACCTGGCCTGCTGGGGGGTGCATGATCCGGAGGCCTTAAGCTGGCTTGATCCGCCGCCGGCCGGCCATTACGCCCAGGCCCAATCCGTGCTGCGGGCTCTCGGGGCCTTGGACCATCAGGGCCACATTAGCCCCCTGGGCCGGAAAATGGCTGACCTCCCCGCCCATCCGCGCCTCGGCCACATGCTGCTTGCGGCGGCCGAACATAATGCCATCCCTCTGGCCAGCGATCTGGCGGCCCTGCTCTCGGAGCGCGACATCATCAAGGGACGGGACCGGTCGGCGGATATCGAAGACCGGCTCCACGTCCTGGCTGCCTTCCGCACCGATGGCCCGGCAGCGGCTAAATCCCTGGATGCGGACACCGACGCCTGCCGCCGGGTGATCCAGACCAGCAGGCAGCTCCGGGATCATCTGCCGAAACCCGTCCGTAACAAGGCCGGAGGCACAGCTGTACCAACGGCGACCGTAGGCGAACTCCTGGCTCTGGCCTTCCCGGACCGGATCGCCCAGCGGAGGAGTGAGGGTAGTGGGCAGTACAAGCTGACCTCCGGCCGGGGCGCCGTTCTTCCTGCCCATGACCGGCTCGCCGTCCACGAATATCTGGCGGTGGCCGAACTGGACGCGGGCCGGATTGAGGGCCGCATCTTTCTCGCCGCCCCCCTTGCCAAAGAAGCCCTGATCTCCCTGTTCGCTGCCCGGCTGCAGCGGGAGAACAAGGTCTCCTGGGAAGAGCAAAGCGGTACGGTGAAGGCCCAGCGCCTCCTGCGGCTGGATGAGCTGATCCTGGAAACAAGTCCTCTGGCAAAACCTGCGGCCGAGGCGGTACTGGCCGCCCTGCTCTCCGGTATTCGCACTCTTGGCCTTGCCGCCTTACCCTGGAGCGACAAGGCCAGGGAGTGGCAGGCGCGCCTGGAAAGCATGCGGCTCTGGCAGCCGGAGGCGGGCTGGCCGGAGGTCTCAGATGAGTCCCTGCTCCAAAGTCTTGACCAGTGGCTGGCCCCCTATCTCACCGGGATGCGGAGCGCGGAACATCTCAAAAAACTCGATCTCTGCGCCATCCTCACCGCCCGGCTCGACTGGCAACAGCAGAGCCGGCTGGACCGGGAGGCTCCCACTCACCTCACGGTGCCCAGCGGCTCCAAGGTCCGGCTGCGCTACACTCCCGGTGAGCCGCCGGTCCTGGCGGTGCGCCTCCAGGAAATGTTCGGCCTGGCCGACACCCCAAAAATCTGCAACAACACGGTGCCGGTCCTCCTCCATCTGCTCTCTCCGGCCCAGCGTCCCATGCAGATCACCCAGGACCTGCGCGGCTTCTGGGAAGGAGCTTACCATGAGGTGAAAAAGGAACTCCGGGGCCGCTATCCCAAGCACCACTGGCCGGACGACCCCTGGCAGGCCCAGCCCACCAGCCGGATCAAGCCCCGCAAATAAAGCGGAAGCAGTGATGTACGCCTGAAATATCTGAGGTAAGTGCCTAAAGAGCAATGCACGTCTGATGCTGCAAAATCACTGTGCGCTTGCTGTTCTTTGGAGTATTATGACCTTTCTCCAAAGGGAGAAAGTCGACTCCTGTTGGAGTAGGATGCATATTTTCTCAAAAAATCTGAAAAGGAGCGTTTTATGGAACTTGATGAGGTTCCGGTAATCGGCATATTGCGGGGAGTGGAAGGTGATTTTTTTGGCGAGGTCATGCAGGTCGCCTTTGGTGCCGGACTTACGGCCATGGAGGTCACCATGAACACACCAGGTGCCGAAAAAATCGTTGAGAAATATCGCCCGGCCGTGCCTGACGGCAGGATGCTCGGTATGGGCACCATCCGTAATCTTGAAGAAGCCAGGCGGGCCGTGGCTGCCGGGGCCATGTTTCTGGTGACTCCCAATATGGACACCGGGGTGATCAACTATGCCAAGACGGCAGGCATCCCCATTGTCGCCGGGGCGCTGACCCCTACCGAGGTGTACGCCGCTTGGTCCGCCGGGGCCGATCTGGTCAAGGTTTTTCCCTGTGGCGCCATGGGTGGCCCCCAGTACATCAAAGATCTCCTTGGTCCTTTTGATCATATCAGGCTTGCCGCCGTCGGCGGGGTCAGCAGCGCCAATCTCCAGGACTATTTTGCCGCGGGCGCGGCAGCGGTGGGTGTGTCCACCAGCCTCTTCGGCGGTAAGGCCCTGCTGGAGAAGAACCTAGACCTGCTCGGGCAAAACGTAAAAAATTTCATTGAGCATTGCCGCGCTGCCCAGGATCGGGTATGATCCCCATCTTTATTAGCTATATTCAGGAGCGGTTCCTGCTGTCTTACGGGTCCTTATACCGCTCACGATACTCCAACCTTGATGTCGTTATTTTGAAACAACTGCCCATGTCTTTTAAAAGGAGACTTTCCCATGTTTAGACCGGAAATTAAAGTTATTGACTGCACTGTCCGCGATGGCGGTTTGATGAATAAATGGCAGTTTGACGACACCTTTGTCAAACAGGTCTATCATGCCCTGGCTGAGGCAGGGGTCGATTATATGGAAATCGGCTACCTTAGCTCCGAATCCGCCTTTGACCGCAATGTGGTTGGCCCCTGGCGCTTTTGCGGAGAAAAAGACCTGAAACGCATTATCGGCGATTCGGAAAAAAAGATCAAACTCTCGGCCATGGCGGACATCGGCCGCATCGACTACAACGACATCCCGGTGCGCTCGGAAGGCTCTCTGGACATGATCCGGGTGGCCTGCTATATCCACCAGATCGACAAGGCCGCCGAGCTGGCGCACCATTGCATGGATAAAGGTTACGAGACCACGATCAACCTGATGGCGGTCTCCACTGTAGGGCCGCGTGATCTGGAAGAGGGGCTTAACGACCTGGCCAGGTGCCGGGTTCCCATCATCTATCTGGTGGACAGCTTTGGCGCCTTTTACCAGGAGGATATCGAGGTGCTGGCCAAGATGTACATGGAGAGAATGCCGGAAAAAACCATCGGCATCCATGCCCACAACAATCAGCAGCTGGCCTTTGCCAACACCATCTCCTCCGTTATCTGCGGGATCAACTACCTGGACGCCACCCTCTACGGCATCGGCCGTGGCGCCGGCAACTGCCCCCTGGAGCTGCTGCTTTCCTTCCTGAAGAATCCCAAGTTCCAGGTCCGCCCCTTGATCAAGGTGATCGAAGACCAGATCCTGCCCTGGCGGGAGAAGATAGACTGGGGCTACTTCATCCCCTACATGGTTTCCGGGGTTCTCAACCAGCATCCCAGAGCGGCCATGGCCTGCATGGAATCCGACAAAAAAAATCAGGTCACCGAATTTTATGATCAGATGACCAGCGTGGCTTCCGGCCTGTAATCTTTTCAAAAAACATGTTTTGAACAAGGCAGCCTCGGCAATGAGGCTGCCTTTTTTGTTGACGCGAAGAGGTGAGCGGCTTGTATGGAAGCCAGCGGGATTGGGATTTCCATGGTCTACAATTGGGTGTTTTCTCAATCAAAATCCAGGGTGTCTACAATTGGATGTTTTCTCAATAAAAACGCCCAATTGTCAAGACCCTAGTCACTGACCTTGACCTTTGAATTAAAAGATTGGCAAGAAAATTTTCGCGTGAAGCCGTTTGTTAGGTACTTTACAAGTCTAATATTATTTTCTGTGCTTTATCCTCAAGAGCACTAGCTAGATGTATGAGCCGAGACTGATCATTCGATGAATTAGTTTCCTTGGCGCGTTGTCTATATAGGTTGGCAGTTTCCATAAGCTCTTTAATTTTTTCCTTAAGTTTTGAGTCAGAATCAGAGTCAGAATTTTTAAGAAGGTCACGTTGTTGACGGAGTTGCTCAATCTCGGATCTCAACTTCTCTTTTAATTCTTCGTCTTGAATTTCATTGAGTTCTTCATCTCTTTTGGCTCTATCAATTAATTCTCTTTCTGAACTAGACAATATTGAGGAGCGCAATTTTTCTAATTCATTTTTTTTGACAAGCAATTTGTGCTCTGATTGAGCTTGTAGAACATTTTTCATATCAGTAGGTTTTGTGCATAGAGCTAAAAAAAACAAATTTACCCAAGGATAAATGACTGAGAATGCGCCTGCCAATATTGCCGGCAGAAAGATAAGCAACTTTAAACCTGTTTGGTCATCAAAATATTTTATTCTTTCTAGTGTACCTATATTTTCAAATAATAAATAAAATATAGGGCGCCAATTAATCGCGATAACTGCAATTAAAAAATACCCAAAAATTGGGCTTTTAACTCTTGACTCTATCGCTTCAAATATTTCTTTCATAGTTCTTTAACTAGTTTCTGTATAACCCGCAATTTTAATTCATCACCTTGCTTAGAAAAATTCAAGACTCAAATAACATGTATGCTTAATACACATATCCTAAGATATTTGGCAATAATAAGATCAAAATTCAATATCTTAACATCCGCAGCACTTCTTGTATTTCTTGCCGCTGCCACAATGGCAAGGATCGTTACGGCCAATCTTTGGCACCTTTTTGTCGACTACAGAGGAGTCATCCTTGATGTCGCCATCCACATATAGCCATTGACCGTCCTCTTTCAGAAAACGTCTGACTTCGTGCAATTGCCAGGCCTTATTCAACGAAACTGCGGTCGCCTGGAATTCGACGATGCCTTCGTTATCAGTCTCTGCCCCTTGTTCCGTACGTACAATAAGAAGACCCTGCCATTCAGGGATGACGTCAGGATTAATTTGGTCGGGTCTGGTCGTTGGATGCCATGACCGGAGCAGGTAGGCGATATCTCGGCTGACATAGGCGGTGTAGCGTGACCGCATCAAAGCTTCGGCGGTTAAGGCCACCAGATCTCCCGCAAGCAATGGGCCGCAACAGAGAATGTAGGGCCTGCCGGAGTGGCAGGGGCAGCTAGCGGTATCAGGTACGGACTGGTTGCTCTTCATTAATTTATGGGTGCCTTGAAAAATGGTCTTTTTGCCCAAACTCGGCGTTATGCTCAAAATTTTATCCTCGGAATATCAAATATATGCCTGCGGTAAAATTTTTCACATGCCTTGATTTTGAACAAAAATCCTCATTTTTCAAGACACCCTTATATAGGTCATTTTGGGGGATGAAAATAACAAAACGCAGCAGATTGTTTTCTATGATCGGATCTGCCTTGGTAATTATCTTGACTATCTTAATTTGTTGTTAGAGAATTTAACTGCCTACGATCAGGACTTTAATTCCAACGCTGGATACTAAAATACCATGAAAGAGCATATTTTCTATTCCATCCGAACAGGAAAAAATCGAAATGTAAACGGTTTTTCTATAGACGAATTAAAGGATCTCTTCCTGCGCATTTTTGATCAATTGAAAGCAGATGGTTATTTTGCTGAAAGTTTTGGTTTTTCTTGTGCCGACGCCGGCTTTATCGAAGGCAAGATCCGGGATGTGGAATTAGAAACTTTTCTGAAAATTCAGAAAAAAGACATATGGCCTATTGAAGATCATATCAGCAAGTACACGGAAGATGACCTGTTCGATATTATTGAATTTCTGCACCTTCATATATCCAAACCGGTTGATGGGACTTATCATGACAGCAATGACTGCGGTATGCATTGGGAGTCCTTTCACAAAGCTGAAGGCCAGTCAGATTTCCGGGAGAAAATGAATGAACTGTTAGACCTCTATAAAGAACCTTTTGAATTATCTGAAAATGGGGAGATCCTGCATAAGGCGAGAAGAAGGATAGTTTAACGCCGAGGCCAGCCCGGCCATTTTGAAGCTTTAAAAAAAATAAAATTGACAAAAACGAGACAGCCTTATAGAAGATGAACTATTTTTATTTACAATTCTTATAAGTTGGCTCTTTAGCCGTACTTGAACGATACGGCCTTTAATAGTCCATTTTTCACCAAATTGCAGTAAGACTCAACAGGAGACAATGCCTGATAAATCACTAATTATCGCTGAGAAACCCAGTGTGGCAGCAGATCTTGTCAAGGCCCTGCCTGGCAAGTTTGAAAAAAGCAAGACCCATTACGAAAGTGATCACTATATCGTTTCCTATGCTATCGGCCATCTGGTTTCCATAGAATTTCCGGAAGAAATCGATCCCAAATATAAAGACTGGAAGCTGGAAAACCTGCCCATTCTGCCTGAAGATTTTCCGCTGAAGGGTCTGGATGGCACCAAAAGTCAGCTCAATGCCCTGCAACAGCTCATCCGGCGCAAAGATGTTCAGGAAATCATCAACGCCTGCGATGCCGGCCGTGAAGGCGAGCTCATCTTTAAATATATCCTGCGCTATGTCTGGAATCAGTCGGTGGCCAAAAAGTCATTCAAGCGCCTCTGGCTGCAATCGATGACCAAAGACGCCATCAAGAGCGCCTTCGGTCATCTCCGCACCAATGAAGAGATGCAACCTCTGGAAGACGCCGCCTTGTGCCGCTCGGAATCCGATTGGCTGATCGGCATCAACGCCACCCGGGCCCTCACCGGCTTCAACTCCAGACGGGGAGGTTTTTTCCTGACGCCCTGTGGCCGGGTCCAGACCCCTACCCTTTCACTGATCGTCAAAAGGGAACAGGCCCGGCTCAATTTTGTGCCGCGCACCTATTTCAACCTGTTCTCGACCTTCACTTTTGACCACGATTCCTATAGCGGCAAATGGATCGATCCCAAATTCCTGAAGGACGAGAATAATGGTCAGGGCAAAGCCGACCGCATCTGGGATGAAGAAATTGCCGACCGGATCCTGGCGCAATGCCTCGGCAAGCAGGCCCAAGTGGAGGACGCAAGTAAAAAAGTAAGTGAGCGCTCACCCCAGCTTTACGATCTTACTTCCTTGCAGCGGGAGGCCAACTCCCGCTTTGGTTTTTCCGCCAAAAATACCTTAGGTCTGGCCCAGGCCCTTTATGAACGGCATAAAGCCCTGACCTATCCTCGAACCGATAGCCGCTGTCTGCCCGAAGATTATCTGCCCACGGTCAATGAAACCATGAAGACCCAGACCGGCTGGAACTATGGCCAGTACGCCCAAATCGCTCTCAGCCATAATTTTATCAAACCCGAAAAACTGATCTTTAATAATGCCAAGATTTCGGACCATCATGCCATCATCCCCACCAATGTCCTGCCGACCAACCTGACGGAGCCGGAGCTCAAGATCTATACCATGGTGGTCCAGCGTTTTCTGGCGGTCTTTTTTCCACCGGCCCGCTATCTTAATACCCGGCGCCTGTCTAAGGTTGAGGGCGAAACCTTTCTGACTGAAGGCAAGATTCTTACTGATCCGGGCTGGAAGGCCATCTACGGCAGCGAAATTGATCAGGACAAGGAAGCTGCCCTGAGCCCGATCCCCAAGGGTGCCACGATTATCTGCGCCCGGATCAACAAGGAACAGGCCGAGACTAAACCGCCGGCCCGCTTTAACGAGGCGACACTGCTTTCGGCCATGGAAAATTCAGACAAAATGGTGGACGACGAAGAACTGGCGTTGGCCATGAAGGAACGGGGACTGGGCACACCGGCCACCCGGGCGGCCATCATTGAAAAGCTGCTGAAGGAAAAATATCTGGTCCGGGAAGGCAAGGAACTTACCCCGACCGGCAAGGCCTTTAACCTGTTTGCCCTGCTGGAGGCCATGAAAATCGAGCTGCTGGCCTCCCCTGAGATGACTGGGGAATGGGAACACAAGCTCAATCAAATCCTGCAGGGCAAGTTTACCCGGCAACAGTTTATGGCCGAGATCAGGGATACGACCGCCCATATTATCTCCCAGGTACAGAATTTTGACCGTACGGAGGTGCGGGCCGAGGCCTCGTTCAGCCCTGTCGACAATGTCCGCTTTCATGTCAGTCCCACTGCCTTTATCTCAGAGGACGGCAAGACCACCATCCGCAAGATCCTGGGGGGCCGGATTATGAGCGAGGCCGAGATCGTCGCTTTAATCAAGGGAGAGACCCTCGGTCCTTTTAGTGATTTCCGGTCCAAACAGGGGAAATCTTTCACGGCCTCCGTCCGGTTGAATCAGAGTAAAATAGAGTTTATCTTTGCCGACTCCACCGATAATCTCGACCTGGAAGAAATTACCGCCACTCCACCCTTGGGCCTATCGCCGGTTGACGACACCCCGGTCTATGAAACCCCCGCCGCCTATATGTCGACCTCGGCCATGGAAGGTGATAAAAAAGCGGGTCTGCAGATCAGTAAAATTATTTTAGCCAAGGCCATTGAGCCCCGACATATCCAGCAACTGCTGACCGAGGGCCGGACCGAGCTGATCCCTGGTTTTATCTCCAAGAAAAAACGGCCCTTTGATGCCTTTCTCCTCCTGGACAAAAAGGGTAAAATCACCTTTGAATTTCCACCCCGGATCAAGAAAGAAAAGAAAAGAGTCTGATAAAACTGCTGGGCGCCAAGCGAGCCGGCAAGAGACTGCCAAAAGTCTATATGGTTATATTATTAAAAATAAGGTATTCTAGAGTGTTAATAAAGTGCGACATTCTATGCCGGGTTGATTTTCTGAAGATTTATGATCCTTTTCAGCTGTCGCCTGGCGTTCTGCGTTGGTCCAATTAGATGACCACGTTTTTTATGAAATCTCAGAATATCGATGGCTTGCTTGTCTGCTAAAGATTATACTGACGAGTTTAATTCACATATAGGAGCCCGCCGGGGCAAAAAATATTTATGCAACGACTGAAAACAGAATACCAAGATAAAAGCGGCCTGGAGCTGGCACAGATCTGCGCCCGCGTAGCCCTTGACGCCAAAGCGGAAGATGTGGTGATCCTTGATGTCACAGGCATCTCCTCCTTTACCGATTATTTTGTGATCATGAGTGGCCGGTCAACACGGCATGTCCAGGGTCTGGCCGAGACCATTGAACATGCCATGCGCTCCAAACGGATCAATACCTCCCATGCCGAAGGTCTGCAGGAAGGTATGTGGGTTCTTCTTGACTTTAATGATGTCGTCGTCCATATTTTCTATCATGAGCAGAGAAGCTTTTATGATCTCGAAGGGCTCTGGCATGATGCCAAAAAGATTGACATCGCCGAATCCTGATTGCTCTTAGTTACAACTTTCAATAATTATTCGCCTGATAACGATGAATTTTTACGTTAAGTTACTAACTTCTTCCCATGACAGCCTTTTCACGCCACAATCATGCAATATATAAGCACTAGGGGCGGTATCAGTCCGATTTCATTTACCGAGGCCATAATGATGGGCCTCGCCGAAGACGGCGGTCTGCTCCTGCCCCGCACTATTCCCCGCATAGGCAGTGAGACCTATGCCTCCTGGCAGAATCTGTCCTATCCGGAACTGGCCTTTGAAGTGATGTCACGGTTTATTGATGATATCCCCAACAGTGATCTGCGCGAACTGATCAATCGTTCCTATGCCACTTTTAATCATCCTGAGGTGGCCCCCCTGGTCCATCATGGGACCTTGCATATCCTGGAGCTCTTTCACGGGCCGACCTTTGCCTTCAAGGATGTGGCCCTGCAATTCCTGGGTAATCTCTTTGAATATCTGCTGCAGAAGAGTGACGCGGTGATGAATATTGTCGGCGCCACCTCCGGTGATACCGGCAGCGCCGCTATCTATGGCGTCCGCGGCAAGGACAAGATCAATATTTTCATCCTGCATCCCCATAAACGGGTAAGCCCGATCCAGGAAAAGCAGATGACCACGGTCACCGATGCCAACGTCTTCAATATAGCTATCCGCGGTACCTTTGATGACGGTCAGGCTATTATCAAAGCTATTTTCAATGATATCGACTTCAAGAAAAAATACAATTTGGGCGCTATTAATTCCATAAACTGGGCCCGGGTTCTGGCCCAGGTCGTCTACTATATCCACAGTTGTCTGCACATCAATAAGCACGAGCAGGATAAGGCCGTGGATTTTGCGGTGCCGACTGGTAATTTTGGTGATATCTTTGCCGGTTATATCGCCAAACGAATGCTGCCGGAAGGGACCATCCGCAAGCTGCTGCTGGCAACCAATACCAATGACATCCTCACCCGTTTTGTCTCTCACGGTGATTATTCGCTGGGCACGGTAGTGGCCACATCCAGTCCCTCCATGGATATCCAGTCCGCCTCCAACTTTGAGCGCTATCTTTACTATCTGATGGATGAAAATCCGGTGCGGACTAAAGATGCCATGCTCGAGTTTGCTGAAACAGGCAAACTCGACCTCTCCAGCTACTGCGACCAGATCAAACGTGATATGCTCGCCACCGCTACCTCTGAACAGGATGTATTGAAGACGATTCAAAACTTCTACAAAGAATATGGCTATATTCTCGATCCTCATACCGCAGTCGGAGTCAATGCCGCCCTCCTCCATCAGCAGAAGGGGATTCCGGTCGTTTGTCTGTCGACCGCCCATCCGGCCAAATTCGGCGATATTGTTGAAAAAGCAATCGGTAGTCCGCCGGAAATGCCGGCTGCTTTAGCGGAGCTTGGCGATAAAGAGTCCCGCTGTGAGCTTATGGATGCCGACCGCAATCAGATCCAGGATTTTATCAGGAAGCATGCCCTGCAGTCCTGATCAGCCCCGACCTTCAAATTAAAAAAGCATGCTGGCGTTTATCGAAACTCCAGCATGCTTCCTGCCAAATATCTGTTTTGTTCAAGCCAAAAAACCAAGCGTTAACTAAGGTCGATACTCATCCAGACTATCATCTTGAAAAAAGAAAACTACTTTTTCCGGACAATAATGGTCGAAAAATAATGGACCTGCCCGTTAATGGCAGAAAGATCAGCTAACACCCGTTCATCGGCCATGCCCACCCGTTCGACCAGCATGGCCTTATCGAGCAGGTTTAAATCGGTCAACAGGCTGATCAGATGATCAATTACCCGGTGGACTTTCATCAGGACGATCGTATCAAAGTTTTCGAGGATCTGCCTGAGCCGACTGTCGCTGAAAGTGGCAGGCACGACCGCCAGCATATCGTCACCAAGACAGATCGGGGTATGGGTAGTCGCGGAACAGGAGCTCATGGCCGAGATCCCCGGCACAAATTGGACCCTGACCTCCAGATGCATCTCCATCATGGTCGCATAGAGGTAATAACCCGTGGAGTAAATGGCCGGATCACCTAGTGTGGGAAAGGCCACATCCCTGCCCTGGCTGATTCTGGCAAAGATTTGCCGGGCGGCATCCTGCCAGGCCTGCAGCACCTCCGGGTCCGGTTCCTGGCCCAGATTGATCTTCTTCATCGGAAAACAGAGCTCGATGATCTCTTTATCGGCCATCTCATGCACCGGCAGCGCCTGCTGGATAATGGCTAACGCCGTGGATTGACCATTAGCCAAAGCCTTAGGAGTGGCGACCACCGGACAGCGGCGCAGGATATTGAGGGCCTTGATGGTCAGCAGGTCCGGATCACCAGGACCGACGCCGATAATATATAGTGTTGCTTGCATGACTGGATTCAATGGTAAAATTTTAATAAAAACAACTGTGTTAATTGCTTTAGCCCTGGCTGAACAGCTTAATTAACTTCCGGATAAAGCAGTTGGCGGACCTGCCTGATGCCTTGGAGCAGGCGCATGGTTGGTCGTGAGACCAGCTCCTCATCAATCAGAAAAATATTTCCTTCCTGAATGGCCTTAATGGCCTGAAAGCCGGGCTCACCTTCGATCATTGCTCTGGTCACTCGATTCATCTGCCCCTGCTGGGCCAGATAGATGTCAATGTCGGCCGCATGAGACAAAATTCGCTCTTTGCCGTAATCGGCAATATTGGTGGCATTTTTGGCCGTGGCATCGGCGGCGATATTGACCCCACCGCCATTCTCGAGCACAAAAACCGCCATGGAGGTGGGGGCAAAGGTCTTCATTCTGCCATGAATTGATTCAAAATAGACCCTGGGTCGACCAGCCACCGGCACCTTGTCCCGGGCCTGCTGGATGGCTGCCAGCTCGCTTTGAAAGGTCCGGATCATGGCTGCCGCCTCGCCGGCTCTGCCGCTGAGGTCGCCTAAAGTGTGCCAATAGCCGAACATCTCTTCGATACTGGTTGGCTGCAAGGAAATAATGGTAATACCAGCTTCTTTCAACTGACTCAGCAGCTGCGGATGAGCCCGGCTGATCATCGGCCTGATCAGGATAAGATCCGGTTTGGCGGCCATGAATTTTTCCGGATTGTCCGTGGCCCTGAATTGTTCTTTGCCTCGGACCACAGCAGCCTCATCGCCGGCACTCACCCCGATCAGCTCCTGGTCCAGGCCGAGGGCCAGCAGATTCTCCGTATGGGCCGGATAGAGGGAGATAATGCGCTTGAACGGTCTGGCAAAGGTAATCTTATTGCCATCCTGATCCACAAGGGTGGCAGCAGACAGAGGATACCAGCCGTTGAGGCCGAGCAGGATGGTGAGCAGCAGCAAGCACCGCTTGGTCGTTAGATGAGAAAAAAGCCACGAAATATTCATAATTCAGCTCAAGGTATAATGGAGACGGAGAGGGAGATTGACAGTGGCGGCCTGCACCTCGGCCTCCACCTGAAAGACCTCAGCAATCAGGCCCGAGGTCAGCGTCTCCTGGACGGTGCCGACGCTGAAGAGACGACCATCTTTGAGGACCATCAACTGATCGCAAAAGGCGGCGGCCAGATTGAGATCGTGAATAGCGGCAATGACCGTCCTGCCTTCCTCGTGCACCAGCTTGCGGATCACATGCATAATTTTAATGGTATGATGGATATCAAGATTGGAGGTCGCCTCATCAAGCACCAGGACCTCGGTATCCTGGGCCAAGGCTCGGGCCACCACCACCCGCTGCTTTTCACCGCCGGACAGATCAGTTATCAAGCGGTGGCGCAAGGTCTCAATCTGCATGACCTCCATGGCGTGCTCCACCAGCTCAAGATCGCGGACCGATGGATTACTGAACCTGGGAATATGAGGATGGCGCCCCATAAGCACCAGCTCAGCCACGGTAAAGTCAAAGCCCATGGTAAACTGCTGAGGCACCAGGGCAATATTGCGGGCCAACTCCTGTTTGGAATAACCTTCCAGTTCATGACCCTGAAAAGAGATCTGACCGCTCTGCAGGGATCTGGTGGCGGTCAGCAGGTCAAGAAGAGTGGTCTTGCCGCTGCCGTTAGGGCCGATCAGCCCGTAAAAGCGGCCGGGGGCCAGGTCCAGATCAATATCCTGAAGGACATTGGCCACCCGGTAGGCAAAACAGCCCTGGCTGATGACAAAGAGCGGCGCGCTATCTGAAGCCCTGGTCGTCACCGCTGCCGCCATCCCTGGCTCGCGCGGATTTAGACCTTCCCTGATCGTCACCGCTGCCCCAACTGTTTTTTTCGGAAGATATAACAGAAGAACGGCCCGCCAATGAGGGCAGTCAGCACCCCGATCGGCAGCTCCGACGGCAGCCAGGCCCGGGTGATTGTATCAGCGGTAAGCAGCAGGATGGCACCACCCAAAAAACAGGCCGGGAGCAACAGCCGGTTATCAGGCCCCAGCAGGAGGCGCAGGAGATGAGGTACTATCAGGCCGACAAAGCCAATGATGCCGGACACCGACACACAGATGGCCGTAATGAGCGAGGCGCCGACCAGCAGGATTTTCTTCACCCGGCGGCTGTCCACGCCCAGGGTATCCGCCGTCCGCCCGCCCAGGGCCATAATATTCAGATCTCTGCCGAAATAAAGCATCACCAGCAGGCCAGGCAGGACAAAGATGGCGGTCAGGGCCACATCAGACCAGGTGCGGCCGACAAAACTGCCCATCAGCCAGAAGATAATCACCCCTACCTGCTCATCGGCCAGGTACTTGATAAAACCGATGCCGGCCGAGAGGATAGCCGCCACAATCACCCCCGACAAAATCAGGGTATTGGAGGACAGGCGGCCGTCCGGGGCGGCGAGGGCAAAAACGGCTGCAAGCGTTGCAATGGCCCCGAGAAAGGCAAAGAGCGGGACCGACACCAGCACAGGAACCGTTATTCCCAGGATACCCAGGACCAGGGCCAGCGAGGCGCCAAAAGCCGCCCCCGAGGAGACGCCAAGAGTATAAGGATCGGCCAGGGGATTAAGGAGAATGGCCTGAAACACGGCCCCGGCCACCGCCAGACCGCCGCCGACAATAGCAGCAGTCAGGATGCGCGGCAAGCGCACATCCATGATGACAAAAGGAAAGGCGGAATTTATCTCTGCCCCAACGGCAGTCCCGCTGACCTTCGCCCCCAGGATGTGGAGCACTTCCAGTGGCGTGATGACCAGAAAGCCCATGCCGGTAGCCAGAATAATGGCAGCGGCTAGGAACAGTCCCAGCAATATCAGGATGAGTAATGGTTTTGGTAGCATCTATTTAATATTAGGGGTGCCTTGATTTTAAACGGAAATCCTCATGTCAAGACCCCCTTAGGAAAGTTGAAATCCTTAACTCGACATATGCTTGGCAGTAATCAGCTGTTGGAACCTGCTGTTCTTATTGCAGCACAATTGCATGATCTTGGGCCAGATCGCTCAGATGACTGACAAAGACATCAGCAAAACTGTCGATCTCTCCCATGCCCTGCAGCACCGGGGTCACGGCAAAGCCCTCCTTGGTCAACATCGATTTCCAGGATTCGGCCGCAGAGCCCGCCATATCGTTTTTGGCATGGTCGCCCGCCACGGTCATGAACGGCTTTAATAAGATGTTTTTTACCTTATCCCTCTGCAACTGCTGCAGCACATGTGCAAAAGCAGGAAAACCCTCTACTGTACCAATATAGGTCCTGACCTGAGGGAAAAGCCGGTTCATGGTGTCAGCAAACTGGAGATAGGCACCGCCTGAGGGAAAATAATCGTTGCCGTGGCCCATATAGACCAGGGCGCTGTCCGTTTTTGCGGCCTGGTCTATATCTGCCGCCAGGGATCTGGCCACCCGGTCGATATCCTGAGGATAAGGATGAACATCGCCCATTCCGCCGAGCGCAGGCCGGCCCATCACCAGTTGTTTAAAGGGCCGGTTCT
Source organism: Desulfobulbaceae bacterium UBA5611 (assembly GCA_002424635.1). GTDB lineage: Bacteria > Desulfobacterota > Desulfobulbia > Desulfobulbales > Desulfocapsaceae > UBA2270. Next base: position 43,280 of record DIKT01000061.1, read on the forward strand.
TCTCTTTGATGGTACGGATAGTTGCCAATTCCTGCACGTAGGAAAGCAGATCAAGATACTCTTCGCCAAGAGTAATATGGGTCGGTTGGACCAGGATGGTCAAAAAGCCCTCATCCTGCAGATTGGCAATGGTAGCCAGAGGCCCTTGAATAGCTAGAATTTCTTGAGGAACAGCAGGATGGTTTTTGATATAATCAGGATCATGCTGTCGTTTATGCCAGATAGCACGGATCATATTGGAGGTAAAGGCCAGCCGGATTTCGGTGTTCGGATATTGCTGCTGCACCCGGTCTCTGATATTTAAAATACCAGGCAGGGCCTCAGGGACAGTCGTACCGAAAGCGGCAATCACCACGGCCTGAGTCTGTTTGTGGTGATGTTCCTGACACCAGGCACCAGAATGGAACAGAACCAAAAAAAGCGAAATACAGAGGAGCCGTAAAAATATATGCATGATTTTCCCTGAAGAATCAGGCCGGGAAAACAGAAATCCCGGACCAATTATAACCATTGATCCGGGATTGCCCTACATATTCCGAATTCACAGGCATATCTCTGTCCACGAGATCACACCAGTTCTATTATTCAGGCAGGTCTTCTGACTCCCGGATCTTTCGCACCCCGCGCCTTCCCATCTTTATTTCAAGATAGTGGCTTTCTTGCGGAATTTGTCCCCGGTTACAGCGGCGGGCCCGTCTTCGATTTGCACGAAGTTCCCTTTTCAACCTGCAGGATTCTTCTAATTTCTGGAGAAAGAAAATTATATCGTAGAAAAAAAATACCTGTCAGGTAACCTGAATATATATTTGTCATTAACTTTAATTAGCTGTTTTGTCAAGATTAGCCGCTGCTGCCAAAATCTCTCTTTGCTGATTTAGTGCAGTTAGCCCCTCACTTTGACATTAAAGAACTAACTTTAGTATAAACAAATATTTGGCAAGAAAACCGGCAGTTAAAAGTTGAAAAACAAGGCTGGTCTGTGGTAGCGTTCTTATATGTGTACTTGCAAAATCTGCCTGTTACAGGAGTCCAATATCAGCCACTCTCTCCTATCCTATCTCAATTTCTTCAAGAGGTTATTATGAAACGAATATTAAATTTTGGAGCACTGCTCCTGGTTGCCTGTATTCTGAGCGGTTGTGGCTATAATTCTTTACAACTGAAGGAAGAAACGGTGTTTAAGGCGTGGGGCGATATTGAATCCACCCTGCAGCGCCGCGCTGATCTGATCCCGAATCTGGTGGCCACGGTCAAGGGCTACGCCGAGCACGAACAGGAGACTCTGCAACAGGTGGTCGAGGCCAGATCCAAGGCGACATCAATCCAGCTCTCACCGGCAGACCTCAGTAATCCGGCAGCCATGCAGCAACTGCAGGCTGCCCAGGGTGAGCTCTCTTCTGCCCTGTCCCGTTTGATGGTGGTAGTGGAAAGATATCCTGATCTTAAAGCCAATCAGGGTTTCCTTGATCTGCAGAACCAGCTCGAAGGGACGGAAAACAGGATCAATGTCGCCCGCCAACGCTACAATGAGACAGTGGAGATGTTTAACGGCTCCATTCGTAGGTTTCCTGAGAGCCTGACCAATAAATTTCTGCTGCATCTGGAGAAAAAAGAATATTTTAAGGCAGATGAGGCAGCTAAAGTTGCCCCTAAGGTTACCTTCTGATCTGGTCTCAGCCATGAACAACGTTGTGCTGCCTAACAGGATCGGACTCTTTATCGCCCTGGCCCTGATTTTCCTTGTCAGCCAGCCGGTACTGGCCTTGGAAGTACCGCCTCTCAAGGGACGGGTTAATGATTATGCCGGTCTTCTGGCCCCGGCCACGGTCAGCCAGATGGAAGAATTATTGCAGAATTTTGAGGTTGCCGAATCCACCCAGATCGTGCTGCTGACTGTTCCTTCGCTGGAAGATGACTCTCTAGAAGATTTTTCCCTGCGGGTGGTGGAGGCTTGGCAGCCTGGCCGGAACAAGCTGGATAACGGTGCTCTGCTGCTGATCTCTAAAAATGATCGTAAAATACGGATCGAGGTCGGATATGGCCTGGAAGGAAGACTGACAGATCTGGTCTCCGGCCGTATCATCCGCGAGATCATCACTCCCCGATTCAAGGAAGGCAATTTTGATCAGGGAGTTCTGGACGGTCTGGCTGCCATGATGGCTGCTGTCCAGGGCGAGTTCCCCGCGGTAACAAGCAACCGGCAGCAAAACAGCAACATTGATCCCGGTGCCATTATCATCTTTCTGTTGATTTTCTTTTCAATTCTTGGCCGCATATTATCTCGGGTTCCCTGGCTGGCTGCAGGATTAGGAGCGATTCTCGCCCCCGTTCTCGGCACACTGGCCCTGGGTCTTGGCAGCCTGTGGCTGATCCTGGCAGTATTGGGTTTTATTGGCGGCCTCATGGCTGCCAGAATGGGAGGCGTCACAGGCAGCGGCCGCTACGGCGGCGGCATAGGAGGCTTTGGCGGAGGTTTTTCCGGTGGTTCGGGCGGCTTCAGAGGTGGTGGCGGCAGTTTTGGTGGCGGTGGCGCCTCAGGAGGCTGGTAGAAGATGCAGACATTGGCGCAACAGTTTCTTACAGAGGCAGAACAGAACACCATCTCTGCCTTAGTTCAGGAGATGGAACAGCAAACCTCAGGCGAGATTGTCCCCATGGTGGTCTCAGCCAGCCATTCCTACCCCACGGCCGTGATTTTCGGGGCAACGGTCCTGGCCCTGCCCTTGTCTTTATTGCTCATGCCGGTGGTTGGCGGTTTATTATGGCTTGGCTCTCAGAATGTCTGGATCTTTATTAGTCTTTTTCTGGCGTTTTATGGACTCTTCTATGAACTGGTCCGGCGGCTTTCCTGGCTGAAACGTTTATTTTTGTCCAGCAGCCAGATCGAAGCCGAGGTGCAGGAAGCCGCCATCACCAGCTTTTTCACCGAAAGGCTCTACAAAACAAAGGAAGAAAATGGCATCCTCATCTTCATTTCAGTGCTGGAACATAAGGTCTGGGTCCTGGCTGATGCCGGGATCAATGCCCGCATCGATCCCGGCCAGTGGCAGGATATTATTGCTCTGATCACTGCCGGCATTAAGGCCAAACGTCAAAGTGCAGCCATCTGTGAGGCCATCAGGCAGATTGGACAGCTTTTACAAACCCATTTCCCCATCCAGGATCATGATATCAACGAACTGCACAATATCATCGTCAAGTAATAGCCGCACCGGCACAGAGTAGTCTCCGGCATCCGTTGTTGCCTCCCTTCCGGTATCAAAAAAGATCATTGTCGAGAATCAGCGAGGTAGCAGAGATCATGCCGACAATTTCGCCACCCTCTTCAACCGGAGCCCGGCGTATACCGGCCCGATAAAGCAGCCGGGCCACATAGCGGATATCCATATCCGCCGGCACGGTGATGACCGGTTTGGTCATGATCTCATAGACATTCACCTCATGGGGAGAGCGGCCCGGGACCATGACTTCTTTCACAAAGTCCTGAACGACCACAATGCCCCAGGCATCATCGTCATGTCTTTTTTTAATAAGCAGACAGGAGACCTTCGCTGAACGCATCTTGGCGGCAGCCTCCCTGGCCGTCGCCATGCCGTCAATGGAGACAACCTCTGTGGTCATCACATCTCTGGCCCGTATAATTTTTATGCTGTCAGTGTCCATAATATTCTTCCTTTCTAAAATAATGTGGCTTGTTAAAAATAACTCTCCCGAACTTCATCTTTAAATCTTTCCATTTGGCTTTCCAGCCCTACCACATGTTCGACAGGCAGCACAAAGGCAATGCCGGTACCGGGCTTATGAAATTCTCCGGCCTCTCTTATCGTGTCGAGGATCTTGGTTACCAGATGTTCTTCGAGAAGAAACATGATAATATCGGTCTGGGCCTCCAGCGCCAGGCCAAAAAAAGTTTTCGCCTCACGGATGCCTGTACCCCTGGCCGGGATGATTGTAGCCCCGGTAGCACCGGCGCCCTTGGCCGCATCAACAACTCGATCAGTAATATTGGGCTTGACTGAGGATAAAATTAGTTTAAAGCGCATGTCTGTTCTCCATGATTATTTTTTGCGTTGACTATGCCAGTGCATGAATTGGGCATAGCCCATGACGGTTATGATCGGACAAAGACAGACAATGGCAATAAGGCCAAAGCCATCCAGGGCGGGATTTCGCCCCGGAACCGAAGCGGCCAACCCCAGGCCAAGGGCTGCTACCAGGGGCACGGTGACTGTTGAGGTGGTGACGCCACCGGAATCATAGGCCAAAGGAATGATATTTTTAGGGGCAAAGAAGGTCTGGACAATGACAATTGTATAGCCGACAAGGATATAAAGATAGAGCGGGGTGCCGGTGACAATGCGAAAGGTGCCCAGGCTGATGCCAATGGCAGCCCCAATGGCTACCGTGATTCTCAAACCCCATTGACTGATGGTGCCGGCGGAAACTTCGTTGGCCTTAAAGGCCACGGCAATAAGAGAAGGTTCGGCAATGGTGGTGGCAAAGCCGATCATGGCGGCAAAGAGATAGACCCAGCCGTATGCCTTCCAGTCGGCCTGTGAGACCATGATATCCGCCCCATAGATAAAAACGGGATCAGACAGTTGGGCCGCCATGATCTTGCCCAGGGGGAAAAGTGCTTTGTCAAGTCCTGCCAGAAAGAGGGCCAGGCCGATGATGACATAGACACCACCAACAATAAGACGACGCAGATGGGGAATGGGCTGGCGCAAAACCAGGAACTGATAGACGGTGATAAGAATGATGATCGGCAGCACATCCCGGCAGGTGGCAAGCAGTAGTTTGCTGAAATCTGCTATGAATTCCAATTTATACCTTTTTATCTGAAAATTAATAAGCCGTAGCCCATGACAAAAATCATGGGCAGCAGGGAAGCAAAGGCGATCAGGCCAAAACCATCAAGCAGAGGACTCCGGCCGCGAATAGTGGAGGCCAGCCCCACGCCCAAGGCGGTAACCAGTGGGACGGTGATGGTGGAGGTCGTGACTCCGCCGGCATCATAAGCGATACCGATAATCTCCGACGGGGCAATGGTTGTCATCAGCATGACGATAACATAACCCCCTATGATCAGATAATGAATGGGCCAGCCGCGGATGATGCGCATGACTCCGATGAGGATGGCTAGCCCCACGGAAAAGGCAACCACCATGCGCAGGCCGAAAGCATATTGCTGCAGCGCCTCCCGGCTCGAATCGATAAGCCCCCCTGCCCCGGCGATCTCCGCCGCTTCGGCAGCCACAGCGATGAGAGCAGGTTCTGCCACGGTGGTTGAAAATCCCAGGGCAAAGGCAAAGAAGAGAAGCCAGAAGAGGCTGCCCTTTCTGGCCAGGGCTTGAGCCATTGCCTCACCGATGGGGAAAAGGCCCATCTCCAGCCCCTGCACAAAGAGAGCGAGACCGGCCACCACCAGAAGAGCGCCGAACAGGACTTCGCCCAGATGCGGCAACGGCTGTTTCAAGACCACAATCTGAAAGAAGGCAATGACCAGAATAATGGGCAGCAGATCAGTAACAGCCTGCCTGATCTTTTTTAGAATTAAGGAAATGATCATTAATTTCTCATACTATTGCAGAGAATTTTGGTATTTCTCTTGCCGGTTTCCACCCAGATCCACCCCGGGCCACTGCTCTGATCTTAAATCATCAAGGAAATACAACTTAGGGCAAGTTACTTACTTTGATATGTTTTTCCACCTTTTTTTTACAAAAGGCGGCAAAATCAGGGCCCGATCAGCCTGGCGTCTTAACAATCCTGCTCTGTGAGCATAAGAATAAAAACCGGTAAGAGCGAAATTGACAGAGGAAAGGCAGGCGGTTCAGCCAAAGACAGAACGTCAAAGAAAGCTATAAATAACCAGCCTGAAGGTTACAACTATCAAGATAAAGGCGAGCAGTCCTAACAATCCATCATGTGCGATCAAAGCCAGACCAAAGAGCACAAAAACGGCTCCAGCGCTAGAGGCGGAAAAGAGCACCAGTTCCATTACCGGCATAGCAGCCGCAAGGAGAAGACAGATAACCGCTATTAAATATTGGCTGACGCCACTAATAAAAACTGGCAATCGCGGCTGCAACCAGCGATCAATGAAGCGTGCCGAGGGCCGCAGCCAGTTTACCGCTTTCCCTAGACTTTTAACCGTCATTGAACGTCTGAACAGCCAGTGCGGCAGCCAAAAATGCTGCCGGTGAAATAGCAGCTGCACTGCAATCAAGAACACGAATATCCCCATGGTCGTTGGCATCCCGGGAATGCCACTTAAGGGAGAAATCAGAATAACACCCGCCATGACCAGCAAGGGCCCGAAAGACCTGCTGCCGACCGCCTCCATAATAATTCCTAGCGAGACCCGCTCCGCATCTTCCGAGATCGTGTCGAGTTGATCAAGCAATTGTTCCAGATTCTTGATTTCCGCAGTCAAGTTTTCTCACTTAAGCTTGTCTGATAATTGGACAAACAGGATACAATAACAAGGATGGGTCAGACATGTTATTGCCTGAAGATCAGCACCAAACCGAGCATGGTGGTCATGGCCACCAGCGCGGTTGCAGCACTCAACCATAATACCCGAACCCGCGTGGTTTCAATTCGCTGGATCAGTTGGACGTTTTGATCGGCCAAAGCCTTGATCAGTTCGGTGGATGCCAGCATCTGGTCATGCAAATCCAAGATGGCAGCCTCTAAGGTACTGATCCGAGCTTCTAATCTGATAACGCTCTCTGATTCAACTGAGGCCCCTGATTTTTCAGGCCAATCGGACGCTCCGGCCAGAGAGGGTTTTCCGGCCACCGCATTCCATAACTTCTTGGCGCCATCAGTAACCTTGGGAGCATTGTTGATGACCTCAGTCCAGGGAACACTTTTTAATACTGCGAGCCAAGCGATCGCCATGAACAACCTCCGACCAATTAAATTAACTTAAAAATTGATGAGTACGGCCACTGGCCTGGCTATAAATATGGAGAGCCTTGATTTACCAAAGCTCTCCCATAATTTATTAGGTCAGAGGCCAGCTTATTTATATTCGTATTTAAACTGAAACTGCCGTTTAACCCCGTCGATCAGGGCTGTTCCGACATTGAACTCATACAGGCCTTTCTGCTCCAGCATGATATCAGCGCCAAAATGACCCTCCATTCCTTCCAAACGTATAGGTGAGCTCTCGATACCGGCCTGATTACGAATTTTCAGCGCGACCGTACCTTCCACCATCGGCTGGCCACTTTTTTCATCCGTGAACATCACCATAAAATGATGAGTTTGCGGCATACCCATGTTGGTCATGATCTCGGTTACATCATTGAGATGACCGGTGGCTTTAACCCCTTTTTCCGTTACCATGCCGAGATCAACGACATTAGCAGGAATCATGGCGCTGCTATGGCCACTATGCGGATCCATTGTCTCGGTTTTTTCAGTTGTGACACCATGACCTTCATGTTCTGTATGCTGCATAGCCCGGACATCGAGGGCCAGGGAAAATACAAAAACAGTGGCAATAAACAGGCTGAGTCTCGATTTCATGATGTGTTACTCCTTTAAGGTTGATGTGTAGTGGATCGCCCATGATCAAAAAATCATAGTTGATTATATCACTTTTTGTCGATATCGGCTTCAGACGTCGGCGTAAGATTATTCTCCAGTTTTTTACTGCGCCAGATAAAAAAGATCACCGGATAGACCAGCAGTTCCATAATTAATGAAGTTACAGCCCCGCCGACCATAGGCGCTGCGATGCGTTTCATGACGTCAGCCCCGGCGCCGGTGCTCCACATAATGGGCAGCAGCCCGGCGATAATTGTAATGACCGTCATGAGCTTGGGCCGGATACGCTGGACTGCCCCATAATGGACTGCCTGCATGAGGTCGCCCTGCGTGCGCATGCGCTTCTCTGCCGTCCACTTTGTAAAGGCCAGATCCAGATAAAGCAGCATGACGACACCGGTTTCGGCATCGAGCCCGGCCAGGGCGATCAGACCGACCCAGACACCAATGGACATATTATAGCCCAGCAGATAGAGGAGCCAGAAGGCGCCGACCAGCGAAAAGGGCACAGCCAGAAAGACGANNAAAAAGGCACGGCCAGAAAGACGATACCGGTCTTGACCGCCGAGCGGGTGCTGACAAAGATGAGCACAAAGATGATAAGAACCGTCAGCGGGATAATCACCATCAGGCGCTGGCGGGTAGCCTCGATGTATTCGTATTGACCACTCCAGACAATGCTGTAGCCGGGCGGCAGGGTAATATTGGCAGTCACCGCTTCCCGGGCATTTTTAACATAGGTGCCGACATCGATGCCGCGGATATCAACATAGACCCAGGCAGTGCGCCGGGAGTTTTCGCTCTTGATGCTGTCGGGCGCATTAACCACCTTGATGCCGGCCAGTTGGCCCAGCGGGATGTGGCGCCCGCCTGGCGCCGGCACCAGCACCCGTTGCAGTGATTCGATATCGCTTCGAAAATCCCGGTCATAACGGACATTGATGGGATAACGTTCCAGCCCTTCCACAGTTTCAGCAATATTCATCCCACCGATAGCGCTTTGGATGACATCCTGCACATCACCGACATTGATGCCATAGCGGGCCGCCGCCAGCCGGTTGATATCGATATCCAGATAATAACCGCCGACGGTACGTTCGGCGATCGCGCTCAGGGTCCCGGGCAGCACGCGCACTACGCTTTCGATTTCTTCGCCCAGGCGGGCCAGCACAGCCAGATCATCACCCATGACCTTGATGCCCACCGGTGTCCGGATACCGGTCGAGAGCATATCGATGCGGGTGCGAATTGGCATGGTCCAGGCATTAGTCAAGCCCGGAATATGGACCGCGTTATTGAGTTCCTCGATGAGTTTATCAACGGCAATAGGACTTTGCTCCGACCAGAGCATGCGCAGCCCTTTTTTGACTGGTTCGCTCCAGCCCGGCCAGTGGGTATAAAAACGGTCGTGGGGAATGGTACGCCATTGGTCCTCCGGTTTGAGCAGAATGGTGGTTTCGATCATCATCATCGGCGCCGGATCAGTAGCGGTTTCGGCCCGGCCAATCTTACCAAAGACCCGTTCCACCTCAGGAAAAGTGGCAATGATCTTGTCGGTCTGCTGCAGCAGTTCCCGCGCTTTGGTTACCGACAGACCAGGCAAGGTGGTGGGCATATAAAGCAGATCGCCTTCATAGAGAGGCGGCATGAATTCAGTGCCCATCTTTGCCAGCGGAAAGGCGATGGACACCACCAGCAAAAGGGCCACCACCAGAGTGGTCTTGCGCCAGCGCAGCACCAGATCGACGGCGGGATGATAAAAAAGAATCATTGCACGATTGAGTGGATTCTCATGCTCGTGACGGATGCGGCCGCGGATAAACCACAACATCAATACCGGTACCAAGGTGACGGACAGAAAGGCGGCCGCCGCCATGGCATAACTCTTGGTAAAGGCCAGCGGTTTAAACATCCGGCCCGCCTGTTCCTGCAGGGTGAACACCGGGGCAAAGGAGACGGTGATGACCAGCAGAGCAAAGAAAATAGTAGGTCCTACTTCCTTCGCTGCCTCGATGATCACCTCTGAACGCGGCCGGTCGGGATTGTGCTGGAGATGCTTGTGGGCATTTTCGACCATGATGATGGCCGAATCGACCATGGTGCCGATGGCAATGGCAATGCCGCCCAGACTCATGATATTAGCATTGAGGCCCTGGGCATACATAATCGTAAAGGCCATAAGAATGGCAACCGGCAGAGCCACGATGACCACCGCCGCGCTGGGCAGATGGAACAGAAAGAGGATGATCACCAGCGCGACCACCACGGTTTCTTCAAACAGCTTGTGCTTGAGGTTGTCCACCGCCCGATCGATGAGGCCGGAGCGATCGTAGACCGTCACGATGTCCACCCCTTCAGGCAGTCCGGTTTTGAGTTCCGCCAGCCGATTCTTGACCCGCTCGATGACTGTGCGGGCATTTTCGCCATAGCGCATGACAATGATGCCGCCCACGACCTCGCCTTCGCCGTCGAGTTCAGCCACTCCGCGCCGCATCTCCGGACCCAGCCGGACCTCAGCCAGATCCTTGACCAGCACGGGCGTGCCCTCGGGCGTGGCCATCACTACCACATTTTCCAGGTCTGCCACCGACTGGATATAGCCGCGGCTGCGCACGATGAACTCGGTTTCGGCCATCTCAATGGCCCCGCCGCCGACATCGACATTGGAGCGCTGGATGGCCATCATCAGATCAGTGATGGGCAGGTTATAAGCCATCAGTTTATTGGGATCGACTACCACCTGATACTGTTTGACGAAACCGCCGAGACTGGCGACCTCGGAAACGCCTTCAAGGGCGGTCAACTCATAACGCAGATACCAATCCTGGATTGCCCGTAATTCCTGCAGGGTGTGACGATCGCTGGTCAAGGCATATTCATAGACCCAGCCGACACCGGTGGCATCCGGTCCCAATACCGGCGTCACCCCCTTTGGCAGTTGTCCGCCTACATAATTAAGATATTCGAGGACCCGCGAGCGCGCCCAGTAGATATCAGTTCCATCTTCAAAAATGATGTAGACGAAGGAATAACCAAAGAAGGAATAACCGCGTACCGCTTTGGAGCCGGGCACAGACAGCATGCGCGTGGTCAGGGGATATGTGATCTGGTCCTCGACCACCTGGGGAGCCTGGCCCGGATACTCGGTATAGATGATGACCTGCACGTCGGACAGATCGGGGATGGCATCAACGGCAATATTACGCAGGGAAAAGATACCGGCCACGATCAGAAATACCGTCGCCAGCACGACCATGAACCGGTTCTGCGATGACCACTCGATTATTTTTTCAAGCATAGTGACTAGATTCCTGGTTCAAATAATTGCCTTTATTGTCTGTCAATACAGCCAGAACTTAGCTCTGCTAAAAAAGATCATCCAGCGCCTTATCCGCTGCGCCGTTCTGAGTCTGGGGAGCCGGGGCCAGCATCTTCTGGATGGCCTCCTGTAATTTACTTTCAGAATCAAGCATGAACTGGGCGGAGGTCACCACCTGTTCTCCCAGACGTAAGCCAGCAAGTACCTGAATAAACCCCTGATCGTCACTTACTCCGGTCGTGACCGTCCGCGGCTCAAAACGGCCGTCACCGAGAGCCACAAATACTGTCTGCCGCTTGCCTGAGCGTAAAACGGCATTGGCCGGCACCGCCAGCACTTCTTTAACCGGCTCGGCTTCGATTAAGACATTGGCATACATACCGGGCCGCAGTTCCTGGCCGGGGTTGTCGAATTCAATACGCGCCTTGGTGGTTCGGGTCTCGCCGACTACGCTGGGGTACAGATAGACAATCTTGCCTTCCCTGCCCGGTCCGGCGGCAAAAGGCAGCTCGACTGTTGCCGTCAGGCCGGGACGGACCCAGGGCAGCTCGAATTCAAAGATATCGGCCAGCACCCACACCCGGCTCAGATCAGAAATCTGCAATAAGTCAGTACCGCTCATGATCCGCATGCCCTCGCTCACGCTTTTTTGGGTCACTACCCCGCTGTAGGGGCTATACAGGGTCAGACTCTTCTGCACCTGCCCTGTTTTTGTCAGTTCAGCTATCTGGCGGTCGCTGATGTCCCAATATTTAAGACGGGTAAGTGAGGCTTCCAGGAGCCGGTCTCCGCCGGCGGCAATTTCAGGGAAAGAACTCGTTGCCAGCCGGTCCCGATTACGCAAGGCCAGCAGATACTCCTGCTGGGCTGCCACCAGTTCCGGGCTGTAGATATCAAGAAGCGGCTGACCTTTCTTGACCTCCTGGCCGGTTTCATTGACATAGAGACGTTCCACCCAGCCATCGATCTTGCTGTTTACAGCAAATTGGCGTGGTTCTTCATATTCAACCAGTCCCACGGTCCGGATAGTGCGTTTGAGGTCGCGCTGCTCGACCGGTGCGGTCCGCAGGCCCATATTCTGCACCGTGACCGGATCGATTCGTATCTGTCCCGGGGCCACATCGTCCTCATAGACCGGCACCAGATCATGCCCCATATAATCCTGACCAGGTTCATCGCGAATATAGAGCGGATCCATAGGTGAGAGCCAATGCTTGATACGGCGTTCTGTCGGGGCCGCGACCTGAGCCGTTCCGGGGCGCATGGGGGTGAGGTCCATGCCGCAGATGGGACACTGGCCAGGTTCATCCCGGATAATGAAGGGATGCATGCTGCAGGTATACTGGATCTTCTCTTCAGCCGGGGTCGTTTCGCCGTTGTCTTTATGGCCATGGCCGATATGGAGGACAGTATCGGCAACATAACCGGCGGCCATCGCGGCAATCAAGCCAAGTATCAGCAGCATTCTTCTGGAGGTCTTTGATATCATGCCGGATCCTTTGTTATATATTTATTCATATCTTCACTGCAGCCGCAGGCCCACCAGGGCCTCCAGTTGCACCAGCACCATTTCATGCTCGGCAATTGCTTCGTAATATTCCTGCTGATTGCTGAACAGGGCCATCTGGCTTTCAAGCACGTTCATGAATTCATTTTGGCCGACGCGATAAGACGCCATCGAGGCCTCCAGATTGATTTCAGCCTGGGGAATGATACCGTCCTGATAGAGTTCAATCAGGCGGCGGTTCCGTTCAAGACGGGCCAGGCCATCAGCAATACCAAAGCGGATTTCATTACGCACTACTTCAATTTCCTGCACCGCCATGAGCTTTTCGGATTCGGCTTCCGCGAGCATTGCCTGCCGCCGCTGCTGTTGCACCGGCAGATTGAAGCTGACGGCGGCGCTGTACATATCATAACCTGGTTCTCCCATGGCCGGTTCCCGCTGCATATATTCCAGTGACACTGTGGTATCGGGATACTTTTCTTTCTCAGCCAGACTACGGCCGACCTGAGCTTTCTCCATTGCCAGTTGCAAGCCGCGCAATAAAGGACGATGCTCTTCCGCCAGCTTCTCCAGCTCTTCTGCCTTCCGGCTGATAACCGTTATTTCCAGCATCGGGATGAGCGGAACGGCCAGCGTCGGCGGCCGGAAAGCCAGGGTATTGATTCGTGCTGCCAGGGATTGTCGTTGTTGCCTTAGAGAAATACGCTGGCCTTCCATCTTCGAGCGTTCCAGCTGGGCCCGCAGCACACCCTGCTGCAAGCCGCCGCCAACCCCATACAAAGCTTCAGCGGCAGTGGCTAAATCATTAAGCAGGACGATATTACGCTCGATAATTTCCAGCGACCGATCGATCACATAGAGCTGGTACCAGCTTTCGCGTAACATGCGCTCCAGTTCGATCTTGCGCTCTTCATAACTCCAGCGACTGACCTCGGCCTCCAGATCGGCTGAACGGCGCGCCAGATCACGTTTGCCAAAAAAAGGCAGCATCTGACTGATCCCGATGACCTTGGCGGTCATGACGTCATGCTCAAAGTTCAGAGGAAAGCGTAGCAAGGCATTCTGGATCTTGAACATAAGCATGGGATCATCAAGGGTTCCTGCCTGCCGGGCCCGGCTTATAAAAGTCTGCCAGCGCGCTTCCCCGGCCTTTAGTTCAGGATTAAGAGCTTTAGCCTCAGCAACCAGACGATCAAGCGACAGCTGATCATCTGCGACAGACTGAGCTTGGGCGACCAAGGGCAGGCAGCAGACGGCAGCCAGCAGCAATTGATGAAATATACGAATCATGCACGATCTCCGGAAAAGGTCGGAAGTTATAAAACAGATGACAATAATCGAAACATCTTACACTAAGAACGGTACTGACCAGGCCTTCACAAGATTTTTCAGTAAGGCTTACAATCACATGGCTTAATTGACAGCTGTAATTATCACTCTAAAAATATCTTAGCATATCGGTAGGGTAGAGCAATAACTAATCAACAATATTGCTTTTATTACAATTTTGAAGCATTCTACCAGTTGGGCGTAATATGCCGCCATCATCACCCATACCGCCGAGTCCGGGAGAAGGCATATGACGCCGGTCTTCGACATTGCTGCTTTTACGTTTATCCCGCCATAACATGGCTATCCCTCCTATGCCCCTGAATGTCTTATACAAGTCACCTGATTCCATAATATCATAAACAAGTAACGATTAATTGCTCATTATTGAAGAAAATTAGTTAAATCCGCCTTTTTCCATATTATTTTATTGACATAATTACTCATAGTAATAAAGAATAAAGAAAACTTACCAGTTTCATTTAAGCTCCTCTCGGCTCGTTTTTATGCTTGATCCTGAAAAAATTCAATCTGGAAAACAAGGAGAAACAATGAATTACCCCCCCAAACAATTCTTATTCTTCACTCTGTTTTTTATCTCAGCACTAAGCCCTACAGTGTTTTTTTCAGAAACAGCATTGGCCGTCGCTAAAAGTCACCAATATGGCGATATTGAAATGAGTCAGCCCGGGCAAAATAAAGCAGTCTTGCCGGTAATCTTCAGGCATTCAACCCATCGCGATAAATATACCTGCCGCCTCTGTCACGTTGATCTTGAATTTGCCCAGGTAGCAGGTGGAACAGGAGTTATCGAAGATGATAATCGTGATGGCCGCTACTGCGGCGCCTGTCACAATGGTAAACATGCCTTCGAAATAACCTTATGTGCCAAATGTCATCCCAAAAACCAGACAGAAAGGCAAGAGCTGGATCGCCAGGGCAAAGAAGATTTTTTTAAAGCTAAAAAAACCCTGCCGCCAGCCCGATATGGTAATAAAATCGACTGGATAATGGCAGAGAACACCGGCAAAATAAAGTTACAGGATGCACTGCCAGGCATCACTATGCCGCAACAGGATATGGTCGTAAACCGCCGTGATGAGCCACGCACTCCGAGCTTAGCGGGCTTGCCTGGTATTATTTTCTCCCATTCCAAACATGTCGTCTGGAATGGCTGCGGGATGTGCCATCCTGAACCTTATGCCCTGGAAGCCGGAAAAACCAAGATGACAATGAAAGAGATCATCAGCGGTAAATATTGCGGCCGATGTCATGGCACTGTTGCCTTTCCCATCAACGACTGTTCACTCTGCCACAGTAAACCCGTAACTTTGAAATAAGTAAAATTCGATGCAGAAGAGACCGCACATATCTCTCACAGCCATGCGTAGCCAATGAGACGCTTTTCAGGTCTTATGCTGACGACTGTTGTCCTGCTCGCCGCCGGCCTGTTTCTATATGCATGCAGTGCCAGTAAACTCAATGATTTTCTGATGCAAAGAGAAGGAGGTGAATTATCAGCCGAGCCTGTTTTCCAGAAAAAATTTGCCGGCACCTCCATGTCCCGCCAACAGCTGGTGCAACTGTTGGACATGTCACTGGATAAATCCTCTCCTGACAAATATGGCGACATAGTTTTTCGAGAACGCAGCGTGCCACGTGGCAAATTTCCTGTTGTTTTTTCTCATAAAACCCACAGAATGCGGTATACCTGCCGGGTTTGTCATGTAGAACTGGAATTCAGCATGAATCAAGGCGACACCGGCATCACCAGAGAAGATAATCTTGATGGCCGTTTCTGCGGCGCCTGCCACAACGGAGACATTGCCTTTGATGTCAAATCTGCCTGCGATTCCTGTCATATCAAAGCTGGTAAAGATGATGATTATACACCCAAAACATTTGCCTCAGCCAGCCTCCCTGCTCAGGAATATGGTGATGGCGTCAATTGGGTGGAAGCCATGCGGAGGGGAGTCATTGCCCCCAGAAACTCCATCTATGACGAGGAGGTCGAGTCGATGCCTCTGCCCTCTCATCTGGAACGATCGATGCTGTGGACCACACGGGTTCCGAGAACTCTGGTCAGTTTTTCCCATGTTGAACATATAAAATGGCTTGATTGCGCCAACTGTCATCCGGACATTTTCAATATCGAACGGATGGGTACTGTTTCTTTTGACAAAGAAAAAATATTGTATGGCATGTTCTGCGGCTCCTGCCATCTGACAGTAGCCTTCCCCATGAACGGCTGCAGCCGTTGCCACGAGCAATTGAAAGACCGGATTTAACTGCCGCCTGCAGCAATTAAAAAGCAGCAAAGCCGATAGATAGCACAGAAAGATGATTCTGTTCATTAACCTCAGGCACCTCAGAAAAATCTTCTGCCCTTTCCAGCAAGCTCCTCTGTTTTGATCAGATAGTCCTTAGCACTTGATAATTTTTCCCAGATCGAGTATGGTATCGCTCAACAAATAAAGGCAATCCATCTGAAAGGATGGGACGCAAAGCCTCCGGCCTAATTCAGCGATTATTTGCTGATACGGTAGCGGGGTTGCCGGGAAGGATTTAATCCTATCCGTTAAATTTTCCACGGCACCCGATTCGGATTATAGCTATCCGGATGAGTAATCCTTATCACAAGGTGCCGAACATGCTTGAATATTATACCGCGCAACAAACCAGTCTCTGCTCTCATCTTAAAGCAAGGTTCTTTTTCCTTTTTATCTTCATTCTGTTCTTTGCCCTTGCCGCCCCGGCCTTGGGCACAGTCTCCAGACAACTGCATTTTGAATGGGCATATGATCAGGATATTGATGGCTTGGCCGGATTTAAAATTTATCAAAATGGCCAATCAATCAGCACTATCTATAATCATACAGTCATAGACATTGAACTTGATGTGGTTTTAAAAACTGATGATAGCAATAAATTTACAATAACAGCCTTTAATAATAACGGTTATGAGAGCGAACATTCCGGCCCTTACATAATTGATCTCCGCAATTCAGCATTCCCCAGTGCTGCCATATCTTTTCTGCTTTTAAGAGATAAGGACAATGCGCAGGAGACAGCTAAGAAGAAATATTAAGCAAGCAGCTTCAAGCGAAAGCCGCCTCTGAGTAGAACAAAGCCCAATTGTAACACTCACATAAGAAAAGCCCTGCTTCTTCAATGAAGCAGGGCTTTTCTATTTACCAAATGATCTCTCGGAAAGTATATCAGCCAAGCTTGGCAGCCAGGGACTTTTCCATCTTTTCGTTCACTATTTCGCCAATATGTTCATTGGTCCAGATAGCGTCCTTACGCACCGCCTTGGTGGCGTTGCCGAAGGCGATCCGCACCTTTTGATCAGAAACAGCGGCCAGGGCTTTATCAATCCTGAGCTTCAGTTCTTCTTTGGTCAGGCCCTCGGCCTCGCCTATAGGGCCAAGCTCCTTGATCTGAGCGGTGAACTTGGTGATCAGCTGGACAAAGCGCGGGGCCTCGGCCGCTGATGCCCATTGCAGGCTGTACCGTTCTTCTTTGATGCCCACATCCTTTAACACCTTTTTGACCAGCGCATCCACACCCATTGCATCATAATTACCAACCTGGTAATGACATTCGCCGAGTTGTCAGCCGCCGGTGAAGATCCCGTCCGCCCCTTCGGCAAAAGCCCGCAGGACAAAAGCCGGATCGATACGCCCGGTACACATGACCCTGAGGGTCCGCATATTGGGCGGGTATTGAAACCGTGATACCCCGGCAGCATCAGCCGCCGCGTAACAGCACCAGTTGCATAAAAAGCCAAGGATGCTGGGATTAAATTGCTGCTCAGACATTCGACGTTCTCCTAAAAATATAATAAACTCAAATTGCTGCTTGATTTAGATATTATCTGTCACCGATGGCGCCAAAAGCCTCGATCTGGGAGATAATCTGCTCATTGGTAAAGCCGCCCATGGAGATGGCAAAGCTCGGACAATGGGCGGCACATATTCCGCAGGCCTTACAGGAGGCGGCAATGGTTTCGGCCTTGCGTTTGCCATCCACCTTCTGCATGACAATGGCCCCATACGGACAGAGGCTGACGCAGAGGCCGCAGCCGATGCAATTGTCCTGCTCGACATGCGACACAATCGGATCAACCGTCACATGCCGGTTAACCATCGGAATCGCCGCTTTGGCGGCTGCTGCCTGGGCCTGCACAATGGTCTCATCAATGGGCTTGGGACCATGGGCCAACCCGCAGACATAAACACCGGAGACGGCCATCTCGACCGGACGCAGCTTGACATGGGCCTCCAGAAAGAAGTTATTGGCGGTCACTGGTAACTTCAGGAGCTTGGACAGGGTATCGGTATCATCAGGGACGATGCCGACCGACAAGGCCACCAGATCAGGGCTGATAACGACCTCTTCCTGCATGATCGAATCAAAGAAGCGGACCTGCACCTTGGTGCCTTTCTGGGTGACCTCCGGCTTGCGGTCAACCTCGTAAGGGATAAAGACCACTCCCATCTTGCGGGCCTCCAGATATGCATCCTCAGCAAAACCATAGGTACGCATATCGCGATAGAGAACAATGATCCGGGCGGCGGGGTTGATCTTCTTGATCTGCAGAATATTTTTCAAGGCATGATTACAGCAGACCTTGGAACAGTAATTAAGATCATCACCACGCGAGCCGGCGCACTGAATCATGACGATGGAATTCGGAGCCGAATTTTTGGCCTTGGCCCCCAATTGTTGCTCCAGTTCCTGCTGGGTGACCACCTTTTTGGACTTGCCCAGCAGATACTTGTCAGGCCGATGCTCACGGCCGCCGGTGGCGACGATGATCACGCCATGATCAACAGTCTGCTCGACCTTGGTCTGGCCCTTGCCGCTGGCGATAATCGAGGAAAAATTACCGACAAAGCCGGCGGTCTGCAGCAACTCGGCATTGCAGACCACATCAATATTCTGGGATTGCGTCACCTTAGCCACCAGGGTCTGCAGATGGGACTGCACCGAATCGCCGGCCAGGGTATGGTTCAGATGTTTCAGATTGCCACCGATGGCCTCGCCTTTTTCGAGCAAAACCGACTCAAAGCCCTGCTCGGCCAGATTCAAGGCGGCGGTCATGCCCGCCACGCCACCGCCGATCACCAGGGCCTTGGCTGTTACCGGCACTGTCTGCTCGGCCAGCGGCTGAATCAGTCTGGCTTTGGCGACCGCCATGCGTACCAGGTCTTTGGACTTGATAGTGGCCAGCTCGGGTTCGCCGGCATGGACCCAGGAACACTGATCGCGGATATTGACCATCTCAAAGAGGTTCCGGTTCAGACCGGCATCGCGCAAGGTCTCCTGGAACAGCGGCTCATGGGTCCGCGGCGAACAGGCGGCAATCACCACCCGATTGAGGTTATGTTCCTTGATCTTCTTTTTAATAACCTCTTGGGCATCCTGGGAACAGGAATAGAGGTTTTCGGTATAAAAAGTAACATTCTTCATATCCCCGGCATAGTTGGCTACGGCGGCCACATCCACCACCGAGCTGATATTGATGCCGCAATGACAGACGAAGACACCGATCCTGGCCTCATCATCGGCTGCCACCTTCTGCTCTTCCGGATAGGTTTTAAGCTCAACACCTTTACCGCGGACCTGTTGCATGGAGGCTGCAGCCAAGGAGGCGGCAGCAGAGGACTGGGTCACCGATTCGGGAATATCTTTTGGTCCCTGGAAGGCGCCAGCCACTATTATTCCCTGCTGACTGGTCTGCAGCGGATTGAAACTGCTGGTGGCGCAAAAGTCATATTTATTGAGATCAATCTTGGTGATATCGGCAATCTTTCTGGCATCTTTGGGCGCTTCCAGACCGACCGACAAGACCACCAGATCAAAGGCCTCAAACTTATGCTCACCGTCCAGGGTGGCATAGGTCAGCTGCAGGTGGTTGTCCCAGGGAGTGACATCAGCCACCCTGGCCCGGACAAACTTGATGCCGATGGCCTCGGCCCGCTCGCGGGCGGCATCGAAATCCTTGCCCTGGGTGCGGATATCAATATAGAAGATTGTGATATCAACTTCCGGGTCATGTTCCTTGGTCACCAGCGCCTCTTTGATGGCATACATACAGCACACCGAAGAACAGTAGCCGTTATCACAGCCAATGTCCCGGGAGCCGACGCACTGGATAAAGGCGATGCTTCTAGGATGGCGGCCATCGGAGAAACATTTGATCTCGCCCAGAAAGGGTCCGGAGGCGGTGGTCATCCGTTCAAATTCAAAAGCGGTGACCACATCCGGGTGCTTACCGTAGCTGAATTTGTCAAGAGTTTCAGGGGCAATCTTGCCGAAACCGGGCGACAGGATCACCGCGCCGATCTTCAGGGTACGCTCTTCCGGCTGCTGCTTAAAATTAATGGCATGACTCTGACAGACCGGTACACAGATCTGACAGGTCTCATGCTGCAGGAACAGACAGGACGCGGGATCGATATAGTAGGTGGCCGGTACCGCCTGGGCATAATCAATATGGATAGGCCGGGTAATGGCCAATCCTTCATTATAGGGATCGACATGATGCTTGGGACAGTACTGGGTACATAGTCCGCAGGCCGTACAGGCATCGGCATCAATATAACGGGGCCGCAGATTGACGGTGGCGGTGAAATTTCCTGCTGTTCCTTCCAAGGCCAGAAGATCAGCATTGGTTAACATTTCAATATTGGGAGACCGACCGGCCTCTACCAGTTTTGGCGCCAGGATTCAGAGTGAAC
>DIKT01000073.1 GCA_002424635.1 Desulfobulbaceae bacterium UBA5611
CAAGAGCAACGAATATGCCAACCTGACCGGCGGTACCCTTTATGAGCCGGAAGAAGAAAACCCCATGATCGGCTGGCGCGGGGCCTCCCGCTATTACGACCCTAAATACCGGCCGGCCTTTGAGCTGGAATGTCAGGGCCTGCTCAAAGCCCGTAATGATATGGGTCTGACCAACATTAAACTGATGGTCCCCTTCTGCCGGACCCCTGCCGAAGGCCGGAAGGTCATTGAAGTCATGCGCGAATGCGGTCTGGTCCAGGGTGAAAACGACCTGGAGGTCTATGTGATGTGCGAGATCCCCAGTAATGTGATCTGCGCCGATGCCTTTGCCGACATCTTCGACGGTTTCTCCATCGGTTCCAACGATCTGACCCAGCTCACCTATGGACTGGACCGTGACTCCGGCATTATTTCCGGCATTGCCGATGAACGGGATGACGCCGTCAAAGAGATGATCCGCATGGTCATCGCCACCGCCAAACGCCGGGGCAAGAAGATCGGTATCTGCGGCCAGGGTCCCTCCGATTTCCCGGATTTTGCTACCTTCCTGGTGGAGTTGGGCATCGACTCCATGAGCCTGATCCCGGACACCGCCGTCAAGACCCGTCTGGCGGTCCATGAGAAAGAAAAAGAAATGGGCATCAATCCCCCGGACAGCCGACTTGACACTAAGGCGGCCTGCTGTAAAGGCAAAAAATAACAAAAAAGCCCTTCAGGAGAGCTCCTGAAGGGCTTTTTTTGTGCTTGTAAGCAACATCTGCACCATAAAGCTACTCGTCCATATTCATCGGGATGAGGTAAAGCTCCATTTACTTTCTCTTATCTTCTGACCGGACAGCTGTCATCAGTCGTCATATAGTTGCCGAGCAAGCGGCAGTCCTCCAGAAACTGCCGGTGGGTTTGATCAGCGCCGCTCTGGGCCTGATAACGCCTGCCGTTAATATCCTCAAGCTTGTCACAGATGAGAGTGACCAGATCCTCATCGAGCTTCTGATAGGCCGCCATATTCCACATGATGCGAGCCGTATCTGCGGCGCTGACCCCACAACGGTACGGCCGGTCTTCCATCAAGGCGGTAAAGGTGTCGGCCACGGCAATAATCCGGGCGCCTTGTGGGATGTCGGCGGCCATCTTCCGGTATGGATAGCCGCTGCCGTCCAATCGTTCATGATGCAAGGCCCCCCAGTGGCCTATATCCTCAAAGCCATCGATATCGCGTAAAATTTCCGCCGAAAAATAGGGATGCTTGTAGATAACGGCAAAATCATCATGGTTTAAGCCATGATGCTTCTCCAGAATCTCAGCGGGGACGACCAGTTTGCCGATATCGTGCAGCAATCCGGCGATCTTGATTTTATCCGGATCATCTGGCTGGAAACCGCTATAATCAGCTAAGGCCACGGCGACCGCAGCCACTCCGCTTGAATGGGTGGCGGTAAAACGGCTCCTGAAATCGATGACTCTCCTGAATATTTCCACCAAGGCCAACAGTTCACTGCGGTCAAGCTCCATTCCGGCCAAGGGAAAACGCTCCTGCACAATAGTGCTGACCGACGGCGAGATCAGATCAAGCCAGAAGGCCTCCGTGGCCGTCACCTCCCGAAAGGCCTCGACCTGCTCGGGCACAAACATGTCTCCGGCCCCGGTGGTGATCCGCTCAACAATATCCGTCATCTGGCTCAGGATTTCGCGGTTCGGATCAAGCCGCACCACAATGCGGTCCGAGAGATGGATAATATGACTGAGCAAAGGAACCTCCTCGCCATTATCCAGCAAGCCTTGGCCGTTTTGCCAGTATACATGGTGAAAGCGGATGATCCTGGCCAGATCTCTAAACGGCTCAAATCCTGCCATCAGGGCATATCCCGGCAGGGTGTGGTGTTCCGGATTTACCACTTCGAATTCGAATGAGGCCAAGCGGGTGCCGATCGTCAGGCCGCCGATATCATGCACGGCAGCAGCCAGGATAAGTCGCCGCAGGCTGTGCTCGTCCAGGCCGAGCGCCTCGCCAATGGTGGCGGCCACAAAAGTAACCTTTTTATGATGATCGACCAGGATTTTGCTGATGAGGTCGGTGGTTGAGGTAATACTGCTGAGCAAAGGATATAATTCTATGTGGGTTTTTTGCTTGGCCTGTGGCTGCATAATTATTTGTCGTCCTCGTGAAAACTAACAAATTCATAAGGGTGTCTTGACAGAAAAATGTTATCCATTTGGGACCTGGTTGCTCGGCTGGCCTGTTACAGCACCCGGAGTTTCCCGGTTTTCCAGAGGGCAACAGCGCTGTAAGTCCTGGCCCAGAAATTTGCTTTTTCGTCTGCCGGGTACTTGAAAAAATCCTGGGTCCAATTGAATGCCGGATTTTGATACATATCACGAAGAATGTTGGCGATATGTTTCGGTTGCCAGTGCGCATAAATCAGGAAATCGTAGATAAAACCAATCAGCATTTTAGGCTGGAGCGCCGAGGGATTGGGGAAATACAGGATATTTCTGGTCCACTCCGGGATGCGCTCCTCTTTTTTGGCATATTCCAGGGCCAGGCCGCGGGGGATGTCTTCCTGGCCGTCAAAATCACGGTGAAACAGAAACAGATCGGAGGCTTTGTATTCCGCGATAAAATCAATCAGGGTCTCGTTTGAACAGGGAATAAATCCGGAAAATTTCCCGGCATGATCCGCCGCCTTTTCCAGATCCCACATGCAGTCCAACACAAAATCGATATCGGCTGCTTCGGTACTTTTTTGGCCGTCAAAACAGCTGCCGATGACATCGACCAGAGGAGGCTGGTGATAATTGCCGTACTTTTCCTGGTTTTTTTTGTGCAGGCTGAAAGGACTGCGGATGGCCCGCATAAATGGAGAACCCTCGCTCCAGGTATTATCAAAGTTGATACAGCGCTCGGAGCTATCGGAAATGGTGACCGGCAACAGTCCTGCGGCTTCATTGCCCTGAAAGGTCTTCATGGCCAGCAGGCCGATATATTCCGCCAGTTTGCCGAGGCCGTTGAACACCTGAGCGGCATCCAGAGAAATACCATACCAGCGCCTGATATCATGGGGATCAATGTAATTGCAGGCCTTGATGAGATCGTCTTCCACAAAACCGATTTTCCGCAGCTCTTCAGTCGCTCTCGTTCCCATGATATTCTGGAATAACAGGTGACAGCCGGAGGGAGTATAATCGAGCAGATAAGGAAGGCCTTTTGACCGGAAAAGGTCCTCGACAAAGCGCATAGCCGGGACCATCTGCTGGAAAAGTTGTTTTTGCGCTGCCTGGTCCGTATAGAGTTTGTAGTTGTCCGCGGCAAGAAAGATTTCAATATCAAGCGGCATCAGTACTGAGCCGGACCGCTCTCCGATAATAGGAAGATGAACCTGCAGACCTCTTTCCAGGGTGAATTTTTCCAGTTGATCAACAGTGGCTGCTATGGACGGGAAAAGGGGCTCCTGCGTCTCTGCCGCCAGCTCATTGCCCGCGGCGATAACGTAGTGTCCGAACTGATAACAATTTCGCAGCCGGTCGATTACCCGGCCATAGTATTCTTGCGCATCCATATGCTTCCGCGCCTCCCTTCCTTGTCAGCCTGAACCGGCATCAAGGCACTTATCCCGTTTATAGGGGTTAGAGTAAGCCAGTCTCACAAACCAGGAACATACCCTGCTGTATTCTTCACTGCTAGCGGCCAAAAGTTCAGCAACAATCCATGCTTACAGCATATGCCTGTAAATACTCAACTGTCAAGCTGAGCCCTTGGCTTTCCTGACAAGTCTGCCTGCTTATGCCGCCTGCAATGACAGCCAGGACACCTCTCATGACGCCAGTTTACTGGCAATATAGGCAGTCCCGCCGGTAATAGTGACGGCAAGATTCATGGTCCGCTTCACCTGCGCCGCCAATGTCTGGATGCTTTCCCACGGCAGCTGCAGAACCACTATCGGCGGACAGCTATCATGTGCCTGCCCAGGATAGCAGAAGGACGCTGTGAGCTTTTTCTAAAAACTGAGCCATTGTAAAGTTAGTGTTTCCAGTCTAGAATCTCAAAAAGACAAAACAGACAGTTCGTTCGCCATATTCACCACAGCAAAATGAAAGCGACAAAAAACCATGCATGACGATATCGATTTGGACTATTACAAAAAACGCCTTGAAGAACGACTGGCGGCCATTATGGCGGGACAGGCGGCGAAGAAAAGCGAGGGCCCGGTCACACTGGATCAGACGTGTGTGGGCCGCCTGTCACGCATGGACGCCATGCAGCAGCAGGCCATGGCCGAGGCGGCGGACCGCCTGACGGATTTTGAACGGCAGCGCATCGGAGCGGCCTTTAAGCGCATCGACTCCGGTGATTACGGCTGCTGTGTCGTCTGCGGTGAGGAAATATCCGAAGGCCGTCTGCGTTTTGATCCCAGCGTGCTGATGTGCATCTCCTGCGCCCAGAAGGCGGAAAACAAAATAACCACATGTACGTCATCCGGCAGGTGAGGGAACCGGGCCTTGCCCTGGCGCTGACCCGGATCATTGTTAACAACCCGCGGATCGCAGGTATGGTCATGGGCGACCAGGCGGCTGACAGACTATATCATCACAGGTATTCTCATAATGAGAGGCGGAGATATCCTTTGCCTGGCATCTAACTGATTGAATCAACATGGCAAAATGCACAATATGTGATTCCCGGAAAGGAAAAAGAAAATGCAGGATTGTGGAGGCCTTCATCTGCAGCCTCTGCTGCGGCGAGACTCGCGAACAGGAAAAATGCGCAGGCTGTTCCTTCTTCAAGCCCGTGGCGGCCAGCCGCAACTACCGGGATGTACCCTATTTCAGCACCGAGGAGATGGCCGCGTCCCTTGAGCTTGAGCGGATTGCCGAACATATCGAGACAGCTCTCTGCCAAGCGTGGTCGGCGGATGGTGCAAACGTCAATGACGGGACAGCGGCCCGCCTCCTGGAACTGATGATGGACACATATCATTTTAATAATGAAGCACCGTCGATTGACGAACCATCCTTGGCGGCAGGAAACCAGCTGCTTTCCCGGACTGTCCGCGATGAACTGGGCCATGTCCCAGCCGACCAGCTGGTCAAGGTGCTGGCCGCCGTCTATCGGTCCATTCAGAGAAGAACCACCGGCGGCAGCAATTATCTTGAATTTATCAGCCGGTTCACAGGGGTCCGTCCCGGACGCTGAATCATGTTACGCCGCCAGATGATTATTGTGGGGAAAGCGGATGATTGCCCTGGCTGCATCTTTACACAGTCTGACCTGGAAGGATCTGCACCAGAGGGCCGGCAGTACAATCCACGGGTCACGGCGAAGGGCCAGAGGTGGCTGGGACCCATCCTGACATCTTACTCCCCATCTGGAAAAAGCCGGCAGAGGGTCAGATCAATCTGGTCAAGACCAAGACGTATGAAGAGGCTGCTGGAAGTCTGGATTTATTGGAGGATGGCTCCTGCATTACTACAGCGACGAGGAAGTGATCAAACGACAGTTCACCGCCCTGGCGGTCGCCCTTGGTAGACAGTAGCGCAGGCCCCGGCTGGTTCGAGCTGGGCGGTTGGTACCGCTAGGAGAATTGGGACCACGGTTTATCCAGATTCTATCTCGAAAAACCTTCCATGGTCACAAAAGAGATTGAAAAAGATTGGCCGGCAAGAAGAGCAACATATAAGGACACAGGAGGACATCCAGTGAAGTAGACGAGAAACCTCCGTTTCCCCCTTGATTTTACTTATCATGGATGTCCCCCTATTTTCTTTTAGTCCGTAGCCGGAAGATCGCGCCAATCCCCGCCGTCGATTGAGACCTGGAGTAGAGGATCACCATTGCCTTCATATTCTATGCTATCCAGCACAAGCGCTCGCGGAGTAATCCATTTAGTAGGGTCATCTGTGGGGCATACACCCACTGAACTAACCGTTGTAGAGCCATTCGTGGTGCCGTTCAGGATGAAGCCGGTAACCTGCCCATTTTTGTTCTTGCGAGCATCGAAGCTGACGTCCGCGTTCACAGAGGCACTCTCCGAGGTAAGAGTGTTCGTCACAGGGTTACCAGCAGGATTTACGCCGCTGCATCGCCATGATGCGGAGCTCGTGTCCAACATTTGGAACTGAACCGAAGCAGCATTGTCCTGAAGCATTGAATTGTTCCAGTCATAAATACTCTGCACGTCTCCTTTGCCAACGAACCCAACACCATCCGCGTCATAGGTAACTGCGGCGTACGAAGTAGTAGCAAAAGCCACCATTGCCAAGGTTGTTACCAGAATTTTCTTCATTTCAAATCCTCCTGTTGTAGTTTTCCCGGCATCTCCGGAAAATTGATTAAATCCCTTACGACATCCCACCTGTTCACTATCAATCTGCATATTGTCTCGGCTTGCCCTCCTTTCTCTTCCCTTGCAAACAGTTTTCTCGTCTAATCGGCGTCCCATGACTTACGGCTGTTCGCCGCCACACTGTCTTTTTTCCGCCCTGCCCTTCTCAGGCCAAAAACTGCAACCCGGCCCGGTACATGACTCCGGCCGCCACCACCCATTGCACCTGGGCAAGCACCGGCAACCTGACATCGGAGCCGGAAAGGGGAACATGCAACTTCAGCAAGGTGCCTTTTTCCGGGCGGAAATCAGTTTCCAGGCCCAAGCCGCTGGAGCTGATGTCGATGCCGCGCCCACTCCGCAACAGGGAAACGCCTGCTTCCGCCCTACTTGTGGCGGTGAGTTCAATTCCAACCGCTTCCCGGAAACTGGTCCGCTTGCTGAGTCTTATATCTATTGTCTCTACTTTCTGCATTTCGCCTCCTCCCCTCTCTTTTTATCTTTAATTTCTAAGGAGTAAATCCCCCTAAAGTGGGGTTTTTAAAAAGCGGCAAGATAAAGCGATTGACTGTCGGGAGGGGATCGAATAGATACAGCGGCAGGGGATAATCGGCAGCCAACGGCCTTTTTATCCTTGCCCGTTATAATATGCCTGTATCTGACAGCAGCGCCTTTCCAAGTGGCAAGCAGGAGCCCATAAGTCTTTCACATGAGGGCCTTGTGAAAGTCGCAAAACTTGCCAGGAAGAACTGATGCATGGATAATTTTCTGGAGATAATCAGACGCCGCCAAGCACCAGGCGTTCTGATTTTTGATTTTAACAACCGGCTTCTCTATTCAAACAGAGAGATTATGGCCCTGATCCCGGATATCCCGACAGCCGGCGCTCAGCAAAATGGCCGACCGTCGGCCATTCATGAAGACATTCTTGGTCTCTGCGACAGCTTAAAGCAGTCCCTCACCCCCGGCAGCCACAACCAGAACCAAAAAATCGCCAAGACCTGCACCCACATGGTCGAGGGGGTGGAACGGCTTGTTTCCCTGCGGGCTTTTGTAATTAACGGTCACGACAGCAGCAACGATAAGGGTCATATCATGGTGATGGCCGAAAGAGTAGTGGAAAACCATGAGCGGAATTTTGAAAAAATCAAGAAAGACTTCAACTTTTCCAGCAGGGAACTTGAGGTGCTCAAACTGGTCTGTACGGGATTATCGAACCGGGCGATTGCCGAAAAACTCTTCATCTCCGAACATACGATCAAGGATCATCTCAAACACATCATGCAAAAAATGGAGGTTTATTCCAGAAGTGCGATCATGGCCACTCTCAAATCCTAGATAACCCGTAACTGTCCAGCAGTACCGTATCTGCGTTGTCATCGACCTGCTCATGTGCACAGCACACTTTGCATGGCTTCTGCCTGGCATCTGCGGCACTGCTGGGTAGTAGTCATGTCCGGCTCTCTCCGATCCATCTTGTCAAGGAAAAACGTGGATGTCCCTTGGTCTGTCTGGCCCTTAGACGTCCCCGATTATTGCTCCGATTGTTGCTTTCTTACTAATTGAATGGCATATCTATGACGAGTGCTCAGGGGCGGATGAAGGGTGAAACTCTGTCGGTAAAGTCAGGGCGAGTGCATGCATGGCCCAGGTGCAGGCAGGTTCCTGTCCATTGCCGTGGCGTAATTATCTTCGCTGGTCTCGGTGCAGGTAATGAAATCATAGAGATCCGCAAGTGGTTCCGGATCGGGGGAAAAAAGCGGATCAAACAATCTTATGCTGTGTCCGGCCTCGCGCAACATGCATGCAAGGGCCGAGCCCGGACCACAGCCATAGTCCAGTCCCTTTTTTGGCGGTACGAGCCGTTGCAGTAATGGCTCGGCCAGCTTTGATAAAAAACGGCGACACTTTATATCCGCCGGATCGTTGCGGTGGTGGCGATAACGTGCCTGTTCTTCGGCCGCCGATAATCTGTGCGCCGGATCAAGAAAATTGCCTGACAAACGCGGCAACGCCAGTAGTCATAGCCATCCACATTTATAAATAATCCTGCCGAGGATCTACCGCAGACAATGTAGCGGTGCAGCCCCTCATTCTTAGCTCATCAATGATGTCAACCTCAATGGGCATGAACAATGTCAGCGCCGGTCCTCAATCGCCACGAATGGGCGGGTAGGAATACCGGTGTACACCTGCCGTGGTCGCCCGATTTTGCGGTCTTTGGCAAGATTCATTTCCTGCCAATGGGCTATCCAGCCGGGCAGTCGACCAAGGGCGAACATGACCGTAAACATATTGGTCGGAATACCTATGGCCCTGTAGATGATACCAGAATAGAAGTCGACATTCGGGTACAGGTTTCGCGCCAGGAAATACTCGTCTTTACTGACCCGCTCTTCAAGTTCAAGGGCGATGTC
>DIKT01000082.1:0-174 GCA_002424635.1 Desulfobulbaceae bacterium UBA5611
CGCCGGGCGCCAGGGTAGAGGTATTTATACTGAGCGTAACAGTCCCGCTATCAACACCCGCGACAGGGGAAATATCCAGCCACCCCGCATCAGTGGCGACGCTCCAGTTCATGATGCCGACACCGTCATTGGTAATGGCAAGGGTCTGGGCCGGTGGAAGCGGCCCGTTCTCCT
>DIKT01000082.1:293-19126 GCA_002424635.1 Desulfobulbaceae bacterium UBA5611
ATCTACGGTAAGCGAGCTCTCCGCCGCTTTGAGGATTGCAACCGCCCCGGCTACGTGAGGAGCGGCCTGGGAAGTTCCGGCCATCATGATGCCGGCGGAAGTTATCAAAGAACCGGGCGCCAGCAGCGTAAGAAAAGAGGCGCTGTTGGAAAAACAGGTCACCTTGTCGGCGGCGGTGGTCGTATCCGTACAGGAGCTGTAGCCAATACTTCCTACATTCTTATCATAGACTGCGCCCACCGATAGCGCATCCGGCGCACAGGCAGGGGATGACAACGCATTGAGGTACTTACTGTTACCGGAAGAAACCGCACTGGTAATCCCGGCAGCCTTGAGGTTGGCAATGGCAAGGGCAAGGGTGTCCCCTGGGCACGTAGCGGTAAAACTCCCTCCCCCAAGGCTCATATTGACGCTGACAATGGTATAGGTGTCCCGGTTGGCGATCACCCAGTCAATGGCGGCAAGAATATCACTGTAATAGGCATAGCCATCGGCTCTGAACACATCAAGGCCCAGAATCTTGGTATTCGGAGCAACGCCGACTACTATGCCTGAGACATTGGTCCCATGGCGACTACTATCATCGGTCTGGGAATCATTCGGCGCAAAATCTTGCGCATACGCGACCTTGCATGTCGATGGCACACCCGGCGCTGAACAACTTCCGAAAGCAGCCAATGTGTAATCAACCCCGGTATCAAGCACGGCCACCGCAGTGCCCAGGCCGGTAAACCCGTCGCTATGAGCCTGGTTGGCTTTAATCAGCTCAAGACTTTCAATAAGGTGGGGCTCAAGGCCCTTATTCTCATCAATGGACTTGACCTCATCCATGTTCAGCAATGCTTCCAGGGCCTTCCTGTTTACCTGCAGATGGATAAAAGGGAGATGATCCAACTTCTTCCCGTCTACATAATCCGCCTTGGCCAGGCGGGCGAGGACGTTCTTTTTCCGTTCGTTATAACGAAGAGCAATCTCGTCAAGAATTGTCTTGTTGTTGAACTTCAGGCCATGCTGATTACGTTTGGTCCGGGCAAGCTCGGTGATGTCGTCAACATGCAGGACGACAATAATCTCCGAGGAACCGGTTGCGTTGATTTGCTTCAGGATGCCGGGCGGTAACCGTCCCGCATCGACAAACCGTTGCAAGGATGCGGCTGGAGGAGCGGCCTGCACAGGAAGGGAAAAAAGGCCCAACAGAATAAAGGCAGTTACCAAAAATGGCAGAAAAACGAAAGGGGTCGATCGAGGAGATATGCGCGGCTGCATTTCCAATTGGCTGTTTTTTTCCTGAATCATGTCGGTCTCTCCGGGTGAAAGAAGATCTGTTCTATTTTGCAGACCACCCAAGTTGCGAACACACCCAGAGAGTGCCAGAACCAGTAGGATCTACCTTCATACGACCATAATCTTTAGAACCGGAGCAATCTGCCGAGGGAGGGGTGCCTGTAACTGTAGCAAGCTGCAAATACCCGCCCAAAATAGTTAATTTGCTGTTTGCTTGTGAAGTGCCTGTTCCAATACCGACATTTCCACCTTTAAAAATAGCAAAGTGGACTTTGTCTCCACCAAGTCTGTCACGTACAGCAAATATCCCTGGAGTATATTGTGTACCAGCAAAAATATCCCAGTAGCTAGTATGCGTGTCCGGGGCACTTGGCTTGGATTCAATAAATTCCATAAGAGGCGGCCAGCTATCATGAACTCTCCAGAGTCTCATAGCTCCAACATTGCCTATCGAATTTAATGATCTACTACTTCTTGCAGGCGTAGCATATTCTCCTAACGATCCCTTGATCGTAAACATTTCCCCTTGATCGGTGACTCTAAATTTATCAATACCAACAGTATCTTTCACAACTAGCTTGTCTACGCTGAAAGCACTTAACGGCATGTTAAATGTTAAAAAAAATGCAAGAAAAAAAACTAAGCGCCCTCCTGGCCACTTTATGCACCGAACATATGAAACCATCTTTATCCCCCTGTTTTACATTTTAAGGTTAACAGACACCACGGCCGATTGGCAAATGTAACTCTTTGCACGCGGCCAAAAACAATGCCTTGGATATTTTAGAGCCGAATGAAAAAAAATTCCTACATAACAGTTCTAGTAATGAGATTTTGTACATCGTACAATTGAGGAACTGATACAATATTGAGATCCTAATTATCATTCTCATGTAAAGCAACGGGACAAAGCTTGTCAACCACTATATGTAGCACCCTTTTCTTTATTCATAAAAATAACGGCCTAAGATAATTGTTTGTTTTTTACTGGGCCGCGCTAGTTTCTAATGGTACAAATCTAGTGATTACAGTCAGGTCAGGTCCTACTCTCCGAATATCTTCAACAATTTTAACCCCATTAATCAGTTTAAAATCTTCAATGTGAAAGCTATCCGCACTGGCAACATGACGTTTTGAGGCTCTAGGGGCACGTATTAATTTATCATTGTCGCCACAACTAAAAATACGGTCCTCGACTAAAACCACGGCACCATCACACGATATGCGCCGGCTGAAGGGATACGAGGAATCACATTTTTTAAAAATCATTAATCGTTTCAAAAGACGGATCAGCTTACGCCCCATGAAAAAACTTGCAAGCCTGAGAACCATATGTTTCCAAGGTACACTTACACGTTCTTTATGAGGCACCAAATAACCGTCACATCCAGTTATGCCGTCTTGGTTAAAAAGCTTCCAATCTGATGACCACCAGTGCGAAACAAACTGAGATTTTCCGGACTGAACAATCCATCCAAAATCACATGCCCTTTGACCGCCAGGCCAGACAGCACTGAAGATAGAGCCTTTCCTGGTAGAAACCAATAGTTGTGGCGACAGTTCTGAATCTCCACACAAAACAAAATGACCAGAATCCGGCATCGAAGACAAACGAGAATTATGGATCTCTGGTGTCTCTTGAATTTGAGTAGTTGCGGACTTCGTGAAAACCTGCAGAGCACGATAAACCGAATGCCCGATATAATGGCACCAATATCGATCATCTACTGCATCAAAAAAATGCCCACTCTTTAAATCTGACCCATAAAGCCTCTCCATGACCTCATTTGCTCGAGTGCCTACTCCATTAGATTCACACGTCAGGCGAGCTATACCGTACGGCACTATATAATCAGTATTCCGAGAGTTGTGCATCCCTGCCCCGCCATACGGACCAAGAACAAACCAAGATATATAATCAAAGGCCGCTATAATTGCTTTGTAGCATCGTTCATTTTTAGTTGCGTCATAAATATCCCAGAGGCAATCCATGGTCACAGAAAGATACCCCAGATCAGGTCCATCATATTCAGGGAACCAACCTTCCTTTTTCTGCAGATCAAGAGTCCTGCTTAACACCTCCGAAAAAACACCATCGGGGACAAGATCAGGAGTTAAATTGCGGAGCACTGCCAGCGCGGCTGTTCCGGCAACTTGCTGATTGGCAGCTTCAGCTTCAAAACGGGACAAAAGTTGTCTCGTTGCCACCTCAAGCCCAGGCATAATCTCTGCGGTATCGATGACACCATCAGCACATAGTTTAGCGACTGCCAGTGTCGAAAATGCAACGGGTGGATAACCTTCTTCATAAGGATAGTACTCTTCAAAGGCTCCATGGCGAAGTGCGCGCTCGTTCCAAAAACGACATGATTGAGCTGCAAGATCCTTCAACTCCTTGGATGGTAAAGACCTGACTCCAACGTCAGCTGCAAGTGCGATGGTGTAACCTGCCTGTTGCAGAATAATTGACGGAAAATCTCTAATCTTGTAGTGCCACCAATGGCGGTCACAACATCCCCAAAAGGGAGACTCTGAATCTCTACAAATTTGAGTCAGGATGCGAGGAAGAATTTTCGTCCCCGTAGCAGCAATAAAATCTTTTGCGATCATAAATTCTTGCCTCCCAAACGCACCTGTACAAAAATTACACTCTGCAAAAATCCTTTCGGCAAAGGATAATTAATTCCCCTCAAGGCTTTGGTCTCGAAATTTAATCTTATAAGTATGCAATAAAATAACACCGACAAACGTACCAGCCAGATAACTGCCAAACATCAATAAAGAAAAACTGACACCTAAGGCAGGCGATAAACCATTAAGGGAAAACAAAGCCGCCATAGCTGCTTCTCGTGTCCCGAGGCCACCAAATGAAACAGGAACTAAAGCAATTAAAGTTCCGATCATCGCGCTGGTGGCACCCAAGAGAGCGGGTACCCCGAGCGCAACTGAGAGAATTAACCATCGGAGCAGTTGAATCAGTAGCGCAATAGCTGTCAAACACATTGACCAGTGCCAATTTTTGAACAGATCTGCAATATCAGCTTCTGACCTCCGCAGAAACTGGTTTCGCACCATAGGGTACAACCAATACGCAAAAACAAATGCTACGGTCAGAGACGAAAATACAAATACTACTATAGTGTAAAACTCAAATTGCTTAGAAAACAAAAACAAGACACAAACAGATGACACCAAAATCAACCCGAACAAATCCCACAACCTGTCTGCAAATGAAGGAATAAGAGCAAGTTTACGTTGTCTACCGGCAGCACCAATCAACATCACTTTCCCCATATCCCCAAGCTGCCCTGGAGTGAATGTCCCAAACGCAAACCCTGTGATATAAGCTTTAAGTGCCTCTCTATATGAACATTTAATTCGAAACGAATTTAGAAGAATTTTCCACCGTAGAGCCTTAATAGCCATAAGGACAAAATGGCCTAGTATAACAAGCAAATAAAGCCAGATAGAAACATCCCTAGCTTCCTCAACAATTGAATGCAGATCAAACTTATTGAGGATCAATAAAATAAGCAAAAAAGATACAACTATTTTCAGATAAGACTTCCACTTATTTAACAAGGACTTATGCTTACTAATCATGGTTGTGGAATTTTTTTTCAAATTTGTGAGTCAGTTCTCTCAACCACTCTCTCTTGGGGAAAAGATAGTAAAGCTTACGCAAGGTCCTTTTAAGAAACAATTTAAAACCAACCGTGTCTTTATCAGGCGCATGTGAAAATTTCCAGTAGTCCATAGTAACTAATTCTTCACTGTCTACTCTCCTTTCGGTGACGTTCATGTCTTCGATGTAATACCCTACTGTCAAAAGTGCTATGGGTGTATAATTGGAAGGTATCTTGAAAAAACGCCTAACTTCACGCTTGGGTGGCAAATGGCAAATCCAGCAGGATCCTATGCCCTCAGCATGAGCAAGAAGTTGGAAATAGGAAATTGCAGTAGATGCACTCTGCTCGACATCTCGCCACTCCATGTTATCGGTATGACCAAAGTAACAAACTAATACCGCCTGCCTGACTTTCGGAATAAAAGCGGCGCCACCTTTTTTATAAAGCCAATCGAGAGATTTCTGGTCTTCTATTATGATGAACCGCCACCCCCTCCTGTTGCAAGCACTTGGCGCATGAGTGGACAACCGTAAAAGCATTTCCAGCTTATCATGTGGGATAAGCTTATCTTGATAACGTCTCACGGTTCGACGAGTACGGATCACATCGACGAGGGGCATATGCAAATCAGGCTCATTTACCAATTGACCAATATTGTATTTAGACTTCTGCGAGTTTAATTCTGGCTCAATCATTTTCGTATAACCATATCTTTTACTTTATCTCGGACCATAACATTGCGACTTGCGGTCAACAAATCTGCAACAAAGACGACGAGAAACCGTTCAACAGGATTCATTTTGTGAAATCCCTCGGTTTTGTTTCTCCAAGACAACTTCTTCTAACGAATGGATTCTCCAATTTATTTTCTCCAATAGTTTGCGATTAACAGAAATCAGATCGGCCACCAACCCTACAACTACCAGAAAAAAACCGTTCCCCATCAGAAGCGACGCCAAGATGATTGATTGAATATGTCCTTCTCCATCTCCAATGAAAAAAAAGTACAAAAACCGGAGACTGATTAATAAACCCGAGGTAAATAGCAGAGCCCCCGGCACTATAAAAAACATTATGGGCCTATATGTCATAAAAATTCTAAAGATAGTCAATATAGACCGTTTGACATAGCTTGGTATGCTCTTGAGCAATCTGGAAGGCCGCAGGTCTTCATTTATTCGTATTGGTACCGATGTAATTGCCATATTCTTCTGGCCAGCCTGTATTATAGTTTCCAGCGTATATGTATATTCACTAAATACGTTCAGA
This sequence comes from Desulfobulbaceae bacterium UBA5611, assembly GCA_002424635.1. Lineage (GTDB taxonomy): Bacteria > Desulfobacterota > Desulfobulbia > Desulfobulbales > Desulfocapsaceae > UBA2270. The sequence goes on from DIKT01000082.1 coordinate 6,476, forward strand.
TGAATTGCAGCCCCCCTGCTGATTGCCCGGAAACCACTTGGTGCATCGGGTATATCTGTGTTACTGGCAACGCGGACGACCCAGCTCCCTAATTTCTGGAGCATCTTCTTAGTAAAGGAAAAGTGCTCAATTTCAGAGATCGGGCGCGCCCCGATTACGATTTCGGCCCTCCCGGACAATATTGGCTCGACAAGTTTAGGTATATCGTCCGCGCAATATTGATTGTCCGCATCCGTATTGACAATGATATCGGCACCAGCCTTGAGGCAGGCCTCCAGACCCGCCATGAAACCCCTGGCCAGTCCTTGATTATGTGGCAAGTGGACAATATGATCAACACCATTGGCCAAAGCAACCTCAACAGTTTTGTCTGTACTGCCGTCGTCAATGATCAACCATTCAACCTTATCAATGCCAGGAATCTGGCGAGGCAGAGCGGCCAACGCAATGGCGAGAGTACCCTCTTCATTATAGCAGGGGATTTGAATGATGAGCTTCATTATCTTCTCCTTTATTGTGCTGCTGGGGTAGCAGTTGGCCGGAGGCTGTAACCACTAATGAAAATATCGGCCTGCTCATCGACTAGAATACGGACTTCCAAGTCTTCAACTGTTTCGTCGATAGTTATTACTTTTTCAAGCAGTATATTTTTTGAGGTTTTATTATTAACCTGGCCTTCCAAACCATCGAACCTGGCAAAAATTTTGTTGCCACGGTTCCCATCAATGTCAACCACAACATTTTCACCGTTGCCCTTCACTTCTCCAGTGATCAGAAATCTATAAACACCAGCGGTCATGCGCTTGTAAGGTCCAAAAAGAAGGTACCCGGCACGCCCGTCCGTTTTAATCACTGCACCGTCAACGCGACCGACTTGCCGAGGTAGTGCAGCAAGTGATTTACCGTCAGCACAAAGGGAGGGCGATTTGGAAAGTTTACGGCCATCATTGGTAACAATCTTGTAAGAGGACACTGACACTTGATCTTCTGCCCCCACACGCAGTCTAACCTCAAGATCCTTTACCTTTTCCTTTAGCTCGAATGGCACTATTATTTCTTCTGAAAAACAATCATCTTTATTGAGGTTCTCTGTCGAATAAGTTTTCTTCCCCTGGTCGCTCACGACATCGATATCATCGGCAGTAGAATTAACAAAATTTCCATGGAGAATTAAGTAATAAGATCCCTTGTCAAGATTTCGATAGGGTCCATAAAATAAATATCCTGCATTTCCGTCGCTTGAAAGTCTGCCGTTGCGAATAGTGCCGACTTTGGAAAAACTAGCAAGCTCTTCAGCCTCTATTGCATAGCATCCTGCAATCAAACAGCGGTCATCCATATCAGTTGCGAAAGAGATATCTCCTCGTGAATACAAATTTTCAGGGATCTCAATCTCACGTTTAGCGCCTTTAACTATGAGAAACAAACCTGTAGTATTCGAACGGGCAAGAATCCTCTCTGTGGTTTTTCCTATGAATTGATCTGGATTGTAGGTTAAAAAAGGGCCATTACACCTTTCTCTCCAATCTTCTGCAGACATCCTTGAGTAATTGTAATCAAAAAAATAATATTTAAAGAGAGAAAGTCGTTCTCTTCGCATAAGGCTGGACCCTGCAGGAAATTCTGGGTCATATCCTATACAATTGCCTTTAGGATAGTTGTGTCTAACGAGATCTATAATCGATGAAGGTTTGCTATGCCCCGACAATATAAGCTGGTGCCATTGAATCTCATGCACCGTGCAGATGAAAAGGGATGCAACTACGAATAATAGCGCAACAAATTTACCTCCAACTGCTACAACTGCAATAGCTACAGCCCCAGCGATCATCCACTTAAGAATATCAACATTTGAGAAAATAAATTGGGGCCAAAAGGAAGGGGTATTGACTAGATTATTAGGTTGCATTGGATGATATTGGGTCTCAATCAGAAGGCCAGCCGCGATTACACAAATTACGGCAAAAGCTAGCAGAGTGATTCTCGAGCGCCTTCCCATTTCAAGTAAAGAGACCATACCGAGCGCTATTACTGGTAAGGCAACGCCATCCAAATAACGACCATAAATCCAATGGTCAACTCGGTCAGGTGAGCCTCCGATCACCCCAATAGCAATTACTCCAAATAGTGCAGTAATTGTATATGCCCTAACAACATCGCCTTGCTCAAGTCTATTGTTCATCATCAGCTTTTTGGTGCGATAAACTGAATTTACTATTCCTAGGAATGCTATTCCGAAGGTACTCACGAGCAAGTACGCCATCTGGCCGCTTGCCCTGGTGATGGCAACAACCCAATAGTCCAAGAGCATGGCTCTGGATAATATTTTTGACCCACCGGGGTAATGCATATTGGAGTGGAAGCCTGCAGGAGTCATGGCATCAGCCAACCAAGGATGAATGCCCTGTGTATACACAAGAATCAGCAATGAAGAGATAATAGTATGCATTAACAATGGTCGCCATGTCCTTGTTCTGATTGCCAAAAAGGACAGGGCGACAACTGAGGCGACAGCTACCGCTAACCCGGCAGGATGAATCCAAGCCAAGAGGCTAACCAACAGAGAAAATGGAAGCGTTTGTTTGCATCCAAAATTCTTGATGCGAGCAAGGGCCACAAGCCCCGCAAGAAATATAGTAACGAAAGCTGATGTAGGAAAAACATACCCTGCCATAGTTGCCCAAGAGGGGTATGCCGCCGAAAATATTAAAATCAGTATTCGATTGGTCTCTGGAGTGTCAGATCGCAAGGTCACAACGAGGCGATCAAGTAAATAGAAAGAACTCACCCATAACAATGCATTGACAATCATCGCGCCGATCCAAATGGACGATGTATCGGGAAGGAATTTGAAAAGAGGGGCTAACAGAAAGGAGTATCCGGCGTAATAACTGCTCGCTCCATCTACGTCGTACCCCGATAAAAAAATTGCCTTTGTTAAATATCCTATCTCATCTGCAAGATATGCAGGTCCGTTTGTGTGAAGGCCACACAGCAAATAAAAAAAAGGAAATAATAGAATCACTGACCATCGTATACAGGATGGTGTCATGCGTTTTATATTCATTTGCAATTACCTGACTCCTGCAACATCTATGGTGTAGTGTGGATAATCTGCGACCACATGAAGCAACTGATGAAAGATGCCGACACTCAGAACATTCGGCATCCTATACATCACGCCAACCTCTGCGACCGCTATTTGATAGCCGCAGCAATACAGGCCATAAGGCTGCGGGTGTACTAGAAGTAGTATTAGTACTAATCATCCAAAATCACCTTGAGCAGCCTGTTCGCACTTTGCTCCCACGTCAACCAAGGCATATCCTTCGATTGGGGGGCTTTACCTTTGGCATGCAATCTAAGCCATTCAGCAATTGCAGTCGCAAGCGATTCAGGTGCAAGACCGGTGAAATAAAAAGCGTGCTCTCCTGCTACTTCCCGAAATACGGGGATATCACGCGCGATGATGGGCAGTTTATGCTGGGCGGCCTCAATCAACGGCAACCCGAATCCTTCTCCCTCCGACGCGGCAATAAGGCACGTTGAGGCGGCGTATACTTTTTCCAGGTATTCGTCACTGATACCATCCAGCCAGAAAAGGCGTTTGTTAAGCTCGGGATGTGAGCGTAGTTGTTCAACCAGTAATTCCACCTTCCAGCCTTGATTGCCGACAATCACCAGATTGGCGCCAACCCCTTTATCCCATAGTTTTTCAAAAGCGGCGAGCGTTTGCTGGTGCGCTTTGCGAGGTTCAATCGTTCCCACCATCAGGAAACTCGGGCATGCGGCAAGAGTATCCAGTAATGTTTTAGCAGCGCCTGGCATGCCTGTTGTCGGCGAGGAGGCCCCAATGTCTGCTCCCAAGTGAAACCATTCAATCTTGAATGGCCGATGTCGTTTAGGGCCGTTTGCAGAAAACCATTCTGTCAGCTCATCGGCAACTGCTTTAGAGATGCAAACTGCGCCGCCACTTTCGGCCACGACCTCAAGCCATCTGGTATGCCCTTCTGCTACACCATCGGCAAAATGTTGTGGCATAAGAAGACATAACAGATCATAAACCACAAATTTTACCTCAACCCCGTGGCGGCGCATTCGTTGGTAAAATGGCTGTTGCGCCCTGATAATCTCATGTTGAAGATCCAGACCGAGGAAGATATCACCGGCCTGATATTCAACATGCTCGTCGTTTAATGCATCCACTGGACAATCCAGAAACTCCAGGGTAAAACGGCGGGCATAATAATATCCTCTATCTGTTGAGGCATAGACAGGTTCTATGCGCAGGCCTTCGAGAGGATGCCTGAGCCATTCAAACAGGATGCTTCGTACTACACGTTGGATACCGCTTTTGCTGTCGCGTTGAACCAACTCCGAAACGTCAACAAGTAACTGCCGGGAGACAAAGCGTGGCTGAATAGATTGCGCAATAGTTGCAGCCAAAAGTAGCAATGCATCTGGATTGGCTGGCGCCGGCTCTATCTCGGCTATTGCGTGCGTTAATGAAGGTATATCAGTAGCTGCGTTTCGATAAAATTTCTCAATGGCAGCGCAGTACTGATCGGTACAGGTGCGCGGCGCATGGTGCTTTAGAATGATATTCCGTGCCCGTTCGCCTTGTTTCTTGCGCCTGGACTCATCTCGCCATAGAGTTTCCAAGGCATCGATCAACTGGTCGCTGCTGAATTCGTCTGCCAGTTTCCAAACTGCTACGGCAGGCAATTCCGCCATGCTTCCGTTGGCATTGACGATGGTAGGCATGCCATAATTCATACAATCCAGCACAGCAGCCGATGTCTCGCCACGGGAGTGTGTGCGGAGTTGAACGCCGATGTCGGCAGCAGCCAGGTAATGCCGGAATGTTTCCGCATCTGCCCAACCGGTAATGCGAATCCGATTTGATAGTCCGCTAAGTTGTATGGCTGCGAACAACTTCTGGCCATATTCACCAGTATGATTCTCTCCCACAAATACCAGTATGCAATTATTGTCTTTTGCCAAATCGGAGCTCAGCCATGCTTCCAGTAGACGATCATTGAGTTTGTGCGGACCGAGCATGCCAAAACTACAAATTACGGTATCATCGTCATTGAGATTTAAAGCGCAACGTGCTTTTGTGCGGTCACATTCACTCACAGGAATCCGCAAAAGGGGAATAACAGCCCAATTATCAGCCTCATTCGAAGTGTACCATTTTTTTACAAGCCGTCTGGAGTTTTCAGAATGCACAATGACACCCTGTGCTCCTCTCAGGACGCCAAGATTACATGGGTATTTCCAGACAATATCAGCTGGATCATCAGCTTGAAAACGTTCTTGAACTGCTTTGTAGCCCTGCGCCAGATACAATTCATTTGCCCAACCGTTTGGCGTCGAGCCATGAATATCCATGTGGGCTATAATCCCGGAGAGAAAAAAGTCATGCAATACAACAACACCAGGTAACTCCTCCAGCAAGCTGAACATATGCTGGTGGAAGTGGGAGTTGCCAAAGTGATAGAGTATCCGGTCGTAGCGGGTAGCGTGTGTCCTGAACCACCCCACGTTACGGATCTGGCAATTGGCATTGATCCATGGATCGGATACCGAATCCTGGGCAACAATGACATCAATGTCGTAGTGTCGGGATAGCTCAGGCAGAAGTTCGGCGCTGTAATCACTGATGCCACTGCGTTCAGGCGGCAGCGGGGAGATATAGGCCAGTTTGGGTCTGCGGGCAAGTAACGGACCTATTGCTAACCGTTGCTGGCGCTCTAAATGAAATTTTTCAAAGGCAGCCAATGTCCGATGAGCGCTCTTGTCCCACGAGAAATTCTTCGCCTGTTCAAGACCGTGCCGTTCGAGTTCAACCCTGAAGGCATCGTCGGTCAGTACCTGTGACAGCTTTGCAGCGATTGCCGCATCGCTTCTGGGGTCGAAAAGGGCATCTTCCCTATCAATTACCTCCGGCACGCTGGAGGTGTTGGACCCGATCACTGCCCGTCCGCAAGACATGGCTTCCAGGGCCGGTAGCCCAAAACCCTCATGCCAGGAGGGAAAGACAAATACTTTGCAGAGGTTGTAAAGATTCAGCAGGTCATCGTCAGAAACGAAACCAGTCAGGACAAGTTCGTCATTTTCAAGGTCGTGTTTTTTTGCCAGGACCTTCAGGCGCGTTATGTCATGCGGCTGAATTGAGCAAACCACAGCCAATTGGTGTTGCCTGCGGAGTGTTTGAGGAAGAGTTGCATATGCTCGAATCAGGCCCTCAATATTTTTGCGGTGGTCAATGCCGCCGGTATACATCACATAAGGGCGCTGTAAATTGTAGCGATTGCGTATTTTTTCTTCCCGTTCACCGCCTATGAATACTGGCTGGAATTGAGGATCTGCCGCTGTGGAAATATTGATCGAATCGTTTTCTGGAAAACTTAAATATCGTATGCTCTCCTGACGTGAGGACTCGGATATGGCGAGAAGAAGATTGGCGCGGCGCAGGCTATCGAGTTTGGTTTCATACCAAGCCTCGACCACAGGATTTTCAAGATACGGATGGCGATGTATATAAGGGATAAGGTCATACAGTATCACAGCGGTTGGCACGTTAAGGCTCAACGTTGCAATACTTGTCACTGCATCATCGCCCAACCCCTCAAACAGACTGGTGACCAGAACAATATCCGGCTCCAGGCTGGCAAGAAAAGCTTCTCGCACTAACTCAGCAGATTTGCGCCGCCAGTCATTGTCAGCATTCAGGCGGTTGACAGGCCCTGGTGCAGACCAGACACGGATATTTTTTTGGGGCAGTAAGCTGTCAAACGCAGCTCGAATTGGCTCGATGGTATCAAGGAACAAACCATTCAACGCCAGAAACACGTCATGCTCATCCTGTTGGCGAACTATGGCTTGAGCAAGCGCCATAGTATAGCGGCCGATTCCACGCGTGCGCGAGCCGGTTGATTGCGCTCCCTGCATATCGATAACAATACGCATCAGGCGTTTCTCTCTTTCATGGCTTTTTGTAAGTCTTCATAAATACGGGCAGCGCGGGGTGAGAGATCAGACTGCATTGGTTCAGGTCCTTGTTCTGCAAACGAGGACCGCGCGATTGGCTGGGCCGCTTGTTTCTGCTCTCGCGGCGTGACCTGATAAATATCCGGTGGGATTAATCCGCTTGATTGCGCTAATGCCAGAAGGTGTGCCTTTATGGTTGGATGTTGGTCGATGATTTTGAACAGCTTCGAACTCAGGTCATGTCTCTTCAGCACAAAGCCCATTGCTTTCACAACCAGCCACCGCAAACCCAGTTTCAGCGAGCGAAACAGCCACAAAATTAACCGGATCGGCAATGAAAAGAGCCGGAAAATGAATGGCGCGATTTTCCGGAGCGGCCAGGTGATACGCCATGAGCCACTGGCGTAAACAGCTTGCAGTTCATTATTACGTTGCTCGGCCACTGTCCACCAGTGCTGACTGTTATGGTTGAGCTCATCTACTTTAGCCTTGGCTGCATTCCATTCATTTTCAAGCCATCGAGCCCTGTCGGCCTCATTCAAAGCTTTTGCTTCGGCTTGCTCTGCCTTGGCTTCTGCCGCTTGGGCTCGGGACGATTCATCCTGGAGCTTGGCTTCGGCTTGCTCTGCCTTAGCTTCTGCCGCTTGGGCTCGGGACGATTCATCTTGGAGCTTGGTTTCGGCTTGCTGCGCCTTGGTCTCGGCCGTTGTCGAGCGCAGTTGCTGTTCTGTTAATTGACGGGTGAAGTCTGTTCGCATTTCGACCTCACGCCCCTCGAATCTACGAGCCAGGGTGCGGGCGCGCTCCGCATCACGGAGTAAGTTGCTGGAATGACAAGAAGTTTTACTATTTTCCCAGATTGCCGGTTCATTTGTTCGGCGCAACGTTACGATTTTATCTATTTCGTGCTGGGTTGTGCCGGAGAGGAGCAGCAGGCCATGGGCCTTATTTTCGATGTGACTGAAGAACGTCCGGTCTTCGTCACCATAACAGGCTTGCGGGACTGAGCAGTCAGAAAAATCTAATCCGTCAATCCCCTTTGTCTTCAGCTTAAAAAGAACTTCCTGACGATAATCCGGGGTGTCACTTAGGCGGTCAATGTTCAGCAGCAGATCCGCATTGGCCATGCCTTCCAACAAGCCAAGACACCACAGGACATAAAAAACAAGATAACTGTCATCTGGTGTAAGCCGCCTTGCCAGGAACCACTCGATCTGGCTCCAAAGATCATCAGATAAATATTCTTCAAAACCAATTTCTTCGCGTAAACGCTTTATGATTTCTGGATGTTTGGGAGCATTAATGAAAAGCTGGCTGGCTGCATCGAAAAAGTAGCTAACCCGAAATGACCACCACTGATCCCAAGGATTGCGCCAGAGGTATAAATGAATGCCTCCAACGGCTCTTCTAATGGATCCTATACGTGATGCTGTTCGGCATTCTTGAATAACAGGGCGAGCTTTGGCTGCAGAGATCAGACTTCGCCAAAATTCAATAGAAAGATCATCGTCATCTGAAAGAAAATACCCATCGTAAATTGCCTCTTTCTTAAGGTGTGGCAAGCATTGCGCGCTTACTTCATATAGTTCGAAAAAATAGGGTTTTTCTAAAGCTGGATGGCGAAGAGCATTTACTATATTTCCGTCTGTGGCCAGAAGAGCTTCCCTGTCATTTTTCGCGGTGAGCGAAATTTCATGCAGAGGCTCCTGGTAACACCAATATCCAACAAGGGAGCGACGAAACACTTTGAAAAGGTAGGTGCTTCCCGCGCGGAACAAAGAATGAATAAAAATCGGATCCTGAGTCATTAATGGTCTTTCCTGTGAAGAGGTCACACATCCTCCACCACGAAATTGGCGGGGGTATTGATAAGCCCGGATTTTACGCTGGTTTTCTCGTCGGCGCGTACACGGAAAAGAACGGCATCAACGCGCCGGTGGAGAAAGACGGGGGGATCCCCGTAGTCGTCGCGTACGCCGCAATTAAGATAGTAGGTTCCAGGCGCAAAGGCGTTACGCAACTCAAACCTTGCCATCACCGTAGATCCCGCTTCAAAAGTGCGCTTTTGTACCTCCGGCACGTGAGCAGTGTCCATACCGAATAGGGCAACACCGTCCTTGGTTTTAATCATGAAAGCAAATGCGATGCCCGTTACCGATTCGATAAAACGCACTCGGTATTTGAGGATGATGGAATCGCTGCTGCCGAAGACGTTAGCGGCGCGATCTTCAGAACTTTCCAGCCAGATAGTTTCAATCACCGCACGGCCATCGCCATAGGTCAACTCACAGCTATTCATCAGGCTTGGATCTACTGCCGGCTCGGTCTTGTGTTCTGTCAACTTTTGCGACACGTTGTTCCCACCGAAAAGCGATTTTTCATAGGCGTCGCATACAATTTTGGCGGGACCAAACGCCTCAACCCGGCCGCGGTGCAGAAATAACGCCTTGGCGCACAATTTCTTGACCGTTTCCACGTCATGGGTAACGAAGAGCAAGGTGGTACCCTTTTCACGAAAATTCTCAATGCGCCGGAAACACTTACGCTGGAACGCTGCATCTCCTACCGCCAGGGCCTCATCGACAATTAGGATGTCTGGACGTACCGCAGTGGCCACGCTGAAGGCCAGACGCACCTGCATGCCGCTGGAATAGACCCGCACCGGCTGGTCGATGTATTCACCGATTTGGGCAAAAGCCTCGATTTCGAGCATCAACCCTGCAATCTCCTCCACGCTCAATCCGAGCAGTTGCCCCGCCATGAAGACGTTTTGCCGCCCGGTGAAATCTGGGTGAAAACCCATGCCAAGTTCCAGCATGGCCGCAACCCGGCCTGCAATGTGTGCCTCACCCGTGGTGGGCTGTGCGGTGCCGGTGATGAGTTTGAGCAAGGTACTTTTGCCTGCTCCGTTGATGCCGATGATGCCTACCGCCTCACCTGGATCGACACGGAAGTTTATGTCCTGCAATACCCAGTTGAGGCTATGGCTACTCCCCCGGAAGGGAAGTAGCCATTCAGACAGGCGAGACCAGCGATTAGGGTACTGCTTGTAAGCTTTGCCAAGATTTGTGACGCGAATAGTTCCCATTAGAGTTCATCCACCATTTCGCCAGCCCGTTTCAGGAAGAGTCGAATACCTACCGCACAAAGAACCACACTGATCAGGACAAGAGGAAGAAGCGTCTCCCACTGCGGCCATTCCCGGCGGAGCAGGATGCCCTGGTAGGCGACAATCAGGGCAGCCATGGGGTTGAAGACGAGGAGGGAACGAATATTTTCCGGCAGGACAGTGCCCGAGTACACGATGGGGGTGAGCCAGAACCAGAATTGGAGAAAGATATTAAAGAACTGTCCGACATCACGGAAAAAAACGTTGAGAATACCAATGATGATGCCCAAGGCGATAGAAAAGATAATTTGCACTAATAGAAGTGGAAAGATCGCCAGGAATACCCAGCCGGGAAAGTTACCGCTCAAGATGAGAAAGACGGTGAACAAGCTAAAGATGATCGTAAAATTAACTCCGGCATTGAGAACAACGACAATCGGCAGGCAGATACGGGGGAAGCTGATCTTTTTAATGAGATTGGCATGCTGAAGAAAGACATTTTGAGCACGCGTGATGATCTCGCTGAAAAACCCCCAGGTGAGAATTCCCGCACAGAGATAGATGCTGTAGGCAAAAGCAGAATCGATGCCCTCTACCTTCGCGCGCATAAGTTGGGAAAAAATAACCGTATAGATGAATATCATTGCCAAGGGATTGAGTACGGTCCAGGCCGCCCCCAGCAGGGAGTTGCTGTACATGGTTTGAAACTCCCGCTTAACACTGCTGAGAATAAAGCCGCGATAATTCCAAATAACGTTCAATATGCCGAGTTTAATCATTGTTTTATTTATTTATTCAGTAGCGTGACACTAACATAGGTTGCCTTTTTCGGATTGGCTTTAGCCTGCCACCTTTTTGAATACATCCAAGGTTTCCGTGGCGGTGCGCTGCCAGGAAAATTTCCCAGCCTGCTTAAATCCTCGCCGGACGAGATCTTCTCTCGTGTTATCATTCTGTACCACGGTCTCGATGGTCGCTGCAAGTTCATCGCTATTGCGGGGGTCGATGAACAAAGCAGCATCACCGGCAACCTCCGGCATACTGGCCGCATTGGAACAGATCACCGGACAGCCGCAGGCCATGGCCTCGACTATCGGCAGTCCGAACCCCTCGTACAGGCTGGGGTAGACGAGGGCGGTGGCGCCGTTATAGATGGCCACCAGATCCTCGTCCGGCACATGGCCGGTGATGTGGATACGGCTGGCAAGCCCGGCTTTCTCCATTTTTTCCAGCCACTCTTTGTCTCCCCATCCCTGCCAGCCGGTCAGGACAAGTGGAATATCAACGCTGGTTGCCTGGAGTGCGGCTATCAACACATCGATATTCTTCCGTGGCTCCAGGGTACCGACGAAAAGCAGGTATGCGTCGGGGAGTTTGTAACGACTCAGCACCTTTTTTACATGATCGTCAGGTCTTGGCCCAAACAGCGGATCCGCAGCCAGCGGGACGGTAGAAACCATTGATGGAGGGATCTTGAATTCTTCTATAATTTCCTGGCGGATAAACTCTGATATTGTCAGGATATGGGTCGCATAGGGTAGGCGGCGCTTAAGAAAAAACTCATAGAACCATACCCGTTCCCGCGGGTGCGTATCACTCCAGCGGCGCAGGGAGAGATCATAGATAGAATAAACCATGGGAACATCGGGCAGTTTTGCCGGGACAAAAGCGGTTTCGTGATACAGGTCAAACGAGTTTTTTCTGCAGATACCGCGAAGGGCTTGCTCGTATCGCAGCCAGTGCACGGCCCGGAGGCCGAACACAACCGGATCAGGCAGCTTCATGACCGCACCGATCGTCTGTTCCCATTTTGCCCTGTCAGCCAGGGGCGGCATGGAGTGAAATAATCTTCTATTGCTCGTAATATAAGAAAGCTCCAGCTGGTCCATAGCCGCCATTTCGGTATATATATTCCGCAGGTAGCGGGCAATGCCGGTCAGAAGACCGGTCATGGGTATGGCATCAACAAGAATCTTCATAATTTCCGGACGCGTTGTCTCATGAAACCAGTTTCAACTCTGCTTGGACCAGCATGTCCGCAACATCAGGCATCATATATTTCGCTTTCCAGTTGAGTTTGTTGGCAGCTTTTGCAGGATTTGCCCTGGAGATCAGGACATCGGACGGTCGCAACAGATCTGGGTTTTGGTTTACATGCTCCCGCCAATCCAGGTTCAGACTTTCAAAAACCGCCTGCACAAAATCTTCCAGGGAGTGCGTTTCGCCGGTAGCGATAATATAATCTTCCGGCGCCTGTTGTTGCAGCATCAGCCACATGGCTTCGACGTATTCCGGGGCCCATCCCCAGTCTCGTTGCACATCAATATTGCCCAGGTTCAATTTTTCCGGGCTTCCCTTGGCAATCCTGCATGCAGTGCGAACAATTTTCCTGGTCACAAATCGGTCCGGCCGCAAAGGGGATTCATGGTTAAAGAGAATGCCGGAACAGGCAAATATATTGTAGGCCTCACGATAGGAGGACACTTCCCAGAAAGCGGCGGCTCTTGCCGCGCCATACGGACTTTGCGGGCGGAATGGAGTATTCT
>DIKT01000037.1 GCA_002424635.1 Desulfobulbaceae bacterium UBA5611
ATATCCAGAGAAATTACATTACCTTTGTGTTGTAAAACTGCCTCCACCCCTTTTATGCCATCATTTTCTGAACCGGATAGAATTACCCCTGTTAACCGTTCTTTTAAAAGAGGGGCTAATGACATCAAGATAGAATTAATGGCCCTTTGTTTTAACAAGATTGGGTCGTTTGTAATACGAAAAACGTAACTCCCGCTATAAGGAGAAAAGATCACCCTATCCGCCCCAGAGAAAATATAACAGGAACCGCCTTCCACAGTCAGACCATCTTGACCCTGCACTACTTTTATACTGCTGATGGAGGCAAGGTAATCTATAAAAGAAGCAACATTTTCCGGTTCATCGTGGATGAAAGCGACTATAGCTCCATTCATATCAGCACTAAGAAAGGGAATTATCTTCAAAAGGTTGACATAGCCGCCCTCTCCTGCCCCCATCACCGTCACATGAGAAAAACGACGATATCTTTCATCTGCAGTTACATTAATCTCATCACCACAATGTCGGCAGGAGACACTGCCATTCATCGACTGAGCCTCCTGCTCTATGACATTTTTTGCCCCGCATTCTTCACAGAATACTAAATGATGAGTGCCATAGACCTCTTTTTTCGAGATAGATTGCATCGGATTTATAGCTTTTACAGAAATTGTGGCTGCCTGCAGTACTTTTTTTATTAATAGCTCATTATCAGCCGCCATATCAGTGCCCTTAAAAAAAGAGGATTTGGCTACAAAATCAACAGCACCATATTTGAGGGCATCAAAAGATCTGGCTGTTCCCTCCTGACTTAAACTGGAAAAGACGATGGTCGGAGTCGGAGTATGAATCATCAGGTGCTGCAGAGTCGTTAGCCCATCCATAAGCGGCATTTCCATATCCAGAAGAAAAACATCAGGCCGAAACTTTATAATGTGCTCAAGGGCTTCGATGCCGTTTGCAGCATCATCAATTAATTCAATATGTTGCATTCTTTTGAAGATATCACGCAATATCTTTCGGAAAACCCAGGAATCATCAGCGATCAGAACTTTTATCCGGGAAGATTGGCTTGCTGCTTTAGAAGATTTGGTCAAAATGTTTCCTCATAAAAATTATCAAAAAAAAGACAATTGATAAAAGATAAATCACCTTTTTTATACTATATTTGTAAAAAAAAAGTCATATCAAAAGAATATTTTACTGTTTCATCTATAAAGATCATGGGCGTAAATATACTCAAGAGTTGCCGGAGGGACCAGACCTTCAATCGAAATGTCGGCCTTGATTTTCTGACGGATCAGGGAAGAAGAAATATCCACTATTGAGCTGGAAGGGAAAAAAATATATTTCTGAAAGGTGAGGTGACACCATTTCCCGGAGGAGTCCTCCGGCATGTAACCGAGTCTTGCGATAAGCTTTTTTACCTGACAAGAGGCGGCGCCTGGCCTGTCAACTACCACAAAATGAGCAGCCTGTAGAACCTGTCTGTATGATTTCCAGGAGACGATATCAAGAAAGGCATCGGCGCCCATGAGGAAAAAAAAATCAGTGGCCACCATTGCCTGATCATGAAAATATTTCAAGGTATCAATAGTATAGGAAGGAACAGGCAGGCTGGCCTCGACGGTGGAAAGCTTAAAATCAGGACAACCGGCCAAGGCCAGCTGGATCATTGTGGCTCGATCATTAAAACTGGCAATTACTTGAGAGTTCTTATGGGGTGGCACAGCAGCAGGAATAAACCTTACCTCCTGCAGAACGCAAAGCCTCTGTGCCAGCTCGGCGATCTGCAGATGACCCATATGGATAGGATCAAAAGTTCCCCCTAAAAGCCCGATCCTTGGCTTCAACTCCGTACCTGGCCGGCCCCATATATAATAAATTTCTGGGTGGTGAGCTCGGATAAGCCCATAGGACCATAGGCGTGCAATTTCGTCGTACTGATGCCGATTTCTGCGCCCAGGCCGAGCTGTCCGCCATCATTAAATCTGGTCGAGGCATTGATCATTACCGCTGAGGCATCGACTTCGGCCAGAAACCGCTGGGCATTACTGTAATCCTCAGTAATAATCACCTCGGTATGTTGGGAACCGTACTTGGCTATATAATCCATGGCCTCATCAATGGAAGCAACAACCTTCACACATAAAGTCAGATCCAGAAATTCCGTTCCCCAGTCACTGGGCATAGCGGATTTAATAGTAGCAACCAGGGCAACACTCTCCGGGCAACCACGAAGCTCCACATTGGCTGACTGGAGCGCTTCTGCAATGACAGGCAGATAGCCGGCCGCGATATCGCGATGAACAAGCAGGCCTTCCAGGGCGTTGCAGACACCGGGACGCTGCGTCTTCGAGTTGATAATAATGGGCGTGGCCTTTAAAGGATCGGCACTCTTATCAACAAAGACATGACACACCCCTTTATAGTGCTTCAAAACCGGGATCCGGGAAGATTCACAGACAAAGCGGATCAGTCCTTCGCCGCCGCGTGGAATGATCAGATCGATGAATTCGTCCTGAGCAAGTAGCACCTTGACGGCGGCCCGATCAGTTGTCGGAATTACCTGGATAGCAGCGGAGTCTATCTTAAATGCCGCCAAAACGTCCTGCAAAACTTCAGCCAGGGCCAAATTGGAGTGAATCGCCTCTGAGCCTCCCCGTAAGATAATGGCATTGCCGGCTTTCAGGCAGAGTGCTGCCGCATCGACGGTCACATTGGGACGAGACTCATAGATCATGCCGATCACCCCCAGGGGTACCCGCATCCTGCCGACCATCAGGCCATTAGGTCTTTTACTAAGATTGAGCACTTCGCCTACAGGATCAGGCAGGGCTGCCACTTCCAACAGACCAGTAATCATGGCAGCCAGTACCTTATCAGAAAGCTCCAGGCGGTCAAGCATGGCAGCTGACAAACCCTTGCCCCGGCCAGCCACCAGATCTTTCTGGTTTTGTTGCTGGATAAACTGCTTTTTTTCTTCAAGGGCCACAGCCATCTGCCGAAGCAGGCTGTTCTTGGTATCGGTAGATAAGGACATCAGGCTACGAGAAGCAAGCTTGGCCTTCTCAGCCATCAAACGGATACTCTTTTCAATCTCTTGCTCTTGTGACATTTATTCTCCTGCTTCTAAAGTAGGACCAGATTATCCCGATGGATAACCTCATCGCAATCCTTAAAGCCAAGCATGGATTCAATAGCATCAGAATGATGGCCTTTGATGATATCCAGATTGACCGAACTGTAATTTACCAACCCTGCAGCCAAAGGCTTATTATGGTTATCAAGACAATGAACTGAGTCCCCTACTCCGAACTCACCTCTAACTTCCAGAATACCGGAAGAAAGAAGGCTCTTGCCTTTCATGACCAGAGCAGCACAGGCACCCTCATCAAGAACAAGATAACCTTTGGGTCGAAGGACATAGGCGATCCAGTGTTTACGCCGCTGGATCTTGTCTTCAGCCGGCAGGAAAAAGGTGCCGATCATTTCCCCGCTGAATAATTTCTGCAGGATGGCTCCCTGACGACCAGGCCCGATAAAAGAGCTGCCCCCACCGGCTGCAACCATCTTGGCCGCCCGGATTTTAGACTGCATGCCACCGGTGCCTAGAGCGCTCTTTACATTGCCGGCCATGGCCTCAATTTCAGGGGTGACCCGGGCTACAGTATAAACAGGCCGCGCCTCAGGATCAGTGAGAGGATTGCCGGTATACAGACAATCGACATCAGTAAGGCAGATGAACATATCGGCCTCAATGAGATTAGTGATCAGAGCCCCCAGGGTATCATTATCACCAAAGCGGAGCTCTTCACCGGAGACGGGATCATTTTCGTTGATAATGGGAATAGCCCCGAAGCGGAACAGGGTGAGAATGGTGTTACGGACATTAAGATAGCGATCTCGGCTGGCAAGATCAGCATGGGTCAATAAAAGCTGGCTGATGACCTTGTCATGTTTATGAAAGGCCTCGTCATAAGTTTGCATCAGACAAGACTGGCCGATGGCTGCCAAGGCCTGCTTTTCCTTAAGACCGACCTTCAGGTTATCGCTGAGAACAACTTTTTTCCGGCCGGCGGCCACGGCCCCGGAAGTAACCAGGATGACCTCACGGCCGCTGTCCTTAAGGAAGGATAAATCATGGGCAATGTTGTCTACAACCGCTTGATTGATACCAGATTCGGTTGTGAGGACAGCACTGCCGACTTTGATTACTATTCGTTTGGCCTTATCAAAAAGAGTCTGACGATAATAAAGACCATCCTCTCTGCTTATCTGTGTGGTCATGATCAAATAAAAACCAAATTAATAAAATAGTCGTTACAGACAACAATTATTATAGAACTTGCTCGTCATCCACATCGGGCACAGCTACCTTTTGCTCTTTTGCTTCAAGTTCCTGACGTTCAATTTTACGTAATTCTTCCAGTTTATCTTCAATAATATCCTTGAGATGCTGAATCCCCTCACCGGTAAGACCGGAGATCTGGACTACCTGGAAACCAAGCTCCGTAAAAGAGGCTACCTCCGCTTTTACTTTTTCAGGGTCGGCAATATCTGTCTTATTCAAGACAAGAATCTGAGTTCTGTCAAGGAGATCTTCCCGATAGGATCGCAGTTCATTTTCGATAACTTCAAAATCTTTCCGGACATCGTCTGCCGATACATCGATGACATGCAGCAGAATGCGGGTGCGCTCTATATGGCGCAGAAAGGTATGCCCCAGACCAGCACCTTCATGTGCCCCCTCAATAAGTCCAGGTATGTCAGCGATAATACAAGGTTCTTCGTACTTGAACTGCAGAACTCCTAGTTGGGGCTCCAGAGTTGTAAAGGGATAACTTGCTACTTTGGGATTAGCCGCAGACAGTCGGGAGAGCAGGGTTGATTTGCCGGCATTCGGCAGACCCACCAGACCGACATCGGCAATAAGTTTCAATTCGATGCGCAACCAGTGCTCTTCGCCCTCTTTACCTTTGCTGGCAAATCGAGGAGTTCTATTGGAGCCGCTTGAGAAATGGGCATTGCCAAGACCGCCGCGACCACCTCTGGCCGCCACATAGGTCTCGCCTTCGGTCAACAGCTCGGCCAGTACTTCTCTGGTCTCGCTATCCTTGATAATCGAACCGACAGGCACCTGCATATGGCAATCATTGCCATTGCGGCCATGCATATCCTTGCTCTGGCCATTGCCGCCACGATCTGCCTTGAAATGAGAGCGATAGCGGAAATCAATCAGGGACTGCAGCTTATTGGAGGCCTCCAGAATAACACTACCGCCATTACCGCCGTCACCACCGCTTGGTCCGCCTTTAGGGACATACTTTTCCCGACGAAAGCTGACACAACCATTGCCACCATCGCCAGCCTTTACGAAAAATTTTGCTTCATCCACAAAGGCCATTTCTAATTAACCCCTCTCAAAATAACATTAAAAAAAAAAGCTCGACAATCAATAGAAATCATTGAAGTCGAGCCTAAACCTGGGCTGAAGCTGTCTCTCATGCGAGAGCTTCAGGGAGGGAACTAGAGCTATAATCAAACTGCAGGATAGATGCTGACCCGCTTTTTATTATGACCGAAATCTTCAAAAGTCACAACGCCATCTATCTTAGCAAACAAGGTGTAATCCCGGCCGCAACCAACATTAGTTCCAGGATGGATCTTAGTGCCAACCTGACGAACCAGGATACTCCCGGCTGTTACACTCTGGCCACCAAATCTTTTTACTCCGCGTCTCTGTCCTGCACTGTCTCGACCATTTCTGGAACTGCCGCCCGCCTTTTTATGTGCCATGACTAACTCCCTTTAACCTGATTATTGATTCAACCAGGTGATGTTCTTTCGTTTATATAAGATACTGTAAAAATCTTATGCGTTGATTTCCTGAATTTGCAAAGAGGTATAAAGCTGTCTATGACCATTTTTTACCTGATAGCCCTGCCGTCTCTTTTTCTTAAAAATGAGAACCTTTTTGGCCTTTCCTTGCTCTGCAATTTTGGCCACAACCTTGGCATTTTCTAACACAGGACGACCGATCATGGCATTCTCACCATCAACAACCATCAGGATATCATTTAACTCAATGATATCACCAACGTTACCAACTATTTTTTCTACTCGCAGTTGATCACCACAAGCTACCTGATACTGCTTACCACCGGTACGTACTATTGCATACATTATGAATTCCTCTTTGAAAAAACCTGAAGTATTTACATTCGGACTACGAGAAACAGCTTAAAAGACACTTTTTTTTACCTGATGTCAACTTTTTTCTTTTAATTAAAATGTTAATGAAGGGTTTTAGAAATACAGCCAGGCCCATAAAATCAAGGAAGCGAGAAACAATTGCACTCCTTATCCACAGGGGACTCGAATATTTTAGTCGATATGTGAGTATTGTGTAGTCTGCTCCAAAATAATAGGGCACTTTTCAGAGAACCATTTATAATAATTAACAACTTTTTTCAATATCATTTGAACCACGTACCGCTCTTCTGCATAATCATTCACAAGAAAAGACCCTGGATATGGAAAAAAAAGGCACTATTGCGGCTGTCAACAATGGCGCTGAACTATTCCTGCATTTTAGCGGAACATGGACAATCAGCAGCAGTGCCTCATCCTTTATTGATATTCAGTCTTTTTTTACCGACATTACCCTAATCCGTTTTGACAGCACAAAATTACTGGCTTGGGACAGTCGCTTGCTGGTAATCTTAAGTGATATTCAAGAGTATGCCAAGATCAATAATATCAGCTTTGACGCCCAGGGGTTGCCATCCGGCGTCCAACGGCTTCTGCGTCTGGCCTCTGCCTCTCCAGGCAAGGCGGCAGTCAAGTCTGATGATAAAAATCAATCTTTCCTGCAGACTGTCGGCAGCCGGACCTCTTATCTGATTGAAGACAGCCGGGAATTCCTCTCTTTTACCGGCCAAATAACTTTAAGCTATGGGCGGCTCTTGTCCGGCAAAGCCCAGTTTCTCAGATCAGATTTCTCTGTTTTTCTGGAGGAGTGTGGCCCGGCGGCCCTGCCCATTGTTTCGCTGATATCGGTCCTGGTTGGTGTCATCCTGGCCTTTGTAGGAGCAGTGCAGCTGCAGATGTTCGGGGCTGAAATCTATATTGCCAATCTCGTTGGTCTGGGTATGACCAGGGAAATGGGGGCCATGATGGCCGCCATTATTATGGCCGGCCGAACCGGGGCCGCCTTTGCCGCCCAACTCGGCTCCATGCAGGTCAATGAAGAGATTGACGCCCTGCAGACCATGGGAATAAACCCTATCGACTTTCTTGTCTTGCCGCGCCTGTCTGCCCTGTTGCTCATGATGCCTTTATTGACTCTTTGGGCCGATCTGCTTGGCATAAGCGGTGGTTTCCTGATTGCCGGGTTGACACTGGATATCAGCATAACTGAATATTATAATCAAACCATAAACTCAATCAACATCAGACATTTCGGGGTTGGCCTCTTTAAATCTCTTATTTTTGGTTATCTGGTTGCCTTCTCTGGCTGCCTGAGAGGAATGCAATGCGGACGCAGCGCTTCAGCGGTAGGAACTGCAGCGACGTCAGCAGTAGTTACCGCCATTGTGCTGATCGTGGTATCTGATGCGATCATGACAGTGATCTTTAATATCCTCGGTATCTAACTTGATCACAATAAAAAACCTTACAGAGAATTAACTCAGTATATTGTAAAGTGCCCTGAAGACATGCAGTCATTACCTCTGATAACAGTCACCAATCTGACTATGGCCTATGGCTCATTCGTCCTTCAGCGAGAGCTTAATTTCACTGTCCGCCAAGGAGATATCTTTGTTATCATGGGGGACTCCGGATGCGGCAAATCCACCCTGCTCAGACATATGATCGGCCTGAAAGATCCGGCCGCCGGGACTATTCATTTTCGTGAAACTGACTTCTGGGCCGCATCTGAAGAACAGCGCAGTCAGATCATGCAAAGATGCGGTATTCTTTATCAAAGCAGCGCCCTGCTGAGCTCAATGACTCTGGCCGAGAATATCGCCTTACCCCTGCGTCAGCATACCACCTTGGGTCAGGATGAAATTGGTGATCTTGTCTCCCTGAAGCTTCGCCTGGTTGGCCTTGCCGGATTCGCTGATTTCTATCCTTCAGAAATCAGCGGCGGCATGAAAAAAAGAGCAGGCCTGGCCAGGGCCATCGCCCTTGATCCGGAGATCCTTTTTTTTGATGAACCTTCAGCAGGTCTTGATCCTATCAATGCTCGGCTGATGGATGATTTAATCCTGGAATTACGCGACAGCCTGGGGGCAACAGTAGTTATTGTGACTCACGAACTGGCCTCGATATTTGCCATCGGCAGTGATTCGATTTTTCTTGACGCTGATTCACGGACCATAATTGCCGGAGGTGCTCCTCATACCCTGCTGGCATCGACAACCAACAGCAAAGTAAAAAAATTCTTAACTCGCGGTAGCAGCTTTTAAAGAACAGTTGCAATTGCATTTCCTGAAATTTTCAAGGATTATACCTATCTCATGAGTAAAAAAGCAAATTCCACCCGTATCGGCGCCTTTGTGGTCTTGTCGTTTGTATTGCTGGCAACCGGCATCATTATTTTTGGCGGCGGCCATCTGTTCACCAGTAAAGATACTGCCATTGTTTACCTGGAGGGCTCCTTGCAAGGCCTTAATATCGGCGCTCCTGTCACGTATCGAGGCATAACTATCGGTGAAATTAAAGAAATCAGGCTGGATATTGACCCGGCGACCTATGAAATCACGGTACCGGTCTTAATCAGTCTTACTCCTGATAAGGTTGTCAAGATGGAGGGCAAAGATAAAAATTATGACATCAATACTTTTTTAAAAATAATGTGCGACCGGGGGTTACGGGCCACTTTAAAATCACAAAGCCTTCTTACCGGCAAGCTTTATATTGATCTGGCCATTCATGAAGGTTCAGAGGCCATATATCACGATAAAGACGGTAAATATCTGGAGATCCCGACGATTCCTTCCGAGATGCAACAGATGACCCGAGCTATGCAATCCCTGGATTTCTCGGAATTGGCGACTAAATTCTCCAATACCATGACTGCTTTGGAAAAAATGAGCACTACCCTGGAACAGGCCTTGGGTTCAGAGGCTTCCAAGGAAAATCTGGCCCTCTTTTTTGCCAGCCTGGACCGTTTTCATTCCATCCTGGCCAAATTTGACGAAAATTTATTACCCATGATGAATAAAATAGAGACCAGCCTTGATAAGGTTTCTCTTCTTGCCGACAATACCAATCAAATGGTAGGACAGATTGATGGGCAGCTTGATCCTTTTTTTAGCACAATGAACGCTACTGTTCAGGATATGGGCCGGACCATGCAAACCACGGAAGCATTGATGACCGGCCTGCGACAATCGACGGGCACCGAGTCACCCCTTTACTATCAATTAACTGAGAGTATCGCTGAGATGGGAAAAGCTGCAAAATCCATCCGCGCTTTTACTGAATATCTAGAGCGAAATCCTCAGATGCTGATCTTTGGCAGAGAAAAATAAGGAGCACTGTAAAATGAAGAAAACCACTTTCTGGTCTATTATCATGATCTGCGGCCTGGTTACCCTGGTCGGCTGCTTTCAAGCAACCCCAGTGAGGCAATATATCCTGATCACTGAGCCAATACCACAAGCACTGGATCACAATTTGGAACCAATGACTATTCTGATCGGTCCGGTAAAACTGGCTAATTATCTTGATCAAGCCAGAATCGTCAGGCGTCATGGCCCAACCAGGATTGATGCCCTTACTGGTCATCAATGGGCTGGCGATCTTACCGAGATGATCAGCCAGAAATTGATAGCGGACTTGGGCGGTCTGCTTAAGCCGGCCCAGGTCCTTGCCTATCCCGGCCCTGCTGGACAGGGGCGCCGGGTGTCTATTGATATCCTGCGTTTTGAAGGTACTGACGATAAAAAGGCCATCATTGAGGCCAACTGGACCATTTTCGATCTGGAGAGCAAAGAGATGCTTAAAACACATTCATCTCTTATCCACATGTTACTGTCAGATGACAGCTTCGAGACGCTGACCACTGTTTTAAGTAAAGGCTTGACCCAGCTTGGTCAGGAGATTGCGACCTCTATTGTCATGTAAAAATAAGCTGTAAACAGAGTATGAAGCTAAAGAGCACCCTCACGCAACGATGTTTTGTTAATGCCCCTTGGCAGCTATTAAAGACTGATTATCTTGATCTTTTTCTTGAGCACGGGATTCAGCCGGAAATCGGCCTGGAAGGCAGCTGTCTTTACGATGAAGATCCGACGGAATTCCGGCGCATTGCGGCTATTCTGCACCAGTATAAACTGGCCTGTACCCTGCATGCTCCTTTTTTTGATCTTGCCCCAGGGGCACTAGATCCTTATATTCTAGCGGCCAGTCGTGCTAAATTACAACGCGCCTTTGAGCTATTAGAGATCTTCAGGCCGCGCTCCATTGTCTGCCATCTGCAATTTGAGGAAAACAAACAAGGATATAGATTAAATGAGTGGAGTGCCATCGCCCTGACTACCTGGCGTCAACTACTGCACAAGGCCGCTAGCCTGAAAGTGCCGATCATGCTGGAAAATACTTATGAACATTCCCCGGCTATCCACCAGGCTATCCTGACCCAGCTGCACTCGCCCTATGCCGGTTTCTGTCTGGATGTTGGCCATCTCTTAAGTTTTGCCCGCTCTCCCTGGCAGAATTGGCTGCCACTCCTGTTACCATGGCTGGGCCAATTACATCTCCATGACAATGATGGCAATTCAGACCAGCACCTGGCGCCAGGTCAGGGTCAGTTTGACTTCTCCGGTCTATTTCAGTTTTTACGTGACCATGACCTTCATCCGCTGATTACTCTTGAGCCCCACAGCCAGGAAGATCTATGGCGGGCTTTTGCCTATTTGGAAGAAACTGAACTTTTCATCGGGGTTTAAACAGGATTGCTCAATAAATAAAAACATATTTTTCTGATATGTTTTTATTTATTGAGCAGCAGACTACCATTTTATTTATTTTAATATGACTGACCACGTATCCACAGAACTGCGGCGTGAAGATTCAGAGCGCATTCTGCGTACTATTGCTGATTTCTTTCCGGCCTTCGGTATTATCGGTTCAGTAATCGGCCTGGTTTCCATGCTTGGCGGCATTGGCGATACATCTATTATTCTCAAAGCCATTCCTATAGCCTTGACCTCCACTCTTTATGGCATCTTTTTTGCTAACTTCTTCCTGCTGCCTTTTGCCGCCAATCTACGCGAGCGCACCAATCATGAACTGCTCCTGCAAAAAATCATTATGGAGGGTGTTATTGCCATTGATTCAGAGATGAACTCCGCCATTCTCAAGACCAAACTGGAATCCTTTCTGACCCCATCTGAAAGAATTGAGGAACTGGTTTCTTATCGCAAAATCAAGGAAAGATTCAACATCAGGGAAGAGACCGAAGACGGGTCCAGGGACTCATGACTAAGTTAAATAAGCCCCTGGATATATATAAGCTGCTGCCCAAAACCAACTGTGGCCATTGTGGTGTCCCTTCATGCATGGCCTTTGCCGCCTCAGTCCTGCAGGGCTTGAAAAGCTTGAACGGTTGCCCCTATCTGAGTAAGGACCTTCTTGCTCAGCACGATTCCCAGCTTATCAGGCGCCGGTCAATGGATGATGATTACATGGAGGTAATCAGCCAGCTGCAACAAAAGGTACAAAGTCTTGATTTAGCCGGAATAGCACCACGGCTTGGCGTACGATTGATACAGGGTAAGCTGGCAATCAACTGCCTGGGCAAGGATTTCTTCATTGACCAGGCCGGCGAAATGACTTCCACATGTCATGTCAATCATTGGCTTTATGTGCCTCTGCTGCACTATATTCTGGGGTGTCAAGGGGTGGCTTTGCAGGAAAAATGGGTACCCTTTGGCAGTCTGCCTGGCGCGGCGGAATGGAGCCAATATTTCTCCCATCGTTGCGAAGAAGCTCTACGCCAAATAGCCGACGTCCACAAGGAGCTGCTCCTGGAGATACTCTTTCTTTTTGGGGCTCAGACAGTGGATGCGGCTGGTAAGGCCGATCACTCTCTGCTGATCAGGCCCCTGCCCAAGGTACCTTTTCTGATCAATTACTGGCAACCGGATGCTGAGTTTCCTTCAAAATTAAATATTCTTCTGGATCAGTCGGCCGCCCAGAATATCAATGCCCGTTCCATTACTCTCCTGGCCCGCGGCATTATCGAGATGATTCGCCAGCTTATCGTCTCCCACAGCAGAGACGGCAAGCTATTTTAAGATTAACAATCTTTAATATTTTTTAGCACAGTTGCCTTCGTTGCCTAAAGATCTGTTTGCCATCAGTACTGGCCTTTTGCTGGCATATTAAATGTACTTTATAAAGTGCAATACCTGTATCTTTATGCTATACTTCTTTTTTTAATTTATATTGTATTTCAATAGTTTACCCATATAAGGAGACATATTATGTCATTACGTTTGTGGTCACTAATTCTTTTTTGTACTGTCGTGTTGACCGGTTGCGCGCCTGTTACGCATAACCAGATGGTTGCCAAAGGCAGTTCACCCCTGGTTGCAAAACAGATATTTGACCTGGTGTCCGGTAATACCTTGTATATGCAGAGCATCGATTTTAATGCACATCTTTATTTCCTATCGGACGGCACAATGCTGGCCAAAGGTAAGTCCTATAGCAGTGATGATCAAGACAGCGGCGGCTGGGATATCAATAACAACAACCAGCTTTGTCTTAAGTTCAAGGTCTGGTATTTTGGTGAGATGAAGTGTTATTCTATATTTCCTAATACCGGCAAAGATGAATATGTACTTTTTCATGCTAACGGCGCTATTGCTTATAACGCCAAAGCCTCAAGCGGCGATTCAGCAAGACTGTACAAAAAAAATGAATCAAGCCGGAAAGAGACTACCTATCTTCGTGAATCGCTTACTACCGGTCAACCATCGTCTGCACCCGGGCCAGCCCCAGACCTGCAGTCATCAGGTGAGCCACCGCAACAAAGTACTTTCTTAAGAGAATCCCTGGCCACCGCAGAAAATGACAGGCCTTCATCACAGGAGGCAGGGACTGCTGTTATTGCCAGCCAAACTCCGGCACCGTCCGGCCTTGCTGCCCCTGAGGAGGTAGAGCACACGGTTAAAGCCATGGCCCGGAACTGTCCTGGATGTAATCTGGAAAAAAGTGACCTGCGCCAAGCAGATCTGATAGGGGCCAACTTGCAAGGAGCTAAACTGAAAGGGGCCGACTTGAGCCGTGCCAATTTACGACGGGCTAATCTTGAAGGGGCAAACCTCAGCGGGGCCAGTCTCTTGAGCGCTAATCTGCCGGGCGCCAACCTCAAAGGGGCCAACCTCACCAATGCCGACTTTACCGGGGCCAACCTGATCAAGGCTGATTTTACCGGCGCCAAGACTGAAAATATGATCCTGACCAACGCCCACCTTGAGGGTGTGACCGGTCTGAAATAAACACTGACTTTGCATATGAGTTCTGAATTTATACATCTGCATGTCCATACCCAATACAGCCTGCTGGACGGGGCTATCCGTATTCCTGACCTTCTGGATAAGTGCAAGGAATACGGGATGGACAGCGTGGCCATTACCGATCACGGGGCCATGTACGGCGCCCTTGAATTCTACGTCAAGGCCAAAAAAGCTGGTATCAAGCCGATCATCGGCTGCGAGTTCTACATGGCACCCGGCCACCGGACAGAACGGGAGAAAGGACATTTTCACATTGTCCTGCTGGCCATGAACTTTGCCGGCTATAAAAACCTGATGAAATTGGCCGCCATCGCCCAGTTTGAGGGATTTTACCATAAACCTCGTATCGACATGGAGACCCTGACTGCCCATAACGAAGGGTTGATCGCCCTGACGGCCTGCCTCCACGGCCAGATCCCCTGGCTCATTGGCCAGAACGACCTGGCCGGGGCCAGAACAAAGGCCGGAGAATTCCACCATGTCTTTGGTGACCGGCTCTACTTCGAGCTCCAGGAAAACGGCATTCCCGAGCAGACCCCGGTCAATAACGGGATGAAAAAGCTGGCGGCAGAGCTGGGGATCAAGACGGTAGCCACCAATGACTGCCATTATCTGAACAAGGATGAGGCCCATGCCCATGAGGTGCTGCTCTGCATTCAGACCAACAATACTATAACCAATGCCAAACGTTTTCAATTTTCCACTGACGAATTTTACTTTAAATCGCCGGAGGAGATGAAAAAAAAATTCCAGCATAGCCCGGAGGCCATCGCCACCACCGTTGAGATTGCCGAGCGCTGCAATCTGGAGATCGGCTTTGGTGATTATTACTTCCCTATTTTTCCGGTTACCGAGGGCGAAACCCTCGAGTCCATGTTCGCCGCCGCCTGCTGGCAAGGCCTGAAAGAACGATTTGCGGCCCGGCGTAAAGATGGGAGTCTCAGCCCTGCTGTCGAAGAACAGTATAAAAAACGGTTGGCTACCGAGATTGATGTGATCAATACCATGGGTTTTCCCGGCTACTTTCTCATTGTTGCTGATTTCATTAACTGGGCCAAAGATCAGGCCATTCCGGTGGGTCCTGGCCGGGGCTCAGGGGCCGGCAGCCTGGCCGCCTACTGCATGCGCATCACCAATATCGATCCTTTACCCTATGGTCTCCTTTTCGAGCGCTTTCTTAATATCGAGCGCAAAGGGATGCCCGATTTTGATGTGGATTTCTGTCAGGAACGACGGGGAGAGGTTATTGAATATGTCCAGAACAAGTATGGCGGGGCAGCCCATGTGGCCCAGATTCTGACTTATGGCACCATGAAGGCCCGGGGGGCGATCCGTGACGTCGGGCGGGCCATGGATATCCCTTATGGCGAGGTGGACAGAATCGCCAAGCTCATCCCTGAGCAGTTGAAGATGACGATCAAAACCGCCTTTACCGAAGAGCCGCGCCTGCAGGATGCCGCTGACCGGGATCCGAAAATTGCCGAACTGCTGCGCATCGCCCAGTCTCTCGAAGGTCTGGCCCGCCATACTTCGACCCATGCCGCAGGCGTTGTGGTTTCACCGCTGCCTATGGTGGAATTCCTGCCCACCTGCAAAGGTAAGGATGGCGAGACCCTGACTCAGTATGACATGAAGCATACCGAGATGACCGGGTTGATCAAGTTTGACTTTCTCGGCCTCAAAACCCTCACTGTCATTGATAAAGCGCTTAAACATATCAAGGCCGACATTGGTATCGATCTTGATATCGACGCCATCCCCATGGATGATCTCAAGACCTTTGATCTGCTCTGCAAGGGTGATGCCCTGGGGATCTTTCAGCTGGAGAGTTCCGGCATGCGGGAACTGCTGGTCAAGATGGCCCCTGAGCAGTTCAGCGACCTGATTGCCCTGGTCGCCCTCTATCGTCCAGGTCCCCTTGATTCGGGCATGGTTAATGACTTTGTCGAGACCAAGCATGGCCGCGCCATTGCCAATTACCCTCTGCCCCAGATCAAAACGGTGCTGGAGGAGACTTACGGCGTTATTGTCTATCAGGAACAGGTCATGCAGATTGCCAATATCCTGGCCAGTTATTCTTTAGGGGATGCTGACAACCTGCGGCGGGCCATGGGCAAGAAGATTCCTGAGGTCATGGACAAGGAAAAGGTCAAGTTCATGGCCGGGGCCAAACAGAACCGTATTCCCGAGGATAAGGCCGGATATGTCTTTGATCTGATGGCTAAATTTGCCGGCTACGGTTTCAATAAATCGCACTCTGCCGCCTATGCCCTGATCTGCTATCAGACCGCCTATCTTAAGGCCCACCATCCTGCTCAGTTCATGGCCGCCCTGCTTTCCTGCGACATGAACAATACCGACAAGATCGTCCTCTATATCAATGAATGTCGGGAACACCAGATTGAGATCCTGCCGCCTGATATCAATGAATCGATCTATGATTTCAGTGTTACTGATGATCGTATCCGCTTCGGCCTGGCCGCCGTTAAAAATGTCGGCGGGGCCGCCCTGGAATCTATTATTCAGGAGCGAAAAGACGGGGGTTTATATACGTCTCTGGAAAATTTCTGCAACCGCATTGATTCCCGGAGGGTCAACTCCAGGGTTATCGAAAGCCTGATCAAGGCCGGTTCTTTTGATTCACTCGGCTGTAAACGCTCCCAGCTCTTTACCATCCTGCCTCAGGCTATGGAGCAGGCCAAGGCTGCCCAACGGGATCGCCAGAGCGGCCAGATGTCTCTTTTTTCCCTGGCCCCGGATACCGCCCAGCAGGAAATAAGCAGCATCTCGCTGCCTGATATCCCTGAATGGGGCGAGTTGGAAAGACTGGTCTTCGAGAAGGAAACAGTCGGTTTTTATATCACCGGCCATCCGCTCGATGATGCCATTCATGAGATCAGAACCGTAGTTGATACCGATATCGGCAAACTGGCTGAGTGGGGTGATGAACAGCCGGTCCGCGTTGGCGGACTCATCCGTACCTGCAAGCTGCTGAAGAGCAAAAAAGGCGATGCCATGGCCTTTATTACCCTGGAAGATGTCCTTGATTCCGTGGAAGTAGTGGTTTTCCCCGAGACCTATTCCCGCACCCATCAGCTGCTGGCCTCAACCGAGGCTGTGATCATTCAGGGGACAGTGCAGAAGGATGAACGCGGCGCCAAGATTATCGCCGAAGCCATTGACCTTCTGCCTGAGGCCCGGGAAAAATATACCGAATCCATCAAGCTGGAATTAAAGGCCGAGGCCATTACCCGACAAAGGCTGGAGGCCCTGAAAAAAATATGCTACCAGTTTCATGGAACCTGCCCGCTGCTGATCACCCTTCATTTC
Organism: Desulfobulbaceae bacterium UBA5611; assembly: GCA_002424635.1. Lineage (GTDB taxonomy): Bacteria > Desulfobacterota > Desulfobulbia > Desulfobulbales > Desulfocapsaceae > UBA2270. The sequence goes on from DIKT01000037.1 coordinate 16,851, forward strand.
CCCGGTCGTGGTGAGGTCGATATTGCAATACTCAAGGATTTAACGATCAGACCATGCCAGGAATTTTCCGAAAAAACCCAGGCCATTCTTGGCTATCCAGCTCTTTCTTTCCAGAAAAAAGCATTGGTCGCGCCTTCGCGGAAAAAATGGGGTAAAGAAAGATAGTTCATCTATAAACTGATCTATAGTCATTAGATAAGGAGGAAAGGATAACATTATGTGGAAATCTAAAGATGTCTATTTTCTTTCCGGCAGCACCGGCATCCTGGCTGAGGATCTGGGCAAGTCCCTGCTCTGCCAGTTTCCTGAGATTAATTTCAATGAGGAGAAGATCCCTTTTATCAGAACGGAACAGGATGCCTGGAATGCTCGTGAACTTATTTTAAAACAATCATCCGGCCGCCATGCCCTGGTGTTTTCCACCATTATGAATCCGAAATTAACCAGGATTCTCGATGCGCCTGAAATTGAACTTTTTAATATCTGCGACAGCTATCTGGCGCGTCTTGAGGAACTGCTCGAGGCCAAATCTCTGCGGGAATCCGGCTTTTCCCGGCATCTCGATGATACGACCATGGCCAAACGAGTTTCGGCCATCCAGTACTGTATCTCACATGATGACGGTACTTTAACAATTGATTATGATGAGGCCGAAGCTATCCTGCTGGGGGTCTCCCGGTCGGGCAAGACTCCGGTGTCAGTTTATCTTGCCACCCAGATGGGGATCAAGACGGCCAATTATCCTCTTATCTGTGACGATTTAAATATCTATCGTCTGCCGCCCGATATCGTCCGGAATAAAAAACGGGTGGTGGCTCTATCAACAACTCCGGAGATACTTCATCATATCAGGGAAAAACGATACAAAGGCAGCTCCTACGCTAAACTTGCCACCTGCATCAACGAGCTCAATCAAGCCAACCAGATCTTTTTAAAATATGATATTCCGATTATCATGTCAGATGGCCGCTCTATTGAAGAAACTGCGACCCAGGTAGCCCAGGAGTTGGCCATCAAAAAGAAGATTTGATGGCCGGCCACCAAGATTAGGGGCCGTTAGGAAACAAGCAAGGGCTTTATCTTGCT